>NZ_JBFAKB010000003.1:545266-658515 GCF_040655495.1 Nonomuraea sp. NPDC050404
TTCTCGGTCCGTCGGCCCTCTCGTCCGTCAGTCTTCCGACTTCGCGGACGGGAGCTTCTCCGAGATCAGGTTCATCACCGTGCTGTCGGCCAGTGTGGTGACGTCGCCGATGCTGCGGTTCTCGGCCACGTCGCGCAGGAGACGGCGCATGATCTTGCCGGAACGCGTCTTGGGCAGCTCGGGCACCACCAGGATCTGGCGCGGCTTGGCGATCGGCCCCAGGGTCTTGGCCACGTGGTTGCGCAGGTCGGCGGCGATGTCGTCGCTCTCCTCCGCGGTGCCGCGCAGGATCACGAACGACACGATCGCCTGGCCCGTCACCGGGTCGGTCGCGCCCACCACGGCCGCCTCGGCCACCTTCGGATGGCTGACCAGGGCGCTCTCCACCTCGGTGGTGGAGATGTTGTGGCCGGAGATCAGCATGACGTCGTCCACGCGGCCGAGCAGCCACAGGTCGCCGTCGTCGTCCTTCTTGGCGCCGTCGCCGGGGAAGTACATGCCCTCGAAGCGGCTCCAGTAGGTGTCGATGTAGCGCTGGTCGTCGCCCCAGATCGTGCGGAGCATGGAGGGCCACGGCTCGCGTACGGTCAGGAAGCCGCCCCCGCCGTTCGGGACACTCTGGCCCTGCTCGTCCACCACGTCGGCGACGATGCCGGGCAGCGGGCGCATCGCGGCGCCCGGCTTGGCGGCGGTCACGCCGGGCAGCGGGCTGATCATGATGGCGCCGGTCTCGGTCTGCCACCAGGTGTCCACGACCGGGCAGCGCTCGCCGCCGATGTGCTCCCGGTACCAGACGTACGCCTCGGGGTTGATCGGCTCGCCGACGGAGCCCAGGATGCGCAGGCTGGACATGTCGTACTTGGCGGGGATGTCGTCGCCCCACTTCATGAACGTCCGGATCGCCGTGGGAGCCGTGTACAGGATCGTGATCTTGTACTTTTGCACGATCTCCCAGAACCGGCCGCGGTGCGGGGTGTCCGGGGTGCCCTCGTAGATGACGCTGGTGGCGCCGTTGGCGAGGGGGCCGTACACGATGTAGGAGTGGCCGGTCACCCAGCCGATGTCGGCCGTGCACCAGTAGATGTCGGTCTCGGGCTTGAGGTCGAAGACGGCGTGGTGGGTCCAGGCCGTCTGCGTCAGGTAGCCGCCGGTGGTGTGCAGGATGCCCTTGGGGCGGCCGGTGGTGCCGCTGGTGTAGAGGATGTACAGCGGGTCCTCGGCGTCGTGCGGCTCGGGGGTGTGCTGGTCGCTCTGGCGTTCCACCAGGTCGTGCCACCAGACGTCCTTGCCGTTGGTGGCGACCTCCTGGCCGGTACGCCGTACGACGAGGACGTGCTCCACCTGCGGGCACTCGGCGACGGCCTCGTCCACGGTCGGCTTGAGCGCCGACGGCTTGCCCCGGCGGTAGCCGCCGTCGGCGGTGATGACCACCTTGGCGTCGGCGTCGTCGATCCGGCTCTTCAGCGCGCTGGCCGAGAACCCGCCGAACACCACCGAGTGGATCGCCCCGATGCGGGCACAGGCCAGCATCGCGATCGGCAGCTCGGGGATCATCGGCATGTAGATCGCGATCCGGTCGCCCTTGCTCACGCCCAGCTCGCGCAGGGCATTGGCGGCCTTGCTGACCTCGGTCTTCAGGTCGTTGTAGGTGAGGGTACGGGTGTCACCCTCCGGCTCGCCCTCCCAGTGGTAGGCGACCTTGTCGCCGCGTCCCTCTTCGACGTGGCGGTCTACGCAGTTGTAGGCGACGTTGAGCTCGCCGCCGACGAACCACTTGGCGAAGGGGGCGTTCCACTCGAGCGTCTTTTCCCAACGCTTGGTCCATGCCAGCCGGTCGGCCGCATGCTCCCAGAAGGCGAGACGGTCAGCGGCCGCCTCGCCGTATGAGGCTTCGGTCACGTTCGCGGCCGCCGCCAGGTCAGCCGGCGGTGCGAACCGGCGGTTCTCCTTCAGCAGGTTGGACAGCGCCTGGGGCTCGTTACCAGCGGTCTCCGGGGCCACCTCGTGCTCCTTCTATGGCCAGAATGGTTAGGTTCGTGTCCCACTTCACCAGCTCATGACCACGCGACACAAGAGGTCTAGACAGGTCCGTACCGTGGAGGTGGGTGGGGCTGGCTTATCTCGGCGCATTACGAACGCTATTGAAATGTTGCCATCCTGAAATCGGGAGAATGCTTTAAGGTCCTTTATGGGGGTGGTTTCTGGGGGTGCGTGCTTGGGTGCGGCTGCTTGTCCTGGTCGCGTTGCATGTGCCTTTATCTGTTGGCTCGGCCACCGTTCGGCCATGGCTCGGCCACTGAGAGCTACAACTCTGGTACTCCTCTCAACGACCTGACACCATGCCCCGCCTCCCTACCCGCAGTGATTTCCCCCTACGTTGCGACCTTGCGACCTTGCGACCTTCCGTACCGCCCGCGCCCCTGCGGCCTTCAAACACCAAACCTCCACCTCTCCCACCCCTCGCGGCCCCGCTCCAGCCCAGCCCCAGAGCGGCCCAAGCCCAGCTCCCACTCCAGCCCAGCCGCAGCCCCAGCCCCGCGCAGGCCCCCAGCGCAGCCCTGCCCCAGCGCCAGCCCCGCCCCAGCGCCAGCCCCGCCCCAGCGCCAGCCCGCCCCAGCGCAGCCCTGCTTCAGCCCAGCGCCAGCCCCGCGCCGGCCCGGCCCTCAGCGCAGCCCGCCCAGCGCAGCCCGGCCCCCAGCGCAGCCCGGCCCCCAGCGCAGCCCGGCCCCCAGCGCAGCCCGGCCCCCAGCGGGGCCCCGCCTCAGCGCGGCCCCGCTCCAGCCCAGCCCCGCCCCCACTCCAGCCCAGCCCGGCACCGGCCCCAGCCCGGCTCTCAGCCCAACGCAGCCTCGCGCCGCCCCAGCCTGGCCCTTAGCCCGGCCCTTAGCCCGGCCCTCAACCCAGCCCTCGTGCCAGCCCCGGCCCAGCGCGGCCCAGCTCCAGCCCGGCCCAGCGCGGTGCCACTCCAGCCCAGCCCTCATTCGGTCAGCCCCCATTCGGTCAGCCTCGCCCTCACTCGAGCCCCGCCCTGCTCCTGATCTGCTGCGTGTGGTCCTGCCGCAGACGCAAGACGCAGGTGCCGGCACAGACGCAGGTGCGGTGCTACCCGCAGGTGCGGTGCTACCTGCAGGCGCGGTGCTACCCGCAGGTAGGGTCAGTTCCCGTGAGTGACCCATTGGCCGTCATCGCCCAGTTGCCCGGCGTCTCCGAGGCGGTGGAAGAGGCTCGGCAGGCAGTCGACAAGCTGTACCGCCATCGCGTCCTGCGCAGGGCCAGCCCCGCCGTGTCCGCCGAGTCATCCCT
This sequence comes from Nonomuraea sp. NPDC050404, assembly GCF_040655495.1. Taxonomy (NCBI): domain Bacteria; kingdom Bacillati; phylum Actinomycetota; class Actinomycetes; order Streptosporangiales; family Streptosporangiaceae; genus Nonomuraea; species Nonomuraea sp. NPDC050404. Next base: position 548,570 of record NZ_JBFAKB010000003.1, read on the forward strand.
GCGTGGCGCCCGGGCGTCGGCCGCGATCGAGGGTGTGGACGTACCGCTGGACGTGTTGCGCCGGGACGAAGCCCACGATCCGCTGGTCCAGGGAGCGTTGCGCGCGTCGGCGGAGATGGGCCGCATGGGCTCGACCTGGCGACGGGCTCCGAGGCAGGTGCTCGCGCGACTGCACGCCGTCGCGGCGACCGAGCTCACCTCCCAGGAGCAGCTTGGCCGCCCCCGCTCAGGAGACGAAGGCGGCGTCGCCGTCCCCGACCCGCTGTCCCTCGGCCCCGCTCCGAGCGCCGCCGACGCCGCGACCCGGATGGACGGCCTGTTCGACCTGCTGGAGCGCCCCACGAAGGCACCCGCGATTGTGCTGGCCGCCGTGGTACACGCGGAGCTGGTGGTGCTACGCCCGTTCGGTACGGCGGACGGGATCGTGGCGCGTTCGGCCGAGCGGCTGACTTTGGTCGAGTACGGACTGGATCCGAAGTCGCTGGTGGCCGTGGAGGTAGGGCATTCGGAGCTGCCGTACGGGGAGGCGCTGCGGGCGTACCTGGACGGGACGCCTGAGGGAGTGGCCGCCTGGGTACAACACTGTGCCTCCGCGGTAAGCCTGGGCGTACGCGAGACGGTAGCCGTCTGTGAGGCCATGCAGAGGGGCTGACGCGCCCGCTCCGGGAGAAAGTTGACATAGCTGACGGCGTCTCAGTCATGAGACGCCGTCCGCCGGTGCGTCACACCGGGTTACCAAGCGTGCACCTCTATCCGTCGGAACGGGTCAAGCCCGCCACGACGCGCCTCCCGCGGCTGGTCGCGCGTGGGTACCCGGTTGATGCACCCGGACATGTGGTCCGTATCACCTTTCTATGCCGGATCCGCCCTGATGGGAACCCCTCGGACCAAGACCTTTACTCAGCCGTGGACCACCCGTCGGCCATATGGGAACCGGCGCCTTCCCTGAGTCGGTTACCAACCTGTGACGATCACTCTGAGTGATCTCCTTTATGTGATCGTTATCGCGTGACGAAAAAACTTGGCGAAAATGCGAGATTGCTCCTCGACGAAACTCGAGTCGATCGGGCAGCATACGGAGGTATCGCCCCGAAACTGGAGCCCCTCGCACGGGATAGCTTTGCAAGTCTCTTGCCAGGCTCCGGTCCGGTGATGAAAGCTTTCTTCTGAAACGGGACCGGCTCTACCCCCCCGGAGCCGGACCGACAGGCGACCCCCGCTCTCCCCCCCGGCGGGGGTCGCCCCTTTTCCCCTCCATTGCGGCGCTCAGCCACCCACGCAAGGCACACCCCCACCACTCCCCGGCACCCGCAGCCCTCGGCACGCACCTTCCCCGCGTCCGGTTCCCGCGTCCGGTTCTTGTTTGCCTTGCCCTAGCCGCGCTCATCGGTCACGTCCTGCCGCACCTTGCCCGGCCACGCCCTGCGCTCGGCCACGCCCTGCGCCCGGCCACGCCCTGCCATGCGTGCCCGCCACGCCTGCCCCGCCACGCGCACCCTGCCACACCAGTCCTGCCACACCAGTCCCGCGACGCCCGCGTCGCCACGCCTGCCCCGCCACGCCCGCGTCGCCACGCCTGCCCCGCCACGCCCGCGTCGCCACGCCTGCCCCGCCACGCCCGCGTCGCCACGCCTGCCCCGCCACGTCCTGCCGCACCCCCGTCCTGCCGCACCCCCGTCCTGCCGCACCCCCGTCCCGCCGCGTCGGGTCCGCCCTCCCCAGGCACCGCAGCGACGCCCTTATCCACAGCCACCACCCCCACCCCGGCCACAATCCCCAGAATGCCGTTCGGCCCCTCGCCACCCCCACCCCATCCAACAAACTCGGACCTCCCAAGCCCGCGCACCCACGTCACGTCGCTTCCCGGGAGGCCAACATGCATCGCCCCTTGGTCATCACCGAAGACCACGCCCTACTCGACGACCTGGTCCGGATAGCGGCCGCGGCCGGCACGCAACTCGACGTGGCCCACGCCCCCGCCCACGCCCGCCCCTTCTGGAACCTCGCCCCACTCGTGGCCATAGGCGCCGACCAGGCAGAAGCCGTAGCCGCAACATCACCCCCACCCCGCGACCAAGTCCTCCTGGTGACCCAGGACACCGAAGACCCAGACACATGGCGAAAATGCGTGGCAGTAGGCGCCCAAACCGTCATGACCCTCCCGAGCGACGAACGCACCCTCGTGGACCTGTTCGCCGACGCCATGGAGCCCGACCCCCGTTCAGGATCCGTGATCTGCGTGATAGGCGGCAGAGGAGGAGCAGGGGCCAGCGTCCTAGCCGCCTGCCTGGCCCTGAGAGCCTCAGCCGACCACCTCCGCACACTGCTGGTGGACGCGGACCCCCTGGGCGGAGGCATAGACGCGCTACTCGGCCACGAGGAGGCGTCGGGCGCCCGCTGGGGCGACTTGGTGGCCAGGGAGGGCCGGATCAGCTCCAGCGCACTACAAGCGGCGCTTCCCGCGTTCGGAGACCTGGCCGTCCTGTCCTTCCACAGAGGCGAGGTCGGCCCGATCCCGGCTCAAGCCATGCGCTCAGTCCTGGAAGCAGGCAGGCGCGGCTTCGACCTCGTCGTCGTAGACCTCCCCCGACACCTGGACCCAGCCGCAAAGGAAGCCCTGACCAGGGCAAAAACAACCCTGACGGTAGCCACGGCAGACGTACGCGGCATCCTCTCAACAAGCCAGATCCTGTCCGAGATACGCAAACACACCGCCGACATCCGCGCGGTCGTCCGCCCAGGAGTCGTGGACGACGACACAGCCATGTCCTCCCTGGGCATCCCTTCGGCCGGCAACCTCCCCGACCAACCTCGCCTAACCGCCACCCTCAACCGAGGCGAACTCCCCAGACTGGGCCCCCGCACCGTACTCGGCGCCCTCTGCACCTCCCTCCTACAAGACCTCCTACCAGCCACATAACGAGCCGAGCCTTCACCCCAACGGGCCCCATCCACTGACCGACATGCGCCCTCACCCTCAACCTGGCCCTCAATCCCAAGCCGAGCTACCGATGGTCCCCTCCACACCGACTCCCGTTTCCCCAGACCTGGTAGAAGCCGTTCGCGTACGCCTGGCCCGAACCGGCGTCGAACCCACCGCCGCCCAAGTAGCAGTAGCCCTCAGAGCGGAGAAATCCGTCTACGGCGACGCGGAGATCCTCGCCGTAGCCCGAGCCCTATGCGCCGACCTCATCGGCGCGGGCCCCCTGGAACCACTCCTGACCCGCCCCGACGTAACGGACGTCCTGGTAAACGGCCCACGCGAGGTATGGATCGACGACGGCGCCGGCCTGCGCCGCACCCCGATCACGTTCGCGGACGATGGGGCCGTCCGCAGGCTGGCCCAACGCCTGGCAACCGCCGCAGGCAGACGCCTCGACGACGCTTCCCCGTACGTGGACGCACGCCTGCCAGGAGGAGTCCGCCTCCATGCCGTGCTCCCACCCATCGCCTCCGGCGGATCCTGCATCTCACTACGCCTGCCACCTCGCCGAACCTTCACCCTGGGGGACCTCGTCTCAGCGGGTACGATCACCCCACCCGCGATCCCGGTGCTCACCGCCATGGTCACCGCCAGACTCGCCTTCCTGGTCACGGGCGGCACCGGCACAGGCAAGACCACGCTCCTGTCCGCCCTGCTCTCCCTCGCGGACCCAGGAGAACGCCTCCTGCTGGTAGAGGACTCGGCGGAGCTCCGCCCTCTCCACCCCCACGTGGTCCGCCTGGAAACCCGCCCGGCCAACCTGGAGGGCGCCGGCGGGGTGAACTTGCGCGACCTGGTACGTCAGGCACTGAGAATGCGCCCGGACCGCCTGGTGGTCGGTGAGGTACGGGGAGCCGAAGTGGTCGACCTGCTGGCCGCCCTGAACACGGGTCACGAGGGGGGCTGCGGCACTTTGCACGCCAACACAGCGGCCGACGTACCGCCTCGCCTGGAGGCTCTCGGTTGCGCGGCGGGTTTGAGCAGAGAGGCCGTGCACAGCCAGTTGGCGGCGGCTCTCGACGCGGTCATCCATCTGACCCGCGGCCGCCCGGACGGCCGAAGGCGCATAGCCGAGATCTGCCTGCTCACCAGAACGCCGAGCGGCTTCGTCGAGTCGATCCCGGCCCTGACCTTCGACGCGCAGGGCCACACCCACCCCGGTCCCGGCTACGACGCCTTGGCGCACAGAGCAGCACGCTCATGAAGCTCCGAACCCACGATGGAGCACCCCACGACAAGGAAGAACAATGATCAGCGCGCTGATAGCCGCATTGTCCACAGCCTGCGCCATATGGCTGTGGACAGGCCCCGACAGGGCGACAACCCGCCTGACCAAACTTCTGCTGACCCGGAACAGCCCCAAACCACGATGGAAATCCCTGCCCGAACTCCTCAAGACCTCCACCGCCACCCCCGCCCGCCGCGCCGAGACCTGGCGACAGGCATCCATCGAACTGTGCCAGTCCCTGTCAGCGGAACTCTCCGCCGGCCGTACCCCGGGCGAATCCCTGATCAGAGCCTTGTCAGCAGTGGACTTCCCCGAGCCCGACCTCCTGCGCCCTGTCGTCGCGGCCGCACGGGACGGCGGCGACGTCTCCGTGGCCCTGACAGCAGCGGCCCCTCAACAAGGAGGCGAGGGTCTACGTCAATTGGCAGCCTGCTGGCAGGTCGGCACCATGGTAGGCGCGGGCATGGCCTCCCTGATCGACCGGGTAGCGCACACATTACGAGCCGCCCAAGCCCACCGCCAGGACGTCGCAGCACAACTGGCCGGCCCACGCACCACAGCCAGAATGCTCGCCCTACTCCCGGCCCTCGGCCTCCTCATGGCCGCAGCCCTGAACATGCATCCACTGACCTTCCTGTTCGGCAGCCTCCCCGGCCTCCTGTGCCTGACAACCGGAGTAGCACTCGACGCCTGCGGCCTGTGGTGGACCAACCACATGGCAACCCAAGCCCAACCCTGACCGCAACAACCACCCCGCCCCCCCCGCAAGGTGATCCGCACCGAACCCACCGGCAGTCCCAGCGCTACTTCACCCTTGGGACGCGTACGCCCGACACCCCGCACACGAGCACGATTCGGATCCGCCAATGCTCCAGTTCCTGGCCGCTCTATGCGCCGGCATATCCGCCTGGCTGTGGTTCTCACCACGAACCCCCGCAGAACGCCTCACCCGACTACGTCCAGCAAGCAGCAGCAGACCTCCTACAACCACCAGGCCCCCTCGCTCCCGCAACCCTCAAGACCGTCAAGACCGTCCAGACCCCCAAACACACACAACCCACCAACTCCCCGACGAAAACCAGCCCTCCACCCCAACCTGGCTCCACCCCAACCGTCACCGTCCTCACAAACTCACCCGCAAAACAATGCTCACCGCCACCGGCACCGGCCTGATGTCCGCGTTACTGATCGGCGGCAGCACCGGCGTCATCGCAGGCATCCTCACCACCTCGGCAACAGCTCTGCTCCTCCACAGAAAAGAACCCCAGCAACACCAGCACGACCGCCGCCGAATCACAGCCGACCTGCCTTTCGCCGCCGACCTGATGACAGCGTGCCTCCAAGCAGGACACCCAGTGAGCACTGCCACCCAGATCACCGCCTACGCACTGGGCGGCCCTCTGGGGGAACGCCTGACATGGGTGAGCAGCCAACTGCGCCTGGGCGCCGACCCAGAACCAACTTGGGCGTCCCTCGCCGCAGACCCCACCACGGGCCAACTGTCCCGAGCCATGAGCCGAGCAGCTCAAAGTGGCGCGCCTGTGGCCGACGTCCTGACCCGCCTTGCCGACGACGCCAGAGAAACGGCCAGGACCGCGGCCGTCGCCTCGGCAAGAAGCGTCGGCGTGAAAGCAGTCGCCCCGTTGGGCCTGTGCTTCCTGCCGGCCTTCGTCCTACTCGGCATCATCCCGATAGTGGCCGGCCTCGCCTCCACCATCGTGCTCCCCTAAACACCACGATCGAGTACGCAAGCAGAAAGTCGGCATGAAAAACCAACACAGGCACGAGAACCAAGAAACGGGCGTCGAAGTCGAACCAGGCACACAATTCGGCATAGGCACCGGGCGTACAGCAGGCAGCTGTGCCCGCCACCCCACCTACCGAACGAGCCGGCTCCGAAGCGTGGCCAGATCACCGTCCTCAAGCCCGCCCGCGCGAAGCTGCCCCTCCACATCCAACCCGTTCAACGCGCCGAGCAGCGCAGCCCGGGCAGTGGTGTTCTTACGAGCCAGAATGCCGCGAATCTCATCGGTCTGGTCATCATTTCCCACTTGGTTCGCCCATCGCCACCGTAAGGCCAACAAGAACCACACAGACGCCCTAAACACCGAATACGCAGCAGAAACCCAACCCATCCACAAGGCTCCACCCTGGCACCCCGCTTATCCACAGAACGCGATTCGGCCCCCCGCCCTCCATCCCGCCTAGGCAACCCTTGAACTCCCGCCGGCCAACCCCCCGGCTCCAACCTCTGGAGGCAAGATGCACAGTCCCGCCACCACGCCAGACGACATCAAAGCCATCCCAGCGCCCACTGCCACCACCACATCGAGCGCCCACCCAGCCAACCAATTCATCCGAAGCCCAACCTGCTCCCACCAACCCACAAAAGCTCAAACCACTCAAGCGCTCTCAACAAGAACCGCACGCAGCAAAGCAACCCACGGGCAAGCGACTCACAAGCAGGTGGGCCACGGGCAAGCCACTCACGGGCAAGCGACTCACCGGCAAGCGGGCCACGGGAAGGCGGGCTATGGGCAAGCCCACAGCAGCGAGCAGGCCCGCAATCAAGCGGCCCACGGGCAAGCGCACCGCAGCGAGCAGGGCCGCAGCGAGCAGGGCCGCAGTCAGTTGGACAGCAACCAACTGGACAGCAACCAACTGGGCAGCAGCCAACTGAACGGCAAGCAATTGGGCAACGATCGACACGTCAGCAATCGACGGGATAGCCGATCCCTCGACACAGGCACCGCGGAGCCATCGTCACTCACCCCGACCCATAGCCGACGAATCAAAAGCCTCCGGCCACGATCGAATAAATGGCTTCACTACGCTGCCATCAACCGTGAACGCGGCATGTCAACCGCCGAATACGCAGTAGGAACCATCGCAGCCTGCGCCTTTGCCGCACTTCTCTTCAAGATCGTGAGCAGTCCCGAAGTCCAAGAAATGCTGACATCACTAATCAACCGAGCACTCAACACCACCACGGGATGACACCCCGCCACGCGCGGATCTCCACGAGCAGCAAGCGGTCGGCATCGCGGGGCTCGGTGACGATCGAGACCGCCGCGATGCTGCCCGCCCTGATGGTCGTACTGGCCGCCGCTCTATGGGCAATCCAGGCCGTTGGCGTCCAACTCGAGTGTGTGGACGCCGCCCGAACCGCGGCCAGAGCCGCAGCCAGAGGCGAGCCCTTGGATCAGGTCCGCGAGTTCACCCGAACGGCCACCAGCTCGAACGCCGAGATAGCCATAACCCGCGACCCCGAATTCACAAAAGTGCAGATTACAGTCGAAGTACGCCCCTCCTGGGGCCACTCCCTACCGCCCGTCCGAGTATCAGCAACAGCCACCGCACAAACCGAACCATGACCCGCTACCACCGGACACCCATCACCGCCCCGCCATCGCCAGAACCTGGCCACCCATCTCTATCCACCGGGCAGCCCTGCGGCGGCTGGCCTGGCGATGTGCAACTCCAACCCGTACCCACCTGCCGGCCCCTCCCCGCCGCCGCCCAACTTCCTGCGACCGCCTGGCCCATGCCACAGATGGCCACCCCACCACCACTGCTCCGCGCCACTATTGCTCCACACCCCTGCAACCTCGAGCCTCCGCCGCCCGCGCACCTGCTACCCGCGCACCTGAGCACCTGCCACCCCACGTGTCCACCACCCCACGCTTTCGCCAGCCCACGCTTCGCTACTCCACCACCCCACGCTTTCGCCATCCGGCGCGCCCGCTACCCCCGCACCTGCTGATCCGCACCCACTGCTACGCGCAACCGCTGACCCGGGTCCCGCCTGACGACCAACCGATCCCTTCGAAGCACTGGAGAGTAATGATCAACTCCAAAGAGCGCGGCTCGGCCACGCTCTGGGGTGTGGCGCTCATGGGCCTGTTGATGGCGGTTGCCATGGCGCTCGCCACGGTGGGTTCCGTACGAGTGGCTCGCCATCGGGTCAGTGGTGCCGCCGACCTCAGTGCTCTCGCGGCTGCCAAGCTGGCGCTGATCGACCCGGAAGGCGCCTGCGACAGGGCCGCTCAACTGGCTGCGGAGAATGGCGTGGAGCTGACGCAATGCAAGGTCACCGAAGATATCGCCGATGTCTGGACAGCACTGCAGGTCTCTCTACCGTTATTAGGTTCCCGCACCGTTGTGGGCAGGTCACGGGCTGGCCCAGCCGACGGGAAACTTCCCGACCGAAAATGATCACTCATCGTCACCAGAACATTGACAATCATCATGGATCGCGACATTGCGTTATATACGCTCAGTTGCGAGCGGCATTTTCGGACGTCTCAGTAATGGTGGGGCGGTTGTGGCTCCTGCTGAGCAATGTCGCGATCGAGTTACGACTTCTTGGACGCGGTGTCCAAGAGTTGGATATCTCCCGTAAGGTTCCGCTTACCCTCGGTCCATGCCGTATGTGACAAAGGGCGTGGGAGAGCAGGAACACAGTCGCTAGGGTGCGGGTCCGGGGACGGTCGGTGACCGTATCGGCCGGGCTGGACTGCACTTCCGGTCGTCGCATGAACCCCCGAGGGTGCTCAAGCGGCGCGAGGCTCTCGACGGAGGGAAGCGTCGTGACGGTAGTCGGCAAAGTCGTCGCCGCCGCAGGGGTGATCGCGGCCGTATCCATCGCGCTCGGCGGCACCGCACAAGCGGCCACGGAAATGAGACGGGCCGACTACTCAAGCCATGTCAGCTCGTCCTGGCGAGCTGCGTCCACGGCTAGCTCTGAGCTGTTGGGGTGGGCCGGGTCCTCGGCTAACGCTGGACCATTGGAGTGGGCCGCGTCGTCAGTTCAGCCTGGCCTGTTGGAGTGGGCCGCGTCATCAGTTCAATCTGGACCGTTGGGGCGGGCTGCGTCATCAGTTCAGGGGAGGGGCTCTTCGAGTCAGGGGACGGGCTCTTCGGGGCAGATCACTTCCCCCTCCGACGGTCAGGTGGTTTCGAGCTCGTCTGTTGAGGTCTCGGCGCGTACGGGGCTGATGCAGTTGAAGGTGGGCCTGTACGTCGAAGGGCCCTCCACGCCGAGTCAGAAGGTCGCGGGGGGTGGGGCCAATCAAACGATCTCCGGCACGTTCGACGCGGGTGATGCCCCCAACGGGTCCTTCACCGTGATTCTCAGAGGAGAGATCACTGGGACGAGGTACGCGAGCAGCACGTTCACACTGCGCCGACCGGCCGAGGCGCCGGGGAACGTGGATGCGGGCAGGCAGGGCGCCGACAAGGTCCTTGTGACCTGGAGCAAGGGGTCCGAGCCGGACCTGCAGTCGTACGAGGTTTCCAACACGCAGTCCGGCGTTGTTGGAAGGCTGCCCGCTGACAGCGCGTGCGCGGGTTCCTCCTGCAAGGCGGTGCTCGCCGTGCCCTCCAGGGCGGTGGGGGAGAAGGTGGGGTTCACGGTCAAGGCGTTCAGGGGCGATGGCGACGGTGGGTCGATCGGGTCGGGTGACTCGGCGCCTGCGTACATCGCCTTCCCTGCCGCGCCCTCGGCCCAGCCGACGAAGACGACGACGACTCAGCGCGAGCAGACGCCCAAGAACGACAATGCCAGGGGCGTTGACGCGCTGCCGACGCTGCCCGCCAAGAAGCAGGCTCTCCCGTCGAGCAGGCCGACTCCGCGTAAGCCGACCAGTACGAAACTGCCGTCCAGCACGAAACTGCCGGACATACCCGACGCCGATCCAAGCGGCAACCTGCCGATTCCCTCCGGCGAGGAGCAGGGCGAGAACGGGGGGCTGGTGCCGGCGGACGCGAAAGACGAAACTGATTCGGCTCCTGTGCAGAGCGACGGGGTGAAGGCCCAGGCGAACGAGACACCGATCGGCAACATCGGCCAGTACGGTCTCTACGTTGCCGGAGGCATTCTTCTTCTGCTGCTCGGCGCTCATGCGGGTGCCTGGGCGAGGCGACGCGCGCTCGCCACCGCCCCAGACAGTCCCGCGCCGGTGCCTTCCACGGCCTCACTTGGTGGGGATGCCAGTACGCCGACTCCTGCGACGCAGGCAGCAAACCTCACCCCGGGGGTGCAGACTCAGCCGGCGAGTGGCACCGCCGCACATGGCACGACAGCGGCACGGCGACCCGCCGTCATCCTGGCAGTCGCCAAGACAAGGCTTCCCGAGCAGCCGTCGTCACGTGTCCCTGGACCGCATTCTCAAGTCTCCGAGCCGCATTCCCAAGGCCCCGGGCAGTCGTCTCCGTCTCGTGCTCCGGAGCAGCGCTCTCAAGTTTCCGGGCAGTTGTCCCCTGACTCCGAGCAGCGCTCTCAAGTCTCCGGGCGGTCGTCTCGTGCTCCGGAGCAGCACTCCCCAGTTTCCGGGCCGCCGTCCCACGCCTCCAGGCAGTGGTCTCGTACGCATGAGCAGTCCGCTCAGGGTTCCGAGCAGCCGTCGTCTCGTGTTCGTGAGCAGTTCTCTCGAACCGGCCAACCGCGACCAGAAGTCGAACGGCCGCACGGGGCCAGGAGGCAGTGGGAGGAGCAGGAGGCCGATCCGTCGGCGTACGGCGGTGCTGCAGCGGCGTACACCGGTGCTTCTCAGAGGCACATGGCGCCCTCGTCTGACCAGTTACACGGGGGAGTGTTCGGTGTGCTGCCGGGTGATATCGATGCGGATGCCGAGCGACGTGTTCAAGAAGGGCAAGTGGCACAGAACCCACATCAAGGGCCGGTTCACATCGCGCTGCCGAGTTCGGCGGTCACGAACGTTCCCGAGTCCTCCGCCGTGTCTGAGCCCTCCGCGTCAACGGTTGCGCCTGCCGTACACCTTGAGGAGCGCTGGGACGACTACCTCCCGCCATCGCCGAGATCGATGGAGGACAGCGGGTTCTGGGAGCGTCCTCAGCCTGGGGCAGCCGACTTCTGGGCCGCTGACGATGACGGCGTCATCGAGGGCATTGGCAATGGTGGTGCCAATGGGGAAAACACTGAGCGAGGTCATGCCGGTCGTCGTCATAGAGGCGGCGAAAGTTAGCAGTCCGTTCGCAGGGACAAACGCAAGTGCGACTTTGAGCGCGAGCTTTCGAGCGTCTGACGGTTGATGAGGGCTGGGCGTTGCTCGCAGGGGAGGGGAAGTCACGGCACGTCAGCCTGCGGTGCGTTGTGGCGCGTTGGCTGGTGGCGCGTTGGCCTGGGGTGCGTCGGCCCGGGACGCGTCAGTCTGGGGCACGTTGGCCAGCGGCGCGTCAGCCTGAGGCATGTCGGTCTGGGGCGCGTCGGTCTGTGGAGCGTGGTGGCTTGCGGTGTGTCGGCCTGTGATCCTGATTTCTGCAGGTTAAGCGGTGAGTTTCTGTGGGAGTGGGGTCTGGGTGGGTGTGTCGCCGGGGATCAGCGGATACGTGCTTTGGCGAGGGCATCCAGGCTCATGTAGCTGCGGGCTTCGGCCTATTCGTCGGTCGGCTCGGCCCGGTGGCGCTGTTCCAGCGGCCAGTCCGGGAAGTAGGAGTCGGAGTGCGGTTAGGGGATGGCTGGTTCGATTGAGCCTGCGCGGGTGTCCAGTCGCGGGTGCGGTAGCGGTGTGCCGGTTGGTCTGGTTGTTGCGGTGTTCGCAGTTGTAGGCGGCGCAGAGGCCGGCGGGCTCGGCTGACAGCGACGTCTCGGCATGGTCTGCCGCCGTGATTGCAACAAGTCTGGGTTACCGGTCTGGATTTGCTGCGCGGCCCACTGCTCAGGCGTCACACTGTTGTCTGCGGCCATCACGTGGTCTCCTTCGATCTTGAACTGCGCCTTTCGAAGGATCACGCGGTGGCCGTCGTTATTTCACGACGCCAATTTGCGGCCAGGCCAAACTCGTACAACCACTCCTGTGGACGCGACCGCGGCGGTTCGAGCGTCCGGTGTGGTGCGGCTTGGGGCGGGTTCGTGGTGCGGCATGTTCGGCCGTGCTTTGGGTTGGTGTGGTGTGGCTTGGGCGCGTCCGTGGTGGGCGTATTCGGTCGTGCTTGTGTGGGATGTGCGTTCGGTTGTGCTGTTGGGGTGGTGGTGTGGCGTGTCCGGGGGCGGTGGGCGTGTCCGGGGGCGGTGGGCTGGGTTGTTGGGTGGTGCGTTTGCGGGTGGGGTTCTTTGCGTAAGTGATGGGTTATTGCGGGGGGAGGAGTGTGTTGAGGAGGTGGATCGCGCCGCGTTTGTCTAGTGGTTCGTTGCCGTTTCCGCATTTGGGGGACTGGATGCAAGACGGGCAGCCTCGTTCGCATTCGCAGGACATGATCGCCTCGCGGGTGGCTGTCAGCCAGTCCGCGGCTCGGGCGTAGCCGCGTTCGGCGAAACCGGCGCCGCCTTCGTGGCCGTCGTACACGAAGACGGTAAGCAGGCCCGTGTCGGCGTGCAGTTCCGTGGAGACGCCGCCGATGTCCCAGCGGTCGCAGGTGGCGAAGAGTGGGAGCAGGCCGATGGCGGCGTGTTCGGCGGCGTGCGCGGCGCCGCCGAGGTCGATGCCCGCTTCGGCGAGAGGGGCCACCGCAGAGGCGGGCAGTGTCCACCAGACGGCGCGGGTACGGAGGGTGCGGGGCGGCAGGTCCAGGGGTTCGTCGCCGAGCATTTCGCCTGACTGGAGGCGTCTCATGAGGTAGGAGACGACTTGGCGGGTCACCTCCACCTCGCCGAAATGCAGTGTGCCTGGGCCCAGCGGTTGGGAGCGTTCGGTGGACAGGATGGTGATTTCGGTTATGTCCCGGGCGAACGTCGTGTAGTCGGGATTGGCGCGTGAGACCAGGGCCACTCCGGCTTCCAGGTCCAGGAGTTCCACCAGGAAGGTCTCTCCCTGGTGCAGGTAGATCGCGCCGGTGTGGACCGTGGTGTGAGCGGAAGGCTCGTCCACGCTGCCGAGGAGGCGGCCCGTAGCCGACTCCACCACCTGGATGGGGCTGCCTCCGCCGCCTCGGATGTCGGCGAGGTCGGTGGCTCGCTCGCGCCTGGTCCAGAACCAGCCCGCCGGGCGCCTTCTGAGCAGGCCCTGAGCCACCAGGTCCGCGAGGACCTTCGACGTGGTCGCGCCGAAGGTCGGCAGGTCGTCCTCGGTCAGCGGGATCTCGGCGGCCGCGGCGCACAGGTGGGGGCCCAGGACGTACGGGTTGTCCGGGTCGAGGACGATCGCCTCCACCGGGCGGCCGAACAGGGCCTCGGGGTGGTGCACGAGGTAGGTGTCCAGCGGGTCGTCTCTGGCGATCAGTACGGCGAGGGCGTCCTGGCCGTCCCGGCCCGCGCGGCCCGCCTGCTGCCAGAGGGAGGCGCGGGTGCCGGGCCAGCCCGTGATCAGTACGGCGTCCAGGCCCGAGACGTCGACGCCGAGTTCGAGGGCGTTCGTGGTGGCCAGGCCCATGATGGTGCCGGCTCGCAGGGCCTTTTCGAGAAGTCTGCGGTCTTCTGCGAGGTAGCCGGCTCGGTAGGCGGCGATCTTGTTGGGGAGGTCGGCCAGGCCGGGGTCTTGGGCGTCTGGGATCGCCCAGGTGAGGGGATGGGGAGAGGCTGGCCCGCCCGGAGGGGCTGCCTCTGATCCGACTTCCGCAGGTTCGGTCGCCGCAGGTTCGATTTCCGCGGGTTCGGTTGCTGTTGGTTTGGTTGCCGCAGGTTCGGTCTCCGGTGCTGCGGTTTTCGCGGGTCCGGTCTCCGGTGCTCCGGTTTCCAGCGGTTCGGTTTCGCGTGGTCGGGTCTCGCGCGGTCCGGATTCGAGTGGTTCGCTTTCCGGTGTTTTGGCCTCGGGTGCTTCAGTCTCGGGCGCTTCGGTTTCGCTTGTTCCCGTCTCGTGTGGTCGGGTTTCGTGCGGCCGTGTTTCGGGTGTTTCGGGCTCGTGTGGCCGGGTCTTGTGCGGCCGTGTTTCGGGTGCTTCGGCCTCGCGTGGTCGGGTCTTGTGCGGTTGGGTTTTGGGCTCGTGTGTGTTGGTTTTGCGTGGTGGGGCTGCTGGAGGTGTGAGGGTTTCGGGCAGGGCGGGGGTGGGTGGGAAGGGAGGGGAGATGGAGAAGGCTACGTCGGCCAGTTTGGCGCGGGCGGCCAGGGAGACCGTCTCAGCTCCACGGCGGGACCGTACGAAGGCGAGGGTGCGTACGTCGGCCAGGACGAGGTCCGCCAGGAGGTCCGCCGCCTCAGCCGTCGCCGTCCGGCGTACGGGAGCCCCACGCTCGCCCCGGAGTTCCGTCAGGGGCGGCTCCCACAGCGCGATGGTGGTCGAGCCCTTGGGCGAGGCGTCCACCGTCACCTCGTCCATCTCAAGCCCCGTCAGCCTCCTCGCGAACGCGCCGGGCTCGCTGGCCGTCGCCGAGGCCAGCAGGAACGTGGGGCGGGAGTTGTAGCGGGCGCAGGCGCGGCGCAGGCGGCGCAGGATCTGGGCGACGTGGGAGCCGAAGACGCCGCGGTAGCCATGGCACTCGTCCACGACGATCATGCGCAACCGGCGCAGGAACGAGGACCACTGCGCGTGGCGGGGGAGGATGCTGCGGTGCAGCATGTCGGGATTTGTTAGGACGTAGTTGGCGTGCTGGCGTATCCAGGTTCGTTCCTCGAAGGGCGTGTCGCCGTCGAAGCAGGCCGCGCGTACCGGGGTGATGCGCAGCTCACGCAGGCCGCGGAGCTGGTCGGCGGCCAGGGCCTTGGTCGGCGTCAGGTACAGGACCGTGCCGCCTTCGAGACAGGAGGCGATCGCCGGGGTGAGGTACGCCAGGGACTTCCCGGATGCCGTGCCTGTGGAAATGATCACGTTTCGGCCACGGTGTGCCAGGTCGGCGGCTTCGTACTGGTGAGGCCAGAGTCCTGTCACCCCGCGGTTCGCCAAGCGCGTAACAAGTACTTCAGGCGTCCATTTGGGCCAACAGACTTGACCGGCCTGACGTGCTGGAACATGCTCCACATGGGTGACACGCTCGTGACGTGCGGGAACGCCAAGCAGGTGGTGGAGGAGTGGACCTGCCTGTTGTGGGGAGGATCCGGAGGAAGTCACTGTTTCCAGTCTCGCATCGGTGGGCAGAGTCGCCGGGAATCGTGATTTCGTATAGACACAAGCCAGGCGCGTGGTTGAATGCCGCGCGTCAGGGTCGGACAGTCTGGGGCCACGCTCCAGGTTGCCAGGCCCGCAAGAGTACTTTCGCAGGCGAGGCGCTGGAGGATCTGTGGATCTGAAGTTGGATCACCGCACCGAAGACCGACTCACCATCGTGGAGGTCGAGGGTGAGATCGATGTCTACACGGCGCCGAGATTGCGTGAGCTCCTCATCGACCTGGTGAACAAGGGCAACTTCCACCTTCTTGTGAACATGGAGAAGGTCGACTTCCTCGACTCCACGGGCCTTGGCGTCCTGGTCGGGGGGCTCAAGCGGGTACGTGCGCACGACGGCTCCCTCGAGCTCGTCTGCACCCAGGAGCGCATCCTCAAGATCTTCCGGATCACCGGTCTGACCAAGGTCTTCGGGATCTACGCTTCGGTCGACGAGGCCAAGGAAGCTCACGGCAAAGACAAGTAGCATGGCTACCGTCGAGCTGACGTTCAGCGCCCTTCCCGCCCATGTGCGGACTGCAAGGCTGGTGGCGACGGCGATCGCTCGCCGCACCGGCGTGCAGGAATCACTGCTGGACGAAGTCAGGCTCGCTGTGGGTGAGGCGTGTTCCCGGGCGGTGGAGGCGCATCGCGCGCACTGTCCGGGCGAGCCCATCCGGATCGAGCTACGTGACGACTCCGGGCGCTTCGAGGTCACCGTCAGCGACCAAGCCCCCAGCGAAGAGATCAAGCAGGAACGACCGCTCGATCTCGGCATGCTCTCCGACTCGTTCATGTCCAACTTTGGGCTGGCGGTCATCGAGGGCCTGGCTGACGACGTCGAGGTGTTTCCCAGCCCCAAGGGAACCAACATTCGTATGAGCTGGCCTGCCACCGTCGGCGTCTGACCGATCGGCCGGCGGGTCGGCTCGGCCCGTGGTGATGCTCAGCCGTGGTGGTTGATCGTGCTGGGGTCGGAGGGTGGGCCGGCCCATGGGGTACTCAGCTGCGGTGGTTGATCGTGCTGGGGCCGGTGGTGGGTACTGCTGCTGGCGATGATGTCGGAGCGGCCGAGGGGCTGAGCTGGGCATAGGGCTTGGCACCCAGGTCGGTTGGTTGGCAGCGGAGGTTGTAGGCCGTTGAGGCCCGCGAACGGCGGTGTGCGCCGTCGAGGGTTGCGAGCGGTTGGGGTGAGAGTTCCGGCGGGGCAATGTGCGCGCTTGCGTGGCCAATGTGCGCGCTTGCGTGGCCTGCGTCGAGCTGTGCGGCTGCATGAGGTCGGTCATGGTTGCGTGGCCCGAGTGGGGTTGTGTGGCCTGGGTGGGGTTGTGTGCGGCTGCATGAGGCCCGGCGGGGTTGCGAGTGGCTAGCGTGACCAGGGCGGAGCCTTGAGCGGCTGAGTGCGGTTCAGCGGGGTTGTCAGCGGCTGGGTGGGTCCAGCCAGCGGGGGTTCACAAGCAGATGCGTGGTCCAGCGCGGGGTGAGCGGCTGGCTGGGGGCTGTGGGCCGCTACGGCATCCAGGGTTTCTTGGAGGCTGGCCAGGCTGGCACTGAGGTCGGTGTGATGGTCGGTCGACCGCTTGTCAGCCGACGATGCTCTGCGTCGCTGCTGCTCGTGTGGTCGGTCGCCCGCGTTGCCTGTGATGTCGGTGTTGTCGGAATCTGAACGATCTCTC
Organism: Nonomuraea sp. NPDC050404; assembly: GCF_040655495.1. Classification (NCBI taxonomy): domain Bacteria; kingdom Bacillati; phylum Actinomycetota; class Actinomycetes; order Streptosporangiales; family Streptosporangiaceae; genus Nonomuraea; species Nonomuraea sp. NPDC050404. The sequence continues at coordinate 565,430 of NZ_JBFAKB010000003.1, forward strand.
GCTGCGTGTTGCCGGTCTGCGTCTTGTCGGCCGGCCGGTCTGCCTCGCCGTTAAGGATCCGTGCCGTCGTCGGGTTCGTGTCGCCTGACCGGGCAGGGGCGCTCTCAGCGCGGCTGACGGTGTCGCTGCCCAGCGCGCCACTTCAACGCCGCAAAGCCGCAGAGCCCGCCAAGCCCGCCAAGCCCGCCAAGCCCGCAGAGTCTAAATGCCTCAGTGCCTCAATGTGTCCGGCCTCAGGGTGTCGGGGGCGTCCGGTCACGGGGTGTCTGGGTGTGCTCGTATTCGGCGTGTCCCGCGGGCCCAACTGCAGTGCGTCCAAAACGGTCGGTGCATGGCCGATATCGGGTTGTGGCAGGGGTCCGGTGGGGGCGGCCATGAATTGGCAGGCCGGGAGATCACGTTCGTGTCCCGGGTTTGAGCACGGGATATGACGGAAGATCGCTTGCCCGATACGTAAGTGATCTTTACTTCTCCACAATTCCCATGTCATGATCTCTGCGATTTTGCCCGAAAGAAAGGTCACCTGTGCGATCTCCCCGATTAACCGTCAGCTCCTGGGTCTCGCTGCCGGCCGTTCTCGCCCTAGCCGCCTCGCTGACCGCCACACCGGCCTTCGCCCAAGTCGACTCTCCCGCCCCTGACACGAAACCCGGCCTGCCGAGCAACGCGAAGGTGGACACCTCCTTCCGGGCCGAATCCGCATCGCCGAAGGCTCAGTCCAAGGCCGAGGCGCAGGACACCGTCGCGGCCAACGGCCTCGTCGCCGCGTACGGCATGGACTCCACCACGGGAACGGTCGTCGCCGACAGTTCCGGCCTGAACAACAACGGCACCGCCCTGGACACGGCCTGGGTCAACGGCAAGTACGGCCGGGGCCTGTCCTTCAACGGCGGGACCAGCCTGGTGTCCATCGCCGACGCGCCATCGCTGCGCCTGACGAACACCCTGACCCTGTCCGCCTGGGTCCGGCCGTCCTCCGTGGACGGCTGGCGGACGGTGCTGTCCAAGGACTTCGACTCCGGCGACGGGGCGAGCTTCATGCTGTACGGCTCCAACTCGACCGCCCCCTCCGGATGGATGGTCGTCGACTACACGAGCTACGAAGCCGACGGCACCTCCGCCCTGCCCGTGAACACCTGGAGCCACCTGGCCACCACCTACGACGGGACCACGGCACGCCTGTACGTCAACGGCACGCAGGTGGGCCAGGTCCCGGTCACCGGCAACGTCGACATGGACGACGGCAACCTGCTCATCGGCGGCAACATCATCTGGGGCGAGTACTTCGCCGGGCTCATCGACGAGGTCCGGGTCTACAACCGGGCTCAGTCGGCCCAGGAGATCCAGACCGACATGAACACCGCTGTCCCGGCTCCCCCGCCGACGCAGACGACGGTCTCCCTGCCGCTGCTCTCGGACACCTACACCGCGACCTACACCGACTCGCAGCCCGCGCACACGGCGCTGTGGGCGGGTGGCTTCACCGCCGACGGCGTGATGGAGTTCGAGCGGACCTACCTGAAATTCGACACCGCGCAACTGGCCGGCAAGACGATCGTCGATGCGCAGCTTGAGCTCTTCAACTCCAGCTCCGGCGGCTGTGCGTCGCCGGGTCAGAGCCTGAAGGCCCAGCAGGTCACCGCGGCCTGGGACCAGAACACGCTCACCTGGGCGAACCAGCCTGCCGCCACTGCGACGGGCGAGGCGAGCGCGGGCGACCCCGCAGGCTGCGGAACCGTCAACGTGCCCTGGAACTGGACGGTGAAGTCGATCGCCGAGAGTTGGGCCGGCGGAACCGCGAACCACGGTCTGGTGGTGCGGGCCGCCATCGAGAACCCGGCGGGCCAGTCCTACGACCGCGCGTTCCACTCCTCGGAGCGCACGGGAACCGGCGTCCGGCCTCCCAAGCTCACGGTCACCTACACGGAGTCGGCCCCCGCCGAGCAGCAGGCCAAGCGGTCGGCTTCCCCCGTGCCGGTCCCGAAGGCGAAGTCGGGAGACTCGGCGCCCAAGCCGGAGAGGTCATCCGGTAGCTCGAGCCGCAACCTGCGATAGATAGTCACAGCAGCACGTTCGAAGCGCGGGTGGCCGTGGTCCGGCCGCCCGCACTCCGGATCAGGGCGGGTGGTCACGCCAGGCCACTCGCACACCGGATCGAATGCCCCTAGGGCGGGTGGTCATATCGGACCACCCGCCCGTATCGTCGTGCGCCGCCTCACCCTGGACCCTCCAGGCCCGAAAGCCTCCTCGCTCCCAAGTCATACGCCCTGCATAACCGAGTTCCGGTCGGACCGATTCCGAACCTTTCAGGGTCCGTAAACCTGGGGAAATTTCACTTGTCAGATCCCAAACCGGGTCACTGGCAGGGGATTACCAGACACTCGCACAATTAGCCGCCGCGAGAGCCTTCATATCCGCGGAGGGCCTGCGTAGACTCCCGGCACCGGCCAAGGTGATCCGGCGGAACGCGGATTCAACCGGAAGCGGCACCCATAACCCGGATGGTGCCGCAACACCCGCCGAGGAATTCTGCAGCACCGCCCGGGCGAGACGACCGGTCTTGCCGAGGAGAACGATGAGCAGGCACATGCTGGCAGCGGAGCCAGCGTCCAATCTGGTCCTGAGCGGTAACAATCTCACCATCGTGATCGTGGTCGCCGCGGTCGCACTGATCGCGCTGGCCGTCGCAGGCGGCCTGGTGCGCGAAGTGCTGTCCGCCGGCCAGGGCACCGAACGAATGCAGAACATCGCGCGCGCCGTCCAAGAGGGCGCCGCCGCCTATCTCACACGTCAGTTCCGCACGTTGGCGATCTTCGTCATCGTGATTCCCTTCCTGTTGCTCCTGCTACCAGGGGAAACAGACGTACGTGTCGGACGTTCGATCTTCTTCGTGGTCGGTGCGGTGTTCTCCGCCCTGACCGGGTTCATGGGCATGTGGCTGGCCGTGCGCGGGAACGTTCGCGTCGCCGCCGCGGCCAAGGAGTCGGGCGAGAAGCGCGCCATGCGCGTCGCGTTCAGGACCGGCGGCGTGGCCGGCATGTTCACGGTGGGCCTCGGCCTGCTGGGCGCGGCCGTCGTCGTCTTCGCCTACCAGGGGGACGCGCCCAGCGTGCTCGAAGGCTTCGGGTTCGGGGCGGCGCTGCTGGCCATGTTCATGCGGGTCGGCGGCGGCATCTTCACCAAGGCCGCCGACGTCGGCGCCGACCTGGTCGGCAAGGTCGAGCAGGGCATCCCCGAGGACGACCCGCGCAACGCCGCCACCATCGCCGACAACGTGGGCGACAACGTGGGTGACTGCGCGGGCATGGCCGCGGACCTGTTCGAGTCGTACGCGGTCATGCTGGTCGCCAGCCTCATCCTGGGCAAGGCGGCCTTCGGCGAGCAGGGGCTGATCTTCCCCCTCATCGTCCCGATGATCGGTGTGATCACGGCGATCATCGGCATCTTCATCACCGGGATGCGCAGCGGCGACCGCAACGGCATGGCCGCGATCAACCGCAGCTTCTTCATCTCGGCCGGCATCTCGGCGGTCCTCGTGATCGCGGCCGCGTTCTGGTACCTGCCGAGCAGCTTCGACGGCCTGACCGGCAGCAGCATCGTGAACTTCGACGGCGACCCCAGGCTCATCGCCATCGGCGCGGTGCTGATCGGCCTCGTGCTGGCCGGCGCCATCCAGCTGCTCACCGGCTACTTCACCGAGACCAACCGCCGTCCCGTACGCGAGATCGGCGAGAGCTCGGCCACCGGCCCCGCGACCGTCATCCTGGCCGGCATCAGCGTCGGTCTGGAGTCGGCGGTCTACTCCGCCCTGATCATCGGCGGCGCGGTCTACGGCGCGTTCCTGCTCGGTTTCGGGAACGTGACGATCGCGCTGTTCGCGGTGGCGCTGGCGGGCACAGGGCTGCTGACCACGGTGGGCGTCATCGTCTCCATGGACACCTTCGGTCCCGTCTCCGACAACGCCCAGGGCATCGCCGAGATGTCCGGCGACATCGAGGGCGAGGGCGCCCGCGTGCTGACCAGCCTGGACGCCGTGGGCAACACCACCAAGGCGATCACCAAGGGCATCGCCATCGCCACGGCCGTACTCGCGGCGACGGCACTGTTCGGCGCCTTCCGCACGGCCGTGGAGGGAGAGCTGGCCGTGGCCTCGGACGCGGTCAAGAGCGCGCTCGGCGGCTTCCAGAACTTCTCGCTCGGCATCGACCAGCCGAACGTCCTGGTCGGGCTGATCGTCGGCGCCGCGGTCGTGTTCCTGTTCTCCGGTCTGGCGATCATGGCGGTCGGGCGCGCCGCGATGCGGGTGGTCTTCGAGGTACGCGACCAGTTCCGCAACAAGCCCGGCATCATGGACGGCACCGAGGAGCCCGAGTACGGCCGCGTCGTGGACATCTGCACCCGCGACTCGCTCCGCGAGCTGGCCACGCCCGGCCTGCTGGCGGTCATGACGCCGATCGCGGTCGGGTTCGCGCTGGGGTACGCGCCGCTGGGCGCGTTCCTGGCCGGCGCCATCGCCTGCGGCACCCTGATGGCCGTCTTCCTGTCCAACTCCGGCGGCGCCTGGGACAACGCCAAGAAACTCGTCGAGGACGGTCACCACGGCGGCAAGGGCTCCGAGGCGCACGCCGCCACGGTCATCGGCGACACGGTCGGCGACCCGTTCAAGGACACGGCGGGTCCTGCCATCAACCCGCTGATCAAGGTGATGAACCTGGTGGCGCTGCTGGTGGCGCCGGCCGTGGTGATGTACGCGGCCAACCCGGCCCTGCGCATCGGCATCACCGTCGTGGCGGTGGGCGTGGTGGTCATCGCCATCGTGGTGTCCAAGCGTCGGCGGGTGGCCAACGAGCCGGCCAGCAACAACAACAACCGCGCGCACGAGCCCGTGGCGTCGTAGCGCCCACAGCTCGTCGATCGACAGGCGCCCGTTCCCTGCTCCCAGGGGACGGGCGCCTGCTCGTACCCCCCACAGCCCTCAGGAGCCAAGCAGGAGCCCCAGGGCCCCAGGAGGCGGTACCGGGCCACCCCGGTGGGAAACTGGGCTGCGTGAGCGATGACAAGCGGCCGAGCGGTGGGAAGACCCTGGGCCTGATTCTCCTGGCGATGGTCGCGGTCCTGGCCGTGCTCGTCGCGCTGTCCATCTGGGCGTCGAGGACGGGGTGAGCGCGTGAGTGTCTTTCAGCTGGGTGTCGAGGGCAGGGTGAGCGAGTGAGTGTCTTTCAGCTGGGCGTCGAGGACGGGATGAGCGCGTGCGTACTTTGATCGTGTTGCGGCACGCGAAAGCCGCCCAGGTCCCCGGCCTGGCCGACCGCGAACGACCCCTGACCGACCGGGGCGGGCGCGACGCCAAACGGCTGGGCGACGAGATCAGGGCGGCCGGCCTGGAGCCGGACGTGGTGTACTGCTCACCGGCGCTCAGGACCAAGCAGACCGCCGAATTCGCCTTCCCCGGCATGGAGATCAGCTACGAGCGCGACATCTACGAGGCGTACCCGCAGGAACTGCTGGAGATCGTCCGCCGCACGGACGCCGGCCTGAGCACGGTCGTGTTGTGCGGGCACAACCCGGGCGTGCACGAGCTGGCCCTGGGGCTGGCGGGGGGAGACTACACGTTCAGGCCGGGGGCGTTCGCGGTGATCCGGGTGGAGCAGGCGTGGGAGGACCTCTGGCCGGGCCAGGGGAGCCTCGTCACGCGCTGGGACCCCAAGGAGCACTGACCCGACCCCAAACTCACTGGGGAGCCAGCACGCCGTCCTCGGCGTCGGCCGCCTCCACCTCGTCCCGCGAGATCCCCAGCAGGTAGAGGATCGAGTCGAGGTACGGCGTGTTCACCGCCGTGTCCGCCGCCTGCCGCACCACGGGCTTGGCGTTGAACGCGATCCCCAGCCCGGCCGCCGCGATCATGTCCAGGTCGTTGGCCCCGTCGCCGATCGCCACGGTCTGGGAGATCGGCAGGTGGGCAGCGCGCGCGAACCGCTCCAGCGCCCGCGCCTTGCCCGGCCGGTCGACGATCTCGCCGACGACGCGCCCGGTGAGCCGGCCGTCGTTCACTTCGAGCGTGTTGGCGGCGGAGTAGTCGATGCCGAGCTCCTCCACCAGAGTGTCGGTGATCTGGGTGAAGCCGCCGCTGACGATGGCGAAGCGGTAGTCGAGCCGCTTGAGCGTGCGCACCAGCGTACGGGCGCCGGGCGTGAGCACGACCTCCTTGCGCACCCGCTCGATCACCTCGGCGGACTGCCCTTCGAGCAGGGCCACCCGGCGCTTGAGCGACTCGGCGAAGTCCAGCTCGCCGCGCATGGCCTCCTCGGTGACCCGGGCGACCTCCTCCAGGCAGCCGGCGTGGGCCGCGAGCAGCTCGATGACCTCGCCCTTGATGAGGGTGGAGTCGACGTCCATGACGATCAGCCGCTTGGCCCGGCGGGACAGGCCGGTGCGCTGCACGGCCACGTCCACCTTTTGGGCGGCGGCCTCGGCGGCCAACTCCACGCGCAGCGCGTCGGGGTCGGCACCGGACACGGACAGCTCGATGCAGGTGACGGGTGACTGGGCGAGGCGTTCGATGCGGTCGATGTTCGCGCCGGCGGCGGCGATGCGGCCGGCGATGCCCGCGATGGCGGCCGGCTCAAGCTTGGAGCCGAGCACGCTGACGGACAGGCGGCCGCGGCGGCGCGCCTCCTTGGCCTGCGATCCGGTGGAGAGCTCCACCTCCATGCCGAGGTCCTCGGCCACGCTCTCGACGGCGGTCCACATGGCGCCGAGCGTGGTGCCGGTGCCGGTCGGGGGACCGCCCGCGTACGCGACGAGCACGCCGAGAGTGAGCCGGCCTCGGATGACGACCTGCTCGATGTCCGCAACCGTCACGGGAAAGCGGGACAGGACGGAGAAGAGACGCGAAGTGACGCCCGGACGGTCGGGGCCGGTCAGTGTGATCAGGAGGGTGCGCTGGTCCACATCCGCCCACGGTACTGCGCCCGGACCGATGCTCGTGAAGCAGGTAGGCCATTCGGGCACGGGCGCAGTCGTTCGGGACTAGCGGACGACCTTGGTCTTGGCCGTCTTCACGAAGCCGTGCACGGGCACGCCGAGCCGGTCCAGCTCTTCCTTGCTCATGTTCTCAAAGCCCTGGTCAGCGCTGTAGGCGACGACGCCGAGCTTGGCCGTCAGGGTGCCCTTCGCCTTCTTGTCGACCTTCGTGGTGAAGGCCATGGCGACGGACTCGCCCTTCTCGACGACCTTGGGGGCGAGGCAGAAGAAGGCGCGGCCGTCAAGGGCGCACTCGGTGCCCTTGACGGTGGTGCCGAAGCGGATCCGCTTCAGGTCGACGCCCTTCGGGAACTCGCCGCCGATGAACCAGGCGTCGGCGTAGTGCGGGCCCTTGTTGGTGGCGTAAATCGTGTACGTGATCTTTGCGCCGGCCTTGACCTTCTTCGGTGCCTTCACCGTCACGTCGAAGGTGGAGAAGGGCTCGTCGGCCTTGACGGCGGCGGTGGTCGCCGTCGCGGCCGAGGCCGGAATGGCGGGAAGGAGCAGAGCGCCGGCCAGTAAGGCCAGTGACGCGACCTTGGGCAGGGAGTTAGACATTCGACTTCTCCGAGTCAGGAAAGAGGACACGGGGGCGTCACAGCACAAAGCCCCCGTAAATGCCCGCTGTTCCTATCACGAAACTAAAATCTAAGTAAAGACTATTACTTGAGTATCAAGTGCGTGTCGCCGAACTCGTGCCACAGATATCCCTTACGCAACGCCTCCTCGTAAGCCCGCGACAAGGCGGTTTCGCCCGCGATCGCGGTCAGCATGAGCAGATGACTGGAGCGCGGCTCGTGCATTCCGGTGATCAACCCGGTCACGGCCCGCACACCGACCTGAGGCGTCACGATGTGCCTCGTCCAGCCCCGCGAGGCCGTCACCTGCCCGCCGGCGTCCACCGCCGTCTCCAGGGCCCGCACGACGGTGGTCCCCGCCGCCACCACCCGGCCGCCGTTGCGCCTGGTCAGGTTCACCAGGTCCGCGGTGGCGGCCGGCACCTCGTACCGTTCGGCGTAGGGCGGCTCGTCCTTCTCCGGCGAGGCGACCCCCGTGTGCAGCGTGATCGGCGCGATCCCGATCCCGCGCGCCACCAGCTCCGTCACCAGGTCCGCGGTGAACGGCCGCGCCGCGCTCGGCATCTCCGCGCTGCCCGGCACGGTCGCGAACACGGTCTGGTAGGTCTCGATCGGCCAGTCCCGCGTCACGTACGAGTAGCGGATCGGCACCCCGTGCACCCGCAGGTACGCCTCCACCTCCCGGTCCAGCTCGGCCCGCCACAACCGCGGCGTCTCGCGCTCGATCAGCCGCAGCGTGGCCCGTCCCGGCATGGGCAGCCACTCGCCCGGCTCGCCACCGCCGTAGGGCTCGGACGCCTTGGCGGTACGGCGGCGCAGCTCGACCAGCCACGTGCCGTCCTGCCTGGCGGTCGAGAAGTGCACGGCCAGGCGGTCCAGCCGGACGGCCGCGGGCAGGGTCGCCGAGTTGTTCACCACGATCAGGTCGCCCGGGTCCAGCAGCCCCGGCAGGTCCTTGAAGTGGTGATGGCTCGGCTCCTCCTCGCCACGCGAGAGCATCAGGCGTACCGCGTCCCTGGCCATGCCCCTGGCCTCCGGCGGCTCCTGCGCCGACAGTCCCGGCGGCAGCGTGAAGTCCAGTGCGACGGTGGTCATTGCAGGCTCACCTTCCCGCTCGCGGGCCGGGAGGCGAGGAGGTCGTACAGTGCCGCCGCCACCTTGGCGGGATCCGCGGCGCCGGCGGCCTCCTCCGCGCCCACCGCGTCGGCGAGCATCCGGGTGTTCATCTCGCCGGGATCGACCCACCACACGCGCAGGTCGCGCTCCTCGGCGGACAACACGTTGGAGAGTTGTTCGAGCGCGGCCTTGGTGGCCCCGTAGCCGCCCCAGCCCTCGTACGCGCCGGTGGCGGCGTCGGAGGTGATGTTCACGATCGAGCCGCGGGCGGCACGCAGCGCGGGCAGCGTGGCCTGGACGAGGGCGAGCGGCGCGGTCACGTTCGTCTCCAGCAGCGCGCGGAAGGTGTCCAGCGGGTAGTCGCCCAGCGGCGGCAGCGGCGTCGCGCCCAGGTCGCTGGCGTTGTTGACCAGCAGGTCCAGCTCGGGCGCCGCGGCGGCCAGCCGCCGTACGTGCGCGGGGTCGCTCACGTCGCCGGGGACCGCCGTCGCCCCGAGCTCGTCGGCGATCCGTCCCAGTTCCTCCGCCCCACGGGCGGTGAGCACGAGTTTCCAGCCCGCGCCCGCCAGCGCCCTGGCCAGAGCCAGGCCGAGTCCGCGTGAGGCGCCGGTGATGATTGCGGTGTTCGTCATGTCACCGACGCTAGGTACGCGCCCCGCGCCGCACATCGGCCGCAGGGCCCGCCCCCGCCTGGGCATATCGTCCTAGGACCGGCGAACCCCAGGTCGCCGGGCTCTAGAGTGGGGCCGTGACCTCCGACCGAGACGAGATCCTGCAGGCGGTGAGCTCCGCGGTGCTCGCGGTCACCCGCCACCTGTCGGTCCGCGAGGTGCTGCAGGTCATCGTACGCTCGGCGCAGCGCCTCCTCGACGCCCGCTACGCCGCCCTGGGCGTGCCCGACGAGGACGGCTCGTTCGCCGAGTTCGTCGCCGAGGGCCTGACCGACAAGCAGTGGGACGCGATCGGCCCGCTGCCCAGGCAGCACGGCATGCTCGGCGCGATGTTGCGTGAGGGGACCCCGGTCAGGCTGCCCGACCTGCGCAAGGACGACAGGTTCGAGTGGTGGCCGAAGGCGCACCCGGTGATGAAGGACTTCCTCGGGGTGCCGATCCGCGACGGCGAGCAGGTGCTCGGCATCATCTTCCTGGCCAACAAGCGCACCGGCGGCGGCTTCACCCGGGAGGACCAGGAACTGCTCACGCTGTTCGCCGCGCACGCCGCGATCGCGCTGACCAACGCCAGGCTCTACGAGCACGGGCGCGAGCTGGCGATGCTGGAGGAGCGCAACCGGATGGCCAGGGAGTTGCACGACGCGGTCACCCAGAAGCTGTTCTCGCTCAGGCTCTCCGCCCAGGCCGCCGGCACGCTGCTGGACAAGGCCCCCGACAAGGCCGCCGCCGAGCTCGAACGCGTCCAGCGGCTGGCCGGCGAGGCGCTGTCGGAGCTTCGGGCGGTGATCGTCGAGCTGCGCCCGGCCGAGCTCGACCGGCACGGGTTGTCGGAGACGCTGCGCAAACACGTACGCCTGCTGGACCGGCTGCACCCGCCCGTGGTCGCGTTCGAGTGCGGCGATCTGCCGCCACTCGACCCCGCGGTCGAGGTGGCGATGCTGAGGGTGGCCCAGGAGGCGCTGCACAACGCGCTGCGGCACGCCGGCGCGCGGACGGTCTCCGTGCGCCTGGCCTACGAGGACGGCAAGGTCGGGTTGTGCGTGCGCGACGACGGCGACGGGTTCGAGCAGGCGGACTCGCGCGGGCTCGGGCTGATGTCGATGCGCGACAGGGCCGAGTCCGTCGGGGGCGTCCTGACAGTGGAGTCGGTGCCCGGCCGGGGGAGCACCGTGTGCGTGGAGGTGGGCGTGTGATCCGGGTGCTGATCGCCGACGATCATCCGGTCGTCCGGCAGGGGCTGCGTACGTTCCTCGACCTCCAGGACGACATCACGGTCGTCGGCGAGGCGGGCGACGGCGAGCAGGCCGTCGAACTGGTCGGTGAGCTGCGGCCCGACGTGTTGTTGCTGGACCTGAAGATGCCGGTGCTGGACGGCCTCGGCACGCTGGAGCGGCTCACCGGCGTCACCACCAGGATCGTGGTGCTGACCTCGGTGAGCGACCCCTCGGACGTGGGCCCGGCGATGCGGGCGGGCGCCGCCGGGTTCCTGTACAAGGACGTCGATCCGCTCGCGCTCGTCCAGGCCGTCCGCGCCGTGCACGGCGGCCAGGTGCTGCTGGCCCCCGAGGCGGCCGAGGCGATGCTGGCCTCCCCGTCCAACGGCGCCGCGCCCATGCCCGTGCCGCTGACCGAGCGGGAGCGCGAGGTGCTGGCGCTCATCGCGGCCGGCCGCTCCAACAGGGAGATCGCCAGGAGCCTGGCGGTGGCGGAGAAGACGGTCAAGACCCACGTCTCCAACGTGCTGATGAAGCTGGGAGTGCAGGACCGCACACAGGCCGCGCTGTACGCGGTACGTCACGGCCTGGCCTAGTTCCTGGCCGGCTCGAAGATCGCGTGGTGGGCCGCCACGAGCGCACGGCGTACCGCGTGGTCCAGCTCGCGCAGGGCTGCGCCGCGCACCGCGACCTGGCCCGCGGTCAGCCCCCGGTCGTCGGCCAGGTGCAGCACTCCGGCCAGCCGCGTGGCCAGCGTGGAGACCCGGTGCGCGCGGCCGGGATAGCCCGGCGCGAGCTCTCCGCCCGACACCTCCCGATCGGGACGGTTCTGTGCGGGACCTGCCACGGACGCCAGCGCCTCGGTGGCCGAGCGCATCGCGCCGGACAACTCCCGCTCGGCCTCCGCCAAGGAGGGCAGGTCATGGCGTACGGGCCCCGCGTCGTGCACTTCGAGCAGCACCCCGACGTAGGAGGAACCACGACGGTCAGGCTGGGGCACCAGGCCGAGGTTGCGGTCGGCGAGCACCACGATCACGGCCTGGCCGGCGTCCACCGCGGCCGAGTTGAACGGCGGCGGCCCCGACAACCCCAGCGGATCGCCGGGCGCGGGCAGTGCCAGCCGCAACTCGCGCAGTCCGTCGGAGCGCAGGTTTGCGAGGTATTTACGTAGGGGGACATCGCCCGCGACGGCGGGCCCGGCGGTGGCTTCCACGTGGTCAGCCGCCTCGTCGAGGCCCACGTGACCGGCCAGCCACGCGTTGCCCCAGGCGACCAGGGATGGACAGACAGTCGATTGAGGGCGCACCGATCCACGATAAGCGCTCGCCCTGCAATAGGTTTGTCCCGAGGGTGACTCCAAAGGGAGGTTCGGGGATGGGTGGTCAGGTGCTGCGGCTCCAGGACGTCGCCGTCAGGCGCGACGGAGCGGCCCTGCTGCGCGGCATCGACTGGACGGTCAACGAGGACGAGCGGTGGGTCGTCATCGGGCCGAACGGTGCGGGCAAGACCACGTTGCTGCAGGTCGCGGCCACGTTGTTGTATCCGAGTGAGGGCCTGGTCGAGGTGCTGGGAGAGCGGCTGGGGCAGGCGGACGTGTTCGACCTGCGGCCCAGGATCGGGCTGGCGAGCGCCGCGCTGGCCGAGCGCATCCCGCCGGAGGAGAAGGTCATCGACCTGGTGCTGACGGCCTCGTACGGGATCATGGGCCGCTGGACGGAGGAGTACGACTCCAACGACGTGACCAGGGCCGTCGAGCTGATCGACATGATGGGCGCGGCCCATTTGATCAGGCGGCGCTTCGGCACGTTGTCGGAGGGTGAGCGCAAGCGCGTGCAGATCGCCCGCTCGCTCATGCCCGACCCGGAGATCCTGCTGCTCGACGAGCCGGCGGCCGGGCTCGACCTGGGCGGCAGGGAGGATCTGGTACGCCGCCTGTCGGTGCTGGCCGGCGACTACCGCTCGCCGACGATGGTGCTGGTGACGCACCACGTGGAGGAGGTGCCCACCGGGTTCACGCACGGGCTGCTGCTGCGGCACGGCTCGGTGGTGGACCAGGGGCCGCTGGAGCACGTCATGACCTCGGACAACCTGTCGCAGACGTTCGGGGTGCCCCTCACACTTGAGCGTGGCGCGCAGGGCCGCTGGTACGCGCGTGCCCATTAGTTCGGCTTTTATGCCTATAAAAGCCGCCCAAACCTGAAACCGAATAGGATCTACGAAGTCGGTACCTTCGGCTTCGGAGCGTCGTCATGTCCGTCGAGCAGCTCATCGTCGCCATCGTCCTCGTCGCGGCGGTGGGCTTCGGGGTGGCGCGCACGATTCGCATCATTCCCCAGGCCACGGCCGCCATCATCGAGCGGCTCGGGCGCTACCATCGCACGCTGACACCGGGGCTGAACCTGGTGGTGCCCTTCATCGACCGCGTCAAGGACATGATCGACCTGCGCGAACAGGTGGTGTCGTTCCCGCCGCAGCCGGTGATCACCTCCGACAACCTGGTGGTGTCGATCGACACCGTCATCTACTTCCAGGTCACCAATCCGCAGGCGGCCACGTACGAGATCGCGAACTTCCTGATCGGCGTCGAGCAGCTCACCGTCACCACGCTGCGCAACGTGGTCGGCGGCATGGACCTGGAGCGCACGCTGACCTCCCGCGAGGACATCAACACCGCCCTGCGCGGCGTCCTGGACGAGGCCACCGGCAAGTGGGGCATCCGCGTCAACAGGGTCGAGCTGAAGGCCATCGACCCGCCCGTCTCCATACAGGATTCGATGGAGAAGCAGATGCGCGCCGACCGCGACAAGCGCGCGGCCGTGCTGATGGCGGAGGGGCAGCGGCAGGCCGCCATACTGGCCGCGGAGGGCGAGAAGCAGGCGTCGGTGTTGCGGGCGCGCGGCGACGCGGAGGCGGCCGTGCTGCGCGCGCAGGCGGAGGCCGAGGCCCAGGCGATGCGCGCCAAGGGGCAGGCGGACGCGATCGGCATGGTGTTCAAGGCCATCCACGAGAACAATCCCGACCAGAACCTGCTGGCCTACCACTACCTGCAGACCCTGCCGGAGATCGCCAAAGGCGACGCCAATAAGATTTGGATCGTCCCCTCTGAGATGGGCAAGGTCCTGGAGAGCCTGGGCGGCCTGTTCACTCCCCCCAAGGGGCAGCAGGACGACCGGTGAGAACCCCGCCCGCCGCGGCCCTTGACCGGGTTATTCGCGCGGCGGCAGCAGGAGGGCTTCTTGACCGGGTGGGAACTGGCGGTGTTGTGCGCCGTCGGCGTGGTGGCGGGCGCCATCAACGCGGTGGTCGGCTCCGGGTCCCTGATCACTTTCCCCACGCTGGTGGCGCTGGGCGTGGATCCCGTCACGGCCAACGTCTCCAACACGGTCGGCCTGGTGCCCGGCTCCCTCACCGCGGCCTACGGCTACCGCACCGAGCTCCAGGGCCAGCGTGACCGCCTGCTGCGCCTGGGCGCGGCCTCGGCGCTGGGCGCGCTGATCGGCGGGATCCTGCTGCTGTTCCTGGATCCCGACGTGTTCGAGTTCGTGGTCGTGGCGCTGATCGCGCTGGCCTGCGTACTGGTGCTCACGCAGCCCAGGCTGAACGCGTGGGTGGCCGCGCGGCGCGAGGAGGCGCACCCGCACGGCGGCGTGGCGCTGTGGCTGGGGGTGCTGGGCTCGGGCGTCTACGGCGGCTACTTCGGCGCCGCCCAGGGCGTGCTGCTGATCGGGTTGCTCGGCATCTTCCTGGACGACGGCCTGCAACGGGTCAACGCGGCCAAGAACGTGCTGGCACTGATCGTCAACGGCGTCGCGGCGGCCTTCTTCATCGTGGCGGCCGACGTGGACTGGCAGGCCGCGAGCGGCGTCGCGCTCGGCGCGATCGTCGGCGGATTCCTCGGGGCCAGGCTGGGGCGGCGCATCCCCGCCCCGCTCCTGCGCGGGGTCATCGTGGTGGTGGGGATAGCCGCGATTATCGTACTGGTGTACGGATAGTCAATCGCGGGTATAACCCTGGCATGAAAGGTGACCGGGTCGAAATCGTCATCGATGCGGGAGGGTCATCGCCGCGCACCTACGAGATCGTCGCCACCCGCGCGGGCCGCCGGGTCGAGGTGGCCAACCGGCGGGGGCTCGTCGAGGTGAGCGAGGTCACGCGCAGTGGCACGCCGGTGCGCACCGCCAGGTTCATGTCCAGCCGCATCCTCGCCCTCGTCGAGCACCCCGCCGACGAGGCCCAGCCCGCATAACGTCTAGCGGAAGTCCGCCGCGTGGTCCTCGGCCCACTGGCGGAAGGACAGCGCGGGGCGGCCGAGCAGCCGCTCCACGGTGTCCGTCGCCTTCTCGGGATGGGTCACGAAGCTCTCCCACGCCTTCAGCGCGCTCTGTACGAACTCCGGCTCCCCCCAGGCCGCCAGGAGCCGCTCACGGGCCTCCTCGACCGGCTGCTCCTCCCAGCGCACCTCGCGCCCGATCGCCTCGCCGATCGCCCGGACCTGCTCGGCCTGGGTCAGCTCCGCCGGGCCCGTGAGGTCGTAGGAGGCCCCGTTGTGCCCGGCCGAGGTGAGCGCGTGCACGGCCACCGCCGCGATGTCCTTCTCGTGGATCAGCGCCCTGGACGCCTGCCCGTACGGCCAGCGCACCACGCCGTCCCGCTTGATCTGCTCCGCCCAGCCCAGGGTGTTGGCCGAGAACCCGCCCGGCCGCAGGAAGGTCCAGCCGAGCCCGGAGGTCCTGATGAAGTGCTCGATGTCCCCGTAGTGGGTGGCGGCGTCCTCGCTGCCCGGCACGTACGCCGACAGGTAGACCACCCGGCGCGCGTGCCTGGCGATGGCCGAGACCACCTCGCCGGCGTTGCCCGTGGACATGCCCGGCCAGAGCAGGAAGACGCTCTCCACGTCCTTCAGCGCCGGCTCCAGCGTCTCGGGGACGGTCAGGTCGCCCTGCACGACCTCCACGCCCGCCTGGACCTTCTCGGGTTTCCTGGCGAACGCCCGCACCTCCAGCCCGGCCCGCGCGAGCTGGGACGCCACATGGCTGCCGACATTTCCGGTCGCACCGGTAACAAGAATCTTTCCCATGCCGACGACCGTAGGACCTCAACCAAGCTTCAGGTCAAGCCGGGCCGTACCTGGATCGTGCCGTCCCGCCTTGACCTCGACCAAGCTTCAGATCAGGCCGGGCCAGACCTGGATCGTGCCGTCGCGCCTTGACCTGGACCAAGCTTCAGGTCAGGCCGGGTCGTACCTGGATCGTGCCGTCGCGCCTGATCCGCGTCTCGAACACCGGCGCGGGCGCGGTCGCGGGCCCGTGTTTGACCGATCCGTCGGTCAGCCGGAACGTGCTGCTGTGCCACGGGCACACCACGCACGCCTCGCCGTCCTCCATGACGAGCCTGCCCTGGTGCAGCGGGCCCGCCAGGTGCGGGCACCGGTCGGCCAGCACGGTCACGCCGTCGCCCTGGCGCAGCACGAAGAGCTGGATGTAGCCCAGCCGCCTGGCCACCGGACGCCCGTCGGGCAGGTCCTTGATCGGGCACAGGTCGTGCCAGCCCAGCGGCACCAGGTGCGTCACCTGGGGCGCGTGGTTCGCGCCCGCCGCCTGCCGGTAGGCCAGGTGGCCGCCGAGATAGGCGCCGAGCCCGCCGACGGCCAGGCCGGTGAACGACAACAACTTGCCCGGCCGCTCCCGCCCGCGCAGGCGGGCCACCAGGGAGGCCGACAGCAGGCCGAGCGCGGCCAGGTTCGCCCCCATGTGGACGAAGCCCACCCGCTGCTGCTCGCGGTGCAACGAGGACCAGTCGGTCAGCCCGGCAGCCGCCGTGGGCAGCGCGTTGACCAGGCCCGTGGCCAGCAGCAGGCGAGCGGCCCGCGGGTCGGCGCCCGCCAGGTCAAGAACGGCCGTGGAGATCCAGCAGCCCAGGCTGACGGTGGCCAGCGGCGGATGCACCGGCTCACCGAGCGGCACGCCGTGCAGCAGGTCACGCAGGCGGCCCTGGCGTAGCCGCCGGCGTACGAGCTTGGCCAGCCCTCTGATCGGTTTGTCCATGGCCTTCGACTTTTCGAGCCGATCGGCGATGGCAACCGGCCCGGCGAAACCCCGCAACTGCCGACGTCTCGCTCGTACTGTCTCTTTCACGACAAGTCCCCTACCCCGGGCATGTGGGGATCACTCGGACAGGTGCCCCCTGGCCACGGACAGTTCGACCAGCTCCAGGGCGTACGCGCCCAGCGAGGGCGAGCCCTCCTGGATGATCGCCACCTTCTCCCTGACCTGTGCGGCCGTCACCTTGAACAGCGGCCACGTGCCGCCCTCGGTGTGATGGTTGGCCAGGATCGGGGCGAAACGGTCGAGCGCCTTGGCGAACCTCGCCTCCGGCGTCTTCCTGAACTCGAACTCGTCCCACAACTCCCGCATCCAGGCCCCCTGCTCGGCGGGCAGCAGGCCGAAGATGCGGTCGGCGGCGGCCCGCTCTGCCTCGGCCTGGGCACTGACCGCCACCTGGTCGTAGATGAAGGTGTCACCCGCGTCGATCTCTACCAGGTCGTGCACCAACAACATGGCCACCACCCGCTGCAGGTCCGTTCCGGGTGGGGCATGCTCTCCGAGGACCATGGCCAGGGTGCCCACGTACCAGGAGTGCTCGGCGGTGTTCTCCCGTCGCGAACCGTCGATGAGATGGTTGCGGCGGATGATCCGCTTCAACTTGTCGATCTCGATGGCGAAGGCGATCTGGGCGTTCAGGCGGTCCTCTTCTGGCGCGATAGTCACGCGCGACACCCTATTGTGCGGTGATCACCCCGGTTGGTGAAATCGTGACCGGAACTCCGTTGAACACTGCGTTACCACTTGGAATATCGATCGTGCTCTCGTCGGTGAGCGTGTTGGCGCTGACGCCCGCGTGCTCGGCCGCCACGCCCTGCGCGCTGCCCGCGTGACCCCACCCGTGCGGCAGGCTGACGACCCCGGGCATGATCGTGTCGGTGGCCTCGATCGGCACCGTGAGCTGGCCTTTCGCCGAGCGCACCACCGCCTCCCCGTCCAGTCCGAGCCGGGCCACGTCGGCCGGGTGGATCTGCAGCGTGCACGTGTTGCTGCCGCCGACCAGCGGGCCCACGTTGTGCATCCAGCTGTTGTTGGAGCGCAGATGGCGCCTTCCGATGAGAACGATCTCCGGCGGCTCCTCCTCCAGCTTGCCGCGCAGCCGCTCCACGTCCTCGATGAGTTCTGGCGGAGCCAGCTCGATCAGTCCCGAGGCCGTCTTGAGCACCTCGTCCAGCCGGGGCTCCAGGGCGCCGAGGTCCAGGCCGTGCGGGTTGTCCAGCAGCTTGCGCAGCGACATGTCGCCCTTGCCGGCCCACTCGCCGTACGGGCCGAGCCGCAACATGAGGTCCAGCCGCCGCTCGCCGCCCGTCTCGCCCTCCAGCAGGTCGCGCAGCTCCGCCACGTCCCGCCCCTCGACCCCGGAGCCGGACGTGTTCGTGGCCTTCGTGAGCAGGTCGTCGATGACGAACGTGTCCAGGTCCCCTTCGAGCCCCGAGGCGATCATCGCGAGCCTGGCCAGGATCTGCGACTCCGACGGGCGCTCCTCCAGCGGGAGCAGCGGCGGCGAGTAACGCGCGTAGTTGCGCACGGCGAACCCGAGCAGCGTGAAGTCGTAGTGCCCCGACTGCAGCACCCGGGGCGGGGGCAGGATGACGTTGGCGTGCTTGGTGGTCTCGTTCAGGTACGGATCCACGCTCACCATGAAGTCGAGCCGCCGGAAGGCCGCGTCCAGCCGGTCGCCGTGCGGCGCCGACAACACGGGGTTGCCCGCGACCGTGAGCAGGAACTTGATCTGGCCCTCGCCCGGCGTCTCGATCTCGTCGGCGAGCGTCGCCACGGGCAACTCGCCGTTCGCCTCCGGCAGGCCCCTGACCCGGCTCTTCCACCGCCCCACCGTGTACGGCCGCCGCCGCGCCGCGAACTCGGTGGCGGCCTTGGCGAACATGGCGCCGCCCGGCCTGTCGAGGTTGCCGGTGAGCACGTTCAGGACGTCGACCAGCCACTGGGCCAGCGTGCCGAACTCGGCCGTGCACGTGCCGATCCTGGCGTAGACGGCGGCCGTGGGCGCCCCGGCCAGCTCCCTGGCCAGCCGCGTGACCGTCTCGGCGGGCACTCCGGTACGCCTGGCCACGACCTCCGGCGGGAAGTGCTTGGCCGCCTCGCGCACCTCGGCCAGCCCGTTGACCTCCTGCCTCGGCCTGGCCAGGTCCTCGGCGAACAGGGTGTGCACGATGCCGAACAGCAGGTACGCGTCCGTACCCGGGCGCAGGAACAGGTGCTCGTCGGCCAGCGCGGCGGTGCGCGTGCGGCGCGGATCGACCACGACGAGCCGGCCGCCGCGCCCGCGCAGGGCCTTGAGCCTGCCGGGGAAGTCGGGCGCGGTGCACAGGGAGCCGTTGGACTCCAGCGGGTTGGCGCCCAGCATCAGCAGGTAGTCGGTCCTGTCCAGGTCGGGCACCGGGATGTTCAGCGGATGGCCGAACATGAGCCCGCTGGCCACGTGCTTGGGCATCTGGTCGGCGGTGCTGGCCGAGAAGACGTTGCGGGTGCCGAGCGACTTGATCAGCGGCGCCGCGTACAGGGCGCCCGCCATGGTGTGGGCGCTGGGGTTGCCGAGGTAGACGGCGGTGGAGGCGCGGTCGGCGATCCGGTCGAGCCCCTCCTTGACGGCGGCGAACGCCTCCTCCCAGCCGACCTCGCGCCAGAGGTCGCCCTCCCTGATCAGCGGCTTGCGCAGCCGGTCGGGGTCCTCGTCGAGGCGGCCGAGGCTGGCCCCCTTCGGGCAGATGAACCCCTTGCTGAACGGGTCGTCCCTGTCGCCGCGCACGCTGGTCACGTGGCCGCCCTCGTCGAGGGTGAGGGTCAGGCCGCAGACGGCTTCGCAGAGGGGACAGGTCCGGTGGACGGTCGAGGTCATCACGTCTCCTGAGTTCGCCGGCTGAACTCATCTTCGCGCGGACCGCGTACATGGGGAAGGCCCGGAAATCGGGTGCATGGACAAGCCCCGGAGCCCCCGCGGCCTCCGGGGCTTGCACCCCAAGGGAATGTCCCGTTTTCCCTAGGTCCTCAGCCCATCTGGGGCAGTGCCACCTCGGTACGCAGATCAGGCGGCTCCTCAAGATCGGGCCTCAGCGAGACCCAGGCCCGCCGGCCGTACAGGCGGTCCAGCCCCGGAGAGATCGCGCCCGGCGCCTCCTCGCGCCTGACGATCTCCACGATCAGGAACTGGGCACGCTTGCGGTGCCGGTAGACGTTCACGGCGCGAGCCCAGCAGGCCGCCGCGATCTCCTCGCTGTAGGCCTCGAACTCCTCGGCGCTGATGCCGGCCCTGACCATGATCAGCGCCTTCTCGCCGGACACCGTCGGCGTGATCCAGAGCACCAGCGGGATGCGGCCTGCCCTGGTGTGCATGGTGGTCTCCAGGCAGACCCGCTGCAGGCGGTGCCTGGAGACCACGCACCAGAAGTGGGCCGTGACCCAGTTGCGGCCGACCCTGGTGGCGGCCGGCACCGAGATGGCGCTGGTCAGCAGGATGAAGGGCCACCACCGCCCCTCCTGCGCCGCGCTCAGCAGGGTCAGGATGAACAGCGCCAGCACGCCGAGCAGGAGCAGCTCGGCGCGGGCGCGCCAGAGTCTGACCAGCACGCCCCCGCTGCCCGCGCCGGGAAGGTCCTCGTTGGCCGGGTAGATCTGGTTACGTGGATTCCTCGACATGTCAGGACACCTCCTCGGTCACTTTGCGTGGTAGACGGAGCTGGTCGAAGCGTGGGTCCCGGTAGCGGCGAGAGCCGAACCCCGTCTTGGTCACGGTCCAGCCCATCCGATAGGCGAATTCGTCAGGCTCCACGCAGATCTCGTAGTCGGCCGAGGCGATCAGGTCCTGGATCCAGGACTTGATTCGGCTGAGCCCCTTGGTACCTTGTGAGTACATAGAAGACCCCTTTCGCGGCATTTAAGGTGGCTTCTTTGCCGGTCCGACGGCTGATGACCGGTCTCGCCGCAGGGTGGCAGCCCTTATGCGGCACCTGGTGGTCAGCCTCGGCCCGGCTTTTTTCATGCTCGTACGAGCGACGTCGCGCGGTGTGGCTCAGGCGATGACGAAATCCTTCCGGCAAGTGGCCTCCCTGGGGCTGAGTTTCGTTTCCGGGACGGCGACGTTGCCGGCGAGGCGGCCCTGGCACGGGCGCGCGAATGCGGGGGAAAGGCTCGATGTGCTGGGCCGTGTCGTCATGTCCGGCCTCCTCGTCACTCGATGACCCCTCAGGATCTGATCGTCCCCCTAGGCCGACGATGCTGCAAGCCGTCAAGCAAGGAAGTTTTGAATTTCTTCGCGCCTTGCGGTGCAACTTGCACGACAAGCCTCTGTGTCCTTGCCCATACCGTCGCTCCATGAGAGCGTTCTGGCAAGGCTGTGCGGCACTACACATGCAACTTGCAGTGTAAGATTGGGCGAACGGCCCAAGAAGCCGGGTTCCAAACGGTCCGTTCCGGCTACACCTTCATTCCCGAGAAGGAGAGTGGACGGTGCCATCGCAGCAGGGCAGTCCAACAGTACGAAGGCTCCGGCTGGGCCAGGAGCTACGCCTGCTCCGGGAGCGCAGAAAGCTCACCGGTGCCAAGGCCGCCAGAGAGCTCGGCTGGTCGCCGAGCAAGGTGAGCCGCATCGAGGCCGCCAAGACCATGCCCAGCGCCGACGACGTCAAAGCGCTCGCCAAGCTCTACCGCGTTGACGGGGAGAAAGTTGACGAGCTCTTCGGCTTCCTCCGGGATGCGGAACAGCGGGGGTGGTGGGAGGATTACGAGGACGCCCTACCTGAGGAGTACACGAAATTCCTCGGGCTCGAGGCCGAGGCGACATTCCAGCGCAACTGGGAACCCCAGCTCGTGCCTGGCCTGCTGCAGACTGAGGACTATGCCAGGGAAGTGATCCTGGCGACTCGTGGCATCGCGCGCATCACGCACAGTGGCGTCAGGAGTCGAGTCGAGGCCCGCCTCGACAGGCAGCAGCGCGTGCTGCATCGGAATGATCCATGTGTTCTGACCATGGTGCTCGACGAGGCGGCGCTGATGCGGCGCTTCGGTGAGCCGTCGGTCATGCGTGAGCAGATGGAGCATCTCCTGGAGCTCTCACTCCAGCCGCACGTGAGTGTCCAAGTCCTCACTCTGGACGCACTTCACCCGGTTAACACCGGTGCGTTTGTTCATCTGAAGTTTTCGGCTTTTGATGATGTTGTGTACCTAGAGCAGCTGTATACTGCCGACTTCGTCGATGATCTCGAAAGGGTGGCTGGATACGAGACGGCCTTCGACCACATTCGGTCAGAGGCTTTGGATGAGGACGAGTCGCGCGTCCTTATTCAGCGCAAAGCCATGCTTTGGCGACGATAGCGACAAAACCTCAAAAAAAGGGCCAATGGTGCCCCTTTACGTATTTGGGACGAAAATGTACAACCATATTGAGACCGCGGCTTGGCGGAAGAGCAGCGCCTGCAACGGGTCGGCGGCATGTGTCGAGGTCGCCCCCCTGGCCGACGGCAATGTCGCGCTCCGGGACAGCAAGGAGCAGGACGGCCCGGTCCTGGTCTTCACGCCTGCGGAGTGGGCGGCGTTCACGGCGGGCGTCCGCGGTGGCGAGTTCGACCTTAACGCCCTCGCGACCAGCGCTTAAAAGAACGGCCCTGGCACGTTGTCAGCACAACGATCAGGGCCGTTCCCGCCGAAGGTCCTGCGTGCCTCAGCCGCACGGACCGCTTTCTCACAGGCCGACGACGGCCTGCGTGTCGTGGCTCCACGAAACATACCCGGGGACCTGGCATGGACGATTATCTGCCAATGCCGAGATCTGTGAATCGGCAATATAAGTTCCGCAACCTCGAAGAGCTGCATCAGGCTCTTCTCAGCGTCGAGCAGGCACTCGACACGGCCGCACGGCGGTTATATCGGGTGCAAATAGAGACGAACGATCTACGCATCATTACGTGCGCGGACCTGCGCACGGCACTGACGGACGACGCGGCCCACAACGTGGCGCTGATCGTGGATAAGGACGATTACCACCTCACCATCCGCGCGAACCTCAGAAAGTTGACCATCAAGGTCGTAGGTTACGGCCAGGTGCCGTCCGCGCTGGTGAAGTCGGTGGATCGTGAGTTCCGGCTCCACAGCCGGCCCGGTGACAGCCTTCGGTGGCCGGCACGCGCGTGGAACTGGTTCCGCGCCCAGGTCTGGGCGGGCATGCTGGCCCAGGTGCTGGGCGGCATCGTGATCCTCTTGATCACCCCGCAGATCGTTGCCTGGCTGAAGGGCCTCAGCTGATCCCGCGCGGCGCGGCCCCGCGACGGGGGCGCGCCGCCCGGCGTATCAGGACCGGCTCGCGCCCAGGCGCCGTGCGACGCGTTCTCGGTCGTAGCGCATCATCTTCCGGTCATGCGGGGAGCGGGGTGCGGCGGCGTACGAGGAAGATTGAGCTGACGCCGGCGAGTACGGCCAGGCCCGCCATGGCGGCGGAGGTGGTCAGGGAGGCCGAGGCCGCGGAGGCGATGCTCCGGTCCAGGGAGATGAAGAGCGTTCCGATGGCGGAGACGCCGATGACCTGGCCGAGTTGCATCACGGTGAGCAGGGCGCCGCTGGCGTCGGCCGCGTACGCGCCGTCCACCTGCTCGGTCGCCATGTTCGTCACCGCGACCTGCACGCCGAGCCCCGCGCCGATGAGGGCGCTCATGATCGCGTACGCGAGCCCGCCATCGGCGGCGAGCCCGAGGCCGATGTAGGCCGGAGCGGCCACCACGTAGCCGAAGGGCACCAGGGGGCGTTGCAGGCGCGCGGGCAGGCGTGGCCAGGCGAGTCCCACCAGACCGAAGGTCAGCGCGCACGGCACGAGCATCATGCCGGAGGCCAGCGGCGTCATGTGCAGGTCGCCCTGTAGGTGCAGGGCGGAGGTGAACAGGAAGGCGCCCCAGGTGGCGGGGCCGAACAGCAGGACCGCGAGGCCGGGCCGCATGCCGGGTGCGCGTAGCACCCGCGCGTCCACCAGAGGGCGGCCGCCCCGTGCGGTGACCCAGCGCTCGATCCGGACGAACGCGGCGAACGTCAGCACGCTCAGGCCCATCGAGAGCCAGCCCCACAGGGGCCAGCCGAGGTCGCGGCCGAGCACCAGCGGGACCACGAAGAGCAGCACGGCCGCCGACAGGGTCACCAGGCCCAGCGGGTCGAGCCCGGTACGGCCGCCGCCCTGGTCGGCGGGCAGCACCCGGACACCGGCCACCAGGAGCAGCAGCCCGACGGGCACCAGCACCAGGAACAACACCCGCCAGCCCAGGCCGAAGCCCAGCAGAATCCCGCCGAGTGCCTGGCCGGCCACGATGCCACCGCTGATCACCAGCGACCACAGGCCGATCGCCCGCCCACGGGCCGCGCCCTGGTAGTTGCGCTGGATCAACGTCAGCACCTGCGGCATCATCATCGCGGCCCCGGCGCCCTGCAACAGCCGGAAGCCCACCAGCCAGCCCGTCGAGGGCGCCAGGCCCGCGGCGAGCGTGGTGAGCGTGAAAAGCGCCAGGCCGCCCAGGAACGCGCGGCGATAGCCGAACAGGTCGCCGACCCTGGCGCCAGTGATCAACAGGACGGCATAGACAATGGTGTAACCGGCGACGATCATCTGCAGCCCGGCGCCCGACGAGTGCAGGTCGGCCTCGATGGTCGGGGTGGCCACGTTGACGATGTTGACGTTCAGGATGGCCAGGAACTGCCCCACGAGGATGATCGTCAGGAGCAGGCCGCTGGCCTTGGGAGTTGCTTCCCGCGTCGTGGTGCGCGCAGGAGGGGAGAACGCGGCGGTTTGCGACATGCTGACCAGTCTGCCGCGCTTGCGGTACCAGTAACGAGAGCCCCTTTATACTGGTACTGGCGATAACTGGATAAATGTCGCCTTATGCCCCCATAGTGGAGAAATGGTGATGGCAGAAGCAAGGCGCACCGACCTGTCGGCGTTCCTGCGCTCCCGCCGCGAGCGGATCACCCCGGACATGGTCGAGCTCGCGCCGGGCCCGCGCAGAAGGACCCCGGGGCTGCGCCGCGAGGAGGTCGCGCAGCTCGCGGGTGTGGGCGTGACCTGGTACACGTGGCTGGAGCAGGGGCGGCCGATCAACGCCAGCACGCAGGTGCTGGACGCGATCGCGCGCACGCTCAGGCTGGACAGCGCCGAGCGGCACCACCTCTACCGGCTGGCCGGCCAGTCCGCCGACCCGATCCCGGTGGACTCGGGCCAGGTGACGCCGGAGATGCAGCAGATACTCGACCGGCTCGGCGACATGCCCGCCTGCGTGTCCAACAGCCGGTGTGACGCCCTGGCCTGGAACGACGCCTACGCGCTGCTGTTCCCCGAACTGGTCGCCGCGCCCGAAGGGGAGCGCAACTCACTCTGGCAGCTCTGCCTGCACCCTTCGCCCACGACGCGGCTGCTGGCGCGCGATGAGGAACTGGGGCGGACCGTGGCCGTCTTCAGGGGAGCCTACAGCCGGCACGCCGACGATCCCTGCTGGCAGGACTTCGTGCGCCGGCTCAGCTCCGAGAGCGCGGTGTTCGCCCGGCTCTGGGCGCGCCAGGACGTGGCCGACCCGGGGCCGCGGATCAAGGGCTACAAGAACGCGGAGCTCGGGGTTCTGCGCTTCAGCACGACCAGCCTGACGGCGGGGCCGGAGATCCGGCTGATCGTCTACACGCCCATGGACGACAAGACTCGTGCTGCTATGTCCAAATTGGTTGGTAGTCGGGGTACTGCGCGGTAGTCAGTCCCACATGGCATGCTCGATCCCTGTAAGTCAGGAATCGAGCGAAAGTGCGACAAATGAGACTCCCCCGTGCCCTCCCGGTCTTCGCCGTGGTCGCATCGCTGGTGGCGTGTTCGTCGGCACAGGAGCCGGAGCCGGAACCGCGGCGGGTGGAGCAGCGGGCCAGCGCCTCACCCAAGGAGAAGCCGACGCCGGAGCGCGAGCCGTACACGATCTCCTTCGGCGGGGACGTGCACTTCGAGGGGATGTTGCGGGCGCGGCTGAACAACCCGCGCACGGCGCTCGGGCCGATCGCGAACGTGTTCCGCAAGGCCGACCTGGCGATGGTGAACCTGGAGACGGCGATCACCACGGGCGGGACGCCCGCGCCCGGCAAGCAGTACACCTTCAGGGCGCCGCCCAGCGCGCTCACCGCGTTGAAGGCCGCCGGGGTGGACGTCGCCTCCATGGCCAACAACCACGGCATGGACTACATGGAGACCGGGCTGGCCGACTCGCTGGCGGCGGCCAAGAAGAGCAGGTTCCCCGTGGTGGGGATCGGGGCGGACGCGGCGCAGGCGTACCGGCCCTTCAGAAAGACCGTGAACGGCAACCGCGTCGCGATCATCGGCGCCACGCAGGTGCTGGACGCGGAGTTCATCTCCGCGTGGACGGCCACCTCCGAGCAGGGCGGGCTGGCCTCGGCGAAGGATGAGACGGCTCTGCTGCGCGCGGTACGGCAGGCGCGCAAGAACTCCGACACCGTGATCGTCCACCTGCACTGGGGCACCGAGCTGCAGAAGTGCCCCAACGAGGCACAGCTCTCACTGGCGCCCAAGCTGGTCAAGGCGGGGGCCGACGTGGTGGTCGGCGGGCACGCGCACATCCTGCTCGGCGGCGGCTACCTCGACAACGCCTACGTGCATTACGGCATGGGCAACTTCGTCTTCTACAACTCCACGCCGGGCACGACCGGCAGGACCGGCGTGCTGACGCTGACGATCAACGGGCGGAAGGTGCTCAAGGACACCTGGACCCCGGCCACCATCCAGGGGGGCATCCCGGTGCCGATGACGGGGTCGGCCAGGACCCAGGCGGTGGCCGACTGGAAGGCCCTGCGCTCCTGCGCCGGACTGGCCGCGCGGCCCTGATCGACCTATCCTGTTGGACATATCGTCTAATAGGGGGTCGAGATGCAGAGGGCGTTCGGCGGGCGGCTGGTGGTGGTCACCGGGGCCGGGGCGGGGATCGGGCTGGCGACGGCGCGGGCGTTCGCGGCGCATGGGGCTGAGGTGATTTGCGCGGATATCGAGATGGATGCCGCCAAACGGGCCGCTGACGCTATTGGGAGAGAGCTGGGTGGTACGGCGTACGGGGTTCAGGTTGATGTGGCGAATGCCGACCAGATGGAGGATTTTTCGCGAAATATCATCTCTGAATATGGCGTGCCGGACATTGTGGTGAACAATGCCGGGATCGTGGTCGCCGGCGCGTTCCTCGACCACAGTCTCGAAGACTGGCGCAGGACCATCGACGTCAACCTCTGGGGCGTCATCCACGGCTGCCGCCTCTTCGGCGCGGCCATGGCCGAACGCGGCGAAGGCGGGCACATCGTCAACGTCGCCTCCCTGGCCGCCTTCGCGCCCTCCAGGGTGTTGCCCGCGTACTCGACGTCGAAGGCCGCCGTGAAGATGCTCAGCGACTGCCTCAGGGGGGAACTGGCCGGTCGGGGGGTCGGGGTCAGCGTCGTCTGCCCGGGGTTCGTCTCGACGGGCATCGCCGGGCGTACCACGTACACCGACGGCGGGCTGCGCGAGCGGGCCGTCAGGGCGCTGGCATGGCGCGGATATCCGGCCGAACGCGTGGCTGCGCACATTCTGCGTGCCGTGCACAGAAACGAGGCTGTTGTGCCGGTGAACTTGGAGGGGAAAATCGGCTATGCCCTGTCCCGGATTTCGCCCCGCCTGATGCGCGGGCTGGCCCGGGTTGGCGCAGCTCCGAGAAATCCGTAAATTGGCAGGTAATGATCGCCCATACAGGAGAAGATGAATCCGTGTCTTCGCCGCAAATGGACGACGAGTGCGTCCAACCCAGAGCCCTCAGGCGGCAGCCCGCACAGCGCCGCAGCGCCCGCCGCGTCGAGCGCATGCTCGACGCCTGCGCCGTACTGCTCGACGAGACCGGATACGAGGCCCTGTCCACCACCCGCATAGCCGAGCGGGCGGCCGTGGCCATCGGATCGGTCTACCAGTTCTTCCCCGACAAGCGGGCCATCACCCAGGAGCTCACCAGGCGTAACGTCGAGGAGTTCGTCCGCAGGGTCGATCGCACGTTCCTCGAAGAGGAATACCGCGGCTGGGAGGAAGCCGTGGATGTGATCATCGACATCTACGTGGACATGCACAGGACGGTCCCGGGCTTCAAGAGCCTGCACTTCGGCGATGCCGTGGACCTCAACCTGCTCGACTCCGACTCCGAGAACAACACGGTGATCGCGGGGCGGCTGCGCGGGCTGTTCCTGAAGGAGTTCGGGCTGGCCGACAGCGACGAGCTCGACCTGGCCGTGCTCGTGGCCGTCGAGGCGGGCGACGCGGTGCTGAAACTGGCCTTCCGCCGCGACCCCGACGGCACCCCCGAGATGATCGACGCCGCCAAGCATCTGATCAGAGGATTCCTGGCCCGCCAGCTCAAATCCTGGTCCCCGCGCTGAGGTTCTTCGCGGGAAGGGCTCCGAGCCGCGACTCCTCGCGAGAATGGCCCCGAGTCGGGGCTCCTCGCGGGAAGGGCCCCAGTCGCGGCTCCTCGTGGAAAGGGCCCCGCGCCGAGTGGGGTCGGGTCAGCGTTCGCCGGACTCCCACAGTTCCCTGAGCGGGTCGGCCAGCCAGGCCGGCACGTCACGGAGCCAGGACTTGCGGTGCTCGCGCGTGCCGAGTGCCGTGCCGAGCGCCGTGGCGGGCACCTGCCGCAGCCGTGGCGCGACGGGGGTGCGCAGGCACGGGGCGGGGAAGGAGACCGGACGGGCATCCCTGTTCTCGCGGACGTGCAGGCGCGCCTCCAGCGCCCGGAGGTTCCGCTCGGCGGTCTCGATGGCCTCCAGCCGGGCCGACAGATATCCGGCCACACCGGGAACGAGGGCCGACAACACGACGGCACAGGCCAGCGTGAAGGTCAGATGCCTGGACATGCCCATCACAGTCCCTCCGCTCGCGTGGCGGCAAAGCGACCGGTTTATCCCCCGCGAGCTGCGCGAACACGCGTACTGTGAGCAGGTTTGAACGCGACGTTACCGAATTTGAACGGGACCGGCGATGTGAAATGACCGGGCAAAGAACCGGGTGGCTCGGTAGTCTCGCGGTGTGGCGCATGTGACCCGTGAGCACCTTGATCGTCTGCTGGAGCAGGCCCTGCTGGCCGACGACCACAGTTCCTTGGCCAGCCGGCTGTACGACGTCGCGCTCGACTACTCCACCGGCGATGTCTCCAGGGCTTCCATCCTGGTCCTCGCCGCCGAGGAGTGGCGAGCCGCCGGCCAGCCCGCCCGTGCGATGGAGTGTTTCCAGCGCGCGGTCGAGGACGGCGGCGAGGCGGGTTTCGACCCGCGTGCCGGCATCGCCGACACGCTCTTCGAACTCGACAGACCGGATGAGGCCAGGGAGGTCATCGAGACGATACGCGCGGAGGGCAACGTCTCCACGGCGACCGCGCACACGATCGCCGAGACTCTGGTCGCCTATGGAGACCTCCAAGGAGGGCTCGAATGGGCGACGCAGGCCGCCCTGCGGTGTGACGAGAACGATCCAGAGCAGGTGGCGCTGCTGCGTACCCGCTACCGCATCAGGGTCGATCTCGGGCTCCCCGAGGACGAGTTGGACGAACTCGTCTCCTGAGCCCAGCCTCAGGAGACGACCGCGCGTCCGCTGAGCCCGCCGCTTCCGGCAGGGCTCCCTGAGGAGTACCCGCAGATGATCTCCTGAGTACTCGCAGGTGATCCCCTGAGGGCCCGCGGGCGATTCCCCGAAGGCCCGCAGGCGCTTTCGCCGGAGGGGTCGCGGCCGGGCGACCGCGGCCCCTCCGGCTGTGGGAATCCGGGCGCGGCAGGCACGACCCGCGCCCGGACGTAAATGGCTCATCGCAGTTCGAGACCCTCAACGAGCGCGCCGAACCCGGAGATCGCGGGAGCGCCGCCCGGCAGCTTCGAGGTGCTCTCCACGCCCTCCACCGCCTTGGGCAGCAGGGTGCCGATCAGGTTCTCGCTGACCATGTTGACGGGCTGCTGCAGGTCCATCGGCGACTGGACCCCGCTGCCCTGGACGCGGTTGTGGTAGGGCTCCTGGCCGAGTGTCATCATGCCCGGCAGCTTGTCCTGCAGCGGCGTACGCGGAAGCTGCGGCAGCGACGGCAGCCCCGGCATGCCGGCCACGGTGGACAGATCCGCCATGCCGATCGGACCCGGCGCCATGGGGAACAGCGCGGGCGAGGAGGAGGCCAGCGAGGGCATGCCCCAGTTGGCCGCGATGCCACCGATGTCCGCCGCGCCCAGCACCTCCTTGCCGGTCGCCAGACCGGTCAGGCCGAGGCGCCTGGCCAGCTCGCCGGCGGCCATCGCCAGCGCGTTGCTCTCCTCGGTGATCATGCGGCTGCTGCCCGGCCCTCCGGAGCCCTCACCGAGACCCTGGCCGACGCGCAGGTTGGGAGGCTCGCAGCCGGGTGAAGAGGCCGTGGCGGGTGAAAGCAGCGCGGTCTCGGTGCAACTGTCGGCCGTGGAAGGGCCTGCGAACAGCCAGCTGACACCGGCGGTCAGAGCGGCCACCGCGATCATGCTCCGGATCTTCTGGAATGACACTCGTCCCCCTGATCGGTTTCGGTGATCTGACGAACGCCGAACGTAGTCGCCGGGGCGGCGGGGGTGCGGGCTCCTTGTCCGAAGCTGGGGCGAACCTTACCGAGCGGCGGACCCGATGACCCTGCCATGACACGCCGAGGCCCGGAGATCGCCTGGATCTCCGGGCCTCGAAAAGCGAATCAGGATCCGCGGTTGATGAGCAGTTCGTCGTCGCCCAGCTCGACCAGGACCTGGTCGCCGTCCACGACCTCACCCGACAACACCGCCTTGGCCAGCTTGTCGCCGATGGCGGACTGGACCAGGCGGCGCAGCGGGCGGGCGCCGTACAGCGGGTCGTAGCCGGTCAGCGCCAGCCACTCGCGGGCCGCCGGCGTGACCTCCAGCGTCAGCCTGCGGTCGGCCAGGCGCTGGGCCAGGCGTTCGACCTGCAGATCCACGATCTGCGCCAGCTCCTCCGAACCGAGCGCGTCGAACAGGATCACGTCGTCGAGCCGGTTGAGGAACTCCGGCTTGAACGAGCTGCGCACCGCCCCCATGACCGCCTCGCGCTTCGCGCCGTTCTCCAGCTTGGGATCGACGAGGAACTGCGAGCCGATGTTGGAGGTGAGGATCAGGATCGTGTTGCGGAAGTCGACCGTGCGGCCCTGCCCGTCGGTCAGCCGTCCGTCGTCGAGCACCTGCAACAGGATGTCGAACACCTCGGGATGGGCCTTCTCGACCTCGTCGAGCAGCACCACGGTGTACGGCCGCCGCCTGACGGCCTCGGTGAGCTGCCCGCCCTCCTCGTAGCCGACATAGCCGGGAGGCGCGCCGACGAGCCTGGCCACGCTGTGCTTCTCGGAGTACTCGCTCATGTCGATGCGGGTCATCGCCCGCTCGTCGTCGAACAGGAAGTCCGCCAGCGCCTTGGCCAGCTCCGTCTTGCCCACCCCTGTCGGGCCGAGGAACAGGAACGAGCCCGTCGGCCTGTCGGGGTCGGCGATGCCCGCACGCGTACGGCGTACGGCGTCGGACACGGCCTGTACGGCCCGCTGCTGCCCGATGAGGCGCCGGCCCAGCTCCTCCTCCATGCGCAGCAGCTTGGCGGTCTCCGCCTCCAGCAGCCGCCCGGACGGAATGCCGGTCCACGACGAGATCACCTCGGCGATGTCGTCGGCCCCGACCTCCTCCTTGACCATGGCGTTGTCGGGCGGCGCGGCCTCGGAGGCGGCCTTGAGCGCCTGCTCCAGCTTGGGCACCTCGGCGTACATCAGCCGCGAGGCCGCCTCGAAGTCGCCGTCGCGCTGGGCCCGCTCGGCCGCGCCCCGCGTGTCGTCGAGCTGCTTCTTCAGCTCGCCGACCTTGTTGAGCCCGGCCTTCTCGTGCTCCCAGCGGCCGACCAGGGCGTTGAGCTCCTCCTGGCGGTCGGCCAGCTCCTGGCGGAGCCGGTCGAGCCGCTGGACGCTGGCCTCGTCGGTCTCCTTCGACAGGGCCAGCTCCTCCATCTTCATCCGGTCCACGTTGCGCTGGAGCTGGTCGATCTCCACCGGACGGGAGTCGATCTCCATGCGCAGCCGCGAGGCGGCCTCGTCCACCAGGTCGATGGCCTTGTCGGGCAGGAAGCGGCTGGTGATGTAGCGGTCGGACAACGAGGCGGCGGCCACCAGCGCGCTGTCGGCGATCTGCACCTGGTGGTGGGCCTCGTAGCGGCCCTTGAGCCCGCGCAGGATCGCGATCGTGTCCTCGACCGTGGGCTCGCCCACGTAGACCTGCTGGAAGCGGCGCTCCAGCGCGGGGTCCTTCTCGATGCGCTCGCGGTACTCGTCCAGCGTGGTCGCGCCGATCATGCGCAGCTCGCCGCGCGCCAGCATGGGCTTGAGCATGTTGCCGGCGTCCATCGCGCCCTCGGCGGCTCCCGCGCCGACGACGGTGTGTAGTTCGTCGATGAAGGTGACGATCTGCCCGTCGCTCTCCTTGATCTCGGAGAGCACGGCCTTGAGCCGCTCCTCGAACTCGCCCCGGTACTTCGCGCCGGCCACCATCGCGCCCAGGTCGAGCGAGATCAGCCGCTTGCCGCGCAGCGACTCCGGCACGTCGCCGGCCACGATGCGCTGGGCCAGGCCCTCGACGACCGCGGTCTTGCCGACGCCGGGCTCGCCGATGAGCACGGGGTTGTTCTTGGTGCGGCGGCTGAGCACCTGCACCACGCGGCGGATCTCGGTGTCGCGGCCGATCACCGGGTCGAGCCTGCCGCCCCTGGCGTGCTCGGTCAGGTCGACGCCGTACTTCTCCAGCGCCTGGTAGGTGTCCTCAGGGGTCTCGCTGGTGACGCGGGCGTTGCCGCGTACCTTCTCGAACGCGTCGAGCAGCGCCTGCGGCGTGGCGCCCTGCGACCTGAGCAGCTCGGCCGACTGGCCGCCGTCGGCGGCCAGGCCGACCAGCAGGTGCTCGGTGGAGACGTAGAGGTCTTCCAGGCGGTTGGCGTGCTGGGCGGCGGTGTTCATCACGGTCAGGAGCTGGCGCGAACTCGACGGCGCCCCCACCGTCGAGCCCTGCGCCTTGGGCAGCGACGCGAGCTGCTCCTCCGTGCGTGCCCGCAGCGTGCGCCAGTCGGCGCCGACGGCTTCGAGCAGCGGTACGGCGGTGCCGCCCGTCTGGGAGAGCAGCGTGGTCATCAGGTGAGCGGGAGAGATCTCGGGGTTGCCCTCGGCGGCGGCGCGCCGCATGGCACCCGAGAGCGCTTCCTGGCTCTTCTGGGTGAGCTTGTAGTCCATGTCTTTCCTAGGCCCCCGGTGGCAGCTCGTAACGGATCAGCGCTCTGACCATCCGCATCTCGGCGCGCAGGCGGACAACCTCCTCACGCAGCCGAAGAGCTTCGTTCTCGAGTTCGAGGATCCGTTTGATCCCCGCGAGGTTTATGCCCTCTTCCTGGGAGAGCCGCTGCACCTCGCGGAGCTGGATGATGTCTCTCGTGGAGTAGAGGCGGCCGCGCCCCGCCGTACGTCCAGGACTGACCAGCCCGAGCCGGTCGTACTGGCGCAGCGTCTGCGGGTGCAGACCCGACAGCTGCGCGGCCACCGAGATCACATAGACAGGGGTGTCGTCTGAGAGGTCGAAATAATTGGCGTCCATCGGCTACTACTCGCTTCTGGCTCGCTGAATGAGCTCTGCGCGCGGGTCCTCGTCCGCGTGCGCGGTGTTGAACTCGTTGAGCAGCTCACGCGACTTGTCGTCGAGCGTCTTCGGCACGACCACCTCGACGCTGGCGAGCAGGTCGCCCTTGGTGCCGTCCTTGCGGGCGACGCCCCTGCCGCGCACGCGGAACGTGCGCCCGTTGGGCGTGCCCGCGGGAATGCGCAGCGTGACCGGCATGCCCTTGAGCGTCGGCACCTTGATCTCAGCCCCCAGAGCGGCCTCCGTGAACGTCACCGGCACCGTGATCGTCAGGTTTTCACCCGTCCTGCCGAACACGGCGTGCGCCTTGACGTTCGTCTGGATGTAGAGGTCGCCGGCCGGGCCGCCGTTCTCGCCCGGCGCGCCCTTGGCCTTGAGCTTGACCCGCTGGCCGTCGGCCACCCCCGCGGGAATGCGCGCCTGGATGGTGCGCGTGCTCTTGGCCCGCCCGCTGCCGTCGCACACGGGGCAGGGGTTGTCCACGATCAGCCCGCGGCCCTTGCAGTCGCGGCACGGCTCGGAGAAGGCGAAGTTGCCCAGGTTGCGGCTGGCCGCTCCGGTGCCCTCACAGGTCGGGCAGACCCTCGGGGTCGTGCCCGCCTTGGCGCCGGTGCCGGTGCACGCGGCGCAGGCGGCGGAGCTGGTCAGCCTGAGCGACACGGTGGTGCCCTCGACCGCTTCGGTGAACGTCAGCGTCACCTCGGACTCGATGTCCTGGCCACGCCGGGGCCTGGTGGCGTTGGTGGTGCGGCCGGTGCCGCCCCGGTTGAACAGCCCGCCGAACAGGTCGCCGAGCCGCTCACCCGCGCCTCCGCCGGCGCCCTGCTGCTGGCCGGTGCCGCCGAACAGGTCACCGAAGTCGAACGGGAAGCCGCCACCGCCAGGACGCTGGCCGCCCACCCCGGATCCGAACAGCGTGCGCGCGTCGTCGTACTCCTTGCGGCGCTTGCCGTCCGACAGGACGTCGTAAGCCTCGGAGACCTCCTTGAACTTGGTCTCCTTGGTCGAGTCGCCCTGGTTGGTGTCAGGGTGGTACTGCCTGGCCAGCTTCCGGTACGCCTTCTTGATCTCGTCGGCGGTGGCGGTCTTGGGCACACCAAGGACGGCGTAGTAGTCCTTTTCCAGGTAGTCCTTGGTGCTCATCTACGGCCCCTCGTCCTTGGCTCAGTTGTCGTCGTCATTGGACGCGGCAGGGGCGTCCTCGGGTTCGGCGACGGCCACCCGCGCCGGGCGAAGCACCCTGTCACCCATCCGGTATCCAGGCTGCAACACTTCGACGGCCGTTGGCTCGGTCACGTCCGGCGAATAACTGTGCATCAGGGCTTCGTGGACGGTCGGGTCGAACGGCTCGCCCTTCTGCCCGTACGCGCTGAGGCCCAGCTTGGTGAGCGCCGACTCCAGCGACTCCGCCACCTTCGCGAAGCCGCCGGTCAGCTCACCGTGATCGCGTGCCCTGCCGATGTCGTCGAGCACGGGCAGGAGCTCCGACAGCACCCCGGCGACGGCCTGCTCGCGAACCGCGGCACGGTCGCGTTCGACGCGCCTGCGGTAGTTCACGTATTCGGCCTGGAGACGCTGCAGGTCGGCGGTCCGCTCGGCGAGCTGGACCTCCAGCTCGCCGTCGCCCGCGGGCGCCTGCGGGGCCGCCTGCTGGGCGGCTGCGGGCTCCGTGGGCGTGGGCTCCCTGACCTGGCCCGTCTCGGGGTCGATCTTGCGGTTGTCGCGGATCACCGGCTCCTCTTGCCCGTTGTCACGCGGCGGCATCACTTGTCCTTCTTCGGCTGGTCGTCGTCCACGATCTCGGCCTCGACCACGTCGTCGTCGGCCTTCTGGCCCTCACCGGCGTCGGCCGTGGCGTCGCCCTGCGGGGCGCCCTCGGGGCCGGCCTGCTGGCCCTGGCTCTGAGCGTAGATCGCCGAACCCATCTTCTGGCTGACCGTGGCGAGCTTCTCCGCGTTGGTGCGGATGACGTCGGTGTCGGTGCCCTCCAGAGCCTTCTTCAGCTCGGCCAGGGCCTCGTTGACCTCGGTCTTGATCTCGCCGGGGACCTTGTCGTCGTTCTCGCGCAGGAACTTCTCCGTCTGGTAGGCCAGACCGTCCGCGTTGTTGCGGACCTCGGCCTCCTCGCGGCGCTTCTTGTCGTCCTCGGCGTAGGACTCGGCCTCGCGCATCATGCGCTCGATGTCGTCCTTCGGCAGCGCGGAGCCGCCGGTGATCGTCATCGTCTGCTCCTTGCCCGTGCCCAGGTCCTTGGCGGAGACGTTGACGATGCCGTTGGCGTCGATGTCGAAGGTGACCTCGATCTGCGGGATGCCGCGCGGCGCCGGCGCGATGCCGGTCAGCTCGAAGGTGGCCAGCTTCTTGTTGTAGGAGGCGATCTCGCGCTCACCCTGGAAGACCTGGATCTGCACCGACGGCTGGTTGTCCTCGGCCGTGGTGAAGACCTCGGAGCGCTTCGTCGGGATCGTCGTGTTGCGCTCGATGATCTTCGTGAAGATGCCGCCCTTGGTCTCGATGCCCAGCGACAGCGGGGTCACGTCGAGCAGCAGGACGTCCTTGACCTCACCCTTGAGCACGCCGGCCTGGAGAGCGGCGCCGATGGCGACGACCTCGTCCGGGTTGACGCCCTTGTTGGGCTCCTTGCCGCCGGTCAGCTCCTTGACCAGCTCGGAGACGGCGGGCATACGGGTCGAGCCGCCCACGAGCACCACGTGCGCGATGTCGGCGACCTTGATGCCGGCGTCCTTGATGACCTGGTGGAACGGGCCCTTGGTCCGCTCGAGCAGGTCGGCCGTCAGGCGCTGGAACTCACTGCGGGTGAGCTTCTCGTCGAGGTGCAGCGGGCCCTCGGAGGAGGCCGTGATGTAGGGCAGGTTGATGTTGGTCTCGGACTGGCTGGACAGCTCGATCTTGGCCTTCTCGGCCGCCTCGCGCAGGCGCTGGAGCGCCATCTTGTCCTTGGCCAGGTCGACGCCGTGCGCGTTCTGGAAGCGCTTGACGAGCTCGTCCACGACGCGCTGGTCCCAGTCGTCACCGCCGAGGTGGTTGTCACCGGAGGTGGCCTTGACCTCGACGAAGCCGTGGCCGTCCTCCTGGCCGACGTCGAGCAGCGACACGTCGAAGGTGCCGCCACCGAGGTCGAAGACCAGGATCGTCTGGTCCTGCTCCTTGTCGAGCCCGTAGGCGAGGGCCGCCGCGGTCGGCTCGTTGATGATGCGCAGCACGTTGAGGCCCGCGACCGTGCCGGCCTCCTTGGTGGCCTGGCGCTGGGCGTCGTTGAAGTAGGCGGGAACGGTGACCACCGCGTCGGTGATCTTCTCGCCCAGGTACGCCTCGGCGTCCTGCTTGAGCTTCTGCAGCACGAAGGCGCTGATCTGCTGCGGCGAGAACTTCTTGCCGTCGATCTCCTGGGACCAGTTGGTGCCCATCTCCCGCTTCACCGAGCGGATCGTGCGGTCCACGTTGGTGACGGCCTGCCGCTTGGCGACCTCACCGACGAGGACCTCACCGTTCTTGGCGAAGGCGACCACGGACGGCGTGGTCCGCGAACCCTGCGCGTTGGCGATGACGGTGGGCTCACCGCCTTCGAGGATCGAGACGACGGAGTTGGTCGTCCCCAGGTCGATACCTACCGCACGTGCCATGAGTACGTCCTTGTAGTCAAAGTTGAGTCGATTGGACTCAACCTATGGATGCGTGTCGTCTTTGTCAAACGACTTGAGCCTACTCGACTCAACCTCAATGAGCGCGCCCGCATTCCCGACGAAACGACAAGAACGGGCGTGATAGTCCACACCAGGCGTAACGGGACAACCAGCTCGGCGGTTCCTGGAGAAAGGGCGGACCCCCGGCACGGTGGGTGCGTGTCCGGGGGTCCGCGGGGGAGATGGTCCTAGAGCGGGGTGTTCATGTCGGTGTGGATCTGGGCCGGGGTGAGTGCCCGGTCGTAGACGCGTACCTCGTCGATGAGGCCCTCGAAGTACTCGCCCCAGAGGCTGTTGCCGCCGATGCGCAACACGCCGTCGTCGGTGCGGATGGGGCCGTCGGTGACACGCTGGCCCACCTGGGTGCCGTTGACGTACAGGCGCAGGGTGGTGCCGTCGTAGGTGGCGGCCAGATGGCTCCAGGTGTTGAGCGGCAGCGAGGCGGTGCCGCCGATGTCGGCGTCGCCGGTGGTGTGGATGGCGGTGTGCGGGCGGTTGCTGTCGCTGCCGGCGGTCAGGACGTAGGCCAGGCCGTCCTCGTGTTGTTTCATGACGACGGTCCGCCAGCTCGTGACGGCGGCGGGCCTGACCCAGGCTTCCACGGTCATGCCGGTGGTCAGGCGGAGGGCGGCGGCGTCGGGGACGGTGACCCAGCTCGATGAGCCGTTGAAGGACAGCGCCGGGCCGTACCTGCCGGTGGCCGACCAGGTGGTGTCGGTGAGCGTGCCGGTGTTGCCGTCGACGGAGTCGGCAGTGGTGGTGCCGGTGTTCTCGTTCATGGGGTAGGCGGCCACCAGGCCGGGCGGATGCGGCGACTGCTCGAACGTCGCCGTGTACGTCGTGGCCGTCGCCGGCGCGTGGAAGTTGTGCGTCGCCGCGCCGCCGTCCGACCAGGAGCCGAACGCGTAGGTGTCCTGCGGGGACGGCGCCGTGATCGCGTTGCTGGAGTTGGCGATCACCGTCCTGGTGAACGGCGTCTGCGTCACCTCCTGGTTGAACCCGAGTTGCAGACCCGGCGGATCGCTCTGGAAGGTGAGGTTCACGGTCTTCGGCTGCAGCAGCACGCTCGCGGTGTCGCTCAGCCCGAACTCGTCCGTCACGGTCAGGCGCAGCTCCAGATGCGAGGGGTACTCGTGGTCGGGCGCCTGGAAGGAGCCGGACGCGCCGGTGTACCTGGTGATCTCGTGCGTGTGGCAGGCGCCGGGGCAGTGGTGCATGATCAGGGTCCACTCCATGCGGGACCCCGGGACCGTGCCCTCCTCCGGGTCGGCGCCCGTGCCGGAGAAGTTGATCGTGTCTCCCACCGCCCAGGTGAGGGTGGCCGCGGGGGAGCCGATCGTCGCCGTCGGCGCGGTGTTGCCCACGTTGATGGTGACCGTGGTGTCGTCCTGGCCGCCCTTGTCGTCGCGTACGCGCAGCGTGACGACGTACGAGCCGATCTGCGTGTACGTGCGCGAAGGAGTCGCCGAGGCGGAGTCGTCGAGTTCGCCGTCGCCGTCGAGGTCCCAGGCGTAGGTCATCGGGTCGCCGTCGGCGTCGGTCGAGCCGGTGGCCGAGAAGTCCACGCTCAGCGGGACGCCGCCGGACGTGGGCGTGGCATCGATCACGGCGTTGGGCGGGGCGTTGTTGTAGATGTAGCGGACGATCGTGCCGTTGTCGTAGTCCACCGCGAACAGGTCGCCGTTCGGGCCGGTCTCCAGCTCCACCGTGCCGATGCCGGTGTCGAACGTGCTCAGCGTGGCCGGGTCCGGCTGGCCGTTCGCGCCCTCGGTCATCACCCAGACGCACCTGCGGCTGTAGTCGGAGAAGAACAGGGCCCCGTCGTAGGACTCCGGGTAGGTGCCTTCCTCGTAGAAGGCGACGCCGCTGGAGGAGGACTGGTTGCCGGGGGCGCAGGTGTCGCCGGTGTAGAGGCGCCGGCCGTGGTTCCAGGCGTAGAACGGCTGCGTGTGCGCCGAGGCGCCGGCGGCGTAGAGGTTCTCGCAGATCGTCAGGTTCAGGGCGTCGTAGCTGACGTCCCTGCCCTGGCCCTCGTAGCAGGGCCAGCCGAAGTTGGCCACGCCGGCGGTGGGGTCGGCGATCCGGTTGATCTCCTCGTACGCGCCCCAGCCGACATCGCCGGACCAGATCTCGTCCGTGCCGGGACGGGTGGCGAAGCGGAACGGGTTGCGCAGGCCGTTGGCGACGATCCTGGCCACGTTGGGATCTGAGCTGCCGGCGTTCGGGTTCCCGGCCGCAGCCGCCCCCGTATCCGGATTTATCCGGATGATGGTGCCGTCGAGGCCGGCCGGGTCGCCGCTCGTCCGCACGTCCTGGGACCGCAGCGCCCCGCCCTCGGCGTTCGGCGGGCTCAGCGCCGTGCCCACCGCGTTCGGCGGGTCGCCGCACGGATTGTCCGGCACCACGTCCGAGCTGGTCAGGTGGTCCTGGCCGTAGTCGGGGAACTCGAAGCTGGCGCCGTCACCGGCGGAGGCGTACAACATGCCGTCGCGGCCGAAGCGCAGGTCGCCGACCGAGTGGCTGGGGTACTGCTGGCACCAGTCGGTGATCAGCGGCGTCTCAGCGCCGGTGGGGGAGATGACGGACAGGCGGCCGGTGATGCGGCAGCCGTCCTCGGTCGGCCCGGGAGGGGAGGCGCAGCCGTCGAAGTCGTCGTCCGGCAGACCCCAGCGGGGCGCGCCGCCGCCGGGCTCGGCGTCGTGCGAGTAGAGCACGTAGACGCGCTGGTCGGCGGGGAAGTTCGGATGCAGCGCCAGGCCCAGCAGGCCGCGGTCCCAGAAGTCGTGCACGCGGGTGCGCAGGTCGGCGTACACGGTGGGGGTGGTGTCCGTGAGTGAGTCGAAGACCTTGATGTAGCCGCCCTTCTCCGCCACGAAGACCCGCCCGTCGGGGGCGAACTCGACGTTGGTCGGGGCGACCAGGCCGCTGAAGACGGTCTGTTTCTGGAAACGTTGCGGCAGCGCCGCCGCCTGCGGGGCGAGCACCGCGAGGCCGGTCAGGATCAGGGCAGCAGAAACCAAGCAGCGTAAGAGCCGTCTCAAGGGTTCCCCCATTGGAGCGTGACATCACCTTCGGCGCCCCCACGCCACGGTGTCTTGATCGATGTATCGCAAGCAATCGATCATTTGTCACTGGGGTTGTCCGCAAGTGGACAGATCACGTCTTGACGCTCGGCAGACGGCTCAGGTCTTGGCGCCATCCACGATCTTCCGCTTGCCCAGGGCCTTCTTGAGCTTGACCGTCGTGGTCTTCTCGACCGCGATCATGATGCACGACATGTTCTTCGCCTTGGGCGCGGTGCCTTCGTACAGGGTGACCGTGACCTTCTTGCCGGTCTCCTTCACCTTGACCCGGTCGAGCACCGTGCACGGCTCCACCCCCGACCACCAGGTGAGCTGGAGCTTCTTGCCCTTCGAGACGGCCTTGGCCTTCTCGAAGCGGATCTTGCGCACGTTGATCGCGTTGCCCGTCGCCTTGACGTGCTTGGGGCCCTTGGGAGGCTCGCTGGTGACCGGGTTCGATACGACCGGAGGCTTCGCCGGGGTCACGGAGGAGGCCTGCTGCACGGGTTGGGCCGTACCGCAGCCCGTGGCGAGGGCCAGGCATCCGGCCACGAGAGTCGCTGTCATAGTCCGCATATCCCTACGACGGATCACGCCCGCCGATGGTTCAGTTGTTTAGTGTGGGTCACGTGCTCCGTCAGGCCATGCTCGCCCTCTCCAGGAGTCCGCGCGCCGAGCGGCTCGTCACCATCTCGCCGCTGACGGCGGACGTGGTCAGGCGCTACGTCGCCGACGACATCGGCGCGGTGATCGGCGAGCTGACCCGGGGCGGTCTGCTCGTCAGCGTCGACCACCTCGGCGAGGAGGTCGCGGACGCGGCGCAGGCCGAGGCCGCCGTCGCCACCTACCTGTCGCTGCTCGACCTGCTGCCCGCCGGCGCCGACGTGTCGGTCAAGCTCACCGCGCTCGGGTTGCGGCAGTCGCAGCGGCTCGCGCTCGGCAACGCCGCCGCCATCTGCGCCGCCGCCGCGGACAGGGGTGTCACGGTGACGCTCGACGCCGAGGAGCACGACACGATCCCCGGGCTGCACGCCGTGCACGCCGCGCTGCGCAGGGATCATCCCGACGTGGGGGTGGTGGTGCAGGCGTACCTGCCGGACTCGCTGGAGCGCTGCGAGCGGCTCGGCGGTGCCCGGGTACGGCTGTGCAAGGGCGCCTACACCGCTCCCGGCGCCTACACCAGGCCGGTCGACATCGATCGTGCCTTCGTACGGTGCCTGAAGATCCTCATGGCCGGCACCGGCTACCCCATGGTCGCCACGCACGACCCCAGGCTGCTGCGCATCGCCGCCACGCTCGCCGTGCTCGACGGCCGCGACGTGACCGGCCTGGAATACCAGATGTTGTATGGCGTGCGCCCCGACGAACAGGCCCGCCTGGCCGGACTCGGCTCACGCATGCGCGTCTACGTCCCCTACGGCGCCGACTGGTACGCCTACCTCATGCGCCGCCTGGCGGAACGCCCCCGCAACCTGGCCTTCTTCCTGCGCTCCCTGCTCTCGCGCCGATAACGGGCGCAGGTGCCGCGATAAGCTGCAGGGTCAGCGTCTGTCTTTCTTTGAGGGGTCGAAATGATCGCGATTCTGGGCACGGGCAAGATGGGCGAGGCCCTGCTGTCCGGGTTGTTGCGGGCCGGGTTCAAGCCCGGCGACATCATGGCGACCACCCGCAGGGCCGAACGGGCCCAGGCGCTGCGCGAGACCTATGGCGTGCGGACCGTGTCCAACGCCGAGGCCGCCAAGTCCGCCGACACCCTCATCCTGGCCGTCAAGCCGCAGGACATGGGCACGCTGCTGGCCGAGATCGCCTCCTACGTGCCCGCCGAGCGCCTGGTGATCAGCGCCGCGGCCGGCATCACCACCGCTTTCGTGGAGCAGCGGCTCGGCGTCGAGGTGCCGGTGGTGCGGGTGATGTCCAACACGCCGATCAGGTTCGACGAGGCGATGAGCGTGATCTCGGCCGGGGCGTACGCGGGCGAGGAACACCTCAAACTCGCCGAGGGCCTGCTGCAGCCGGTCGGCAAGGTCCTGCGCATCCCCGAGTCGCAACAGGACGCCGCCACGGCCCTGTCCGGCAGCGGCCCCGCCTACTTCTTCTACCTGGTCGAGGCCATGGTGGACGCGGGCATCCTGCTCGGCATGCCCCGCGCCGCCGCCCTCGACATGGTCA
The DNA here is from genome assembly GCF_040655495.1 of Nonomuraea sp. NPDC050404. NCBI lineage: Bacteria > Bacillati > Actinomycetota > Actinomycetes > Streptosporangiales > Streptosporangiaceae > Nonomuraea > Nonomuraea sp. NPDC050404. The sequence continues at coordinate 607,772 of NZ_JBFAKB010000003.1, forward strand.
CCCAGTCGATCGTCGGGGCCGCCGTGATGCTGCGCGACTCGGGCGAACACCCGGTGATCCTCCGCGAGGCCGTCACCTCCCCGGGCGGCACCACGATCGCGGCCATCGCGGAGCTGGAACGCCACAGCGTGCGCGCGGCTTTCCTGGCCGCCATCGAGGCCGCCCGCGACCGCGGCCGCCAACTCGCCTCCGGCTGAAAGACATCCATCCTTTACGGCACAGCCAACGACACCGCCACCCACCGCACGTGGCTGATGGCCTCCAGGAAAACGCCCGCTGACCCCGCACGGGGCCGGCCGCCGCCACGTGCGCACACTTGACCACCTAAGTGGTTCGAGGGCGCTGTGGTGTCATGCGCCTTGGCAGGAGCCGCCCCAACACCTCGCTCCGGGCTAAGGGATCTTCACCGGCCCTCGTGGAAGGGGACGAGGGGCGGGTTCCAGATCATCCAGCGTGACGAGAAGCTGCACGGCGAGCGCGTACTCCAGGCGGTGGAAGGCATCCAGCGGGATCACGGACTGGCTCTCCGTGGTGATGATCGTGCCGTGGGACGGGCGCAGGAGGTTGCCGAGGACGCCGTAGGGCTCCGTGTGGCCAACCATGTGGACACTCGCACCTCGCCGCAGGCGCGGGCAGGTGGACACCGCCTCCGGGATGCAGTCGGCGCACGTCGGTGGGGCGTTGGTGTACCCCTTGCGGGCAGGATCGTTGTCCGGATCGTCAGCCGGCAACCACGAGACGCGGCCGTCCGGCCCCGTCGCCGACCGGGCGCACACCTGGCACAACAAGCGAGTCATGCAGCGGCGCTGCCTGAAGCAGTTGACCGCCTTCCACTCCGGCCGGCCACCCCGTTGCTGTCCCTGACGTGCCCACAGCACGCCAAAGTGGAAGTCCTCCGGTATGGCGTCGGCGTAGCTGAGCCGCATCCCGTCCGTAGCGCCCGGATCCGGGACGAACGCCAGTGGCAGCGACACCGTTTCCTCGCTGCACGCGGTGATGTACGGTACCCGCAGCCGGGGCGGCGCGACACCGGTCATGACGTCCCGTCATCCGACTGACGGCGGCGTGCGGCGGCACACAAAACCTCATACAGGGACACTGCGGGGGCTCTTCCATTCGTTCCGGCCACGGCATCCGCCATATGTCCACCACTCCCGGCGCTCCTCCGTTCCCGGCCAGGTCGATCCTTCGTCGTCCTATACCTGAGGCCTCCCGTGTCTGCCTTCTCCGATGCGGGCAACTCTATGAGCGCCCACACCACGCAACCCCGTCCGGGCCAGCGCACGCCCCACTCCTTGGCGAGGCTCCCGACCAGATGGAGCCCACGCCCGTCGTTCTGGATTGCCGCTGTCGGTGTCCGCGGATGGGGCACCTTCGCCGATCCCTGATCGATCACCTTGACGAGCAGCCTCGTGGGACCGTCCAACTCGAACTCCACCCGCACCCGACCGCCCGGCAAGCCGGACCGGGTGTGTGTGATCGCATTCGCTGTCAACTCGGTGAGCACCAGCAACACGTCGTCGATTTCATCGCCGACCGGCACGCGCAACACGACGCGCGCGCAATGCCGCGCCACCGGCACCGACGCCGGAAGGCCTGGCAACCAGAAGCCGCCCACGGCCTGCTTGGCGTCCCAGACAGGAACCCCAGTCCAGGCGGCCAAGTCGGTGGGAACCGACATCCCTCCTCCTCTCGCTGCAAGGCTTGCACTAGTTCAAAGTTAGCTACGCACTAGTTCAATGTCCAGAGCTTCGGCCGTACAACATGAGGCGCGGCATCGTGGCCTTGGTCTTCCGCCGACTTCTCGGCATGCGGGGGCGATGCTGGGACATTTGGACTAGTGCATTACAATGCGTTGCACTAGTCCAAATGTTGTCGCTTGGAGTATGCACTCATGGCACCCGAGTTGAACCGCCCTGACCCTCCTTACCTCCAGATCGTGAAGCACTACCGCGACAAGATCATGTCGGGGTCGCTGCGTGAGGGTGACCGGCTGCCCACTGGGCGCCAGATCTCGGAGGAGTGGGGCGTCGCGATCGCCACCGCCACCAAGGTCATCACCACGTTGCGCGGTGAGGGCCTTGTGGAGGCGACGCCTGGCCGTGGAACCATTGTGAAGACTCAGGCGGCCTCCCATTCCCCCACCGATCGAGCGTTTGCGATCCGCCGTACCGGAAGGATTTACCCGCCGAACGAGCGCGCCAGGATCGAGACGGCTGAGCTTGTCCAGGCGGACGGGCGCGTCGCTGACGCCCTGGGCGTCGAGGTGGACAGCTCTGTGATCCGCCGTCAGCGGGTGACGTACCGCGATGGCCAGCCGGTGTCGGCGTCCACTTCCTGGTTCGCCGGCCAGTTGGCCGACGTGGCTCCCCGCCTGCTGGAAACCGACCGCATCGTGCAGGGGACCTTCGGCTACATCGCGGAGACCACCGGGCGCGTCATCAAGTACACACGTGACCAGCACGCGGCCGACAACGCCACCCAACAGGATGCCCACGATCTGGGCATTCCTGAAGGATCACCAGTCCTACGCGGCCGCAACTGGGTGTACGACGGTGACGGCGTCGTCATCGAGTACGGCGAGTACGTGAACACGGCGGGGCGCTGGCAGACCTACGAGTTCGAAATCCCGGACAACTGAGAGGAACACTGTGGAACTGGTTCACTCCGGCAAGGTGCGTGACGTTTACGCGGATGGCGACGATCTGATCCTGGTGGCGTCGGATCGCGTCTCCGTCTACGACGTCGTGCTGCCCACGCCGATCCCCGGCAAGGGGAAGATCTTGACTCAGTTGTCGCTGTGGTGGTTCGACCAGCTCGCCGACGTCTGCCCTAACCACGTGCTCAGCACGGACGTCCCTGACGAGTGGGCCGGCCGCGCCGTACGAGTCCGCCGCCTGCAGATGCTGCCTGTCGAGTGGATTGCCCGCGGCTACCTGGCCGGCCTGGGCCTGGAGGAGTACCGCAAGACCGGCGCGGTGAGCGGGGTGCCGCTTCCTGCCGGGCTGCTGGAAGGGTCACGGCTGCCCGAGCCGATCTTCACGCCGACGACCAAGGCCACGGTCGGGCACGATGAGTTCATCACCTTCGACGACGTCGCCGGCGAGCTCGGCGAGAACACCACCGCGCACCTGCGGGACGTCACCCTGGAGATCTACCGGCGCGGGGCCGAGATCGCCGCCGAGCGCGGCATTGTCATCGCCGACACCAAGCTCGAGTTCGGCCGCACGCCGGACGGCCAGTTGGTCCTGGCGGACGAGGTGCTCACCTCCGATTCCTCCCGATTCTGGCCGGCCGACTCCTGGGAGCCGGGCCGTACACAGCACGCGCTGGACAAGCAGTTCGTCCGCGACTGGTCCTCCACCCTCGACTGGGATCGCACTCCGCCGGGGCCGGCGATCCCCGACCACATCGTGGAGGCCACCCGGGCACGGTACATCGAGGTCTACGAGCGAATCACCGGGACCAAGTGGGAGGACAGCAAGTGAGCACCATGCGGTACTACGACCCCGCGCACCTGGTGCGCGAAGTGCGCGAGCTGCTGCACCTGCAGGGCATCGACACCGACCGGCCAGGCGACGAACGCCTGGCCGCCGCCGGAGCGTCGATGCTGCTGCGCGGCCTGGGTGTCACACCCGCCATGGACGGCGCCGACGCACTGACCCGGGCCATGGATAAACCGTGGGTGGAAACCGATGACCAGGCGGCTGCACCTCGAGCCGCCTCGACGTCCTGACCGCACGTTTCTCCAGGTCTGTCGCCGCTCTGGCAAGAACGCAACCGAGCCTTCTCCCCGCACTTCGGCAGGTGGGAAAGAAGGCTCGGTTGACGTTAGGCGGTCCATCGCGACGGCGAGGACCAGGACCAGTTCGTGATACCGCTGATCGAGGCATGCCCGAGAGGTCGGGTGTCGCAGATGATCACCCGGTGTTCCCACCTGGCTCGTTGCGGATGATGTCTTCCGAACGGGCAGCCAGGTCGTGTTCAGCGTGCATCGTCTTGGCGAACGGGAAGCGCCGGACACAGCCGTCTTCGAGCGGAGGAGCCTTATCGGGCAGCTGGCTCGGAACGAGCCGCAGAACGACCGCACGCACCGCCCGCGCCTGGTCCGGGGTGAGCCGGTCAACCAAGCGGTGAAGATCTTCGTAGTCCTCATAGGCCACGCTCATGGTGTCGAATCTATGCCAGCTCCCATCACCGCGCGGTGTCAGGCGTCGCGGCGGCGCAGAAGTATTGCTCCCATGATCGTGGCGACGGCGATCCAGATCAGGTAGACGCCGAACCCGCTCCACGGCCCCAGCGAGCCGCGCTGCGGCGACAGGCTGACCAGCAGCATGCCGGCGTTGGTGGTGAAGTACTCGGCCACGGTCTGGCCCCATTGGCCCGGCAACTGGTTGGCCACCTGGGGCAGCACCAGCATGAGTGCGATGGCCGACACGACCGCGCCGGGCGTGTGCCGGATGAGTGTGCCCAGGCCCAGGCCGAAGACGCCGCAGGCGGTCAGGTAGAGGGTGGCGCCGAGCACGGCCCGCAGGGCGTCGGTCAGCGTGATCGCCGGAGGCTGCGTGATGAGCAGGCCGACGCCGATCGCGACGGCCGAGGCGATCGCGCAGACGACCAGCGAGGTCGCGGTGAACACGACGAGCTTGCCGGTCAGCAGGCGCATTCGCTTGGGCACGGCCATCAGGGAGGTGCGGATGCCGCCGGTGCGGTACTCGCTGGAGATCACCAGCACACCCAGCGTGGCCATGGAGAGCTGGGCCAGCATGACGCCGGCCAGGCTCACCGCGAGTGCCTGGTCGATGCGGATGGGACCGTCGGCGTTGGACTTGACGGCGGCGGCGAGCAGCCCGGAAAGGCCCACCATCAGTACGGCGGTGACGGCCAGCGTCCACACCGTCGAACGCACCGAGCGGATCTTGGTCCATTCGGACCGGAAAATGTCGATCATGCGGAGAACTCCAGGCTGTCTTTGGTCAGCTCCATGTAGGCCGCTTCGAGCGAGGGCTGCACGAACGTCAGCTCCTCCAGCGGGATGCCGGCCCGCGCCGTCAGGGTGCCGATCTCCAGGGTGCTCATCGCGGTCACCCGCAGGTGGTCGGAGTGCAGTTCGGCCACCTTGACCAGGTCGGCGACCTCGGCCAGCCGGGGGGAGCGCACGCGTACGTAGCCCTGGGAGCTGCGCCCGATGAACTCCTCCACGCTGGTGTCGGCGATGAGCCGCCCCCTGCCGATCACGATCAGGTGGTCGGCGGTCTGCGCCATCTCGCTCATCAGGTGGCTGGAGACGAACACCGCCCGCCCCTCCGCCGCCAGCTTGCGCATGAACGTGCGGATCCACAGAATGCCGTCGGGGTCGAGGCCGTTGACGGGCTCGTCGAACAGCAGGATCTCCGGGTCGCCGAGCAGTGCGGCGGCGATGCCGAGCCGTTGCGCCATGCCCAGCGAGAAGCCGCCGACCCGCCGCTTGGCCACCTCGCGCAGGCCCACGATCTCCAGCACCTCGCTCACCCTGCTCGCGGGGATGCCGTTGCTCTGCGCGATGGCCATCAGGTGGTTGCGCGCGTTGCGCCCGCCGTGCACGGCCTTGGCGTCCAGCAGCGCGCCCACCTTGCGCAGCGGGTGCTTCAGCTCCGCGTACGGCCGGCCGTCCACGACCACCGAACCGCCCGAGGGGTGGTCGAGACCGAGGATCATGCGCATGGTGGTGGACTTGCCCGCGCCGTTCGGGCCGAGGAAACCGGTCACCTGGCCCGGCTCGACGTCGAACGACAGGTCCGCCACGGCGGTGGTGCCGCCGTAGCGCTTGCTCAGGTTCCTTGCCCGAATCGCGGTCATGATCCAAGCGTGCCGTCGCGCGCGCCGGGTTTCTTCCTGCCCGGGAACCGTTTGCGCGGCGGCGCGGTAGGACCGTGGTCCTACTCTCCTGGGTGGATCAAGGCGGCCTCGTAGGCCACGATCACAGCCTGCGCCCGGTCCCTGACGCCGATCTTGGCGAACAGGCTCGTCACGTGGTTCTTGACGGTCGAGGGGGAGACCGACAGCTCGGCGGCTATCTCCGCGTTCGACCGGCCGCGGGCGATCAGCACCAGGATCTCCCGTTCGCGGTCGGTGAGCCCGGTCAGCTCGGCGGGGGCGGAGCGCGGGGGCGTGGCGCGTACGAAGGAGCCGATGAGCCTGGTCAGCAGGCGGGGGGCGACGGCCGACTCGCCGCGGTGCACCACGCGTACACCCTCGACGAGCTCCTCGGGGGAGATGTCCTTGGGCAGGAAGCCGTCGGCGCCCGCGCGCAGCGCCGCGATCACGTTCTCGTCCAGGTCGAACGTGCTCAGCGCGAGCACCCGCACGCCGGGCAGCTCGCCCGTGATCAGCTCGGTCGCGCGTACCCCGTCCATGCCGGGCATGTGCAGGTCCATCAGCACCACGTCCGGCCGCAGCCGCCTGCTCAGCTCCACCGCCTGCTCGCCGTCCGCCGCCTCGCCGACCACGCCGAGGTCGGGCTGTGCGTCGAGCATGAGCTTGAAGCCCTTGCGCACCAGCTCGTGGTCGTCGGCCAGTAACACCTTGATGGTCTCGGTCATACGTTCTCCAGCGGGATGCGGGCGTGCACGCGGAATCCTCCCTCGGGACGTGGACCGGTGGACAGCTGGCCACCGCACAGAGCTACTCTCTCGGCCATGCCGCCGAGTCCGAAACCCGGCGCGGAGCCCGCGCCGGCGGCCACGCCGTCGTCGAGCACCTCGACCTCGATGGCCGCCGGCGCGTAGGCCAGGCGCACGCTCGCCTTGGCGCTGACCGCGTGCTTGCGCGTGTTGGTCAGCGACTCCTGCACGATGCGGTAGACCGCGTGGTCCACGGCGGCGGGCAGTTCGGCGGGTTGTCCCGTCACGGTCAGGCTGGCCGGCAGCCCCGCCGACCTGGCCTCGTCGATCAGCGCGGGCAGCCGGTCCGCGCCCACCCCCGTCGCCGCGTCGGGGCCTTCGTTGCCATCGGCCCGCAGCACGTCGAGCAGGTGGCGCATCTCCGACATCGCCTGGCGGGCGGTCAGCTCGGCGCTCTCCAGGGCGCTCCTGCCGGCCTCCTGCTCGGGCGGGAGCGTGGCGCGCGCGCCGCCGACCAGCGCGTTGATCACGGTGATGTGGTGCGCGACCACGTCGTGCAGCTCCCTGGCGATGCGCCGCCGCTCCGCTCGTACGGCGGCGTCGGCGGCCTCGCGCCGGCCGCGTTCCTTGAGCTCGGACCTGAGCCTTTCGAACTGCCCGAGACCGATGGCGGCGCCTACCGCGAACAGGGCCGCGACCCAGCCGCCCCCCGACGGAGAGCCCAGCTCCATGGCGACGGCGTAGACGGGGTACAGCGCCGCCGCGGAGATGGCGGCCATGCGGCCGGCGGTGTAGCGGCCCAGGCTGTACAAGGCGATACCGGTGGAGATGTTGGAGAACATCACGCCTTGCGACACCATGAACGCCGCGTCCACGGCGCAGACCAGCGCGGCCGTCAGGATCGGCCGGCGGCGGCGCATGAGCAGGAACCCCACGGTGGCCAGATGGTGCAGGGTGCCCAGCTCAGCGATCACCACGGTCTGGCCCGCCCAGACCGCGAGGGGCAGGGCGATGAACGGCGGGAAGGCGAGGACGATCACCAGCGTCCGGTCGAAGACCTCGGGACGCCGGAAGAACCGCACCACCCTCTGGAAGATCCGCGCCACGCGCACGCTGCAACCCTAAATCAGGAAATGTCGATATTGCTGCGATGTTTCCTGCGCTGCACCTGGGCTACAAGGAGGGGTCGGCGCTGCGGTAACGTCGGCGCAAGGCGAGCAGGCGCGTGGAGGAGTTGGCATGAGCCGGTCGGCACGGGTGATCTGGGACGACGCTCTCACCTCCTACAACTTCGGCCCGAGCCATCCACTCGCGCCCGTGCGGGTGGAGCTGACCATGGCGCTCGCGCGTGAGCTGGGCGTGCTGGACAAGGTCGAGATGGCCGGCTGCGCCCCGGCGAGCGACGAAGAGTTGTCCCTGGTGCACGACCGCGGTTACATCGAGGCCGTCAAGCGGGTGTCCGCCACGGGCCGGCCCGACTTCACCGCCGGGCTCGGCACCACCGACAACCCCGCGTTCGCGGGCGTGCACGAGGCCTCCGCGCTGATCGCCGGAGCCTCGATCGCCGCCGCCCGCGCGGTGTGGGAGGGCTCGGCCGAGCACGCGATCAACGTCGCGGGCGGGCTGCACCACGCGATGCCGTCCATGGCCAGCGGGTTCTGCGTCTACAACGACCCCGCGCTGGCCATCGCCTGGCTGCTGGAGCGGGGGGTGGGCCGCATCGCGTACGTGGACGTGGACGTGCACCACGGCGACGGCGTGCAGACGGCGTTCTACGACGACCCCAGAGTTCTGACGATCAGCCTGCACGAGAGCCCGCGCACGTTGTTCCCCGGCACGGGCTTTCCCGAGGAGACCGGCGCCGAGGGCACGGCCGTCAACGTCGCGCTCCCGGCGGGCTGCGGCGACGCCGGCTGGTTGCGGGCCTTCGACGCGGTCGTGCCGCCGCTGCTGCGGGAGTTCGGGCCGGAGATCCTGGTGACCCAGCACGGTTGCGACAGCCACGCGCTCGACCCCCTGGCCAATTTGATGCTCAGCGTGGACGGCCAGCGGGCCGCGTACGCCGCCCTGCACCGCCTGGCCCACGAGACGGCGGGCGGCCGGTGGATCGCGGTGGGCGGGGGCGGTTACGAGCTGGTGCAGGTGGTGCCGCGGGCCTGGACGCACCTGATCGCCGAGGTGGCCGGGCATCCCATCGATCCGGCCACGCCGACGGGCCCGGAATGGCGGCGGCTGGCCAGGGAGCGTACGGGCGAGACACCCCCGCTGACCATGACGGACGGCCGAAATCCGGAATTTCGTGACCTGTCCGGTGGTTATGATCCAGCGGACCCCATTGACCGTGCGGTCATGGCGACCCGAAACGCGGTGTTCCCCCTGCACGGCCTCGATCCAATGCCCTGACGAGGAAGATGCAGTGCTGAGCCGCGACGAATTCCGTGAGCACCTGATCCGCTGCCGGATAGCCGGCGATGTCGCGACCTCCCGCGAGAACAACCTGGACCACTACAGCTCGCTGGCCAACGGCGACCCGTACTACGCGCTGGGCCTGACCTTCGAGCAGCCGTGGCCCTACCGCGACATCCTGGCGCTGATGGCCAAGTCCGCGGGCGTGGTCTCCGACCCCGGCCACCGCTGGGGCCAGGACACCATCGACCCCGACCTGACGATTGACGCGATCGACGCGATGGGCGAGCGCATCGCCGCGGTGTTGTCGCGGCCCCGGCCGCGCGTGCTGTTCGCCACCGGCCATCCCACCGGCCTGCTGGCCGTCCACCTGCCGCTGGCCGCCTTCTGCGCGGCGAAGGGCGCGCAGTTGTTGTCGCCCGCCGAGGGCTGGACCTACGCGAACTCGGGCTTCGGCCGGCCGCGCAGGATCCGCTACCTCCAGGACGTGGCCATGCTCGACGACCGGGGCGCGCTGGTGCACACCCACGACGCCGCCCCGATGCAGCGCATGTTGCACGAGCTGAACGGCGATCTGCCCGACCTCGTGGTCGCCGACCACGGCTGGGCGGGAGCGGCCGGCGAGGCCGGTGTCCCGACGGTGGCCTTCGCCGATTGCAACGACCCGGGACTGTTCGTCGGTGAGGCTGAGGGGAAGATTGAAGTTGTTGTGCCACTTGACGACAATGTGCTACCCCGCTACTACGCTCCGTTGACCGAGAGACTGGTCACAGCAGTCACACGAGCCCTTCCAGTCTAATTCGGTCATCCGCATACCGTCTTTTCGCGCCTGCATTCCAAGCGGCTCGCTGTCACTTTGCCAACTTTTGATGGGGCGTCGGAGACTCTAATGTGTGGCAACTTGGACAGTTCCAGCGTCCAGGTGAGGTGCTCGGACCGGCTGTTGGCCTGGCTTTTTGCGTGTTCGGCTGACAGACGGCTCGGTTGACTGAGAAACTAGGGGGTTTGCGCACTCGGAGTCCCGACTTACGCTGACGGCAGTACACGTGCGTGAGCAATGGCACCAGTGGGGATAACCCGGAAACACGTGCGGAAGAGGCGTCCGATGGGTGCAGGCGAAAGACCTCTCAGTGAGGTGAAGTTCCTGACTGTGGCTGAAGTGGCGACGGTCATGAGGGTGTCCAAGATGACGGTGTACCGGCTCGTCCACTCCGGCGAGCTGCCGGCCATCCGAGTCGGCCGCTCGTTCAGGGTGCCTGAGCAGGCGGTACACGATTATCTTCGGGAGGCCTACATCGAGGCAGGTTGACGTAGCGACACGCCAGATCGTGTCGTGAGTGCAGTCTCGGGAGAGGCCCGGCCGCCGCTGCTGCGGCCGGGCTCTCACCCCCCAGGGGGCGATCTACCACGGATCGCCGGTAGTCTGTGACCCGGTGTGCGCTCGCACATCGTTTCAAACTTGCTATCGCATGGGGGTCCCGTGGGCTCTGTTATCAAGAAGCGCCGCAAGCGGATGGCTAAGAAGAAGCACCGCAAGCTGCTCAAGAAGACGCGCATCCAGCGGCGTAACAAGAAGTAACCGACGCAGCTGCGAGGCGCTGATGACCCACACCGTGCTTGTCACCGGGGTCTCGCGCCACATAGGCGCCCGGGTGGCGAGCGTTCTCGCGGCTGACCCGGACATCAGCCGTGTCATAGGAGTGGACACCGTGCCGCCCCCCTCGTTGACGCGAGAAGGCGGCATCTCTCTCGGCCGGACGGAGTTCGTCCGGGTCGATCTGCGCAGCCCCGACATCGCCCAGGTGATCGCGGCGGCGGATATCGACACCGTTGTGCACATGAGCCTCGTCAGCGCTCCGCCGAGGAGCGGTGGCAGGGCGGCCATGAAGGAGCACAACGTGATAGGCACCATGCAGTTGCTCGGTGCCTGCCAGCGGTCGGCGACCGTGCGACGTGTGGTGGTGCGCTCCACCACCGCCGTCTACGGCTCGTCGCCCCGCGATCCCGCGGTGTTCACCGAGGATCTGGAGCCGCACGAGGGCCCCATCCACGGATATGCCAAAGACGCGGCCGAGGTCGAGGGCTACGTGCGTGGCTTCGCGCGGCGCCGTCCCGACGTGACGGTGTCGCTGCTGCGCTTCGCCAACTTCATGGGTCCCGGCGTCGACTCGCCGCTGACGCGTTACTTCACCCAGCCGGTGTTGCCGAGCGTGTTCGGCTTCGATCCGCGGCTGCAGTTCGTCCATGAGGACGACGCGGTCGAGGTGCTGCGCCGGATGGCGACCGAGGATCACCCCGGCACGTACAACGTGGCCGGGGCGGGCGTGTTGCTGCTCTCACAGTGCGCGAGGAGGGCGGGACGGCCGTCGTTGCCGCTGTTCTCGCCCGCGTTCAAGGTGCTCGGCGGAGCCGTGCGCCGCTTCGGGCTGGTCGAATACTCGCCGGAGCAGGTCAGGCTGATGAGCCACGGCCGCGCCGTGGACAGCTCCAGGCTGGAGGCCGAGCTGGGCTGGAAGCCCAAGTTCACCACCGGGGCGGCCTTCGACGACTTTCTGCGTTCCCGCCACCTGCACCCGGTCGGAGGTGGCCGCGCGTGAGCGTTCCCCACGAGGAGGAGGGCCGCGTGATCCCGATCAGCGCGGCGCCGTCCTTCGAGGAGTCCGAGAAGGTCCCGGACCCGGAACCCATGGCGAAACTGCTGGCCTTCCTGCGCAGGCGCATGACGGGCGACTACGAGGTCGACGAGTTCGGCTACGACGCCGAGCTGACCGACAAGGTCGTGCTCGAACTGATGAGACCGCTCTACAACCACTGGTTCAGGGTGGAGACGGTCGAGCTCAAGAACATCCCTGAGGACAGCGGCGCGCTGGTCGTCGCCAACCACTCGGGCACGCTGCCGCTGGACGCGCTGATGTTGCAGGTGGCGCTGCACGACGAGGCCCGCAGGCCGCTGCGGCTGCTCGGCGCCGACCTGGTCTACCAGCTTCCGCTGCTCAGCCATCTGGCCCGCAAGACCGGCCACACCCTGGCCTGCCGTGAGGACGCCGACCGGCTGCTGCGCAAGGGCGAGCTGGTCGGGGTGTTCCCCGAGGGCTTCAAGGGCGTCGGCAAGCCGTTCTCCGAGCGGTACAAGCTGCAGCGCTTCGGCCGCGGCGGCTTCGTGGCCTCGGCCATCCGCGCCGGGGTGCCGATCGTGCCCACCGCGATCGTGGGGGCTGAGGAGATCTATCCCAAGATCGGCGACCTGAAGTTCCTGGCCAGGACGCTGGGGCTGCCCTATCTGCCGATCACCCCGTTCTTCCCGCTGCTCGGGCCGCTCGGCCTGGTGCCGCTGCCGTCGAAGTGGATGATCGAGTTCGGCGAGCCGATCCGCACCGACGAGTACGCGCCCACGGACGCCGACGACCCCATGCTCGTCTTCAACATCACCGACCACGTGCGCGAGGTCATCCAGCAACTGCTCAACGAGCTGCGGCTGCGGCGGGGACACGCCTTCCCGCCTCTTCTCTGAGAACGGGTGCAACCGCCCGCGACCCGCCGGTGTTCTGCGAACGGAATTACGGAACACCGAAGGGAAACCCATGGATCTGCAGCTTTCCGGTCGCGTCGCCATCGTCACCGGCGGGAGCAAGGGCATCGGCCTGGCCGCCGCCCGTACGCTGGCCGAGGAGGGCGCCCACGTCGTGGTGGCCTCGCGCACCCGTACGGACGAGCTGCCCGACAAGGTCGTGCACGTGGCCGTCGACCTGATGGACCCCACGGCGGCCGAGCGGGTCGTGGCGCGCGCCGTGCAGGAGTTCGGCGGGGTGGACATCCTGGTCAACAACGCCGGTGGGCCTCCCCCCGGTACCGTCCTGCCGCGCGCCGGCTTCATGGCGCCCGGCGACGCGGACTGGGCGGCGATGTTCGAGTTCAACGTGTTCGCGACCGTCCGCATGATCCGCGCGGCCGTGCCCGTCATGCTGGAGCGGGGCGGCGGCTCGATCGTCAACCTGTCCTCCTCCATGGCCCGCCAGGCCGGCAACGTGAACGTGGACTACGCCGCCGCCAAGGCGTCCGTGCTCGCGTTGAGCAAGTCGTTGTCCGCCGAGTACGCCCCGCAGGGCATCAGGGTCAACACCGTCACGCCCGGGGCGACCCTGACGGACTGGTGGACCAAGGACGGCGGCGCGGCCGACGTCTTCGGCGGCATGGTCGGCGCGGACAAGGACAGCGTGATCGCCGAGGTGGCGCCCACCATGATGGGCCTGTCCACCGGGCGGCTGGTGTACCCGCAGGAGGTCGCGGACGCGATCGTCCTGCTCGCCTCGCCCCGCTCGGCCAGCACCACCGGCGCCGAGCTCGTCGTGGACGGGGGCCAGCTGAAGGAGATCTGAACCCAATAGGCGGGTTGTGGTGATACATCGTTGACCGTTCCCCCATAAGAAGGGCGGAGATGATCACACAACCCGCCGTCAGGGGTGTGGACGCGGATCTCGTACGGGCCTCGTGGAGCGACCCCGAGGCCTTCGCCGAGCTCTTCGACCGCTACTCCGCCATGCTCTACAGGTACGTCTCCAAACGCCTCGGCCCCGAGCCCGCCGAGGACCTGGTCGGTGAGACGTTCCTGGTCGCCTTCTCCCGCAGGAAGAGCTACGACCTGGCCTATCCCGACGCCAGGCCGTGGCTCTTCGGCATTCTCACCAAGCTCGTCTCCCGCCACCACCGCACCGAGGCCGCCCGCTACCGGGCCCTGCTGCGCGCCCCTGTCGACTCCGAGGTGGAGTCGCCCGCCGACCGCGTGGCCGCCGGCGTGACCGCCCAGGCCGCGCGTACGGAGCTGGCCGGCGCCCTGGCCGCGCTGCCCGCCAAGGACCGCGACGTCCTGCTGCTGATCGCCTGGGGAGATCTCACGTACGAGGAGGCCGCCAGGGCCCTCGGCATCCCCGTTGGCACCGTGCGCTCCCGCCTCAACAGGGGCAGGCGGAAGGTCCGTGCCGCGCTCGGCGACGCCAACCCCATGGAGGAGGAGTGACGATGGACGACCTCAAGCTGCTCCGTGACCTGGGAGACGAGCTGGAGCACCAGCCACCGGTGACACTCGTCCGCCAGCGGGACCGTTTCCTGCGGGCCCGCCCCCGCCGCAGGTGGCCGGGATGGTGGACGGCCGGGCTCGTGGCCGTCGCCACGGCCACCGCGGTCGCGGTGCCCACGGTGCTCATCGCCGACCGGCACAGCGCCACGCCGGCCACCGAGGCGGACCTGGTGGACATGAGCGGCACCAGGAACGTGCTGGTGATCGGCTCCGACACCCGCGAGGGCGAGGGCAACGCGCAGTACGGCCCCATGCAGGCCAGGGAGAACGTGGGCCAGCGGTCCGACACCATCATGATCATCCACCTGCCGGCGGACCGGAGCAGGTCCACCGCGGTCAGCGTCCCGCGCGACTCGATGGTGCGGATCCCCGCCTGCGGCTCCGAGCCGGCCAGGACCGACTTGATCAATTCGGCGTACGCCAAGGGCGGTGCCACCTGCCTCAGGTCCACGCTGGAGAAGCTGACGGGGCTGCGCCTGCACCACACGGTCGAGGTGGACTTCACTGGCTTCAAGAACATGGTGGACGCGATCGGCGGCGTGACGATCAAGGTGGCCGAGCCGGTGGACGACCGCATGTCGAAGCTGAAGCTGCCCGCCGGCCAGGTCACGCTGAACGGCGAGAAGGCCCTCGGCTACGTGCGGCTGCGCTACGTCGGCGACGGTTCCGACCTCGCGCGGATCAAGCGGCAGCAGGTGGTCGTGGTGGCGATGCTGAAGAAGGTGCAGCGGTCGGTCGCCGATCCGCCCAGGCTCAAGGCCTTTGTCGCCGAGATGCGCAAGGGGGTGAAGACCGATCTCGACGTGGAGGAGATGTTCGCGCTGGGCGAGCAGCTCGCGCGGACCAGGATGAACACCGTCTCGGTCCCCGCCGAGCCGGCCGAGCAGCGGCTCCGGTGGAAGCAGCCGGAGGCACGCAAGCTGTTCGAGTCGCTGAAGTAGGAGGTCGGGGGCGGCCGCGGTAGAGGCACGGGGTCAGGGCCGGCCGCGGTAGAAGGCGAGGGGCAGGGGTCAGGGGCGGACGCGGTGGAGGCGTGGGGTCAGGGGCGGACGCGGTAGGAGGCGCGGGGTTCAGGGGCGGCCGCGGTAGAGGCGGCGCAGGGCGATGCCCGCCGCCACGCCGCCCGCCACGGCCCCGACCCCGGCCGCGATGGGCAGGGCCGTCATCGTGGCCTTGCGCCCGGTGCGGAAGTCCTTGATCGGCCAGTCGTGCTTCCTGGCGTACTCGCGCAGCTCGCTGTCCGGGTTGATCGCCACGGCCCGCCCCACCAGCGACAACATCGGCAGGTCGTTGGCCGAGTCGCTGTAGGCCGTGCACCGCGTCAGGTCGAGCCCTTCCCTGCGGGCCAGCGCGCGCACCGCCTCGGCCTTGGCGGGCCCGTGCAGCAGGTCGCCGACCAGCCGGCCGGTGTAGACGCCGTTGCTGGACTCGGCGACCGTGCCGAGCGCGCCGGTCAGCCCGAGCCGCTGCGCGATCACCCTGGCCAGCTCGACCGGGGTGGCGGTGACCAGCCAGACGCGCTGGCCGGCGTCGAGGTGGCTCTGGGCCAGTGACCGGGTGCCGCCCCAGATGCGGTCGGCCATGACCTCGTCGTAGATCTCCTCGCCGAGCCGTACGACGTCGTCGACCTTGGCCCCGGCCACGAACGCCAGCGCCGTCTCCCTGGCCACCGCGATGTGCTCGGGGTTCTCGTTGCCGCGCAGCCGGAACACCGCCTGGCCGACGGCGAACTTCCACAGGTCGGACGTCGTGAACAGGCCACGGGTGGCCAGCCCTCTGGCGAAGTGGTAGATGGAGGCGCCGCGCATCATCGTGTTGTCCACGTCGAAGAAGGCCGCGGCAGGCAGGTCAGGCTCGACCGGCGGGACGGTGACCGCCGCCTGTGCCGCGACCTCGCCGGCGACCTCGGGCCGCACTTCGTCTCGTCGTCGCATTAGCCGCCACATGCGCTTCAGCTTACTTTCCTACTCAGGGGCGGCCAGACCTTCGATGTAGTCGAGATAGCCCTCCGCCTGGGCGAGTTGTTCCTGGTCGAGCGCCGGGAGCATCGGCTTGACGGCCTCCTCCTGATCCCGTGCGAATTTCTTGATCTTCGGTGAGCGCGGCTCGGCCCGTTCGAGCCTGCTGATGCCCGCCCGCGTCGACTCCTCCATGTCCTTGAGCGTCTTCTTGACCAGCGGGCCTTCCGCGGCGGAGCCGAGCAGACGGGCGACCTCCCTGGCGCGGGTCTTGGCGGAGTCGAGCTCGCGTGCGGCGCGTTCGGCGTCGGTGGAGCTGAGGCGGACGAGCGTGGTCTCGGCGGCGCGCTTGAGCGGGTAGAGCGAGTCCCCCGGCACCGCGCGGTAGGTCGCGAAGGAGGAGATCATCATCGCCGCGACCAGCCCCACGGCGGCGAGCTGGGACAACAGCGGGCGGCGGCGTCGCGGGCGGCGCCGGCGGCCGGCGGGCCTGGCAGGTGCGCGCTCCGGGGTCTCGGTGGCAGCCGCTTCGGCCGGCGCGCGCTCCAGGGTCCTGGTGGCGACCGTCCCGGCCAGCAGGTCGGCGCGCAGCCGGTCCCTGAAGTCCTGCCCCGGGCCGCCGAGCGGCAGCTCGCGCAGCTCGGTGAGCTGCTCCAGCACGCGTTCCCGCCGTCTGCGCCCCCTACTCATGCCAGCTCCCCGACCGACGCGGCCATGACACCTGCTTAACGAGGGGCGGATGGTGGAGGTTACGCCAGGTCGTGCTTGAGGGCCCTGGCCAGCGCCCGTACGGCACGGAACTGCAGCGCTTTGATCGCTCCACTCTTCTTCCCCATGATCAACGCGGTTTCCGCGAGCGAGAGGCCGTGCAGGAAGCGCAGGACGACGCATTCCTGTTGTTCGGGATTGAGATCTCGTACGGCCCGCAGCACCCGGTCGTTGATGATGGCCGTGACCACCGCGTTCTCGGGAATGTGGGAGCCGTCTAACGGGACGTCCATCACTTCGCCGGTCGGGATCTCTAACCGGTAGCGCCCCGACTTGAAGTGGTCGGTGACCAGGTTTCTCGCGATGGTCACGAGCCAGGCGCCGAAGTCACGGCCCTGCCAGGTGAAGTCGCCGATCCTGCGCAGCGCGCGCAGGAAGGTCTCGCTGGTGAGGTCCTCGGCCAGGGGGTGGGAGCCCACCCGGAAGTAGATGTAGCGATAGACGAGGTCCACGTAGCGGTCATAGAGCGTGCCAAACGACTGCGTGCATCCGTTCTTGGCGTGCAGCACCAGCGTACGGAGGTCGTCGGGCACGTCTTCGCGCACGGCGAGCTCGCCCGTCCGGGCAGCACCAGCGACCGCTGGAGCGAGCAGCCCGGCGAACGGCGACGAGTCAGGCATCCGGTATCCCTACGGGTAAGGGGTGCGGCGTGCTCGAACACTCTAGAAATCAACCAGAAAAACCACAATCCACGGCATGCATGCATGACTAGGCGTAATCGGCAGATACCGTGGTGGACCGACCCGTTCCCTCTTCGGCTACCGGCTGGGAGGCATCGTCCGGCAGCATTGGAGTCACCATGGAGATCCTCGTTGCTGTCATAGCTTTCGCCGGTGCGATCCTGGCCGCCATCGCGGCCGGTGCCCTGATTCAACGATTGCGCGACGAGCCTGAGGGGTGGTTGGTCGCCTGGACCGTTGCAGTCGTCGCCCTGTGCCTGTCACTCGGTGTGATCGGCCTCGGCTACCTCATGGGCTTCGGCGGCGTCACGTTCCGCATCTTCCAGGTCACCGGATCGTTGCTGGCGCCGCTCTGGCTGGCCGTCGGACTGGTGCAACTACTGTCCGAGAAGGCGCCGCCCAGGTTCCTGGCGTGGTTGCTCGGCATCGCGCTCACCTTCGTGTCCGTGGTCATCATGCTCTGGGACCCGCTGAAGACCGAGGAGATGGGCAAGACCCTGCCCGCCGCCGCCAACCACTGGAACCTCTTCCCAAGCTACCTGCTGGTCGGCGTGCACGTGGTGGACCTGCTCGTCATGCTGGCGATGCTGGTGGTGGCGGGGGTCAAGTGGCGCAACGGGGACGAGTACGACACCGACAACCTGCACGCGACCGTGGTCATCGTCCCGTCGGGGCTGGCGCTCGTGGGCGCGATGAGGTTCTCGGTGCCGGCGTTGTTCGCCACGGCACTGCTCGCCGTGGCCGCGGCGGCGGTCTGGTACACCGTGCTGCGGCCGCTGGCGCCGTACGAGGACGACGAAGACGACGACTTCGGTCCCGACCGCGACGAGGGGCCCTCGCGCCGGGAGGAGCGCTCTCAGCGCCGCGAGGAGCCCGCCCGGCATCGCGAGGGGCGGCCCATGGCCCTCGACGAGCGCCAGATGTCGCCCGAGGAGCGCCCGATGTTCCGCGACGAGGCGCCCAGGGGCGGGCACAGGGGCATGCCGGAGCCGGTGCCCGCCGCCGAGCCGCCGCCCGCGCCGCCGCGCAGGTCGCCGGGGCTCGGCGACCTGGTCGCCGAGTACCGGGCGGGCGACACCGGCGACTACGGCGCCCGCATGACCCCGCCGCCCGACTCGGGCCCCTCGACCGGCTACATCATGAACGGGGTCCCGTCCCCGCGGCCCGACCAGGCCATGCCGGGCACCGGCGCGGTCTACCCTGGCGCCGACCTGTTCGCGCCCGCGCCGCAGCAGTCCGGCTCCAGCAAACCCTCGCCGAACATCTACGGCCTGCTCACCGTCTTCACGATCGTGGACGGCGCGGGGGACGCCTTCGACCGCCTGGCCGAGGCGACCGTCGAGGCCGTGCGCCGCGGCGAGCCCGACACGCTCGTCTACGCCTGCCACGCGGTGAAGTCCGCGCCGTTGCAGCGCATCGTGTACGAGCTCTACCGCGACGAGGTCGCCTACCGCGACCACCAGCGGCAGCCGCACGTGGAGAGGTTCGTCAACGACCGGCAGGCGATGGTGCTGGCCACCAACGTCATCGAGCTGAGCGTCAGCGCCGCGAAGGTGGTGCCGCTGCCCAGCGCCGTCTTCTGAGCCCGGACAGCTTGGCCCCGGTTACTCGGACAGCGCCGTCCGCAGCCGGGTCTCGTCCACGCGCCAGAAGTCGTGCTGCACGCCGTCGATCAGCGTCACCGGGATCATCTCCCAGTATTTCTCCTGCAACTCGGCGGAGGATTCGATGCTGACCTCCTCCCACGGCACGCCGAGCTCGCCCGCGACCTTGGTGATGACCTCGCGCGCGTCGTCACACAAGTGACAGCCGGGTTTGCTGAGCAACGTGATGCGATGCATATCGCAACCGTACCCCGCTGACTTTGTGCATCGGTTCACAAAGGGATTAACCTGAAAGACGGTTCGATTCCGATCACGCGGCCGTCAGGCCGCCCGTTCCCTGGAGCACCGGCACGTGAAGAGCCCGTCCCAGCCCCGTGACCGCGGCATTCCCGAGGCGACGGTCGCCAGGCTTCCGTTGTACCTGCGGGCGCTTCACGGGATGGCGGAGCGGGGCGTCGCGACCGTCAGTTCGGAGGATCTGGCCGCGGCCGCCGGGGTCAACTCGGCCAAGCTGCGCAAGGATCTGTCACATCTCGGCTCGTACGGCACTCGGGGCGTAGGCTATGAGGTCGAGTACCTCGTCTACCAGATCTCCCGTGAACTCGGCCTGACGCAGGACTGGGCGGTCGCGATCGTCGGAGTCGGAAACCTCGGCCGCGCGCTGGCCAACTACGGCGGATTCGTCTCCAGGGGGTTCCGGGTCGCGGCGCTCGTGGACGCCGACCCCGAAGTGGTGGGCGACACCATAGCGGGGTTGAATGTGGAGCACATCGACGAGCTGGAAGCCGTGATCAAACGGCGCGGGGTCTCGATCGTGGTTCTGGCGACACCGGCGGCAGCGGCGCAGGAAGTGTGTGAACGTGTGATCGCCGTCGGGGTCACCAGCATCCTGAACTTCGCCCCTGTCGTGCTTTCCGTGCCGGACGGCGTCGATGTCCGTAAAGTCGACCTATCAATTGAATTGCAGATTCTCGCGTTCCACGAGCAACGCAAGGCTGGGGGGCCACTCATGGCGGTGGACAGTCAGTGAGTGTTCTGGCTATCGGACTCAGCCACCGGACGGCGCCGGTGGCCATGCTGGAGCGCGTCTCGGTGACGGGTGACGCGCTCGTCAAACTCCTGCACGACGTTCAGCAGGATGCCTGCGTCGCGGAGGCCATGGTGGTCTCGACCTGCAACCGGGTCGAGGTCTACGTCACGGTCGACCGCTTCCACGCCGCCGTCACCGCCATCAGCGACCTGCTGGCCCTGCACTCCGGTGTCCCGGTCAGCGAGCTGACGCCGCACTTCTACGTGCACTACGAGGAGCGCGCGGTCGAGCACCTGTTCTCCGTGGTGGGCGGGCTCGACTCCATGGTCGTCGGCGAGGGCCAGATCCTCGGCCAGGTACGCCAGGCGCTCAAGCTGGCCCAGCGCCAGGGCACCGTCGGCGCCACGCTCAACGAACTCGTGCAGCAGGCGCTGCGGGTCGGCAAGCGGGCCCACCACGAGACCGGCATCGACCAGCACGGCGCCTCCCTCGTCTCCGCGGGGCTCGCCCTGGCGGGCGACCTGGCCGGGCGGCGCGCCCTGGTGGTCGGCGCGGGCTCGATGAGCTCGCTGGCCGCCGTCACGCTGGCGCGCGCCGGGGTCACCGACATCGTCGTGGCCAACCGTACGTACGAGCGGGGCGCCCGGCTGGCCGAGTCCGTCGGCGGGCGGGCGGTCGAGTTCGCCGCCGTGGCCGACGAACTGGCCGGCGCCGACATCGTCATCACCTGCACCGGGGCGGGCCGCCACGTCATCACCCCCGGCATGCTGAGCCGGCCGGCGTTCCTGCTGGACCTGGCGCTGACGCACGACATCGACCCGGCGGTGCGCGCCGTGCCCGGCGTCACGCTGGTGGACCTGGAGACGATCCAGGAGTCCGGCATCGGCTCGCGCGAGGGCGACGCCGTACAGGCCGTGCGCGCCCTCGTCGCCGGGGAGCTGCGCGCCTACCTCGACGCTGAGCGGGCCGCCAAGGTCACCCCGACCGTGGTGGCGCTGCGCAGCAAGGCGGCCACCGTGGTCGAGTCGGAGCTCGGGCGGCTGCTCATGCGCGTACCCGATCTCGACGAGCGGGCGCGGGACGAGGTCGCCATGACCGTCCAGCGCGTCGTCGACAAACTGCTTCACGAGCCGACTGTGCGTGTCAAGCAGCTCGCCACCTGCCCAGGGGGCGATCATTATGCGGAAGCTCTGCGTGAGCTGTTCGACCTGGACCCGAAGGTGCCAGAAGCCGTGAGAGAGGTGGAGCTGTGATGTCCCGGCCCGGAGCCCTGCGACTGGGGACCCGCCGCAGCCTCATGGCGACCACGCAGTCCCAGATGGTGGCCGACGCCTACGTCCAGCGCACCGGGCGGGCGGTCGAGCTCGTCGGCGTCACGACGTTCGGCGACGTGACCAAGGCGCACCTGGCGCAGCTCGGCGGCACCGGCGTGTTCGTCAACGCGCTGCGCGACAAGCTCGCCGAGGACGAGGTCGACTTCGCCGTCCACTCGCTGAAGGACCTGCCGACCAAGCAGGACCCGCGCTTCACGCTGGCCGCCATCCCGGCCCGGCACGACCACCGCGACGCGCTGGTCGGCCTGCACAAGTTCGCCGACCTGCGCCCCGGCGCCAGGGTCGGCACCGGCTCGCCGCGGCGTGTCGCGATGCTGAGCGCGCTGCGCCCCGACCTGGAGTACGTCGCCATCCGCGGCAACGCCGACACGCGCATCGGCAAGGTCAACTCCGGCGAGCTCGACGCGGTCGTGCTGGCCGCGGCCGGGCTGACCAGGATCGGCCGCAGCGCCGACATCGCCCAGATCTTCGAGGTCGAGGAGCTGCTGCCGGCGCCCGGCCAGGGCGCGCTGGCCGTGGAGTGCCGCGCCGACCGGGCCGACCTGGTCGAATTCCTCGGCGTGCTCGACGACCCCGCCACGCGCTCCGCGGTGATCGCCGAGCGCTCCGTGCTGAACGCGCTGGAGGCCGGCTGCTCCGCTCCGGTGGGTGCGTTCGCGGTCGATGACGGGCACACTCTGAACCTGACCGCTGTGGTCGTCTCCGTCGACGGCCGCGAAGCGGTCCGCAAGTCCGCCGCCGGCTCTCCTTCGGAGGCAGCGAATCTGGGCCGCCTCCTGGCGGCAGAGATGATCGCCGAAGGGGCCGACAGATTGATGGGGGAGCATTCTCATTGAGCTCCGATAGTCCAACCTCCGGTTTCGTCGCGTTCGTGGGCGCGGGTCCCGGCGATCCCAACCTGCTCACGCTCCGTGCCGCCGAGCTGCTCGCCAAGGCCGACGCCGTGGTGCTCGACGCCGAAACGCAATCCCCGCTGCTGCGCCACTGCCGTGAAGGCGTCGAGGTCACCGAGACCTCCGGCTTCGCGAACGCCGTCAAGAGCGCCGCACGGGGACAGCTCGTGGTCCGCCTGTGCGAGGGCGACCCGATGCTGTTCTCCTCGATCACCGAGGAGGTCGCGGCCTGCGCCGCGGCGGAGGTGGACTTCGAGATCGTGCCCGGCGTGCCGCCCGCGACCGCGGTGCTCACCTACGCGGGCATCCCGCCGGCCACCGGCGTGCCCGAGTTCCGGGTCGTCGACGCAGCCCAGGAGCAGGACTGGGCCGCCCACGCCGCCTGCCGCGGCACGCTGGTCGTCTACAACGGCATCGGCGACGCCGTGGCCATCGGCAAGGCGCTGATCTCCGGCGGCAAGCCCGACACCACGCCCGTCGCGGTCAGCAGCGGCGGCACCACCACCGAGCAGTACACCGTCGTGTCCTCGCTCGGCCGGCTGCACGCCGACCTCAAGCACGCCGGGTTCACCGAGCCCGCGCTGATCGTGGTCGGTGAGGCCGTGGGGCAGCGCGACAAGTTGTCGTGGTTCGAGACCAAGCCGCTGTTCGGGTGGCGGGTGCTGGTGCCGCGTACCAAGGAGCAGTCGCGCAGCCTGTCCGAGCAGCTCGTCTCCTACGGCGCGGTGCCCGAGGAGGTGCCGACCATCTCGGTCGAGCCGCCCCGCACGCCGCAGCAGATGGACCGAGCGATCAAGGGCCTGGTCACCGGCCGCTACGAGTGGGTGGCCTTCACCAGCGCGAACGCGGTCAAGGCGGTACGCGAGAAGTTCGAGGAGTACGGCCTCGACGCCCGCGCCTTCGCCGGGCTCAAGGTGGCCGCCGTGGGCGACGCCACCGCGCGGGCCCTGGTCGAGTTCGGCGTCAAGCCGGACCTGCTGCCCTCCGGCGAGCAGTCGTCCGAGGGCCTGGTGGCCGAGTGGCCGCCCTACGACTCGATGCTCGACCCGATCAACCGGGTGCTGCTGCCGCGGGCCGACATCTCCACCGACACGCTCGTCGCCGGGCTCACCGAGCTGGGCTGGGAGTGCGACGACGTCACCGCCTACCGCACCGTACGGGCCGCCCCGCCGCCCGCGCCGATCCGTGAGGCCATCAAGGGCGGCGGCTTCGACGCCGTGCTCTTCACCTCCTCCTCCACCGTGCGCAACCTGGTGGGCATCGCGGGCAAGCCGCACAACGTCACCGTCATCGCGGTCATCGGGCCGCAGACGGCCAAGACGGCCGAGGAGTTCGGGCTCCGGGTCGACGTCATGGCCGACAAACCGTCAGCCTCCGCCCTGGCCGCCGCCGTGGCCGAGTTCGGAGCCAAGCAGCGCCAGGCGGCCCTGGCCGCGGGTGACACCCCGCGCAGGCCCTCCCAGAACCGCCGGGGCGCCAGGAGGAGAGCCAAATGAGCACGCGACGCCCCTGGAGGAGAGCCGTATGAGCGCGCGATTCCCCGTCGCCAGGCCCAGGCGGCTGCGGCGCAACCCGGCGCTGCGCCGGATGGTGGCGGGCACCAGGCTGCACGCGGCCGACCTGATCCTGCCCCTGTTCGCCAAGGAAGGGATCACCGAGGCGCAGCCCGTGGCCTCGATGCCGGGCGTCATGCAGCACACCCGCGACTCGCTGCGCAAGGCCGCCCACGAGGCGGCCGAGGCCGGCGTGGGCGGCATCATCCTGTTCGGCGTGCCCGCGGTGAAGGACGCTCGCGGCTCGGCGGCCGACGACCCCGACGGGGTCCTGCAGGTGGCGCTGCGCGACGTGGTGGCCGAGGTCGGCGACTCGCTCGTGGTGATGGCCGACACCTGCCTGGACGAGTTCACCGACCACGGGCACTGCGGGATCCTCACCCCGTCCGGCGACGTGGACAACGACGCCACCCTGGAGCGGTACGCCTCGGTGGCGCTGGCCCAGGTCGAGGCCGGCTCGCAGATGGTGGCGCCGAGCGGCATGATGGACGGCCAGGTGGGCGCGATCCGCGCGGCCCTCGACGGAGCCGGGCACGGCAACGTGCCGATCCTGGCCTACTCCGTCAAGTACGCCTCCGCCTTCTTCGGCCCCTTCCGCGAGGCCGCCGAGTGCGCGCCGCAGTTCGGCGACCGCAGCACCCACCAGCAGGACCCGGCCGGGCCGCTGGATGAGGCGCTGCGCGAGGTCCGCCTGGACCTGGCCGAGGGCGCCGACGCGGTCATGGTCAAGCCCGCCCTGGCCTACCTCGACATCATCGCCCAGATCCGCGCCGAGGTGGACGTGCCGGTGGCCGCCTACCAGGTGAGCGGCGAGTACGCGATGGTCGAGGCCGCCGCGGCCAACGGCTGGGTGGACCGGGAGCGGATGATCATGGAGTCGCTGGTCGGGATCAAGCGCGCCGGCGCCGACCTGATCTTGACGTACTGGGCGACGGAAGTGGCCCGACGGCTCTAACCAAGGGGTTTCCCGTCAACTCATGAGGCCCGTGGGTTAGAGTTGCATGACAAGTGCTGGTGTGTCCCGCGTGTGCGATCCGCCCGGTGACGGGGCCTCCTCAGGCGCTGTTACATGACGGGAGACACCATGGTGGGGGTACCACTGGCTCGGCGTACCAAAAAGCGGTCGAGGCCGACACGCATCTCGACGGTTCTCGAATACGCCGCCATGGGCTGGTCCGTCGTGCCGGGCGCCTTTCCGCTGCGGCAGGGGCCGCGCGCCTGTTCCTGCGACCGCCTCGGCTGTCCCGACCCGGGTGCCCATCCGCTCTCGCCCGCCTGGCACCTGCAGGCCACGACGGACGCCGCCCTGCTCACGCGGTGGTGGCAGGCCGAGCCCGAGGCCAATGTGATTCTGCCCACGGGCCGCGTGTTCGACGTCTTCGACGTACCGCTCGCCGCCGGCCTGTCGGCCCTCACCCGGATCGACGCCGCCGACGCCCACCCAGGCCCGGTCGCCGCCAACGGCGACCGGGTCTTGTTCTATGTGGCCACCAGGGGCAATCCGGAGGACGAGGACGAGTGGTGGTCGTGCCAGCTCGACTGCGACCCCGCCACCATCGACGACACACCGGGGCTGCGCTGGCACTGCCGCGACAGCTACGTCCTGGCACCCCCTTCGACCCTGCCCAGCGGCCACCCCGTCACCTGGCTGCGCCCCCCGGACGGCCGCCCCCTGCCCGACCCGCTGCGCGTCCTGGAGTGGCTGGCCGACTGAGCTCAGAACCGGCGGATGTCGCGCTGGTCCAGCTCCGTCATGACCTTGGCCACCGTGGCGAAGTCGTCGTCGACATGCAGCACCGTCAGCCCATGATGTACGGCGGTGGCGCAGAGCAGGAGGTCCACGACCCCGGCGGAGCGGTGCTGTCCCTTCTGCGTGAGCTTGTACTGCGCGTTCTCCACCCACCGCCAAGCCGATTTGGGAACGGGCGCAAGCTCGCAGAGCGTGCCCAGCTCCTCCTCCAGCTCATCCCTGTGCGCGGGGCCCGTGGCCGAATAGAGGAATTCGGTCCTGGTCGGCTCACAGATCCGCAGCGGTTGTGTGGTGATGCGATCGCCCCACGCCTCGAGAACCTCGGCGTTTCGCAGGAGATACCACAAGGCGGAGGCGTCGATGAGGTGGGGCATCAGGTGATGGTCTCTTTCCACGCGCGTCTCGCTGCCTCGTGCGCGGCGGATGCTTCGTCGAATTCCCCCCGCTGGGCACGGGCTGCCAGCTTCTCCAGCGCTTCGATGCGTTTGACCCGCGCGACGTACTCGCGCAGGGCGAGGTTGACGGTTTCCTTCTTGGTCGTCGTGCCCATCATGCGCATGGCTTCCTTGAGGGCGTCATCGTCCAGGTCGATTTGAGTTACCGACACCCGTCCTCCTGATGTTGGTTGCCACTATGGCTCACATACATAACCACTATAGATCGGTCGGCCGAGTCTGACCATGGAGCCGGGCAACCTGGGCTCGCGTTACGGTGGGTCACCGGTGAAGGGTCAGAGGGCGTTTCCTGGAGGGCCGTCAGCCGGAGTGTGGCGGGTGGCGGGCCATGGCAGCGCGTAACAGATGGTGGTGGTTGCGGTGTGCGGCGGGTGGGCGGGCACGGCCCCGCCGTGAAGACTGATTAGGCTTGTCGGGTGAGCCGTACACAGAGATCTGAGGACCTGTTCGCCCGAGCCAAGGAGATCGTGCCGGGAGGGGTCAACTCGCCGGTACGCGCGTTCGGGGCGGTGGGCGGCACGCCGCGGTTCATGGCCGCGGGCCAGGGCCCCTACATCACCGACGTAGACGGCAACCGCTACGTCGACCTCGTCTGCTCCTGGGGCCCCATGATCCTCGGGCACCGTCACCCCGCGGTCGTCGAAGCGGTCGAGCGCGCGATGGCCGGCGGGTTCTCCTACGGCACCGCCACCCAGGGCGAGGTCGAGCTGGCCGAGGAGCTCGTCGCGCGGGTCGCGCCCGTCGAGAAGGTACGCCTGGTCAGCTCGGGCACCGAGGCGACGATGAGCGCGGTGCGCCTGGCCAGGGGGTTCACCGGGCGGTCGAAGGTGATCAAGTTCGCGGGCTGCTACCACGGCCACGTGGACGCGCTGCTGGCCGCGGCCGGCTCCGGCGTCGCGACCTTCGGCCTCCCCGACACGCCGGGCGTGACGGGCGCGTCGGCGGCGGACACGATCGTGTTGCCCTACAACGACCTCGCGGCCGTCGAGGCGGCCTTCGCCGCGGCGGACATCGCATGCGTGATCACCGAGGCGTGCCCCGCGAACATGGGCGTCGTCCCGCCGCGCGACGGCTTCAACGCGCGCCTGCGCGAGCTGTGCACCGCCAACGGCGCGCTGCTCATCGTGGACGAGGTGCTGACGGGCTTCCGGGTCTCCGCCGCCGGCTGGTACGGCCTGGACCCGGTGGACGCCGACCTGATGACCTTCGGCAAGGTCATGGGCGGCGGCCTGCCCGCGGCGGCGTTCGGTGGCCGGGCGGACGTCATGGCCAACCTCGCCCCCGAGGGCCCCGTCTACCAGGCGGGCACGCTGTCGGGCAACCCGCTGGCCTGCGCGGCCGGCCTGGCCACGCTGCGCGCCCTGGACGCCGACGCGTACGCCCGGGTGGACGCGGCCGCGCTCAAGGTCGGCGACCTGGCCGCCGAGGCGCTGGGCAAGGCCGGGGTGCCGCACCGGCTGCAGCGGGCGGGCAGCCTGTTCTCGATCTTCTTCACGGACGCCGAGGTGACGGACTTCGCCCAGGCCAAGACCCAGAACACCGCCGCCTTCACCGCGTTCTTCCACGCGATGCTCGACCAGGGCGTCTACCTGCCGCCGTCGGCGTACGAGGCGTGGTTCCTGTCGGCCTCACACGACGACGAGGCGATCGGCCGCGTGGCCGAGGCCCTCCCCGCCGCGGCGAAGGCAGCCGCCGCCGTCCTGTGAGACTCAGCGATCGGGTAGCCGGGGGACGAGTTCCTCCGGCGCCCTGTGATCCCACAGGGCGGACAGTGGCGAGAAGAAGATACGATCGCCCGACCCCAAATTAGTGGTCCCCAGGTGGAGGACGTACCCGGCCACGAACCGGTCGCCCAGCCTGTCCCTCAGCCAGCGCAGGTGCTTGGCGTCCTCGCTCTTGGGCGTGGCCGAGGATTTCACCTCTATGCCCACCACGCTGCCGTCACGGCGTTCCAGGATGAAGTCGATCTCGCGCTTCTCCCTGTCACGGTAGTGGCGCACGGTCACCTGCCGCCGCGCGAAAGTGGCGAGCTTGACGAGTTCGGCGAAGACGAAGGTCTCCAGGAGCCCGCCGAGGGCGGGATGGCCCGGCGCGAGGAGCGACTCGGCGTCCAGGTCCATCAGGTGCGCGGCCAGCCCGCTGTCGGTCACGTAGGTCTTGGGCGCGTGGGTCACCCGGGAAGAGAGGTTGTTGGACCAGGCCGGCGCCGAGCCGACCAGGAAGACGGTCTCCAGATATGAGAGGTACGTGCGTACGGTCGTGACATCGAGCCCGAGCCCGTCCGCGAGATGGGCGAGCACCAGCTGGCCGCCAGCCCGCGCCGCCACCAGCGAGATCAGGTCCGGAATCGCCTGGGCCTTGTTGACGTGGGCGAATTCACGGATGTCGCGGGAGATCACGGTGTCGAGGTAACCGCTGAACCAGGCTTCGATCGCGGCCGGCGACTTCAGGCGCAGGGCCTCCGGGTAGCTTCCCCGGCTGATCAGGCGAATGTAGTCCTCGCGTCTCCAGGGCGATTCCCGGCCGGTCACGGCCTCTGGCGAGGTGAAGGCACGATCACAGAACTCGCCGGTGTCTCCCACCCGCTCGCTGACCGCGAAAGGCCACAGGTCGACGAAGGCCACCCGGCCTGCGAGCGACTCCGACACCGTGGGGATGCCGAGGAACCGGGTCGATCCGGATAGCACGAACTGGCCAGGAGTCCAGTCCTCGTCGACCACCTGCTTGATCGCCAGAATGAGCGGATCGCCGGCCCGCTGGATCTCGTCGATGATCACCGGTTGCGGTCGTCTGCGAGCGAAGGTGAGTGGGTCGTCCTTGGCGATGGCGAGCTCGGACGGGTTGTCGAGGGTGACGAACGTGGCCTCTCCGAAGCGTCGGCAGGACTGCAGGAGTGTCGTCTTGCCGGACTGTCGTGGCCCGTTGACCATGACGACTCGAAGCTCTGCCAGGAGTTCCTTGAGCGAGCCTGCCGCGAGCCGAGGTAGTAGATTCATGCCGCCCCTGAGCTGGTCCCGGATGGTCGAGCCTAACCCGTTCGCAGTTTCGCGGGCGAAGTTTTCCCTGTTTCGCGGGAAGAGTTTTCCCAGATTCGCGGACGATGTTTTCCCTGTTTCGCGGCTCCGGCTTTCCCTGTTTCGTCAGAGGCGCTGGGGGGACGGCGCGGTCAGCGGAGGGTGGCGGCGGGGTTTGGTGCCGGCGTACAGGACGCCGCAGACGATGAGGGTCGCGGCGAGGAGTTTGGGCCAGGACAGGGGTTCGCCTGTGATGAGTGCCGCTGAGGACATGCCGAATACCGGCACGAGCAGCGTGTACGGCGCCACCGTCGAAGCGTCGTAACGTCGCAGCAGCCAGCCCCATACGCCGAAGCCGCCCAGTGTGGACAGGAAGGCCACGTACACGAGGGACAGCCAGCCCTCAGCCGCCGAGCCGAGTACGGGTGGGCCCTCGACGATCAGTGACAGGAGCAGGAGTGGTGGGGCGGAGAAGGCGCTGACCCAGACCATGAAGCGCAGGGAGTCGGGTGGGGCGGCGCGGCGCTGGACGACGTTGCCCAGGCCCCACGCGGCAGCGGCGGCCACGCACAGGGCGAAGGCGCCGAACGGGCCAGAAAGGCCGAAGTCGTAGGCGACCAGCGCCAGACCGCCGAAGGCGACGGCCAGGCCCAGTACACGGCGGGCGGTGAGCCGCTCCCCGAGCAGCGTCACCGCGAACAACACGGTGAACAGCGCCTGCATCTGCAGGACGAGAGAGGTGAGCCCGGCCGGCATGCCCGCCCGCATCCCCACGAGCAGCAGTCCGAACTGACCCGCCCCGATGGTGGCCGCCACCCCGGCGACCCAGCGCCAGGGCACCCCGGGCCGGCCCACGAACAGCAGGGCGGGGAAGGCGGCCATGGTGAACCGGAGGCCGGCGTACAGCAGGGGCGGGAAGTGGCGCAGGCCGACCTGCATGACCACGAAGTTGAAGCCCCAGATGGCTGCGAGGCCGACGGCGAGGGCGAGGTGGCGGGGGGTCACTGAGGGGTGAGGCTCAGCGAGCGGGCTTCTGGTAGCGGATGCGCTGGTCGCGGGCCTGCTCGGCGAGGGTCTTGAGGTAGGAGACGGAGGTGGTCTGCTGCTGCTTCGGCTTAATGATTCGCATGCATCTATTTTCGTCCACTACACAATCAACCACAAGCGAGACTTTCTACGCTAAACCATTTAGACTGGCTTACATGTTGGACCTGAACCGGCTCAAGGCTCTACACGCGGTGCACGTCTATGGGTCGGTCGGCGCGGCGGCCGACGCGCTCATGGTCACGCCCTCGGCGGTCTCCCAGCAGATCGCCAAGCTGGAGCGGGAGACCGGCGCCCGCCTGATGGAACGCAACGGGCGCGGCGTACGGCTGACGGACGCGGCAGGGCTGCTGGCCGAGCACGCCGAGCGCATCCTCGCCCTGGTCGAGACCGCCGAGGCCGACTTCGAGGCGCTGCGCGGCGAGGTCGTCGGCCGCCTCAACGTGGCCGCCTTCCCCACGGCGGTGCGCGGCCTCATGCCCGGCGCGCTGGTCACGCTCCGGCAGCGCCATCCCGACCTGTGGGTGCAGCTCAACGAGCGCGAGCCCGAGCGGGTGGTACGCGAGGTCGCCAGGGGCGAGCTGGACCTGGGCGTGATCCAGGACTGGATGAACCGTCCGATGCCCGTCCCCGAGGGCCTGTCCAAGGCCACGCTGCTCGACGACGTGGCCGACGTGGCCCTGCCCGCCGATCATCCGCTGGCGGGTGGGCGGGAGGTGGAGCTTGCCGCGCTGCACGGCGAGCAGTGGATCAGCTCCACGCCGGGCACGGTCTGCCACGACTGGCTGGTGTTCACGCTGCGCAGCGCCTCGCTGGAGCCGGTGATCGCCTGCATGGCCGACGAGTACCCGACCCAGCTCGCCCTGGTGGCGGCCGGTCTGGGCTGTGCGATCGTGCCGAGGCTGGGCCGTGACTGCGTGCCCGACGGCGCGCGCATCGTGCCGCTGCGCCCGCGCCAGTCGCGGCGCATCTACGCGGTGTGGCGTACGGACGCGGCGCGTCGTCCCGCGATCAGGGCCATGGTCGACGCGCTGGTCGAGTCGAGCAGGCAGCAGGAGAACGGCTGGGCCTCGGAGTAGGCAGCGGGAGGACGGCTGGGGCTCGGAGTGAGCGGCGGGGTGGGTGAACTGGGCCGCGTACCCTGCGCCGTACGGCTCGGGCGAGCGGATAGGCTGTGCGCACCATGGCTGAAACCACCGTCGTTCACCTATTGCGTCACGGTGAGGTGCACAACCCCAAGGGCGTCCTGTATGGCAGGTTGCCCGACTTCCACCTGTCCGAGACGGGTCAGCTCATGGCCGAGACGGTCGCCAAGGCCGTCGGCGGCCGGGACATCGTCGCGATCTTCAGCTCACCGCTCGAACGCGCGCTGGAGACGGCGGCCCCGCTCGCGGACAAGCTCGGCCTCGAGGTCGGCCAGGACCCGCGCCTGATCGAGGCGGGCAACCTGCTGCAGGGACGGGTGATCGGGCAGGGGCTGGCGGTGCTGCGCAACCCGCGCAACTACCGCTATTTCTGGAACCCGCTGCGCCCGTCGTGGGGGGAGCCGTACCCGGTTATCGTCAAGCGCATGAAGTCCATGATCGACGAGGCCAGGGCGGCGGTGCGCGGGCACGAGACCGTGCTCGTCAGCCACCAGCTCCCGATCTGGGCGATCAGGTCGGCCGCGGAGGGCCGCAGGCTCTGGCACGATCCGCGGCGCCGGCAGTGCGCCCTGGCCAGCCTGACCACGCTCACGTTCGACGGAAACCGCCTGATCAGCATCGGCTACAGCGAGCCGGCCGGATCACTGGACCCCGGGCCGTCCATCCCCGGGGCCTGATGTCCGGGGCGCGCGGGGTCCCCGGTAGAGTTGCAAGCTCTACCGGTTGTAGTACAAGGAGATCTTCCTCCGTGCGCGCCAAGTCCATCCCTCTTCTCCTCCTCGCCGCGCTCGTCGCCGGCTGCGCGGGCAACCAGGGCGGTCAGCCACAGGCGGGTGACACCCGCTTCGTCGCAGGCGACGGGAAGATGCAGGTGTTCGAGGCCGCCGAGCGCAAGGCCGCGCCCGCGGTCGAGGGGCCGACCCTCGAAGGCGGCACCGCCTCGCTCGCCGAGCACAAGGGCAAGGTCGTGGTGATCAACTTCTGGGCCTCGTGGTGTGGCCCGTGCCGGGCCGAGGCGCCGGTGCTCAAGGAGGTCGCCACCAAGACCAAGGACAGCGGCGTGCAGTTCCTCGGCATCGACTTCAAGGACCGCCAGGCCGACGCCAAGGCGTTCGAGCGTACCGAGCAGACCGGTTACCCCCACATCTTCGACCAGCCCGGCAAGGTCGCGCTGGCCTTCCAGGGCACGGTGCCGCCCGCGGCCATCCCGTCCACGCTGATCATCGACAAGCAGGGCAGGATCGCGGCCAGGGCGCTGGGCGCCGTCAAGTACACCGACCTGATGAACGCGGTGACCAAGGTGCGCGATGAGTGAGGTGGTCGCCTCGGGGTCGCTGCTGCTGGCCGTGCCGATCGCGGTGCTGGCCGGGGTGGTGTCCTTCCTGTCGCCGTGCGTGCTGCCGCTGGTGCCCGGCTACCTGTCCTACGTCACCGGCATGAGCGCCGACCCCAAGAGGGGGCGGCTGGTGCTCGGCACGGTGTTGTTCGTGGCCGGGTTCGCGCTGGTGTTCGTGCTCAGCGGGGCGTTGTTCGGCGGCCTCGGCTCGATCATGCTGGGCAACGCGGAGATCATCACGCGGGTGCTCGGCGTGCTCACCATCCTGCTCGGGCTGGCCTTCCTCGGGGTGCTGCCCGGGATGATGCGCGACGTGCGCATCAACCGCAGGCCCGCCGCCGGGCTGGCGGGCGCGCCGCTGCTCGGAGTGGTGTTCGGGCTGGGCTGGACGCCCTGCATCGGGCCCACACTCGCCGTGGTGCTGACGCTCGGACTCAACGAGGGCAGCGCGAGCCGGGGCGCCCTGCTGGCCGTCGCGTACGCGCTGGGTCTCGGCCTGCCCTTCGTGGGCGCGGCGCTGGCCTACAGCAGGGCCCTGCGCACGTTCCGGGCCATCCGCAAGCATTCGCGCCTGATCACCAGGATCGGCGGCGGCATGATGGTGGCCGTCGGCGTGCTGCTCGTGACCGGGCTTTGGGGAGAGATGATCGCCGCCATGCAGGGCCTGATCGGCTCGTTCGAGCCGGTGATCTGATGAGCGTCCAGGAACTGGAGAAGAAGCAGCCGCCGCCCAAGCAGGGCTCGTTCGGCCTGGTGGCCTGGCTGCGCTGGATCTGGCGCACGCTCACCTCGATGAAGACGGCGCTGATCCTGCTGTTCCTGCTGGCGCTGGGCTCGGTGCCCGGCTCGCTGGTGCCGCAGCGCGGCGTCGAGCCCGACAAGGTCGCCGCCCTGTACGAGGCGAATCCGACACTCGCCGAGTGGTACGACAGGTTCCAGCTCTTCGAGGTGTTCACCTCGGTCTGGTTCGCGGCCGTCTACCTGCTGCTGTTCACCTCGCTCATCGGCTGCGTCCTCCCGCGCACCGCGACCTACGTGCGGGAGTTGCGCCGCAAACCGCCCGCCGCGCCCAGGAACCTGTCCCGCCTGCCGCACGCCGCCTCCTTCGAGACCGGCATGGACGTCAATGAGGCCGCCGGGCGGCTGCGTAAGCTGCGCTTCCGCGTCGTGACGGGCGACGGCTGGGTGTCGGCGGAGAAGGGCTACCTGCGCGAGACCGGCAACCTGCTCTTCCACGTCGCCCTGCTCGGCATCCTGCTCGCGATCGGCGCCGGTTCGTTGTTCGGCTATCGGGGCAACGTGCTGGTCGTCGAGGGCGACGGGTTCGCCAACACCGTGGCCACCTACGACCGGTTCATGCCCGGCAGTCAGGTCTCGGCCGAGTCGCTGGAGCCGTTCTACTTCCAGCTCGCCGAGTTCAAGGTGGCCTACCAGGTCGAGGGGGAAAAGCGGGGGCAGGCGCTCGACTACTCGGCCCACCTCAAGGTCAACGACACGCCCGGCGCGCCCACCCGCGACTTCGAGCTGAAGGTCAACGAGCCGCTTGAGACCAACGGCACCCAGACGTACCTGATCGGCAACGGCTACGCGCCCACGTTCAAGGTCACCGACGGGAAGGGGCAGGTGGCCTTCGAGGGCGCGGTGCCCTGCCTGATCGAGCAGAAGACCACGATGACCTCGGGCTGCGTGGTCAAGGTGCCCGACTCGCAGCCGTCGCAGCTCGGGTTCCTGCTGCAGTTCATGCCGACCAGCGTGCCGCTGACCAACGGCGACCACGCCTCGGCCTTCCCCGGCGAGCTCAACCCCGAGGTGAAGGTGCTCGGCGCGTTCTCCGGCGACCTGGGCATGAACTCGGGCAAGCCGCAGTCGGTCTACGAACTGGCCGAGCCCGAGGTGATGAAGAAGCTCAAGCCGCTGGTCATGGGCACCAGCGCGCCCAAGCCGCTGGCGGTGGGGCAGTCGATGGAACTGCCCGACGGGCTGGGCACGCTCGAGTTCACCGGCGTCAAGGAGTGGATCACACTCCAGACCAACTACGACCCCGGGCGCTGGCCGGCCCTGGTCTTCGCCGCCACGGCCGTGATCGCCATCGGGCTCTCGCTCATGATCCGCCGCCGCAGGGTGTTCGTACGGATCGCGGACGGCAAGGCCGAGGTGGGCGGCCTGACCCGTACCGAGGGCTCCGCGGCGGGCTTCACCGAGGAGTTCGCCGACATCGTGAAGGTTCTATCAGCAGGAGAAAAGGATGTCCGCTGAGCAACTCGCCGAGCTGAGCGACCTTTTCGTCGTCGCAGCCGTCCTGCTCTACGTCGTCGCCATGGTCGGCTTCGCGATGGAGCTGGCCTTCGGCAGACTCCGGTCAGGCAAGGCGGAGGTCGCAGCCGCCGGAGCCGTCAAGATCAAGCAGCCGGTCGCGGTGGGAGCCGTGAGCGGGGAGGCGGCGCCGGACTCGGCGTCGGCTGCCGTGTCGGAGCCGGGGGAGGCGTCCGACGCCGTCACGGTGCCGGACGGGCCGTCCGACGGTGAGAAGGCCCCTGCCGGCACGACGGCGGCGGGTGGTTCCGGCTCCGGCGTGGGAGTCAACGCCGGAGCTTCCGGCTCCGGCGTGGGAGTCAAGGC
The DNA here is from genome assembly GCF_040655495.1 of Nonomuraea sp. NPDC050404. NCBI lineage: Bacteria > Bacillati > Actinomycetota > Actinomycetes > Streptosporangiales > Streptosporangiaceae > Nonomuraea > Nonomuraea sp. NPDC050404. The sequence continues at coordinate 643,037 of NZ_JBFAKB010000003.1, forward strand.
CGGGACGGTGGCCCTCGTGCTCGCCTGGCTCGGCTGGGCGGCCAACGGCGCCGCCATCGTCACCCGCGGCCTGGCCGTGGAGCGGTGGCCGTGGGGCAACATGTACGAGTTCGTGGTCGCGATCTGCTTCGCCGCCGTGAGCGCGTTCATCTTCACCCAGATCCGCCACAACGTGCGGTTCCTGGGCGGGTTCGTCATGGTCACGGCCGCGCTCGGGCTCGGGCTGGCGGTCAAGGTCTTCTACACCGCCGCCGGGCCTGTCGTGCCGGCGCTGGACTCGTACTGGATCGCGATCCACGTCTCCGCCGCGATCATCTCCAGCGGTCTGCTGACCCTGGCCGGCGTCGCCGGCGTGCTCTACCTGGTGCGCGGCGACGGGATGTCCCGTCTGCCGTCCCGCGCCGACCTGGAGAAGGTGGCGCACCGGGCGATCGTCTTCGCCTTCCCGCTGTGGACGTTCGCCGTCATCGCGGGCGCGCTGTGGGCGGACCGGGCCTGGGGCCGGTACTGGGGCTGGGACCCCAAGGAGGTGTGGTCGTTCATCACGTGGGTGGCCTACGCCGCCTACCTGCACGCCAAGGCGACGGCGGGCTGGAAGGGGAGGGCCTCCACGATCGTGCAGCTCGTGGCGTTCGGGTGCCTGCTGTTCAACCTGATCGGGGTCAACATCTTCATCGACGGCCTGCACAGCTACGCCGACGTGCCCTAATTAACGTCGTCTCCGCGCATCCGGCGGTCGAGGTCACGAAGGAAGTCGGGGTCGTCGTCGGGGCCCTTCGGCATGCCCGGAGCCGGGGAGACTGGCCACGTCGTCGGTCGCGGGGCCTGCGCGGCGCGCGGGCGTCCGCGCGCCATCCAGATGAGGCCGCCGAGCAGCGGGATGAGCACGACTATCAGGATCCAGAGGGGTTTTGGTACGTTCCTCACCTCATCTTCCGGTGTGGTCACCACGTCGAAGAGCGAGAAGAGCCAGAAGGCCAGCAGCGCCAGGCCGATCAGAACACCTGCCATGTCCCGAACTGTAAGCCATGATTCGGCGTGATCGGGCTGCCTGATGTCCCATTTCGGGTGACTAGGGGAAGATCGGCGTCGTACGGTGGAATCCGATGCGACGGTGTCCACGGGGCTCCACGGGCGTTGAGGGGTGCGATGGCCTTCACTTTCGACAGGGCTCTTGGTACTTCTGACAAGGGTTCCCGCGACAAGGGGCGGCATCGGCGCGGCCGTTGGTGGCGGCGCGGCTCGTACCTGTTCTCGCGCCGCGGCGAAGCCCCCGCCGAAGCCGAACGCTCCTTCTGGTCCGACGCCCAGAAGCCCCAGGAGCGCCGCGAGACGGGCCGAGGCGTGGGCGGTACGGAAAGCCGCCGCGGCTTCGGAGACGGCGGACACAGCGGCGGACACAGCGGCGGGCTCAGCGGCAGGACCGGGCAGGCGGCGTGGCCGGGCGGTGGCGGGCGCGCAGAGCACACCGAGCGCGCGACCCAGCCGGAAGCGCACAGCCCCGAAGCGCACAGCCCCGAAGCGCACAGGCCCGACGCTCACAGGCCCGACGCTCACAGGCCGGAAGCGCATCGGATGGCCTGGCCGATCTCGGACGCGCCGCACTTCCCGCAGACCGGCAGGGACGCCTACGCGGTACGCGAGCGCGGCGAGCGCCTCCCCGCCGCCGTCGTGGTCGATCGCCCCCGCTACACCTGGTACGACTTCGAGCTGACCGACCAGCCGCTCAGAGCCCAGCCCAACCGCCCCGACGTGCCCTCGATGGGCGACGGCCTGCGGCACTGCGGCAGGCTGGAGTCGATCCTGCACCGCCAGTGGGACGCCAGGCAGGGCCCGCCGCCCGCGGACATCGTCCGGGCCATCGAAAGCCTGGCCAGGTTGCCCGAGCGGTTGAAGGAACTGCTCGCGGGCGGCCTCGAAGGGATCTACATCGGCCCCGGCGGGGTGCCCGACCTCGACGACATGGCTTACTTGCGCGGCGCCCCGTTACCTTCCGGCCGCGCGACCTGGGACATCTGCGCGGGCGCGTACGGGGATCGCAAGATCGTCGTCGGCGACCGCCCCTCGCCCACCCCCGACGTGATGATGCACGAGGCCGGGCACGCCATCGACGACATCGATTCGGCGTACGGCGACTGGGTGTCGGACTCGCCGGAGTTCGTCCGCCTGCACGACACGGCCGTACCGCTGCTGACCTCGACCTTCCACCGTCAGGAAGGCGGGCTCGGCCGCAAAGAGTTCTTCGCCGACGCCTTCGCCGCCATCGCCTCGCGCCAGCGTCCCGCCCTCGTCGACATGCTCGGCGGGGACACGCGGCTGGCGCTCGACATCATGCTGTTCTTCAACCGGCGCTACGGAATCTAGGTGATCGGCCATGTACGTCATCCGGCTCGCGGACGGGACCTTGCGCGTACCGCAGAGCCTGACCAGCCCGGACGGGCGTCTGATCGGCAACGCCTACGTGGAGGTGCGGCCCGGTGACCCCGACTACGAGCAGTGGCTGCCGGAGTCGGTGACCGAGGAAGAGGCCGAGGTGCGCCGCCGGCGCTGGGAAGAGGAGAACGACGACCTTGAACGCGAGTTCCTGGCGTTCAAGGCGCGGCAGGAAGACGCCTGAGAAGGCACGGCGGTAAGACGCCTGCGAAGGCGGGGCAGGAAGGCGCCTGAGAGGGCGCGGCAGGAAGGCGCCTGAGAGGGCGCGGCAGGAAAGCGCCTGAGAGGGCGCGGCAGGAAAGCGCCTGAGAGGGCGCGGCAGGAAGAGGCGGGGCAGGAAGAGGCGGGGCAGAAAAAGACGCCTGAAGCAGGCGGGGCCTGTTCCAGGCGGCAGGTGGCAGGTGTCGGGGGAGACGGCCGGTTCGGTTCAACGGACAGGCGCCAGCCGCGGTCGGCGGTTGGCGCCGCCCCGTGCTCCCCCTACGGAAGTGTGGCGGGAAAGCACGCGAAACAGTGGGTTCCGCCAGCGGTGATCCTGGCGGGCAGGACCGCTGTTAAGGCGGCCCGTCGTGCAGGATCACCGACTAGACGGAACGTCAGACGCGCGGGGACTCACCTGCAGGCCTGTCGGCCGTAAGAACGTCCTCGCCTCGGAGAAGGGCGTGGACTTCCGACTCGCGGAAGCGCCGGTGCCCTCCGGGGGTGCGGATACTGCTGATGCGGCCTGCCGCAGCCCAGCGCGTAACCGTCTTTGGGTCTACCCGGAAGAGGGCGGCAACCTCTCCTGGGGTCAGCAGACGCTCGCTGCTACTCTCCACCAATCTCTCCCCCTCGCATCCCGCTTCCTGCCAGCGGGCGGACAGGTAACCAGTGTGTCGAGCGAAGCCTGATTTATCCGTGGTTTTCTACAAAGATCACGGGTTGTTATCAGCTGACTGCCCGATTGTTATATGATAGAGCCTCTTTGGGGCTCTCGTGGGTGTTTCTTTACGAAACTCCCTAACTGGGAACAGTAGCAGTGCTCGCGTCCGATGCGAAGAGCGACCGCTACGCAGGTCCGAGTAACCTCGAACCTGTGCGTCCCGTTCTCGTTTACACCGCGTCGCGGATCGGCCTGTTCATCGTGACCCTCGGTGTCCTCTGGCTGCTAGGACTGCAAAACTGGCTGTTCCTGATCGCCGCGTCTTTCTTGATCAGCGGCATAGCCAGCTACGTCTTGCTCTCCAAGCAGCGTGACGCCGTGAGCGAGCGTCTTACCGACAGGATCGACCGGCCGAAGCCGCAGGACGACTAGGGCAGGGGGAACATGCCAATCCGGGCATGGTACTCCCGTCCGAGTCTCGTTGTGTCGCTACCGACAAGTAGTCCACTGCCGTGTGCGTAAAACGCCTTCACGCCGATGCCGCGCTCCCGCGTGGGATTCCAACTGAGGGCCTTTCCGGTGCGTGGATGAATGGCGCCGATCCCCGGCCGTGGCACCGCGCCCGGACCGGCCGAGTCGCGGCCCTGGGGATTGTCCAGCCAGCGCTGATGCCCGCCGACGTAGACCGCGGACCCGGTGACCGCGACCGCGTAGAGCGAATCGCCGCCGGTGGCGTTGACCCAGGTGGGCCTGATCGCCGTGCCCTTGGCATAGGTCTCGAATCTCGCGGCCGTGTCGCAGATCCCGCCTCTGGCGCCTCCCGTGGTGACGACCGCGAAATAGCTGCCGTCGGGAGAGAAATCCAGCCCCCGTACGTACGAGGGAAAGTTGGGGCTGCATCTGCGCGCGTAGACGTCGGTGCGCCACGCGGCCACCCGCGCGGTGCGCCCGCCGACGTCGATCAGCCCGAGTTGCGGCCTGGAGTGGCCGTCGAGCGTGGTGAACGAGCCGTCCACGGCGAGCCTGCGGCCGGCCACGGCCAGCGAGTAGACCTTCACCTGCGTGGTCAGCGGCGTGCCGGGCTCGATGTCGAAGCCGGCGTCGGGCGTGCCGGTCTCCGCGTCGAGCCCGGCCAGCGCGGTACGCGGGCTGACGAAGTCGCCGCCCACGTACAGCCGGGGGCCCTGCCTGGCCAGTGCGGTCACCATGCCGCCGCCGATGCGCGGCGCGAAGCCCGGCACCAGCGCGCCGTCGGCCAGCCGGAGCCTGGCCAGGGCGCGGGAGCCGCGGTTGTTGACGCCGTGGAACGCTCCACCGACGTAGACGGTGTCGCGGTCGCCGGCCACCAGTCCGTAGACCGGGCCGGTCACGCTCGGCGCGAAATCCGGTAGCACCTGGCCGGTCACCAGGTCGTACGCGAACAGGTTGTCGCGTGCGTAAACGGTGGTGCGCGCGGCGTCGCTGACCTCGCCGAAGGAGCCGCCGACCACTACGGTGCGCCCGACGACGGCGATGGCGTTGACGATGCCGTCGAGCACATGGGGAGTGCTGTCTATCGGGTCGGCGGAGACGACCCGCGGATGCGGGACTGGTGCCGATGCGATGATCGCCGCAAGGGCGACACGGGCAAGCATTCCCCAACAACTAGCAGACGTTGGGTAGTCATGAGGCTACTTTCCGTTGATTGTCCCGGATGGGCATGGCCGCGGAAGTGGCGGTCGCCCGCAATAAGGTGGGGACATGACGCGCGCTCAGTTGGACAAACAGCCGGACGAAGTGGCCGCGATGTTCGATCGCACCGCCCGGCGCTACGACCTGGTCAACGACGTGATCTCGCTCGGGCAGGTCAGGCTCTGGCGCAAGGCGGTGGCCGCCGCCGTTGACGCGGGGCCCGGGGAGGTCGTCCTGGATCTGGGGGCGGGCACGGGCACCTCCACCGACGCGTTCACCATGCTGGGCGCGCGGGCGATCGCCTCGGACTTCTCGCTCGGCATGTTGCGCACCGGGGTGGCGCGGCACGGCGGCAACGCGCTGTCGGGTCCCGGAGTGCCGTTCGTCGCGGGTGACGCGATGCGGCTGCCGTTCGCCGATTCGGTTTTCGACGCGGTGACGATCTCGGTGGCGCTGCGCAACGTGCACGACACCGGCAAGGCGCTGCGGGAGATGGCGCGGGTGACCAAGCCGGGCGGCCGGCTGGTGGTGCTGGAGTTCTCGCACGTGACGTTCGGCGCGTTCGATCTGGTCTATCGCGAATATCTGATGCGGATGTTGCCGAAGGTGGCCAAGGTGTTCGGCTCCAACGACGACTCCTACGAATACCTGGCCGAGTCGATCAGGGACTGGCCCGACCAGCCGACGCTGGCCCGGACTATCCAGCGGGCCGGTTGGGAACGTGTGGCCTGGCGCAATCTCACGATGGGGATCGTCGCTATCCACAGAGGGTTCAAGCCGGCCTGAGCGCGCGCCGCCGAATATCGCCATTCACGCTTTTCAGAGTTCGACGATGCTCGAAATTTCTTTTCACCGCGATGCGCTCATCTCAAGACCGCATCGGCTGACCGGCCGGGCTCGGAGCGCCGCGAAGCCTGCTGCTAGCGTGACGATCATGACTGCGCGGCCTCAGGCGACACGCCGTCCTCCTGGATCACAGAACAGCACCCCGACTGCCACTATGTGTACGAAAAGCAGTAGACTGCGGGCCGGTAAGTTTGTGAAGGGGTTCACAAAGGAACGAAGGCGCGACACCCCACGGCCTTCGAGCGTGTAGGGACAGGATCAGTCCAGTGACCGTGCCAGCAGCCGCCATACAGGCTGACGCTGACGTTATCGTGGTCGGCGCCGGTCCCGCCGGTTCCACGACCGCCTTCTACCTCGCTCGGGCCGGGCTTGACGTGCTGCTCCTGGAGAAGACCAGGTTCCCCCGCGAGAAGGTCTGCGGCGACGGCCTGACCCCCCGCGCCGTCAAGCAGCTGCAGAACATGAGCGTGGACATCGACGCCCCCGGCTGGGTCAGGAACAAGGGCCTGCGCGTCGTCGGCGGCGGGCTGCGGTTCGAGCTCGACTGGCCGCAGCTTGAGCGCTTCCCCGACTTCGGCCTCGTACGCACCCGCCAGGACTTCGACGAGATCCTCGCCGCCAACGCGGTCAAGAACGGCGTACGCCTCATGGAGGGCGTCACCGTCACCGGCCCCATCCTGGACGACCGCAGCGGCCACATCGTGGGCGTGACCGCCAAGGACGGCCGGCAGTTCCGCGGCCGGCTGGTGGTGGCCGCCGACGGCAACAGCACCCGCCTGGCGCTGGGCATGGGCCTGCACAAGCGGGAGGACCGCCCGATGGGCGTGGCGGTGCGGACGTACTTCGAGAGCCCGCGCCACGACGACGACTACCTGGAGACCTGGCTGGAGTTGTGGGACGGCGACACGCTGCTGCCCGGCTACGGCTGGGTGTTCGGCGTGGGCGACGGCACCTCGAACGTGGGCCTCGGTCTGCTCAACACCAGCTCACAGTTCGGCAACATCGACTACCGCGATCTGCTGCGTCGCTGGTGCCGCTCGATGCCCGAAGAATGGGGCTTCAACGAGGAGAACATGACGGCCCCGATCCGTGGCGCCGCGCTCCCGATGGCCTTCAACAGGCAGCCCCACTACACGCGCGGCCTGCTCCTCGTGGGAGACTCCGGCGGGTCGATCAACCCGTTCAACGGCGAGGGCATCGCCTACGCCATGGAGACCGGGGAGATCGCCGCCGAGGTCATCGCCAAGGCCCTGCGGGACACCACCCCCGCGCAACGCGAGCGGATCCTGCGGACCTATCCTCAGGTGCTGAAGGACGTCTATGGCGGCTACTTCACGCTCGGCAGGTACTTCGTCGAGGCGATCGGGAAGCCGGGTGTGATGAGCTTCGGCACCAGGCACGGGTTGCCGCACCCGAGGCTGATGCGCTTCGCGCTCAAACTCCTTGGTAATCTCACCGACCGGCGAGGCGATGCGTCCGACATGATCATCAACGCACTCTCGAAGGTCGCGCCATCAGCATGAATCTCGCAATCAACAGATCCGGCTGCGCGCCCGCGCGCGCGGCGACTCCAGAGGAGGCGTAGCGATGGACCTTTACGTGCCCATCCTGGTGCTCGCCGTTCTCGCGGGGGGCTTCGCGATCTTCTCGGTCGCCATCGCTCCCTTCACCGGTCCCAAGCGCTGGAACCGTGCGAAGCTCGACGCCTACGAATGCGGTATCGAGCCCACGCCCCAGCCTGTCGGTGGCGGACGGTTCCCGCTCAAATACATGATCACGGCGATGCTCTTCATCGTCTTCGACATCGAGATCATCTTCCTCTACCCGTGGGCCGTCTCGTTCGCCCCTGAGACGGACGATCTCGGCCGCGTGCTCTCGTCGGGCCTCGGCCTGTTCGCGCTCGTCGAGATGCTGCTGTTCATCGTCACCGTGCTCGTCGCCTACGCGTACGTGTGGCGCCGCAAGGGACTGGACTGGGACTGAAAATGGGACTTGAAGAGAAACTCCCCAGCGGGTTCATCCTCAGCACGGTCGAAGCGGCCGCGGGATGGGCGCGGAAGAACTCCGTATGGCCGGCCACGTTCGGCCTCGCGTGTTGCGCCATCGAGCTGATGGCCACCGGTGGCCCCCACTATGACCTGGCGCGCTTCGGTATGGAGCGCGCTTCGGCGTCTCCCCGCCAGGCCGACCTGATGATCGTGGCCGGGCGCGTGTCGCAGAAGATGGCCCCCGTCCTGCGGCAGATCTACGACCAGATGGCCGAGCCCAAGTGGGTCATCTCCATGGGCGTGTGCGCCTCCAGCGGCGGCATGTTCAACAACTACGCCATCGTGCAGGGCGTTGACCACGTCGTGCCCGTCGACATCTACCTGCCGGGCTGCCCGCCGCGGCCCGAGATGCTCATCGACGCGATCGTGAAGCTGCACGACAAGATCCAGAACACGAAGTTCGGCGCGCACCGCGCCAAGCAGATCGAGGACCTCGAACTGCAGGCGCTGCGCACGCTGCCGCTGATCGACCAGGGGGCCGCGAAGTGACCTCGCCCGACAACCTCCCCGGGAGCCCGGACAGCGGGGAGACTCCCGCGGCCGCGGTCCCGGCCGTGCCCGAGGCGCCCGTCGCCCGCCAGGGCATGTTCGGCGCCCAGGACACCGGCGACACCTCCGGCTACGGCGGCCTCGTCGTGCGCAGGGCGCCGCTGATCTCGACGCCCCGCCCGTACGGGGGCTACTTCGACGAGCTGGTCGACACCCTGGCGCTCGACGACGCGATCGAGCGCGTGGTCGTGGACCGCGGCGAGCTGACCCTGCACGTCAAGCGGGAGCGGCTGGTCGAGGTCTGCCAGAAGCTGCGCGACGACCCGGCGCTGCGCTTCGAGCTGTCGCTCGGCGTGTCGGGCGTGCACTACCCGCACCAGGCGGGCGAGGAGCTGCACGCGGTCATCCACCTGTGCTCCATCACCCACAACCGGCGCGTACGGGTCGAGGTCAGCGCTCCTGACGCCGATCCGCACATCCCATCGACGGTCAGCGTTTACCCTGGTCACGACTGGCACGAGCGCGAGGCGTACGACTTCTTCGGAATCATCTTCGACGGGCACCCCGGGCTCACCCGGATCATGATGCCGGACGACTGGGACGGTTTCCCGCAGCGCAAGGACTACCCGCTCGGCGGCATCCCGGTGGAATACCGCGGCGCCACCATCCCCTCGCCGGACCAGAGAAGGAGTTACTCATGAGCACCGCTTATGACGAGGCGACCGAGGGCACGGTCTACTCGGTCAACGGTGCCGACTGGGATCAGGTTGTCAGCGGCGTGCGTGACTCGGAAGACGAGCGCCTGGTCATCAACATGGGCCCGCAGCACCCGTCCACGCACGGCGTGCTCCGGCTGGTACTGACGCTCGACGGCGAGACGGTCACCGAGGCGCGCGGCGTCATCGGCTACCTGCACACCGGCATCGAGAAGAACATGGAGTACCGGACGTGGACCCAGGGGACCACGTTCGTGACCCGCATGGACTACCTGTCGCCGATCTTCAACGAGACGGCGTACTGCCTGGGTGTGGAGAAGCTGCTCGGCATCGAGGACCGCATCCCCGACCGGGCGCAGGCCATCCGCGTGATGATGATGGAGCTCAACCGCATCGCCTCGCACCTGGTCGCGATGGGAACGTTCGGCATGGAGCTGGGCGCGACCACGCCGTTCCTGTTCGGGTACCGCGATCGTGAAATGATCATGGACCTGTTCGAGTACATCACCGGCCTGCGCATGAACCACGCCTACATCCGCCCCGGCGGGGTCAGCGTGGACCTGCCCGCGGGCGCGGTGGACAAGGTCGGCGAGTTCCTCAAGGAGATGCCCAAGCGGATCAAGGACATCCGCAAGCTCCTGGACGAGAACCCCGTCTACCTGCGCCGTACGAAGGACGTGGCCTACCTCGACCTGACCGGCTGCATGGCGCTGGGCATCACCGGGCCCATCCTGCGCGCCGCCGGCCTGCCATGGGACCTGCGCAAGTCGCAGCCCTACTGCGGTTACGAGACCTACGAGTTCGACGTGGCCACCGAGCGTGGTTGTGACGTGTTCTCGCGCTACCTCGTCCGCATGCGGGAGATGGAGGAGTCCCTCAAGATCATCGAGCAGGCGCTGGACCGCATCGCCGGTCCGCTCAAGGGCGACCCGGTGATGATCGAGGACAAGAAGATCGGCTGGCCCGCGCAGCTCGCGCTCGGCCCCGACGGGTTCGGCAACTCGCCCGACCACATCGCCCACATCATGGGCACCTCCATGGAGGCCCTCATCCACCACTTCAAGCTGGTGACCGAGGGCTTCAGGGTGCCGGCCGGGCAGGCGTACGCCAGCATCGAGTCGCCCAAGGGCGAACTCGGCGCCCACGTGGTCAGCGACGGCGGCACCCGGCCGTACCGCGTGCACTTCCGCGAGCCGTCCTTCTGCAACCTGCAGAGCTTCCCCGCCATGGCGGAGGGCGGCCAGATCGCCGACGTGATCGCCGCGGTGGCTTCTATCGACCCCGTCATGGGAGGTGTGGACCGGTGACATACTCACCGGAAGTTCGCGAGCGTCTGGAGCTGGACGCCAAGGAGATCATCGGGCGGTACCCGAAGACGCGCTCCGCTCTGCTGCCGCTGCTCCACCTCGTGCAGTCCGAGGACGGCTACGTCTCCGACGACGGGCAGGAGTTCTGCGCGGAGATCCTCGGCATCAGCAAGGCCGAGGTCACGGGCGTGGCGACCTTCTACACCATGTACAAGCGCAAGCCCGTCGGCGACTACCACGTCGGCGTGTGCATCAACGCGTTGTGCGCGGTCATGGGCGGCGACCAGATCTGGGACGAGCTGTCCGAGCACGTCGGCGTCGGTCACGACGAGGCGACCCCGGACGGCAAGGTCTCGCTGGAGCGCCTGGAGTGCAACGCGGCCTGCGACTTCGCGCCGGTCATGATGGTCAACTGGGAGTTCTTCGACAACCAGACGCCCGAGTCGGCCAAGCAGCTCGTGGACGACCTGCGGGACGGCAAGGACGTGCGGCCCACGCGTGGCCCGAAGAAGCTGTGCACGTTCAAGGAGGCCTCGCGGGTGCTCTCCGGGCTGCCCGACGACCTCGCGGGCGACGGCCCGTCGGCCGCCGGCGCCTCCCTTGAGGGCCTGAAGGTCGCCAAGGCCAAGGGATGGAAGGCCCCCGAAGCATGAGCACCACTTTGACACCGATCCTGACCGCGAACTGGGATCAGCCGAACTCCTTCACCCTCGACGTCTACGGCGAGTACAAGGCGGCCAAGAAGGCGCTGGGCATGGACCCCGACGCCGTCATCCAGGCCGTCAAGGACTCGGGCCTGCGCGGCCGCGGCGGCGCGGGCTTCCCGACCGGCATGAAGTGGGGCTTCATCCCGCAGGGCGACGGCAAGCCGCACTACCTCGTCGTCAACGCCGACGAGTCGGAGCCGGGCACCTGCAAGGACATCCCGCTGATGATGGCCAACCCGCACTCGCTGGTCGAGGGCATCATCATCACGGCGTTCGCGATCAGGGCCAACCACGCCTTCATCTACGTGCGCGGCGAGGTGCTGCACGTCATCCGGCGGCTGCACGCGGCCGTGCGGGAGGCGTACCAGAAGGGTTACCTCGGCAAGGACGTCTTCGGCTCCGGCTACGACCTGGAGCTCGTCGTGCACAGCGGCGCGGGCGCCTACATCTGCGGCGAGGAGACGGCGCTGCTCGACTCGCTCGAAGGCTTCAGAGGTCAACCGCGGCTCAAGCCCCCGTTCCCGGCCGTGGCGGGCCTGTACGCCTCGCCTACTGTGGTGAACAACGTCGAGTCGATCGCGAGTGTTCCCTCGATCATCGCCAACGGCGCCGACTGGTTCGCCGGGATGGGCACCGAGAAGTCCAAGGGCTTCGGCATCTTCTCCCTCAGCGGCCATGTCACCAGGCCCGGCCAGTACGAGGCCCCGCTCGGCATCACGCTGCGCGAACTGCTCGACATGGCCGGCGGCATCCGCGAGGGGCACCAGCTCAAGTTCTGGACCCCGGGCGGCTCCTCCACGCCGATCTTCACCGACGAGCACCTCGACGTGCCGCTCGACTTCGAGGCGGTCGGCGCGAAGGGCTCCATGCTCGGCACCCGCGCGCTGCAGATCTTCGACGAGACCACCTGCGTGGTCCGCACGGTGCTGCGCTGGACCGAGTTCTACGCCCACGAGTCCTGCGGCAAGTGCACGCCCTGCCGCGAGGGCACGTACTGGCTCAAGCAGGTGCTCAAGCGCCTGGACAAGGGCCAGGGCACCGAGGAGGACCTGGCCACGATCACCGACATCGCGGACAACATCCTCGGCCGCTCGTTCTGCGCGCTGGGCGACGGCGCGACGAGCCCGATCCACTCCTCGGTGAAGTACTTCCGCGAGGAGTACCTCAAGCACTTCGAGATCGGCGGTTGTCCGTTCGACCCGAAGAAGTCCACTCTCTGGGGTGAGCAGTGACCGTCGTAGAGACCGAAGTGAACCTGATTACCCTGACCATCGACGGGTTTCAGGTCAGTGTCCCCAAGGGCACCTTGATCATCAGGGCCGCCGAGCTGCTGGGCATCCAGATCCCCAGGTTCTGCGACCACCCGCTGCTCGACCCGGCGGCCAACTGCCGCCAGTGCCTGGTCGACATCCCCGACGCGGGCAACGGCCGCGGCTTTCCCAAGCCGCAGCCGTCGTGCGCGATCGAGGTCGCCGAGGGCATGGTCGTGCAGACCCAGCTCACCTCGCCGGTCGCCGAGAAGGCGCAGCGCGGGGCCATGGAACTGCTGCTGATGAACCACCCGCTGGACTGCCCGGTCTGCGACAAGGGCGGCGAGTGCCCCCTGCAGAACCAGGCCATGTCCAACGGCCAGGGCGAGTCCAGGTTCCAGGAGCAGAAGCGCACCTTCCCCAAGCCGCTGGCGCTGTCCACGCAGGTGCTGCTCGACCGCGAGCGCTGCGTCCAGTGCGCGCGCTGCATCCGCTTCTCCGACCAGATCGCCGGTGACCCGCTCATCGAGTTCTTCGAGCGCGGGGCCAAGGAGCAGGTGCGTACGGCCGAAGGCAAGCCGTTCAACTCCTACTTCTCCGGCAACACGGTGCAGATCTGTCCGGTCGGCGCGCTCACCGGCGCCGCCTACCGCTTCCGCGCCCGCCCGTTCGACCTGGTCTCCACGCCCAGCTCGTGCGAGCACTGCGCCGGCGGCTGCGCGCTGCGCACCGACCACCGGCGCGGCCGGGTCACCCGCCGCCTGGCGGGCAACGACCCGCAGGTGAACGAGGAGTGGAACTGCGACAAGGGCCGCTGGGCGTTCACCTACGCGCAGCAGCCCGACCGCCTCAAGCAGCCGCTGGTCCGCAACGAGGAGGGCGTGCTCGTGCCGGCCTCGTGGCCGGAGGCGCTGATGGTGGCCGCCGAGGGCCTGGCCAAGGCCCGCGGCAAGGCCGGCGTGCTGGTCGGCGGCCGGGGCACGGTCGAGGACTCCTACGCCTACGCCAAGTTCGCCAGGCTCGCGCTCGGCACGAACGACATCGACTTCCGCGCCAGGCCGCACTCCGCCGAGGAGGCGCAGTTCCTGGCCCACGCGGTGGCCGGCAAGGGCATCGAGATCAACTACACCGAGCTTGAGAACGCCCCGCACGTGCTGCTGGTCGGGTTCGAGCCCGAGGACGAGTCGCCGAGCGTCTTCCTGCGCCTGCGCAAGGCGTGGATGAAGAAGGGACTCAAGGTCACCTCCATCGCGCCGTTCGCCTCCCTGGGCCTGGTGAAGATGGGCGGCACGCTCATCCGCACCGCGCCCGGCGCCGAGGCCGACGCGATCGGCGACCTGGTGGGCACGCTGGCCCCGGGCACGATCGTGCTGGCCGGCGAGCGGCTGGCCACCGTGCCGGGCGCGCTGTCCGCGCTCGTCCGGCTCGCCGCCGCCTCCGACGCCAGGATCGCCTGGATCCCGCGCAGGGCCGGTGAGCGCGGCGCCGTCGAGGCCGGCGCGCTGCCCAACCTGCTGCCGATCGGCCGCCCGGTGAGCGACGAGAGCGCCAGGGCCGAGGTCGCCAGGGCGTGGAACGTGGGCTCGCTGCCCGCCACGCCCGGCCGCGACACCGCCGGCATCCTCGCCGCCGCCCGCGACGGGGAGTTGGAGGCGCTGGTCGTCGCCGGAGTGGACCCCTACGACCTGCCGGACCCGGCGGCGGCGCTCGAAGCACTGGAGCACACGCCGTTCATCGTCAGCCTGGAGATCCGCGCCAGCGCCGTCACCGACCGCGCCGACGTGGTCCTGCCGGTCGCCGCGGTGCAGGAGAAGGCCGGCACGTTCGTCAACTGGGAGGGCAGGGGCCGCTCGTTCGAGGCCCCGCTCAGGGTGCCCGGACTGCAGTCCGACCTCGCCGTGATCGCCAACCTGGCCGACCGGATGGACGTGCACCTGGGCCTGCCGGACGCCAAGGCCGCCCGGCGCGAGCTGTCGAGCCTGGGCTCCTGGCGCGGCACCCGAGTCAGCGCGCCGAACGCCCTGACCCGCAGCCAGGAGGCGCCGGCCCAGGGCCAGGCCCTGCTGGCCACCTGGCACCTGCTGCTCGACGAGGGCAGGCTGCAGGACGGCGAGCCGTACCTCGCGGGCACCGCCCGCGCCGCCGAAGCGCTGGTCTCCGAGAGCACGGCCGCCGAGCTGGGCCTGGCCGACGGCGACAAGCTCGTCGTCGGCGCGAACGTCACCCTGCCGGTGCGCGTCGCGGACCTGCCGGACCGCGTGGTCTGGGTGCCGGCGAACTCAGGCGGCTGCTCGGTCACGCGTGACCTGCGCGCGGTGGCCGGCGACATCGTCACCATCGGGAGCGCCTCATGACCCACCTTCTCGCGGTGGCCAGTCCGACTCTTGCGGACTTCGGCAAGGATCCGCTGTGGATCACCATCATCAAGGCCGTGATGCTGTTCGTCTTCCTGATGCTGAGCGTGTTGTTCGGCGTCTGGTTCGAGCGCAAGCTGATCTCGCGGATGCAGAACCGGTACGGGCCCAACCGGGCCGGCAAGTTCGGCCTGCTGCAGTCCGTGGCCGACGGTCTGAAGATGGGCCTGAAGGAGGACCTCTTCCCGCGGACCGTGGACAAGATCCTCTACCTGCTGGCGCCGATCATCATGGTGGTGCCGGCGTTCCTGGCCTTCTCCATCGTGCCGTTCGGGCCGGTGGTCAACCTGTTCGGTGTGCAGACGCCGCTGCAGCTGGTGGACCTGCCGGTGGCGGTGTTGTTCATGCTGGCCATGGGCGCGGTGTCGGTGTACGGCGTGGTGCTGGCCGGTTGGGCGTCGCGTTCGCCGTACGCGCTGCTGGGCGGTCTGCGTTCGGCGGCCCAGGTGGTCTCGTACGAGGTCGCGATGGGTCTGTCGTTCGTGGCGATCTTCCTGTTCGCGGGCACGTTGTCCACCTCGGAGATCGTCGCGGCGCAGGAGCAGTTCTGGTTCGTGGTGCTGCTCGCGCCGTCCTTCCTGGTCTACGTGGTGTGCATGTTCGGCGAGGCCGCGCGCATCCCGTTCGACCTGCCGGAGGGCGAGGGGGAGCTGGTCGGTGGTTTCCAGACCGAGTACTCCTCCTCGCTGAAGTTCGCGCTCATCATGATGGGCGAGTACCTGCACACCTTCACCGC
>NZ_JBFAKB010000004.1:0-632790 GCF_040655495.1 Nonomuraea sp. NPDC050404
CTCCGCGGACCCGGCGAGCGCGCAAACGCCCAGCTCAAAAGCTGGAAGATCCTCCGAAAGCTCCGCTGCAGCCCGTCAAAGGCCGGCCACCTCTGTAAGGCCATCGCCGTCCTTCAGAACCATCGCGCTGCCCAAGCCGCGTGAGCCTGAAATAGGTTCACTCAGCCGCTCAAGTGCGGCGATTAGCGGTTGGGGTTCCAGCGACCAACTGTTGCACGGTGAACCGCATCCGGGAAACCTGCTCAGTACCAGTACAGGGCCGCTCTTCATAGACGTCGGAACATGCCAACGGGGGCCGATCGAGTACGACCTTGCTTATGTCCCGGAACAAGTCGCAGAACACTATCCGGGGGCCGACCAAGACCTCGTCCACCAATTCCGGATCCTCATGTGGGCAGGCGTCACGACAATGCGTTGGTACCGAGACGACCAGTACCCTGACCGGGATTACTGGAGAACCGAGGCTCTCAACCAGCTTCGAGCGGGACTCGATCGCTGCTGACTGGATTGACTTCAAGGGTGTACGTATTGCTCCTTCAGATCAGGCCTACGCCCAGTGTGGGAGTGCCGGTCCGGGGCGCCGCGCACAGCAACAGGTACGCCAACGCCGCCTTACATGATCACACATCATCAGCCCGAACCTGCTACCTGACCAGGTCGGGGGCCTTTCCGCAAAGCAACCGGTTCTGTTTGCCAGCAGGAAGTCGAATGGTCGTCAGTCGCCATTCGTTGGCGACAGGCGAGCCCCGCGGATGCCCATGCTCCCGGGTGAAGCCTCCACGCACGCTGAGCGTCGGCGTACCGACCGCACGCGGTTGAACACGTAAATTCTCTTTCTGTCGGTGACAAGGGTGTTATGGGCGAGGCGAATGTAGTCGCCGCTCGCGGCACACGATCTCGCCGGTCCGCTCATCCCGACGAGCCCAGAGCAACACCGGCCCGTGCACGTAACTGGGGAAGCGAGCGGACCGATCGAGCGCCACCTGCTCAACGCGGCCGTCAGCTCCGGGTGAAAGCTCGGCAAGCGCACTTATCAGTCGTGCGGCGGCACGGTTCCCGGAGAATGCCACGCCACCGGCGCCGCGATGGTTACTTTCCTGCGCTTCCCATGAGTAGAGGATTTCGCCGCGAGGAAGTGTGTCATCCATCCAATTGGACAGATCTGGCCATTGGGAAGGGGGCATGGCGGGAATCTCCGGCTAGTGAAATGTGGCTTCGAGGCTTCATTTGGATTTGTGCAGCGTGTTGCCGTTGGTTCAAGAAAAACTCCTTGCGCGCCAGTAGTAGCCTGTCGATCGCAGACAGTCAGATCCAGGCGTGAGGCGTTCGCTGACGTGCGCAGACGTGTAACGGCAGGAGTGGTGCAACTCATGAACTACGACGGTGAGACCTTCGGTCAGATGCTCCGCCGACTGCGCGGGAGCCAATCACTGAGCGTCATCGGTCGCCTGGCGAACGTCAGCAAGAGTCATGTCCACGACCTGCAGAACGGGCGAAGGGCACCGTCGCGGTCAGTGGCAATGGCACTTGATGAGGTTCTGTCCGCAAATGGCGAGCTTGTAGCGGCATATGAGGCTCATGTAGGTATTCGCCCATCTACTGGAGAAACGGCATGTCTGCGTACGCTGGAGGAAAGGGTTCTCCTGCGAGCGGAGGAGGAAGACACGGAACGCAGACAGTTGTTGCGCCTCGCCGCCGGTGCCGGATTCGGTGGAGTCTTCGGCTACAACGAGACGGTCCGCCAGATGCTCGACCTGTCCGCGTACGCACATCGCAGCATCGAGGACTGGGACATCGCCCGGACCGACCACCTCCACACCCTGCGTTCTCGCCCGCCCTCGCAGGTGGTGTCGGATCTGGCGATCGACCTTCACGACCTCGCCCGCCAGATGGCGCAGTGTCCGGCAACTGACCTCCAGGAGCTGTACAGAACGGCTGCGACGTTGGCCTGTATCCAGGCCAACGCGCTCACCCGCCTGGCACGCCACGGGGAGGCGATCCGCTGGTGGCGCACATCCCGGCGGCTGGCCGACGCCTCCCAGGATGCGACGCTGCAATTGACGGTCCGGGCGGAAGAAGCCGGTCATGGCCTCTATGGGCAGCGCTCGCCCGATACGGTGCTGCACTTGATCGCTCAAGCCAGGCGGATCAGCGCTCGCCCGTGGCCGAGGATGATGACGGCCGAGGCCGAGGCGCTGGCCATGCTGGGTCGTCACCGGGAAGCTATGGAGACGCTGCGATCGCTGGTGGATCACGTGGAACGCGGCCTCAAGGGAGACGAACTCGGATTTTGGAAGGAGGACGCCATTCCCTTCGCCCAGAGCTGGGTCCATGGTTGCGCGGGCGATGAGGATGGTGCTGCCGAGGCCCGCGAGCAGGTGCAACGCCTTGCTCCGGAGCACTCGTACCAGGTCCTGACGAACGTTCTGTTCCACCAGGACGTGTGCACTGTGGCGCGGGGCGGCGTGGACGAAGGCATCCGGCACACCGCTGAGGTCCTGGATGGGCTTCCGGCCGCCTACCGGACCAATCACGTACTGGAGACGGCGCGGATAGTGCTGCGCACAGTGCCGCAGGGACAGCGTGACCGTCGATCCGTGCGCGAATTGGAATCGATGGTGCCCAGCCACGCCTGAACGCACGTCGCCGATCATCACGACCCGGCACGGTCGCCCATCTCAGCGAACCCAGACCGACACCGGCCCGTGTACATAACTGGGAGAAGTGGCCGGATCGATCGAGCACTTCCTGTTCGACGCGGCCAATGGCTCCGGCGAAAGCTCGGGAAGTGCTCTCACCGGTCGTGCGGCGGCACGGTTCTCGGAGAATGCCACGCCACCGGCGCCGCGACGGTTATTGCATGATGCCCTGTGCACGGTGCGGCTCGGAGGAGTGGATGAGGGTACGCGGCGCACGGCCGAGGCGATGACCGACCTCCCGATCCGGCTCCACAGCGCGCACGTCGGGGAGACCGTCCAAATGGTGCTGCACGCGGTGCCGGTGGACAACGAGGAGCGGCAATCGTTATCGCGCCGGAGGAAGAGCAGCTCACGGAAGCCGTGGTCCTGCTGTGGTTATGGTGCGTTCAGTGCCGCGTCTATGGACGCACCATGGCGATCCAGCCAAGCCTCGCGCCGCTTGATCTCATCGCCGACGCCCTCATCCCACATCCGCGCCCAGCCACCACCCCGCTCCACGGCGATCTGCCTCATCGAGAACCACGCCCGCCGGGTCCGCAGCACGAACACCTCGACGAGCCGGGAACGGTCGACGTCCGCCAGCCCGTAGGCGTCGGCCAGAATCCTGCAGCGGCGCGGCACGTCCACCTCCCGCAGCAGCGGGTCGGCATCGACGGGGTCGCACAGCGGCGCCCAGTACATCATCGCGTTGGCCACCTCATCCACCCGTGTGGTCGGCTTGGCGAGGTCGAAGTCGATCAATGCGGCCGCCCTGCCATCCCGGAACACGATGTTGTCCGGCGTGTAGTCGGCGTGCCCGACCAGCTCAACCGGGTACGGGGGCGCCGGGGGCATGTCCGGTGGCATCGACACCCCGAGGCCGGGCCGCACCCCGTCGGGCACGACGAAATCCGCGACAGCGGCGTGGTAGTCGCGTACGAGGCGCCCGACGGAGGCCAGCCGTTCCTCGTCGGCGATCCATGGCGGCCTCGGCCGTCCGGCGACCTCACCGGGAACGAAGGTCAGCACCTCGCGCCCGGCCGCGTCGATGCCGAGGAAGCGCGGCGCGCCCGCGAATCCGGCTGCCTCCAGATGGCACAGCAGCGCGTGGACGAGCGGGGCGCTGGGGCCGATCGACCGGCGTACGGTGTCGCCGACCCGCACGACCCCCTCGGTGACATCACCGCCGAGGAGTGGAATCTCGGGATGGGACTCGGCTGATTCGACGTAGGTGAAAGAGTTCATTTTCCCTGGGGGTAGAGGCCAACGGCTCGATTCGCCGCAGCGAGTACAGTCATGATCTCAAAGCACATGACCGGATGCTGGATGAGTTCGCGGCGAGGCGAGCCTGGCCGGCTCCCGGAAACCGATATGACCTCGCCGCCACTGCCCGTTAGGCGTAATGGGTCGTGATTCGCGCGAACTGGGACGAAGGCAAAGATCAACGGCTAGAGTCCGTCGTGATGACGAAGAATGGACCATGGGCGGGCAGAGTGCCCAGATGAGCTTCTGGGACCGGCCGCTGCACGAGATGACCGAGGCCTTCGGCGCGGCCGGCTTTCGTATCAGCGTCATCAGTGAACCGCCGTTCGTGCCGGAGGCCCGCGAACTGTTCCCCGACGAACTCCGCGAGATCACCGGCACGAGGTTCCTGAACTTCCTGTTCTTCGTTCTGGAAGCCGGCTGACGGCGCCTCGTGACGATGTGACGATCAACTGAGGTCTCGACGGCCGATTTCAGGCCGGCCAGGGGAGGTCCGGCTCGCAGGGGGCGGTGTAGTCGACGCCGGGCACGTCGAACCCGTACAGGCGGTGGATCTCGCCGGTGAACCAGCCGATGTCGGCGAGGTCGCCGATGTTGTCCGCGGTCACCTGCTCCCAACGCTCGCTCACCTGCTCCTGGACGGCGGGGTCCAGCTCCCAGCCGTCCAGGCGCAGACGCCCCTCGTCGTCGAACCGGAGCGGCCGGGCGCCGGTGAGCTGGTCCCACAGCTCGATCGACTGGGCGATGGGGGAGTGCATGCGCTCGCCGAGCACGCCGCGCAGCAGGCCGGTGTAGAGGGCGATGCCCGGGATGGCGGTGGACGCCTGCGTGACGGCGGCGCCGTTGACCGACGTCAGGGCCCGTCCACCGGCCGGCCGGAGCTGCCGGTCCAGGAGGAGCGCGGTGTCCTCCAGGTGGGCCTTGGCGGCGCCGATCGTACCCTGGCGGCGGCGACGCTGTAGCTCAGGCCGACTGACGGTGACGCCAATGGTCGCATCCCGAGCCCGCTGCACGGTTACCAACCGCCAAGCGAAGGCGAGAAAACAGCCATTGCATAAGAAGCTTTCCTATTTAATACTGCGATCAACGCAGGTCGTCACGGTGCGCGTCGCTCACCATGGTCGCCGGCGCGCGTGCTGCCCTGCCCCTGCCGACTCGGCGCCCTACTTCCCGGAGGTCCCCGTGATCCGTCGTGTCCTCGTCCTCCTCGCCGCCACGTTAGCCACGCTCGCCACCGTCTCCCTCTCCTCCTCCACCGCGCACGCGGCGACCGTGGAGGTCGTCCACAGCCCGATCTCCCTCGGCGGCTACTGCGCCGCCCAGGTCAACCCCTCCTCCACCATCGGCTTCTACAACGGCAGCCTGGGCTGCTACCGCTGGAGCACCGGCGGATCCGGCACCACCTACATCGGCACCGGCAGCGCCTCCGCCGCGTGCGCCTACCTCTACCCCACCGCCACCTACCTCGGCCACGCCCAGGGCGCCAGCCAGGCGCTGCTCTGCAGGTACGCGGTCTGACTCAGACTCCCGTGAGCGGCTGTTAGACGCGGCGAAAGCATGGGGCGCGACGATTCGCCGTCGTTGTGCCCCATGTCATCACGCCCTGCGAACGCCCTGATCGCCGGCCGCTAAGCTTCCGAGATCATGGATCTGCCACGCGACCTGCCCCCGGACCTCCACACCGCCTTCCGCGTCGTCGGGCTGCCCTGGCCGGACCTGCGATCGGCCGGCTTCGACGGGGTGCTGGCCGAACTGCACGACCACCCCCAGGCGGGGGAACTGCGTGACCTGGTTCTGGAGTTACGCGCCGGCCAGCGGGAGTTCTTCCAGGGGCTGCGCGATCTGGCCGACGGGCACGGCGGTGACAACACCATGCGCCTGATCCGTCACAAGGACAGACCTTGTGTGCAGGAGGTACGCGCGGCGTGGGCGGGCACCGCGGCGCGGATGGCCGAGCACCACGCGGCTGCCGGGCGGCTCGCCCGCGAGGCCGTCCAAGGGCTGCGGGTTCGCAGCGAAGTGCCCGCGGTGCCCGACTATCTCGCCGGCGACCTGCCCGCCTGGGCGGAGCAGCGGCCGGAGGCCGGTATCCGCCGCGAGGTCACGGCCGGTCGCGCGCCCGCCGCCCAGGCGTTGCTGCGCTGGCACGAGGACCCGCACGGGCCGCGGATCTGCGTCGTCACCGGCTCGCCGGGCTCGGGCAAGACCCACCTGCTGGCCTGGTTCACCAACTCCGACGCGGGCTACTGGTCGGGCTACGACGCCTACAACCCGCCGGGCACCGAGGCGACGGAGGCCGCCGCCTGCCTGCGCGGCCTGAGCGTGGCGGAGGCCGTGCGTGATCTGGCCCGCCAGCTCAAGATCGATGCCGGGAGGTCCCCGCGTCAGGGTGACGACCTGACCGGCCTCGGCCGGGACCTGCTGATCACGATCGCGGACCCGCACCGCGGCGCCGACCCCGAAGCCGTTCTCGCCGGGTTGGTCCGCCCGCTGGCCGCCGACCGGCGCGTCCGTCTGCTCGTGGAATGCGAGGACGCCGCCGCCGTCCTGCGGGAGGCGCCGGAAGAGCCGGTCTTCGTGCTGGACCTGGACGATCCGCGCTGCACCGACCGGGCCGCCTTCACCCGCTGGTACGAGGCCGAGCTCGCCGGGAACGGCTCTCCCTTCGGCGCGCACCAGCTCTACCCCTCCCCGGCGCCCGCCGCCGTCGCCGCCCGCGCCAGGGGCGCCGATCCTGGCCCCGGCCTGCCTCTTGCCGAGCGCGTGGCCCGCGCCTGGCTGGACGGTGTGTCGCCGGCCGCCCGCGCCGCCGTCGGCACGCTGGCGCTCACCTTTGCCCCGATCGGCCCGTACACCTGGCGGTTGTTGCATTGCGGCCGGCACCGCGACGATCCGGACGCGGCGGCCCGGGCCGTCGAGGAGGCCGCCGCTCTGCTGCCGCTCGCCGAGCCCGGTGTGCCCGCGTACGCCGTGGGCCTGCCCGCCCTGGCCGAGGCCGTCGCCCCGCCCACCGAGGCGCACCGCGAACTGGTGGCCGTCGTACGCGGCTGGCCGGTTTCGGAGGAGTTGCCGCATCCGTCGTACGTACAGACGTATCTGGCCGCGCACGAGCGAGTCGGAGGCGGCGGCGAGCGGGAGGCGATCGAGCCGCTACCGCTGCGGCGGCCGGCGGTCGCCGTCACCCGTGAACTGCTGGAGAGCCTGTACGGCGAGGCCGGCGTCATCCGGACGGCCCCCGGCGAACTGCATCCCGCGATCACCCACGAGCCGACCCGCCGTTTCCTGACCGAGGTGGGCCTGCCCGCGCAGGGCGTGCAGGGCGCCGACTGGACGCAGGACGAGGGACGCTTCACCGTGTCCGTCGCCGAGTCCGGCGACGCGGTGGAGGAACTGCGCGCCGCCCTGCCCTGCGACGTCGCCGCCGTCTTCGCGGTCGACGACCTGCACACCTGGTACCTCTTCCTGGACGGCGCCACCGGCCTGGTCCACGAGGTGCACGAGGACCTGGAGACCACCCGCGTCACCCACCGGAGCATCGAGTCCTACGCCTACTTCGCCTACGTGATCCAGCGGGACCGGCAGTTGTGGTGCGGGAAGGACGCGCCCGACCTCGCGCCCTACTGGTGCGCCGACGACCTCTCGCTGGAACTGCACACCTACGAGCCGGGGGCCATGGAGGGAGAGGAGGCGTACTGGCCGCCGACGCTGCAGGACTACACCCTCATGTGATGAGGGTGTCCAGGAACTCCCGCAGCACCTTGTCGTAGACCTCGGGCCGTTCCATGTTCGGATAGTGGCCGGTCCCGTCAACCGTCACAGAACGCCCGTCATCCACGGCCCGTACGAGCCGTTCCGCCATCTCGATGTGATCAGGCGAATCGGCGCCCCCGTGGATGGCCAGCACCGGCACCCGGATCGACGAGATCCGTTCCCACGGGCCGGTCACCGGCACATGGTGATCGGCCTCGCCGACGGAGTGCTTCGACATCGTGCTCCTGGCCATCCGCATCACCCGGCTCACGACGATGGGGTCGAGATCGTCAAGGTCGCGACGCGGCCCCATGCCGAGCACCGTGAACGCCTCCACGGAAGCCTCCAGATCGCCGACGGCCATGGCTCCGTGCCACGTGGCCAGCGCCTGCTTGGTCCAGGCGTCCTCGAAATACGGCTCACTGGCCCCGGCTCCCGTCACGACCACGGCGCTGACCAGGTCCGGATGCTCCAGCGCCGTGTCGACCGCGGTCCCCGCCCCCATGGAGACCCCGACGAGGATCGCGGGCCCGGTGTCCAGGTGCCGCAGCAGCGCGGCGAGATCGTCGCAGAGCCGGAACGGCTCGGTGGCGTTGGCGGAGCGGCCGTGGCCGCGCGAGTCGGGCGCGATGACCCGGTGCCGGGCGGCGAGGACCGGAATCTGGTCCTCCCACATGCCGTGATCCAGGAACCCGCCATGCAGCAGTACGAGTGGGCGGCCGGTGCCGCGATCGATCCAGAACAGATTTTTCATGACAACTAAGGTGTCATCTTTGCGCGAGTATGACAACCTAGGTGTCATGATGGAGCGATGGGCGAGAGCGAAGAGCTGACCGACCGGCTGACCGAGGTGTTCGACCTGGTGGGGCCGCTGTACCGGCGTTCCCTGCGCAAGGTCGAGTTGGACGCTCCCATCGAAGGGCTGTCGGTCGGGGTGCGGGCCGTGCTCAACCTGCTCCGCGAAGAGGGCCCGATGACCGTCCCGCAGATGGGCCGGGCCCAGGCGCTGAGCCGTCAGTTCGTCCAGCGCATGGTCAACGACGCGGCCGAGCGCGGGCTGGTCGAGTTCACCGCCAACCCGGCGCACAAGAGGTCCTCGCTCATCCGGCTCACCGGAGAGGGCCGGGCGGCCATCGACGCCGTAAGGGAACGTGAGCGCAGGGTGCTGCGCCAGGTGGGCGGCGACCTGACCGAGGCCGAGATCGACGCCTGCCTGCGTGTCCTGTCCCGCCTGCTCCGCATCCTCGACGACATCGACATGGACTGATCAGCCGGTGGCACTGAGGACAGTAGGATTCGCCGGCTGAGACGGCGCGACTATGAAGGCCCCGGCGACCTGCGTGCGATGCAGGGCCTGACCCGGCGGCTCTGGTCGCCCGGGAGCCGCTGGCACATCGGAGACCTGGCCTGGTCCCGCTTCCAGCACGTCGGCAGGGAGCCGGAGTGGCCCACGTCGTTGTGGGAGCACGACGGTCAGGTCGTCGCGTGGGCGCAGCGTCCCGGCACGCGCGGAGCTCGACTGGCTGGGCGCGCCCCGGGGTGACGACGGCCCCATCCCATGGCGCGCAGGACCTACGAGTCGGTGGGGTTTCGCGGTTTCGTACGCATGGCGACCTTCGTGCGCTGAGCTCCGGCCACACCGGCAGCGAACTCCTCAAGCCGCCTGACGACCTCGTCGCGCCACGAACAGGGCGCCCTCGTGGTGGCCGGTGCGAGGCTGGCCGAACGGGTCGCGCGGCAAAGCGTCGGTGTCCGTTGCTAGGGTCGCCGCCATGGCTAACCGCTCCTACCTCTACAGCGCCGACTCGCTGCCCACCACGGAGGTCACTCCGAAGCCGGTGCGGTGCATCTCCGAACACAACTGGAGCATCCCGCTCGCCCACAAACTGCTGGTGGGACGCGGGACGTCCGTCGTTCCCTCGATGATCTGGAACGCACCCGTCTGCATCGCCGCGGACTTCACCGGTGGCGTGGAACTGCTCGGCGCCCTCCTCCGAGTGGTGGGTCAAGGGCTTGAGGGCGGCGCCTTCACCGAATGCGCCGACAAGACCATGACCCACCTGAGCAAGCAGCAGGGGAAGTATTTCCTGCTGGAGACCGGTGAGATCGTCTCACTGGGCGGCGACGATGCTGAGGAGGCGGTACGCGGCCTGGTCGCCCATGACATCCCGGATGCCGTGGCGCAGGCCGAAGCGGCCCTGGCCGGTGAGAACGACCAGTGGCTCGCATCCGTCCGCGCCGACTGGGAGAACCACTTCGCCTCGTTCTACAGCGACTGGCTCTACTTCTCTTTCCCCGATGACTGACCGGCAGGCTCGGCCTCGTCGTTCCAATCGGGAACCGTGACCGTCCCGGTGAGCCAGTCGCGTCGCAGGATCGCGTAGCCGACCGAGTCGTACACCGTTCCGTCCGGCGAAGGCCAGGCATCCCGGTAGTGGGACTCCTTCGCATACCCGCACCGGCGGAAGACGGCCCGCATCGCCCGGTTGTCCTGCCGGGTGTTGCCCTCGATCCGCGTCACCTCGGGGTATTCCTCGAAGAGGTGGGAGGTCAGCCATCTGACGGCCGCCGTCCCCAGCCCCCGGCCGCGCCATTCGCTCCGGATGCGCAGGTCGAACATGGGCGTCGGCTCGGTGAGGTCCATCAGGCGTACCAGCCCGGCCCGTTCCCCGTCGGCCAGCAACCAGAACGTCCGGTTCTCCTCGTCGTCGTAGACCCCGTCGGCGACGCGCCGCCGGATGGCCTCCTCCTGCTGGACGCCCGCATGGAAGGGCCATGGATCGCTGAGCAGGAACTCGACCAGCGCGTCCGCCTCGTCGGGGGTGAATCTTGAGAACTCGATCCGCACGAAAGCCGATCCTCCCGATCACCGGCCCACCCCGTCAAACGATTTAACCCACCGGACGATCCTGGCATGATCCTCGCCGGCGGGTTTCCCATGGCTTTGGAGCTGCCGGATGCCGAACGCGGTCGCTGGTTCAAGGATTTCGTCGACATGGTGATCGACCGTGACGTGCTGGAGATAAGGAAGGTCAGACAGCGTCACGTTCTGCCACTCATCCTGCGTCACCTCGCCGCGCGCACCACGAGCACCGTGAGCGCCGCGGACATCGCGCGGCAGGTAGGGCTCGATCAGCGCATGGTCGGTGACTACATCACATTGCTGGAGTCCGTCTTCCTCGCGCATCGGCTCGAATCCTACGGCCGTACCCTGAGCGGCAAGGTGAGCAGAACGCCGAAGGTCCACCTCATCGACAGCGGGCTTGCCGCACATCTTCTCGGTGTCAGCCAGAGAAAGCTCAATCGCCGTGACCCGGCGACGCTGACCGAGTTCGGCAAGGTGGTCGAAACGTTCGTGGTCAATGAGTTGATCAAGCAAGCGGGGTGGGCCGAATCCGTGGTGCAGTTCAGCCACTTTCGAACCCGTCAGCAGCACGAGGTGGACCTCGTGATCGAGTCGAGCGAGGGTGAGGTCGTCGGCGTCGAGGTCAAGGCGAAATCCTCGATCGAGGAAGCCGACTTTCGCGGTCTCCGCCTGCTCAGGGACAAGCTCGGCGCCGACTTCGTGGGTGGTGTCCTGCTCAACCTGGGTCAGCAGTCGTTCAGGCACGACGACAGGCTTTATGTGATGCCCGCGGACCGGCTGTGGACCGCTCCTTCCAACTCCTGGTGATGGCCCGCCGCCCGGGAGCGGCGGGCCGGGTGGGAGGGGTCAGTTGATGGTGAGCGTGTGCAGGAGGCGGTTCATGCCGGTGCCCGCGTCCCAGGTGTTCTCGTTGGCGAGCCGGATCGAGTACTCGGCCCGCGAAGGCAGCAGTGGGTCGGGCAGGTTGAGCAGGAGGTCGTAGGTGCCGGCGGGGACGGACGTGGGCACGGTGAGTGTCTGGGTGACCGTCTTGGTGGCGCCCGCCTGCCACTTGCGCGGATCGGCGGACAGCGGCAGGCGGTGCAGCGCCGAGGTGGAGGTGTTGCGCAGGACCAGCTCAAGGCCGCGCGGGTTGAAGGGGGAGGCGTAGCCGTCGTTCCTGAGGGTGAAGCTGATCGGCAGGGCGCCCCCGCGTGTCGCCGTGGCCGGGTAGGTGCCGTTCTGCAGGGTGAAGCGGTAGCCGAGGTTGCGGGTGATCTCCGCCAGGCAGCCGCCGGTGTTCCAGCTCGCGAGCACGCCAGTGTGGTAGTCGGTGTTCAGGTAGGAGTAGTGGAAGCGCGACAGCTCGTCCTTGGCGGTCGGGCAGTCCGAGCGCGGCGGGTTGGGGTTGCACGTCTCGCCGCCCATGGCCACGTACTGCGTCTCGGCCTCCAGGTACGGGTATTCCACGGCCGCGTTCTCGTAGGTGCCGAAGTCGTCCGGGCTGGCCAGGAAGCAGTCGTTGTGGTGCCCAAGGCGCGCCACCGACGAGCCGCCGTGGGCCTGGCCTGCGGTGACGGGGCTGGTGGAGTACATCGTGCGCTTGAACTTCGGCGTGCGCAGCTGCGCCATCCGGGTCGAGGGCAGCACGCTGAGGAGCTTGTCCACCACGGCCTTCCTGTTGGCCCAGTCCGCCGCCGTGACGGTGCCGGCGTTGCCGAAGTTCTGGGTGTAGTACCACTCGCCCCACGCTCCGATGAACCCGGCCTGCATGACGTAGATGACGTCCTTGTGCGCGTTCAGGTAGGGGGCGAGCTGGTCCAGGTGGGCCAGGACGCGGTCCTTGGTGGCGTCGGCCCCGTCGGTGGAGGTGGTGTAGGCGAAGCGCAGGACCATCTTCAGGCCCGCCGCCCGTACGGTGTCGAGCTGCTGTTGCAACTGCGCCAGCGCGGCCTGGCCGATCGCGGTGGTCTTGTACTCGGCCAGGTAGAACACGCACATCACCAGCGAGATGTTCTGGCTGGTGCGGTAGCCGCGCAGGGTTTCGAGGGAGAAGTCGTTCTTGTCGCAGTCTCCGGTGTGGTGGTAGAGGCCGCGCTCGGGGTTGGCGAAGTCGGCGGTCGTGGGCGTGTACGTGACGGAGCCGCCGCCCCCGTTCCCGCCGCTGTAGACGTGCGTGTACTTGGCGGAGGTCTCCAGCGGGGACTCGACCTGGAAGACGAGGTCGGCGTCGTTCGGCGTGGCGCCCTCGCCGAGGTCCGCCCGCGGGAGCGTCCACGTCGCGGTGCCGCCGGTGGCGGAGTGGGTGACCGAGCGCACCGGCGTCCAGTTCCAGCCGCCGCCGTTGTGGCGGTAGAGGGAGGCGTTCTCCAGTAAGAAGTCCGCGCCCACGCCGCCCTGGGCGAAGCCGGTCGCGGGGTTGCGGTCGGTGTCGACGTAGGTGCGGGTGTGTGCGGGGCTGCCGGTGTAGGCGAACCGGTACGTCACCGTGGTCGCCGTGTTCGTGGCCGACTGGCCGGTGATGGCGGCCGACGCCGGTAGCGGGGAGAACAGGATCGACCCGCAGAGGAGGGCGAGCAGGAGGGTGAGGCTGCGTGCGAGCTTGGGCATGGGGCTCCTAGGCAAGCCGGCTGAGGGGTGTCTGGCTTGCGACTAATCATGGAGTCCATGCGAATTAAGTCAAGAGGGATCCGGTGAATATGGCGCAAAAGGGCTATATGTCGCCGCAATAACGAGGGAGTCCTCAGTAATGGTAGGCGGGTGGGACGGTGAGGGTGGGCTCGTAGCGGGCGGGCGGCTCGCCGATCGGGTGGCCGTCGGCCTCGATCCACGCGTGCGCGGCGAACGGATGCAGCCGTACCCCCGTGCGCCACGTCGGCCACGCCCCGTACCACAGCCTGCACAACAGCGCCGCGGCGATCGAGCGCGGCAGGCAGCCCTCGCCCGCGCAGGACACGCTCACCGCGACCACCGCGTCCCGCGCGGTCTTGGCCTGACCGGCGGTGGCGGGACGGGCGCCGCGCCGGGCCAGCGTGAGCGCGGCGCGGATGCGTGACGGGGGCTCGCGGGCGAGCAGATGCGCGATCCCGACGACCACCCAGACGGCGGGCCGCCGATACCAGGCCACCCTGGGCCGCGGCTCAGACGTGAACGGCACACTCATCCGCACTCCCACCTGCTCATCCCTCGTCCCACAACAGCCCGGCGCCGGTCAGGTACGCGACCAGCCCCGCCGTGTCCCGCTCGGCCCGGCCGGCCGCGTCCGGGCACCAGTCGACCAGTCGCGCGGCGGCCTGCTCGGGGGCCGCGCCGTCGAGCAGCAGCCGCAACAACGCGTACGCCGTGGGATTGAGCTGGTAATAACGCCCCTTACGCTCATCCAGCAGCACCGCCCACTCCGCACCGATCGGGGTGAGGGTGACCTCCTCACGCAGTCGCACGGGCACCTCCGCTCAAGGGCAGGGCACGCAGCCAGTTCTCGGCGGCGATGAACACGTCCAGGGCCAGCATGCTCGGCCCGGCGTCGGGCGGATCGTGCGCGCAGGCCCGGCGCAGCGCGTCCGCGTCGGCCAGCCCGCGCCGCACCAGCAGCGACCCGTCGAGCAACGCCAGAAGCTGATCGCGATGGCGGCGCAACCCCTGGTAGAAGCCGGCCGAGAACGCCCCCTTGGTGGTACGCCGCAGGCACTCGGGCGGCATGACCGGCCGCATCGCGGCGAGCATGAGCGGCTTGTAGACCCCCGGCGCGGCCCGCTGGTCCAGCCGGACGGCCAGGCAGGCGGCGATGACGTGGTCGTCGAGGAAGGGGGCGTGCACGGCGGCGCCGGCGCGGGCGGTCAACGTCTGCAGCCCCTGGACGGTGGCCGCGGTGCCGCGGGCGTTCGACAGGGCCTGGTGCTGGGCGCGTACGGGGGAGCAGGGCTCGCGGGAGGCGGCCGAGATCCGGCGGCGGACCGCGTCCGCGACGGCCGGGGTCGCCCAGGAGGGCAGACGCAGCGGCGGCTCCCACCCGAAATCAGGAGAAGCCGGCCCCCGGGTGAGGAGCGCGGACTGGCCGGCCAGCCAGGCGGCATAGGGACGCCGATCGGCCAGCTCCCTGACGCAGGCCGTCAGCGGCCACCGGGTCCTGGCCCGCCGCTCCCGCAGATGGGGCCAGAGCGCCGCAGGATGGCGGCGCGCCAGGTCATGCAGGTAACAACCGGGCAGCAGGGTGACCTCGTCGCCCCCGTGCCCGGTCAGATGCACGGCCGCCCCCCGCTCGGCCAGCAGCGCCGCGGTGGCCTGCGCGCGCCCCAGAGCCCGCAGCCACCGCATCGGCTCATCCAGCCCGACCACGGGCTCGGCCACTCCGGCGAACCAGCCGGGCAACTCGCAGGGGTGGACCACCACGTGCTCACCCGGCAGGTACGCCTGCGCCAGCGTGGCCCACTCCTTGTCATCCTGCGCGGGATCGTCCGCCCCGAGCCCGAACGTCACCAGCTTCGCCGACCGCCTCCCCGCCGCGGCCGAGGCCAGGAAGCTCACGGGCGTCGAATCCAGCCCGCCGGACAGGTCGCTGGCGACCACGGCCCCGTCACCCACCCGGGCCGCCACGGCCGACTCCAGGGCCGCCGCCACCGCGGGCGCCCCTTCCCGCAACGTCAGACCGGCCTGCGGCGCCCGCCACCAGGTACGCGCCCGAGCCCCGCAGGCATCCAGGTGGATCGCGTCGCCGGCGGGCACCGACGAGACCCCCTCCCACAGCGGCCCGGCCAGCACCGGCGGAACCCGGGCCAGCAGCCGCACCGCCAGCGCGTCGTCGTCGAGCCCCGCCCCGGTCAGCTCCGCGAGCAGCGCGGCGCGGTTGGAGGCGACCACGATTCGCCCGCGCGCCCGCGCGTAGTACACCCGCCGCATCCCCGAAGCGGTGCCCTGCACCCGGACCCGCCCGTCCACCACGGCGACCAGATGGAAACTGCCGGGCAACGCCGCGGCCACCGCGTCGGCGTCCCGCAGGCAGCGCAGGCCCGCGGCCAGTTCCCGGAGCCGACCGGCGGTGACCGGGCAGAAGCCGATCACCGCCAGCCGGGCGCGGCCCGCCCGCGCGTGCACCACCTCATCGGGGGAGGCGCTCAGCAGACACGGACGGCCGGACGGGTGGTCCAGCACCACCGCGCCACCCAGCGCGTCAGCGACGGTCCGCGCCGCGGCGCCGTCGGGCAGCACCGCGAACTCCTCGCCGCTCAGCTTCCGCACCGGGCCTCCGCTCTACCAGATGTCCATGTAGTCGAAGAAGTCCGGCACGTCCCAGCCCCAGCCCCGCGTGAGCTCACCGAACCCACCGACCTCGGCCACGAACGGAGGCTCGTACGAGACGGGCTGCTGCTCGTTGTGAACCATGTCCTTCCCCTTTCTGGTAAGCGGGCTTTTCGCTTCGCTTCAACCTCCCATACAGGGGCTATGGCGGAAAGTAGTTAAACCACTACCTAAGGTGCCCATCATTGTGACCGGCCGTCACCACGAGCCGCACGGCCCGCCCGCTGCCCGCGACGATCACCGCTCCGGGCCGCGTCTGCCCGATCCACTCCCCGGGCGTCGTGGACGGCGCGAGCACCCGGTCGTACGGGCCCCGCTCGGGACACCCGCGCAGACGGTCGTCGATGACCAGGTTCGGGCGCACCCCGGCGGCGGCCAGATTCCTGGCGGCCGCCTCCGCCACCCGGACGTCCTCCTCCACCGACGTCACGCGCCCCGGCTCGCCGGCCAGCCGGCACAGCAGCGCGGTGATCCACCCGCTGCCCGTGCCCACTTCGAGCACGCGGTCCCCGGGGCGCGGGTCGAGGAGTTCGAGCAGGTCGACGGCGGCACTGGGGGCCGGGTTGACGCAGGTGTAGGAGGTGCCGTACGCGCCGAGCGGGGTGGCGATCGGCTTGCCGGAGTAGACGGCGTCCCACCAGGCCGGCGGATCGCGGTCGCGGTCGATCGGCACGGCGCAGCCGTCCTCGCCGAGCGCGAGGCCGAGCGAGGGCACGAACCAGTGGCGCGGAACCTTCCGCAGGGCCCGCAGGATCGCGCCGGCGGCGGGGGCACGCCGCTCCGTGATGGCCGCGATCATCGCCTCCAGCCGCCAGGCAATGTGCGGAAGCGTCTGTGAGCCTCGCCGGGTCCCGCCGTCGTGCCTGCTCACAGCGCCTCCTCCAGCCGGGCGAATGCTAAGGGTGACCGTATGACCACGCATCGCAGGCTGGCAAGGCCGTTCGGGAAACGGCCACGGGGAGGATCACTTGGCCGGACGCGGCCGGTGGCGCTTGGCGGCGCGCTCGTGCGCGTCGCTCAGGAGGGTCCGGGTACGTCGCACGCTCTCCTCGTCCTCGCCCGGGTTCAGGATGGAGATCCATCCCTGCTTGAAGTACAGCGGGTTGGGAATGACCTGGTTGATCACGCGGTAGTCGGTGCCGTCGTGGTGCTCGGCGTGGGCCGCGGGCGGGTGGCCGATGAGCCGCTCGAACACCTCCCGGCCGACGGCCACGTTCAGCCGGAAGACGCCGGGCCGGTTGAGGTCGGAGGCGGTGTCGAACCCGTCGTAGTCCTTGGTCACGATCGTCGCGTACGGCAGGCGCCCGTCGGTGGGCACCCGGCCCTCCGGGGCGTAGAAGATGAACGTGTCCCCCCACGCCACCTCCGGGGCCTCGCCGTCCGGCCCCGCGGTGAAGGCGATGGTTTCGGCCAGGCCGCTCACGAACTCGATGATGTCCTTCTCGGTCATGCGGAACCTCTTTCTCGCTGATTTCCTGCCTTCAATCGTCTCATTGAAGTGCTATTTGAGACTTTGACCAGGAACTTCCCGCTGAGAACGGCCAGAACTCTCAAGTCGGGGATGACGCCCGGGCTTCGCGTGCGGCGGCCGTCCGGCAAGCTGGACCACATGTCCGAGACACCTCTCCCCGGCGGTTTCGTGAACGCCGTCATCCGCGTCGGCGACACCGTCCGCCGCCCACCCGCCCCGGGCGCCGCGTACGTCCATGCGTTGCTGCGCCTGTTCGAGCGGCACGGCTGGCCGGGCGCGCCGCGCTTCCTCGGCCTCGACGATCAGGGACGCGAGATCCTGACGTACGTGGAGGGGCACGTGGCCTGGGAGGAGGCCCAGCCGGACGGCGTCACCTCGGACGAGAGCCTGGCCCTGGCGGCGGAGCTGGTACGGCGGTTCCACGACCTGACCGCCGGCACCCCGCTGGCCGGGGACGCCGAGGTCGCCTGCCACAACGACCTGTCACCGAAGAACACCGTCTACCGCGACGACGGCGCGGGGCTGCGGCCCGTGGCGTTCATCGACTGGGACCTCGCGGGGCCGGGGCGGCGGATCCACGACGTGGCGCACGTCTGCTGGCAGTACGCCGGCCTGGGTCCGGGCGCGGAACCCGGCACGGCGGCCCGCAGGATGCGGGTGATCTGCGACGCCTACGGGCCGGCCGCCGACCGGGGCGAACTGGTGGACACCGTCCTGTGGTGGCAGGACCGCTGCAGGCGCGGCATCGAGGCGGACGCGGAGGCGGGGATGCCACACGCGGTCAGGTTGCGCGCGGACGGCGTGGTCGAGCAGGTACGCGCCGCGCACGACTGGGTCGCGCGGCACAGGGAGGAACTGGAACAGGCCCTGCGCTGAAAGAAGGGCTCAGCTCAACACGGCCGTGTTCAGTTCAGCGCGGCCGGGCTGGGCTCCTCGATCGGTACGTAGTCGTGCCGCATGCCATGATCACCCAGCCACCGCCGCAGCCCCGCCACCGCCGCCGGATCGGCCGCCACCTGGGCCGCGTACTCCGACAGCGCGACCTCCTCCCCGTCGTCGAACAGCAGCCGCGCGGGCCCCGACCACGACAACGTCCACTTGGCCTGGCCGAGCTGGATCAGCACCGCCTCCAGCGCCTGCCCCAGCACCCCGGCCAGCAGCGTCGGCGACGGGTTCCAGCCCTGCTCCAGCAGCTTGGCCTCCAGCTCCGCCTGCCGTCCCCGCCCGATCGCCTCGAACGCCGCGTCCAGGTACGGCTGCGCGGCCCCCATCACCTGCTGCCCGGCCGTCGCCAGGTCACGCAGGGCCTCGGCGTTGCGGCCGGCGTACATGCCGCGCGCGACCAGTTCCTCCCACGACACCGGCCGCAGGTTCCGCAGCGCGTCCGGCGTCCACATCGACTGCTCCACCGCCTGCACCGCCACGTTGGGATCGACCAGCAGCGTCAGGGCCGAGCGCGGGTCGGGCACCTGCTGCGGCTCGGGCAGGTGCTCGATCGCGGTCAGGCGCTCGGCCAGGCTCGGGTGCGAGTCGTAGGGGGAGACCTCCTCGGGCTCCTCGCCCAGCTTCATGAGCTCGGCCTGGCGGTCGGGGTCGCTCATGAGCGCGTGGAAGCCGCCGAACACGGTGGCCGGCCTGAAGCCGCCCGTGCCGGTCAGCACCAGGTAGTTGTTGACGTACAGGTCCCAGCCTGTCGCGGTGGCGTGGATCTTGCGCAGGGCGCCCGACATGGCCTGCCGTCCGCCGATCGCGACGGCCAGCTGGTCGGCCTCCAGCTCCTGCTTGCGCGAGACGGCCTGCGAGATCCGCAGGTAGAGCTTGGTGTACCAGGTGAACAGGCGCTGGATGAACGGATGGTTGTGCAGGCCCTGGACGGTGGCGATGAGCGAGACCCGGCCCCGGTAGACCGGCGCGCCCAGCCGCGTGTGCGCGCCGCTGTAGTGGCCGAGCTCGTGCCCGAGCACCGAGCGCATCTCGTCCACGGTGAGCGTCTGCAGCAGCGGCAGGCCGATGAACATGCGCCGCCGCGTCGCCCGCAGCCCGAGGAACCGCGTGTCCTCGGAGACGGCCGCGTTCACCTCGGCGACCAGCCGGATCTCGTCCGGCGGCGCGGTGCGTACCCGCTGGGCCAGCTCCTGCACCGTCTGCCACAACACCGGCTCGTGCTCGCGCCCGACGGGCACGCCGGGCTGCTCACCATCCTGCCGGCGGCTGACCATGACCAGCGCGCGGACGAGTGCGGCGGCGGCCAGCGTGAGCACGACCGCGAACTTGATCGTGTTGGCGTGGAAGTCGACGAGGAGCATGACGTCGAGGAAGATCGCGGCGGCCACGAAGAGGCCCACCAGCACGTAGAAGCCGGCGAGCAGGGTAAAGGCCAGCACTGCTCGGAACGCTGTCGTCATGGGGAAGGGCTCCCGGGGAATGGTATCTCGCGAGGCTCGACACTAGCGGAGACATGAAACTGGATAAAATCACTTCACCGATGCCGTATTACGACGAGCATGACCAAGAGCGTTGGGCTCCGGAACTTCCCGGCAATCCGGAAGGCGCCGCGTTCGAACGCGGCGCCTTCGAACGCGACAGGGCACGCGTGCTGCACAGCGCCGCTCTGCGCAGGCTGGCCGCCAAGACGCAGGTCGTCGGGCCGGGAGAGACGTTCGGCGGCGGCCAGCACATCCCGCGCACCCGGCTGACGCACTCTCTCGAATGCGCCCAGGTGGGCAGGGAGATGGGCGCCACCCTCGGCGTGGACCCCGACCTGGTGGAGACCGCCTGCCTGGCCCACGACCTGGGGCACCCGCCGTTCGGTCACAACGGCGAGATGGCGCTCAACGAGCTGGCCGACTCGTGCGGCGGCTTCGAGGGCAACGCCCAGAGCCTGCGCCTGCTGACCAGGCTGGAGGCCAAGGTGCTCACCGAGGACGGGCACAGCGCCGGGCTCAACCTGACCCGCGCCGCCCTGGACGCCTCCATCAAGTACCCGTGGACGTGCGACAAGTCGCCCAAGTTCGGCGTGTACGACGACGACCTGCCGGTGTTCGAGTGGATCAGGCGGGGCGCGCCGGAGGGCAGGGTGAGCTTCGAGGCACAGATCATGGACTGGGCCGACGACGTCGCCTACTCCGTACACGATCTTGAGGACGCCCTGCACCTGGGCCACGTCACCCCCGAGGCCCTGCGCTCACCCGTCGAGCGCGCCGCCGTCTGCGAGATCACCCGCACCTGGTACGCCCCCGGCGCCGACCCGGGCGAGCTGGCGGAGGTCTTCACCAAACTGATCGCCGACCCGCTCTGGCCGCGCAGCTTCGAGGCCACGATCGCCGACCTGGCCGGGCTCAAGGCGCTCACCAGCGGGCTCATCGGCCGCTTCTGCCGTTCGGCGCAGGCCGCCACCCTGGAGGAGGCGCACGGCTCCCGCCACCGCACCGACCTCGTCGTGCCGCACGCCACCAGGCTGGAGTGCGCGCTGCTCAAGGGCGTCACCGCGCACTACGTGATGACCACCGAGGGCCACAACGCCAACCAGGCCAGGCAGCGCGAGCTGATCGCCGAACTGGCCTCCGTGACCATGCTGGGCGCCCCCGGCACGCTGGAGCCCGCCTTCCGGCCCGCGTTCCTGGAGGCCGCGAACGACGCCGCCCGCGTACGCGTGGTGATCGACCAGATCGCCTCACTCACCGACACCTCGGCGGTGGCCTGGCACCGCGCACTCTCCCGCTGATCCGTGACGCCTGAAGCCCGCCGACCCGTGACGCCGTGAGGCCCGCCGACCCGTGCGTGACGCCTGTGGCCCGCCGACCCGTGACGTCCAAGGGCCGCCGGCTTGCGGTGCCAGAGGTTCGTAACGAGCCAGGTCGCCTGGCACAACCCGCTTTCCCGAAGACCCCGGCGGGCGCATACTGCGCCCATGGCCACATATGTGATCGTCGGCGCCGGACTGGCCGGGGCGAAGGCCGCGCAGACGTTGCGCGAGGAGGGCTTCGACGGCGAGATCGTGCTGATCGGCGCGGAGAGCGAACGGCCCTATGAGAGACCGCCCCTGTCCAAGGACTACCTCCAGGGCAAGAGCGAACGAGAGAAGATCTTCGTCCACGCCCCCGGCTGGTACGCGGGCAACGGTGTGGATCTCCGGCTCGGCATCCGGGTCACCCGCATAGAGCCGCGGCACCACCTGGTCCGGCTCGGGGACGGGTCGCGCCAGCCGTACGACAAACTGCTCATAGCGACCGGCGCCGTGCCCAGACGCCTGCCGGGACCCGCCCACTACCTGCGTACCGTCGAGGACAGCGAGGCGCTCGGGCGGCGCTTCGCGCAGGCCGGCTCCGTGCTGGTCGTCGGCGCGTCCTGGATCGGCCTGGAGACCGCGGCGGCGGCCAGGCAGGCCGGCTGTGAGGTGACGGTCGTCGAGCCCGAGCCCACCGCGCTCAACCGTGCGCTCGGCCCCGAACTCGGCGGGCTGTTCGCCCGCCTGCACGCGAGCAAGGGCGTGGACCTGCGTTTCGGCACCGCCGCCGCGGAAGTAACCGGGACCGGCGTGCGGCTCAGCTCCGGCGAACGGCTCACCGCCGACCTCGTCGTCGCCGGCATCGGCGCCGCGCCCGAGGTCGGGCTTGCCCGCGACGCCGGCCTCGACGTCGGCCAGGGCATCCGCACCGACGCCGCCCTGCGCACCTCGCACCCCGACGTGTACGCCGCCGGCGACGTGGCCGAGTTCTTCCACCCCCTGTACGGCCGCCACATCCGCGTCGAACACTGGGCCAACGCCCTGCACGGCGGCCCGGCCGCGGCCAGGTCCATGCTCGGCCGGGAGATGTCCTACGACCGGCTCCCGTACTTCTACACCGACCAGTACGAACTGGGCATGGAGTTCTCCGGCGACATCGAGGGCCACGACGAGATCGTCTACCGCGGCGACCCCGAGAGCATGGAGTTCATCGCCTACTGGCTGCGCGGCGGGCGCGTCGTCGCGGGCATGAACGTCAACGTCTGGGACGTCGTGGACGACATCCAGGAGCTCATCACGTCGGGCGTCACGGTGGACCAAAAGGAGCTGTCGTCGGGTTGAGGGTGGTGATCCCGCCGTCCCTGGCCTGCCTGGGCTTCGGGGTGGTCGTGCTCGGCTGGGGCCGCCGCGGCTGTTTCGAGGCGCACAGGACCGTGCAGTCCGGCGTCTCGCCGAGCTTCCCGCGCAGCTTCAGCGTCTCATCCCTCGGGGAGAGCGTACGGTTGCCCGTCTGCCAGGCGTCGAGGTAGTCCCACGGCTTGACCATCCCCCTGCGTACCCACCAGAAGGCCGGGCCGGTCTTCCACGAGATCGCGAAGTAGAGGTTGGGAGCGGTGTCGCGGGCGTTGCCCGACCTGCCGACCCGGCCCAGCGCCTGGCCGGCCTTGACCCGGACGCCCGGCTTGATCCCACGGGCCACCGAGTCGAGATGACCGCCGAGGTACCGCACGCCGTCCGCACCGATGATCGTGACGAACCTGCCCTCGCGCGTGGCGCCCGTGTCCGTGGAGGGCGACCACCTGTTCCGCACGTTCACCTCATCCACCACGCCATCGACCGGCGCGACGAACGAGCACCCCTGCTTGGCCCAGATGGTCGTCTTGGGCAGGACGAGCAGCTTGCGCTGGTAGGTCGTCTTACAGCCCTTCACCGGGAAGGTGTAGGTGTACTTCGACAACTTCGGCGGCGGCACCTTGGTCGGGGCGTCACCCTTGGGCGGCTGCGCGGCCGCCTGGTGCTCGGGCGTCGGGATCGTGGCGGTGACCACCGGCGTGCCCGTGATCGTGGGCGCGGCGGGGGACTCGGCTCCGGCTCCCGCCTGCCCGGCGGCCTGTGAACAGGCACCGGTCAGCAGCACGACGCCCGTGATGGCCGTCCATCGACTGATATGCCCCGATCGCATGATCTCCACCTGTGTCACCGTTTCCACCGACAACCTTTACCTTTGTAGCCGACGTGGGGACCACGCAAGGCCGCTTTCCCCCTTTCACAGCCCGGAGGTAACCCCCGCCTTCCTCCCCGCTCACCCGCCCGCGGACACCCACTGGGGCACCGAACCGTCAGTGGGGCGGCATAGACTTCCCGGCGTGGCTGGCCGCATCCGTGACGTCGACATCGCGCTCGTACGCGAGCGTTCCCCCATCGCCGATGTGATCGGCGAGCACATCCAGTTGCGCAACGCCGGAGGTGGCAACCTCAAGGGGTTGTGCCCCTTCCACGACGAGAAGAGCCCGTCCTTCAACGTCACCCCCGAGCGCGGAATGTACTTCTGCTTCGGTTGCAGCGAGGGCGGCGACGTGATCACGTTCGTCGAGAAGATCGAGCACCTGACGTTCACCGAGGCAGTCGAGCGGTTGGCGCAGCGGGCCGGCGTCCACCTGCAGTACGAGCAGGGCGGTTACGTCCCCAAGCGGGACCATGGCGAGCGGGCCCGGCTGATCGAGGCGCACCGGGCGGCGGCCGAGTTCTACGCCGACAAGCTCATGGCGCCCGACGCGTCGGTCGGGCGGCGGTTCCTGTCGGAGCGGGGCTTCGAGCGGGCCGACGCCGAGGCGTTCGGGGTGGGTCACGCGCCGGCCGAGTGGGAGGCGCTGAGCCGCCATCTCCTGGGGCGCGGGTTCACCGTGGAGGAGTTGATCAAGGGCGGGCTGGCCAGGGAGGGGCGGCGCGGGCCGATCGACCGGTTCCGCGGGCGGCTGATCTGGCCGATCAGGGACGCGACGGGCGATGTGATCGGGTTCGGCGCGCGGAAGCTGCTCGATTCCGACGACGGCCCGAAATATCTGAATACGCCTGACTCGCCGCTTTACAAGAAGAGCCAGGTGCTTTATGGCATTGATCTTGCCAAGCGGGAGATCTCCAAGCGCGCGCAGGCCGTGATCGTCGAGGGATACACCGACGTGATGGCCTGTCACCTGGCCGGCGTGCCGACCGCGGTGGCCACCTGCGGCACCTCCTTCGGCGAGGAGCACATCAAGATCCTGCGCCGTTTCCTGCTGGACCAGGCCGAGTTCCGGGGCGAGGTCATCTTCACCTTCGACGGCGACGCGGCCGGGCAGAAGGCGGCGTTGCGGGCGTTCGCCGATGAGCAGAAGTTCGTCACGCAGACGTACGTCGCGGTGCAGAGCGACGGGCTCGACCCGTGCGACCTGCGCATCAAGCAGGGCGACGCGGCGGTGCGGGACCTGATCGCCAGCAGGGAGCCGCTGTTCCAGTTCGCGATCAGGAGCACCATCTCCCGCTACGACCTGCGCAGCAACGAGGGCAAGATCGCCGCCCTCGACGCGGCCGCGCCGATCGTGGCCGGGATCAAGGACGTGGGCCTGCGCAAGCGGTACGCGATCGACCTGGACCGGTGGCTGGGCTTCATGGACGAGCGGTTCGTCATGCAGCGCATCGGCGAGGTGTCCGGCGCCCAGCAGGGCCGCCGTCAGCGTCTGCCCAAGGCGGCGCCGCTGGATCCGAGCGTGCGCGTCGAGGGCGAACTGCTCAAGCTGGCCGTGCAGCGTCCGGCGCTGCTGGGGCCGCGCTTCGACGCGATCGACGCGCAGGCGTTCACGGCTCCCGACCACGTGGTCCTGCACAAGGTCATCGTCGCGGCCGGCGGGCTGGCGGCGGCCGGGCACGGCGGGCGGGAGTGGGTGGACCGGCTGCTGGAGCACGCTCACGAGGAGGGCGCGCGGGCGCTGGTGACCCGCTTCGCGGTGGAGGCCATCCACGCCGACGCGCACGCCGAGGAGCGCTACGCCGGCGACATCCTGACGGCCGTGGAGGCCATGCCGGTCGATCGGGCCATCGCGCAGGTGAAGTCGCGGATCCAGCGGCTCAATCCGGTGGAGGAGCCGCAGGAGTACAACAAGCTGTTCGGCGAGCTGGTGGCACTGGAGCAGCAGCGCCGCGTCCTGCGCAACCGCGTGGCAGGCGGCTGAGGGAGCTTCGGAGGCGCGGACCGCTCACACCACGGGACGTCTTGCGCTCCGGTCGCCGTCGGTCGTCCCTTGGGGTGGTGGTGATCGGGGGCGCGAAGAGGAATGCGGTCCTACCGAGCCGGTGGAAATGAGCGCGGTAAGCGCGCATCCGGCTGCGGCTGCCGGGAAATTCCCGGCGCCCGGCCGGAAATCCACTCCAGGCGAGCACCACGCCCAAAGCGGCGCCGCGGACCTTCTTCCATCGCCGGGAGCAATTCAGCCGGCCCCTTCTCCGGCGCTCGCGGTTGTTTCCCGAAGCGGCGCGCCCCGGCCGCGAGCCCCTCACCCGCCGTCACCCCCGGCCTCCGGACCCCAGCACCGACCTGCTGCGGAAGGCTGACGGCCGGCTTCCCGCCCGGAAAAGGCACATGTAACCGGAGTCGTACGACCACGCGCGACCGCCGCCAATAAGGTGAGCTTGCGTCACCTTCGAGGCGCTCATTCTCCGAATTCGCCCGGACCATAACCTCATGCCCCATCCGGCCTGTCTCGCCGGGGATATGGAGAAACGCGCGAATGCCGATCGCCCATAAGTTCCCAATAAGTTCGATGCGGAACCACCCGGCAAGGCGTCAAGATCGCCCGCTTTCCGCCACCCGGACGGCCCCGCCCGCCGAGCCGGTCCCACGGTTGACGATCACCCCCGCGCCGGACGGCGACCGTCCCGACAGGCCCCCGACCGGCAAGATCGCGCCCATCGAAGGTAACAGTTTGGCAGCGATCGCAAGCTGCATAACCGGGTGGTTGACCGTGGAACTTGGCGCGGTCCAAGCTGCGACA
Source organism: Nonomuraea sp. NPDC050404 (assembly GCF_040655495.1). Lineage (NCBI taxonomy): Bacteria > Bacillati > Actinomycetota > Actinomycetes > Streptosporangiales > Streptosporangiaceae > Nonomuraea > Nonomuraea sp. NPDC050404. The sequence continues at coordinate 26,057 of NZ_JBFAKB010000004.1, forward strand.
AAGCGGGAGGACAACGGCATCCGGGCAGCGAAAGAGTTGCGTCCGACCCATCGGCGGTGCCGGGCGCGGGAATCCAGACCGCGTAATTGACTTTACTATCCTGATCAAACTCGGGCTAAACCTTATAGCGATCTCAAATCCGCAAAGACGATCGTCTTACCTTCCGTGACAAAAATGGGTCTGCCATTTGCTGGAACCAATACTGCAGACTGTCTCCCGTGGGTGCATCGGTGCTGCCAAGTGGACCGCCATCCGTAGATCAGGTGGCGGACCTCGTCGCGAAGGGAAGGGAGCGCGGAAGCGTAACCGTCGATGACGTCGCAGCCGCGCTTGACCGATCAGAGTTGCCGTCCGACGCGCTGGAGCGCGTCGTGCGGATGCTCGCCGAGAACGGCGTGGAGGTCCTCGAGCCGCAGGGCGATGAGGAGGCCCCCCGCGCCGATGAGGAAGACGTAGGCAAGCGGGCGCCGACCAGCGATCTTGTCCGTATATATCTGCGGGAGATCGGCCGTGTGCCGCTGCTGACCGCTGAAGAGGAGGTGGAACTCGCCAAGTCCATCGAAGCCGGCCTGTTCGCCGAGGACAAGCTGGCCAACGGGGTCTCGCGACTGGCCTTCCCGGAGTTCAGGGAGCTGGTCTGGCAGGGCACCCGGGCCAAACAGCGGCTCATCGAAGCCAACCTCAGGCTCGTGGTGTCGATCGCCAAGCGGTACGTGGGCCGCGGCATGCTCTTCCTGGACCTGATCCAGGAGGGCAACCTCGGACTCATCCGGGCAGTGGAGAAGTTCGACTACACGAAGGGCTACAAGTTCTCCACCTACGCGACCTGGTGGATCAGACAGGCGATCACTCGGGCCATCGCCGACCAGGCACGGACGATCCGCATCCCCGTGCACATGGTGGAGACCATCAACAAGCTCGTCAGAGTGCAGCGTCAGCTCCATCAGGACCTCGGCCGCGAGCCGATCCCCGAGGAGATCGCCAAGGAGATGGACCTCCCTGTCGATCGAGTGGTGGAGATCCAGCGCATCGCCCAGGAGCCCGTGTCGCTGCAGTCGCCGATCGGCGAGGAGGACTCCGACCTCGGAGACTTCATCGAGGACGCCGACGCTGTCGTGCCCATGGAGGCCGCGGCCTTCATCATGTTGCAGGACCAGCTCGACGACATCCTCGCCACGCTGTCGGACCGCGAGCAGCGCATCATCCAGCTCCGCTTCGGCCTGGCCGACGGGCATCCGCGCACGCTGGAGGAGGTGGGCAGGGAGTTCGGCGTCACGCGGGAGCGCATCCGCCAGATCGAGTCGAAGACGCTGGCCAAGCTCCGCCATCCGACGCGCGCGCAGATGTTGCGGGACTACCTGGACTGATCACGCGAAACAGGAGGGCGACCCGGGCCGAGCACCCGGGCCGCCCTCCTGCGTGGGACGCTTCGAGAAGAGCACCCGGGCCGCCCTCCTGCGTGGGACGCTTCGAGAAGAGCGCCCGGGTCGCCCTCCTGCGTGGACGCTTCGAGAAGAGCGCCCGGGTGGCCCTCCTACGTGGGTTGCGGATGCCTTGAGCCGAGGACCCGGCCGCCCTTGTTCGCGCAAGCCCTACGAGCAGCCTTCGAACTGCGGGACCGCGACGATGCCGCGATCGAGCCACGGCGCGCCGAACCACTTGCGCAGCAGCTTCTCCGTGGTCCCGTCCTGGTACATGGCGGTGATCGCCCGGTTGACCGCCTCGCACCCCGGCACGTCGCCCTTGGCCAGCCCGACCCCCGTACGCTGCTCGTTGAACTGCACCCCGGCCAGCCGCAGCCCCGAGCCGTCCTGCTTGGCCAGGCCCGCCAGGATGATGTCGTTCGTGGTGACCGCGTCCACCTGCGCCGACCGCAGCGCCTGCAGGCACTGCTTGTAGTCGGGGAACGGCACGACCCGCGCCGCCACCTGGCGTTCCTCCACCACCCGCTTGGCCGCGTTCGCGCCCTGCACCTCGCAGATCCGGCGCCCCGACAGGTCGCGCACGTTCTTGATCGTCTCGTCGGGCCGGGTCAGGATGTCCTGATAGGAGATGTGGTACGGCCCCGCGAACAGCACCCGCCGCTTGCGCTCCTGGTCGATCGTGAACGTGGCCACCACCAGGTCGGCCCGCCCGTCGCCGAGCACCTTCTCCCGGTCGGCGGCCAGCACGCCGAGCAGCGAGAACTCCTTGCCCAGCTGGCCGGCCAGGTAACGGGCCACGTCCACGTCGAAGCCCTCGAACCTGCCGTCGGCGCCACGGAAACCGACCGACGGCAGATCCGTGCGTACCCCGATGACGAGCCTGTCCTTGTCCAGGATCGACTCCTGGCCGTTCATCCCGCAGCCCGAGACCGCCACCGCGGCCAGGACCAGCATCACCGCCAGCACCCGCTTCACCGGTACTCCTTGAGTCGTGGCCACACCCCGGCGATCACCAGCAGCCCGATGAGCCCGATGGCGTAGGGGAGCAGCCGCCACAGGTTGTCCAGGGCGCCCTCACCGGTCGCGATCGCGCCGCTGAACACCTTCTCGTGCGTCTTCGACAGATCCACCAGCGTCCGGTCGTAGGAGTCGAACGCCGTCGTGACCGGCCCGAGCCGTTCGGCGACCGCCTCGTTGGCCCGGCCGCCGGTGGCCATCCGGCGGAACTCCGCGTCGGCGGCCTGGAAGGACCGGTAGGCCTCGAAGGTCTGGGCGCCCTGCCGGCCGACGAGCTCGGGGCCGAGCAGGCCGAGGAAGTCCTTGCCGCCCGCGCCGACCGCGCGGTGATAGGCGGTCAGGTTGCCCGCGTTGTAGTAGATCACCGACAGCGACTTGTCCAGGAAGGTGTGCTCGTAGGTGTCGGCCCGTTCCTTGTCCAGCAGGTAGCGGCTCTGGTCGCCCTGCATGCTGTTGCTGATCGCCCGCGCCTTGGCCAGCGTCAGCACCGAGTCGAACCCGGCCGACTTGGCCGTGCGCAGGGCCTCATGGTCCTGGGCCAGCACGCTCGCCCCGAAGAACAGCGCCAGCGCGGTCGTCACCGTCGCCGCCAGCAGCGCGGGCCCGAAGACCCGGCGGAAACGCCGCGCCAGGAACACCTGCAGCCAGATCAGGCAGCCCAGCGCCAGCAGCCCGGCCGCCAGCACCGCGCCCCGCAGGAGCGGCACCATGACGGCCTTCTGGTCGTAGGTGGCGCGCACGATCGTGCCGCTCTCCAAGGTCAGGTTGTACGCCTGCGGCAGCAGCACCATCCGCATCAGGTCGGTGGCCTGCCGGTAGGTCAGCACCACCTTGCGCGGCGGCGGCCCGGGGGCGTGCCCCGCCTGCTCGTCCAGCAGCAGCGCCTGCCCGGCCAGCCGTTCGTAGCGGCCGAGCCCGTCGAGCACCGACTGCACGGTCCGGCGCTCGGCCTCGTTGTCGCCCGACAGCTCGAAGGCCTCCAGCAGCGACCGGTTGGCCTGGGCCCGCTGCGACTCGTACCGGGCCAGCGCCTGCCGCCGCTGCTCGGGATAGCCGTTGCCCATCACCAGCACGTTGGCCACCTGGGCGTCCATGTCGCTGAGCGCCAGGTAGAGCCCGGCGGTGGCGACGACCTGCGGGCCGGCGTCGCGGCCGATGACCCGCAGGCCGTCGCGGGCGCTGGAACTGCCGATCGCGAGCGCCGCGAAGAGCAGCGCCAGCGAGGCGACCGTGATGCCGGAGATGACCCGGATCCGGCCCGGCACGCTCCTGCGCACCGGCGGCGCGGGAGGAGCGCTCCGGGCCTGCACCACGGTCATGGGGTGCCCTCCCTGATCGTGATGACGGTCCAGGCGCCCAGGTGGATCCGGTCGCCGGGGCCGACCTGGACCGGCACGTTGACCTTGAGCGGCTTGCCGTTGAGCTGGGTGCCGTTGGCCGAGCCCGGGTCTACCAGCAGCCACGAGCCGTCCGGCTGACCCAGCAGCACGGCGTGCAGGTGGGACACGCCCGGGTCCTCCGGCGGTCCGGTCAGGTCGATCTCCGGCCGCAGGTTCCTGGCCCGGCTGTGCCGTCCGATGCGTACCTGCTCGCCGTGCAGCGCGAACGAGCGTTCCGGGCAGTACGGCGGGAACGCCATCGCGTCGGCGTCCGGCCCGCCCTCGGCGATGACCTTGTCGTAGTAGGCGCGGTCGGCGGCGGTGACGGCCTCGAAGCGGGCGCCGGCTCCCGGAAGCGGGAGGTCGGCGCCGGTGCCGCTGTAGTCGTGCCCGCACACCTCGCAGAACTGCCCGGCGCGGGGCGTCTGGCAGATCGGGCAGTCCTCTGTAGCGGCCTCCGGCGGGGACGAGGGCTGGGGCGGGGCCGAGGGCTGGGCCTGGGGAGCAGCGGCCATCTGCATGCCGCAGAAGTCGCAGTAGTCGTCGTCGCCCGACTGGTGCCCCTGCGGGCAGGTGGCCATCAGCTTCCGTCCTTGCGCAGCCGGCTCGTCCGCACCGAACCGGTGTCGAGTTCGATCTCGTCGGCCTTGTCCACGTTCCTGCGCAGCCGCGCCGTGCCCGTGGCCGGATCCACCTCCACCACCTTCTCCAGCAGCCTGGCCGTGTCCTCCCTGCCCGACTCGGTGGCGATCTGCCGCGCCTTGGCCAGGCGGGCGGTGGCGGTGTCGACGTCGCCCATGGCGCGGGCGCTGAGCCCGTCCTGGATCAGCTCGTGCAACTCGGCCTGGCCGGTGTAGTGGGCGACCTTCCTGTTGATGCGGGTGGACTGCGCCAGGTCGTCGGTCCACTGGGCCAGCACGTTGCCGGTGGCCAGGACCTCCTGGGTGTCGGGGCGTACGAGCTTGACCCAGCCCGCCCTGATCTCCTGCCCGATCTGCGCGGAGGGCACCTCGACGCAGATGTGGTATTCGCGCTCCTCCTGACCCCACGACCCGGTCGGGTAGTCGCCGGTCAGCGGGTTGACGTCGGTGCGCTTGCCGGTCAGGTCGAGCAGCGTCGGCGAGACCTGCTTGACGAACATCAGCCGTGCCGTCTGCGGCACCCACACCCGCAGCGACAGCTCGGCCACGGTCTTGCTCATCGAGGTCTGCGTGAGCCTGCGGAAGAACTCGGGCAGGTCACCCTGGTTGCGTACGAAGTCGAACGTGCCGAGCATCGCGTCGGCCACCTTGCGCAGCTCGGCCGGCACCCAGTCGTCGCCGACGCCCAGGCTGTCGCAAACAAACTTGCCGCTCCAGCCCGCCAGCGTGGCGGCGAACACCCTGTCCTGCTCGTTGTTCTGCCCGTCCGTCATGAGCAGCGCGTGCTTGATCGTCGCGGGGCTGGCGGTCAGCAGGTGACCGGCCAGCTGCAGCCACTGGCCGATCGCGGTGCCGCCGCCGGCGCTCAGCCGGCTGATGGCCCGCTCGGCCTCGGCCCTGGTGGCGGGGTTGGCCCTGATCAGGCCGGCGTTGCCACCCGGATAGACGACGGTGGCCTTCTCGGTGCCGGCGACCACCGCGAAGTAGACGCCGTCGCGCAGCGTCTGCACGGCGGTCGCGGCCGCCTGCCTGGCCTCCCGGATCTTGCTGCCGCTCATCGAGCCCGACGTGTCAATGATGATCACCTCGGCCGCCTCCGCGGGCGCCTCGGAGACGGGCGCGCTGCCCGTCGAGGCGACGGTGAGGATGGCGTGCACCTCACGGCCGTCAATGGGCAGGTACTTGTTCTGGTCGATGTTCAGCGTGAAAGCGGGCTGGTCACCCATACGATTCTCCTAGGGGGATCAAAGCAATCGTCACGTTGTCCTGGCCGCCGCTGCCGAGCGCGTGGCGCAGCATCTCGCGGGCCATCTCGATGGGGGTCCCGGTGGTGGGCAGGTCGTAGCCGTCCAGATAGCGCCACAGGCCGTCGCTGCAGACCAGCAGCAGGCCCGGCTCCTCGGGCAGGAAGGTCCGCAGGTGCGGAGTGACGTCCCCGGCGTCGGCGCCGAGCCAGGCGGTGATCTCGCCGGTCTCCACCGCGTCGTCCACGGTCAGCAGGGTGCCGGCGGGCAGCAGGTAGGCCCGCGTGTCACCGGCCCAGCAGAGCGTGACCCGGCCGTCCCGCGCGACCACGGCCGAGATGTACGTGCACGCGGGCGCGTCGTGCACCGAGGCCGCCAGCTTGCTCACCGCCCGGCTCGCCAGCTCGAACGCCTCCTCCTGCGGCAGCCCCCTGGCCAGCGCCGCGGCCGCGGTCTCGACGGCCACCGCGGACGCCTCGTCGGCCCTGGGCGAGCTGCCCACGCCGTCGCACACCACGGTCACGACCGACCCGTCCGCCTCCAGCAGCGCCACCGCGTCCTCGTTGCGGCTGCGCCGCAATCCCCTGTCAGTCAGCGCCGCCGCGCCGCCGGGGAGCACGCTCTCGGCGTGATCCCTGCCGGTGGGCTGGCGCAGGCCGCACCGCTCGCAATAACCCTCCGCGTCCACGGCCGCCGCGCCGCAGGAGGCGCAGGCCGGCGCGCCCAGGGGGTGGCCGCACGCCTCGCAGTACACGTCTCCCGCCAGCACGGGCGCCTCACAGACGGGACACATGCCGTCCTGGCCCACTACAGCCACGTCCTCGGTCGCACGGCGCTCGTCTGCTTCATCACAACCACGTCCTCGGTCGTACGGCGTCCGCCTGCTTCATCACAACCACGTCCTCGGTCGTACGGCGTTCGCCTGGTCGATCAGTTCGTGGCGTTCCTGGCGGGACTCCGCCGCCACCGCCAGCTTGCGGAAGATGGACTCCAGCCGCCTGCGCAGCCCCGCCTCGGTGAACGGCGCGTCGGCCAGCCGGGCGTCCTTGGGCGGTGGCGGGCTGCCTTCCAGCCAGGTCAGCGCCCCGCCCAGCACCTCCGCGATCAGCTGGTCGCGGCGGCGCGGATCGAGGTCGGCCTGCCTGGTCACCCGCTCGGCCGCGCCCACCAGGTCATCCGGCCCCAGCGTGCTCAGGTCGGACCGCCGTACCACCGAGGCCGCCAGCGCCACCTGCGCCGCCACCCGGTAGACCGAGGAGGTGGGCACCTCGTCCAGCACGCCCATCCGGCCCGCCCTGGCCAGCCCGAACACCGCGCTGACATAACTGTGGTCGGTCCGCCAGACGACGTCGTACCAGGAGATCGCCGGCTTGCCCGCGCACTCCAGGGCGAAGGCGAGCGCCAGCTTGGGCGCCGTCTCGCCGGGCAGCTCCGACACGCACGCGTCGAACATCGACACCGCCGTGTCCGCCTGGCCGGCGCTCAGCGCGTGCACGCCGCGGTACCAGGTGACCCGCCAGTCGCCCGGCAGGTCGCGGTCCAGCTCGTCCAGGGCGGCGTACGCCTCGTACACGTGCGCCTCGGCCTGCAGCCTGGCCCGCATGAGCCTGGTCTCGGGGGTCTGCGGCATCGCGGCGAGCTGGTCGATCAGGTCCCTGCCGTCACGCCCGATCAGCCCGGCCAGCGAGCCCGCCGCCGGATCGGCCGGATCCACCAGGGGCACCGGCAGCGCGCGCGCCACCGCCGCCGGGTCGAGCGGCGGGAACACCTCGCCGTCGTCGCCGGACAGCGCTGTCCCGACGGCCGTGCGCTCGGGCCCGAACAACGTCGAGAGCGCCGGGTAAGGCACCCCCTCCTCCAGCGCGCTGACCTCCCGCAACACGCCGACGAGCTGCTCCTCCATCTCCTCGGCGCTCTGGAACCTGTCGGCGGGGTCCGGCGCGGTCGCCTTGCGCAGCAGCCGGGTGAACGAGGCGTGCCCGCAGTCGTCGGGCAGCGCGTTCTCGGTGCCGCCGGAGGCCGGGCTGAACCCGTGGATGGCCAGCACGGCCAGCGTCCTGGCCACGGTGTACAGGTCGGAGGCCACCGACGAAGGCCGGTCCGACAACTCGGGGGCGTGGTAGCCGGTCGTCACCCACGACGACCCCACCGGCGAGTCGAACGGCTGCACCGCGCCCAGGTCGATGAGCTTGAGCCGCTTGCCGACCCTGATCACGTTCGCCGGCTTCAGGTCGCAGTAGATCAGGCCCTTCTCGTGCAGGTAACCGAACGCCTGGAGGATCTCCCTGCCGTACATGAGGACCTCGCGCAGCGGCAGCGGGCCCTGGCGGCGCAACTCGTGCAGCGACTGGCCGCCGACGTACTCCATGACGATGTAGCCGAAGCCACCGGAGCGCACGAAGTTCATGATCTTGACGATGTTCGGGTGGTCGACCGAGATGAGGAACTTGCGCTCGGCCTCCGCCGCCTCCAGCGCCTCGGCGTCCATGGTGTTGAGCAGGCCCTTGAGCACCACCCACATGCCGTCGAGGTTCTCGTCGGAGGCCAGGTAGATCCAGCCGAGCCCGCCGTGCGCCAGGCAGCCCAGCACCCGGTACTGGCCGGCCACCAGGTCGTCCTTGCTCAGCTTGGGGGTGAAGGAGAACTGTGTACGGCAGTGCGGGCAGAACCCGTTCGTCAGCCCCGGCCGCCCCTCGCGGGAGCGGCCCACCGCCTGCCCGCACGCCGGATTGGCGCAGTACCGCTTGTTCTCGGGCACCTCGGGATCGGTCATCACCGCGGTGGACGGGTCGCGGTAGGGCGCGGACGGCAGGTCGGCGACCGTCGCCAGCACGCCGGCCCGCGACCTGCCGCTGCTCACGGGGCCGCTCATCGACCTGCTCGACGGCCGGGTCCGGGCGGATCCCGACGACGGGCCGGACGACGGGGTGGAGGCCGCCGCGGGCACCGGTGGAGAGCTCGCCGCGTGGCCGCAGAGGTCGCAGTAGCCGTCCTCGATCGTCCCCGTGCAGCCGGGCTGCGCGCAGCGGGTCATCGATTACCTCCGGAGATCGCGCGCTGGTAGTCCTCGACGGCCGTGGCCGCCCTCGTCAGGTCACAGGGAGCACTCCACAACAACGTGCGCGCCCGTTCGTACAGCTCGCCGGCGGCCGGATCCTCGGCCAGTCCCTTGCGCACCGCCATCACCTGGCAGGCGCCGAGCCGCCCGCGCAGCTCATCCCGCCTACTGACCAGGCCGTACAGCGCCTTCGCCGTGGTCCGCGCCTGATCGGCGGCCTTGCGGACCTCCTCCTCCAGGGCCGACACGCGTTTGGCCCGGGTCACCCAGGGGTCGGCTGAGGCGTCCAGCGCGTCCAGGGCGGCGCTCAGCCCGTCCACCCTGCTGCGCGGCTGCGCCCGGGGCGGCAGGGAGATCTTGACGACGACCGCGCCGTGCGCCAGCCGGGCCTCGCTCTCGGCCGCGCGCACCAGGTCCAGCGCGGCCACCAGGTTCTCGCGGCGCCTGGCGTACTCGCCCTTGACCACGATCGCCAGCTCGACCTCCGCGCGCCGGTCGGACAGCAGGCGGGCCACCCGGTCGAGGTCGTGTCCGGCGGGCGGGCCCAGCGGGTCCTCGACGACCGCCGCACGCAGGCGTTTCAGCTCGGTCTCCGGCGCGCCCAGGTCGGCGGGCTCGCCCAGCTCGCGCTCCAGCTCGCGGACCCGCCGCAGGTCGGCGTCGGCCTCGTCGAGACGGGGCAACACGGCGTTCCAGACCGCGTCGATGTCGTTGAGCGCCGAGGTGACCTCGCCGAAGGCGGCGTCCATCCGGGTCACGGTCGCGTCCAGCGTCAGCCGCTCGTCGGCCTGCGGCCGCAGCGAGCGCTGCTCGACCGGCTTGGCGGCGGCCCGCAGCACCACGGACGCGCCCGACAGCAGCTCGGTCAGCCGGGCGAGCTGCTCCGCGCCCAGCCTGGCGCGGGCCGCCCTGACCTGCTCGGCGTCGCGCAGCACGGCCCGGTAGGCGTCGTGCAGCGACCACAACACGACCAGCGACTCCTGCGCCGCCGCCCAGCGCCGCCCGGTCGTCCCGCGTAAGGAGGCGCCTTTGAGCAGCTGGTAGGTCGTATGGGATTCGAGATCGAGCAGGTCGCCCGAGATGCGGTCGCGTTCCTCGGCGCGGGTCCGCAGCGCATGCTCGGCGCCTTCCCTGCTCATTGGTGGTCCCAGGCTCATCACGCTCCCCGTGAAGAGGCCCCCGATGCCCCGTTTATACCTCCCAAACGGGGGGCTTGACGGCTTTAGTTCCTTTGGCTCCGGGTAGCCCCTGACTCGTCCCTGATTCAACCCCGGTCCGCCTGCAAACGGCTTAACGATCTCTTAGCGTTACGTGCATGGGACGTATTTTTCTGATCGTCGCGGCCGTCATCGCCGCCCTCGTACTGCTCGGCCCTCTTCTGGGCTTCGCGCTCACGCTGCTCAAGTGGGCGCTCATCATCGGCGGCGCCGTGCTGGCCGTCACCTTCGTGTCGAAGTGGCTCAAGAGGACATAGCTTCCTGCAACATCCCCCGTCATAGTTAGGGGATGGAGGCGCGGCCCGCGGTCGACGATGCCGCGCTCGGGCGCGAGGCACTGTCCGTGCTCGACGCGAACTGGACGGGCTCTGGCACCGTGCCCGCACCAGGGCTTTATCCGCACCAATGGAGCTGGGACTCCGCGTTCGTCGTCATCGGCCTGGCCAGGCACCGGCCGGACCGGGCCAGGGACGAACTGCTCAGCCTGCTGCGGGGGCAGTGGGCCACGGGGATGTTGCCCCACATCGTCTTCCACACGCGCGAGGCGTACTTTCCCGGCCCGTCCGTGTGGCGATCGCAGGAGCACGACGCCTCGCCGCACGTGCTCACCTCGGGACTCACCGCGCCGCCGCTGCACGCGCTGGCGGTGTGGTGGCTCTACCGCCACACCGGGGATGCCGCTTTCGTCAGGAAAGCGTATCCGGCGCTCGCCGCCCAGAACGACTACCTCACCTCCTCGCGCGACCTCGGCGGCGCGGGACTGGCCGCGATCGTGCATCCGTGGGAGTCGGGCATGGACGACAGCCCGGCCTGGGACGCCGCCCTCGGCGCGCTCCCCGTGATCAGGTACGGCTATCGCAACGTCGAGCTGGACGAGCGCCACCCCGACAGCGACCACGACCGCTACGTCTGGCTGGCCCTGCGTTACCGGGACGCCGGATACCGCTCCGAGTACCTGCGCGACGAGCACCCGTTCGCCATCGAGGACCCCATGTTCAACGGGATCTGGCTGGCCTCCTGCCAGGCCATGGCGGAGCTCGCGCCGCTGGCGGGCGCCGATCCCGTCCCGCACGCCGAACAGGCGGAGCGCATCAGGGACGCCATGTTCGACCGCCTGTGGGACGGCTGCTACTACGCCAGGGACCTGCGTACCGACCAGCTGATCAGGGTGTGCACGGTCGGCTCGTTCGGGCCGCTGCTGGATCCCGGGTTACCCGCCGACCGGCTGCAGGCCGCCGTGGAGATGCTGGAATCGGCCAGGTTCATGGGGGCGACCGGCTATCCGGTGCCGAGTTGCGAGATCCGCGCCAGCCAGTTCGACCGTACGCGTTACTGGCGCGGCCCCTCCTGGGTGAACACCAACTGGCTGCTGCGCAGGGCCGCCGCCGTGCACTCGCTCGACCACCTCGGCCAGCAGCTCACCAACGGCACCCTGCGCCTGGTCCGGCAGGCCGGCTTCCGCGAGTGTTTCGACCCGTTCGACGGCAGCGGGCGCGGCTGCAGGGACTTCTCCTGGAGCGCGGCGCTCACCCTCGATCTGCTCGCCGATACGGTGGTGGAATGAGCATTTTCCGCCGCCTGCCCGCCGACGTTCGCAAGTCACTGAACACCGAGCAGGGGGAGCGGGTCCTGACCTTCACCCGCACCGAGACCGGGCACGTGGTGGCCACCGACCTCGCCCTCCACCTGGCCGACGGCACCCGGATCCCGTACGAGCGCATCGACAGGGCCTCGTGGGACGAGGAGGGGGTGCGCGTGGTGACCACGGACGGCGTGCGCCACTTCGAGCCGATCTCCGAGCCGCGCATGTTGCCCGAGACCATCCGCGAGCGCGTCAACTCCACGATCGTGGTGAACAAGCACGTCAGCCTGCCCGGGAAGGGCGGTGTGCGACTGGTGGCGCGGCGCCGGCCCGGCGGCGAGATGCTCGGCTGGACCTTCGTCTTCGACGACGGGCTCGACCCGCAGGACCCCGGCCTGCGCGCCCAGGCCGAGCAGGCCCTGGAGGGTGTACGACGCAGCATGGGCGTCTGAGCTCTGTGAGGGGGGTGCGGCGCGCATGGCCGGGTGAGCCCGGGAGGGGGGTGCGGCGCGGCATGGCCGGGTGAGGGCCGTGTCGCGCGGGCGTGCCGAGACCTCGTCCGGCGCGGGTGTGGACGTGTGAAGTGCCGCACGCTTACCTGAAGTGCCGCACGCTTACCTGAAGTGCCGCACGCTTACCTGAAGTGCCGCACATTCACGCGCCCGTGCCGCGTCCGGCGTCAGTAGGGGATGCCGCTGTCGCGCGACTTCTGGTCCGCGACATCCTCGTCGGGCCACCCGGTGCCGGTCTCGGGCTGGTGGGCGTCGTTGTGCAGGAACGGGATGCGGTTCTGCAGCGTGCCCCCGACCTTGGCCCTGGCCACCCCCGCGGCCTTCGACGCCTGCGCTCCGACGACCCCGGCCACTTCCTGCACCCGGGGGCTGTCGGCGACGCGCTGCGCCGTCCTCTTGATCTGTTCGTACCGTTCGCGTCCTGCCCGGCTGCCCAGTACGTAGCCGACAGCCAGACCAACAGCGAATGTCATCCGATAACGCATATTGCACCTCCGCTGTCTCGGGGACTACCCCGCTCACGATGCGACACGCACTCTCTGAGTGCGCTAATCTATTCATGCGCACGACGGAGAGGCCAGACGGTCTCGGCGAAGTGAGCGGACAACTCAATCCCGCGTAGCTCAATGGCAGAGCAGCCGGCTGTTAACCGGCAGGTTAGAGGTTCGAATCCCCTCGCGGGAGCAGAGCAGGTCAAGGCCCCTTCCGGGTTCCGGAAGGGGCCTTGTTCGTTGGGGGCCCGGTGCCTCGATTTCACGCTATGTGACGTGATGGCGACACGTTTTCGGATTGGCGGGACAAGCCAGACCTCGGCAGGAAAGATAAGAGCAGGTCCGACAGGGGGCCGCAGCCGCGGGAAGTCGTGTGGGTGGCGAGGAGAGGGCGCCGCGAGCAGGAGGCGTCGCCGACCCGGAATCGGCGGGGTGCTCCGATGACGGAGAAGTGCTGGTTTCCGCGTGCCCATTTGGATCAGGTCTCTTCGCCCGTACGACGCCCTCGCCTCACAGGCGGTGATGGAGCGCACCACCGATCTACGCGAGGCGGAGCGCTTCGTCAGGCTCTTCCACGCCGAGAACCCCGCCGCCGGAGGGCTGCGCGCCCGCCTGCGTGACGTGGCCAGGCAGGTGGCCCGCCACGGGATCTACACGCACACGTACGAGGAACTGGAGTTCGGCGCCAGGGTGGCCTGGCGCAACAGCAGCAGGTGCATCGGCCGGTTGTACTGGCGCTCGCTCAGGGTCCGCGACCGCAGGCAGGTGGACACGGCCGAGGGGGTGGCCCTGGAGTGCGTGGCCCACCTGCGCGAGGCCACCGGGAACGGCAAGATCAGGCCCACCGTCACCGTGCTGCCCCCGGACACCCCCGCCCTGCCCGGCCCCCGGATACTGAACGACCAGCTCATCCGCTACGCCGGATACCGCGAAGGCGATCACGTCGTGGGCGATCCGCTCAACCTCCCGCTCACCGAGACCGCCCAGGCCCTGGGCTGGCGCGGCAGGGGCGGCCGGTTCGACGTGCTGCCCGTCGTCATCCGGCCGGGACTCGGCGATCCGCTGCTCGCCAACCTGCCGGGGGACGCCGTGCTGGAGGTGCCGCTGGCGCATCCGGACTATGGCTGGTTCGAGGAGCTGGGGCTGCGCTGGCACGCCGTGCCTGCCATCTCGAACATGTGCCTGGAGATCGGCGGCGTCTGCTATCCGTGCGCCCCCTTCAACGGCTGGTACATGGGCACCGAGATCGGGGCGCGCAACCTGGCGGACGCGGACCGGTACGACCAGCTCCGGGTCGTGGCGGACCGGCTCGGCCTGGACGCCTCCACCGAGCGGACCCTGTGGCGCGACCACGCGCTGGTGGAGCTGAACGTGGCGGTGCTGCACTCGTTCGAGCAGGCGGGGGTCACCATGACCGATCACCACACCGAGTCGCACCGCTTCCTGACCCATCTGTCCAAGGAGGAGAAGGCGGGGCGGGTCTGCCCGGCGGACTGGTCGTGGATCGTGCCGCCGCTGTCCGGCAGCGCCACCCCCGTCTTCCACCGCTACTACGACACCAGCGTCCTGACCCCCAACTTCGTCCCCCGTCACTAGGGGTGTTCTCTGTCAGGCGTCCTCTGTCAGGCGTCCTCTGTCAGGCGGGCGCGCAGGGCGGTCAGGTCGGCGGGGGTCAGGCCGGCCGCCGTCAGGTACGCCTCGATGTCGAGGTCCCGCAGCAGTGCCGTGATGGCCTCGGCGGTGGTCACCCCGGCCGTGGCCAGCACGGACGCCACGCGCAGGCCGTCATCGGGCTCGCCGAGCCGGGCGTACAGGGCGGTCAGGCGGGGTGTGGAGAGCTCGTAGTCGGCCAGGATGTGGCCGTGTTCGACGCCGGCCAGCGCCAGCAGCAGGATCGTGACCAGGCCTGTGCGGTCGCGGCCGGCCGCGCAGTGCACGAGCACGCCGCCGCTCGGGGCCCGGGCGATGGCGCGCAGGGCGGCGGCGCAGCGGCTGGGCCAGCGGTCCATGAAGGGGCGCAGGTAGAGCGGGGTTCCGCCGTACCGGCTGCGGTCGGGGTCGTCGCGGCGGTCCAAAGGCACGCTGACGAAGGTCATCCCGCGCGGGCGCAGGCCGGGCTCGAAGCGGAGCTCGCCGGGGTCGCGCAGGTCCAGGATTGTCCGTACGCCGTGGGCCGCTGCCGCCGCCCAGCCCCGCTCGGTGAGCCTGTCGGGCGTGTCGGAGCGCACCACGGCTCCCCAGCGGGTACGCCGCCCGCCCGCGACCGGCAGACCGCCCAGATCGCGCACGTTTCCGCAGCCGTCCCACGAAAGTTCCCGATCCATGCGGCTCACTGTATCCTTGCGATCTCTGGCTAGAACATGGTTCTGTTAGGAGCATGGTGGACCTCGTACTCTCGGACCTTGACGATCAGGGCGTGCTCACCCTGACCTTCAACCGGCCCGACACGCTCAACGCCTGGACCGACGCCATGGGCAGGCGCTACTTCGACCTGCTGGCCGAGGCCGAGCAGGATCCCGGGGTGCGGGCCGTGGTGGTCACGGGCTCCGGCAAGGGGTTCTGCTCCGGGGCCGACTTCAAGACGCTGAACGCCATCCAGAGCGGCTCGTATGACGGTGTGCCCGACCCGCGGCCCAACACCTTCCCCACGACCATCCGCAAGCCCATCATCGCGGCGGTCAACGGGGCCTGCGCGGGGCTGGGCCTGGTGCACGCGCTCGTCTGCGATCTGGTCTTCACCGCCGAGGAGGCCAAGTGGACGACGGCCTTCGCGCGGCGGGGGCTGGTCGCCGAGTACGGGCTCTCGTGGGTGCTGCCGCGGATCATGGGGCAGCAGCGGGCGATGGACATCCTGCTGTCGGGGCGGGTGTTCACCGGTCGCGAGGCTTACGAACTGGGTCTGGCCAACCGGGCCGTGCCGGGGGCCGAGCTGCTGCGGCAGGCGCGCGAGTACGCCGGGGAGATCGCGGCGAACTGTTCGCCCGCGTCGATGGCGATCATCAAGCGGCAGGTGTGGCACGACTGGGAGGTCACGCTGGAGGAGTCGGCCAAGACGGCCACGCAGGAGATGCTCGCCTCGTTCGGGCGTCCCGACTTCGCCGAGGGCGTGGCCAGCTTCCTGGAGCGCCGCCCGCCCGGCTTCCCGTCCCTCTGACGCCCCGCGGTCCTGATTCGTCCCCGTGACGCCGGGCCACGCCTGAGGTTGTTGAGGCGGTGGCCCGGCGGGTGAGGGTCAGGAGAGGCGGTGGGCGCCGGCGGCCGGGGCGGCGGGCAGGAAGCGCGGGGCCTGGAAGCCACGCTCGGCATAGGCGGCCGACACCGACTCCTGGACGCTGTCCAGGCGCTCCACCGGCACCAGGGCGATCGCGGAGCCGCCGAAGCCGCCGCCGGTCATCCGGGCGCCGCGGGCCCCGCCCTTGAGCGCCGCCTCGACGGCCACGTCCAGTTCGGGGGCCGAGACCTCGTACAGGTCCCTGAGAGACAGGTGGGAGGCGTTGAGCAGGGCGCCGATCTCCGTGACGGCGCCCGCGCGCAGCAGCCCCACGAGGGCCTCCACGCGGTGGTTCTCCGTGACGATGTGCTCGACGCGCTTGCGCTCGTCGCCCTGGAGTTGCGCCAGCGCCGCCCCCAGGTCCGTGACGTCGCGCAGGGCGGGGACGCCGAGCTTGCGGGCCGCGGACTCGCACTCGGCGCGGCGCTTGGCGTACTCGCCGTTCGCGTGCTCGTGGTGGACCTGCGTGTCGATGATGAGCATGCTCAGGCCGTGGGCGGTCACGTCGAGCGGGATGTTGCGCGAGCCGAGCGAGCGGCAGTCGAGGAACAGCGCGGAGCCCTCCTCACACAGCGCGGAGGCGGCCTGGTCCATGATGCCGCAGGGCATGCCGACGAAGTCGTTCTCGGCCTTCTGGCTGAGCAGGGCGAGCTCCATGGGCGTCATGCCCAGGTCGTGCACGTCGTTGAGCGCCGAGGCGACGGCCACCTCCAGCGCGGCGCTGGAGCTGAGGCCGGCGCCCTGCGGGACGTCGCCGTCGATGGCGATGTCGGCGCCCGAGACCCGGTCGCCGAGCATGGCCAGGACCCCGACCACGTAGCGGGTCCAGCCCCGGGACTCCTCGCGGGTGGCCATGGTGACCGGCTCGGTCGAGGCGCCCTGGAGCGACAGGAGGCGGATGGTGCCGTCGGTGCGCGGCGTGAGCGCCGCCGTGACGCCCCACGGCACCGCGAACGGGAACACGAAGCCGTCGTTGTAGTCGGTGTGCTCGCCGATCAGGTTGACCCGGCCCGGCGCACGCCAGACGGTCTGGGGGGACGCGCCGTAGGCGGCACGAAAAGCTTCAACAACGCGCATAATCGAACACTCCTAAACAAAGGCCCGACCGTAGACTAGCGCCATGGAGGAACTCCTGGATCCAGGACTCGGCCAGGTCCGGGTGTTCCTGAAGCATGACGACAACAAGCCGCGCAAGCTCAAGTACAACCTGGGGCATTCCCGGCTGCTGACGTTCGGCGGGGCCTACTCCAACCACATCAGGGCGGTGGCCGAGGCCGGGGCGCGGCACGGCATCGAGACGATCGGCGTCATCAGGGGCGAGGAGCACCTGCCGCTGAACCCGTCCCTGGCCCGCGCGGCGGCCTGCGGCATGACGCTCACCTATCTCGACCGGGCCTCCTACCGGCGCAAGCACACCGAAGAGGTGCTGGCGGGGCTGCGGGCGCGGTGGGGGGAGGACATCGCGATCCTGCCCGAGGGCGGGAGCAACGCGGCGGCCGTGCGCGGGTGCGCGGAGCTTCCGCCAGAGATCGAGCACGAGATCGGGCGGGACTATGACGTCCTGTGTTGCCCGGTCGGGACCGGCGGGACGCTGGCCGGGATCTCGGCGGGGCTGCCGGAGGGGCGGCGAGCGCTCGGGTTCGCGGTGCTGAAGGGGGGCGGGTTCCTGGAGGGGGAGGTGGCCAGGCTGCAGCGGGAGGCGTACGGGCGGACGTGGCGGAACTGGTCGGTCAACCTGGACTACCACTTCGGCGGGTACGCCAAGTCAACGCCCGCCTTGGACGGATTTATCGCGAAATATCGGGTCGAGCGGATCTACGTCGCCAAGATGTTGTACGGCATCCTCGACCTGGCTCGCCAGGGCGCCTTCGCCCCGGGCACCCGTATCGTCGCCGTCGTCACCGGCCGCCCCGAAGCCCCGGCGGGGGAGGCGGTCGCTGGCCCGCCCGAGGAGGCCGTCATTGGCGCGCCCGGGGAGGCCGTCATTGGCGCGCCCGGGGAGGCCGTCATTGGCGCGCCCGGGGAGGCCGTCATCGGTCAGCCCTCGACCCCGGTCGAGGAGTGAGCCGCGCCCACCGGCTTCGACTCGGGTGAGCCCCGCTGCCACAGATAGATCGACAACACCACCATCGACAACACCGCCAGCAACTCCGACTGCCAATTCTGCAGGCTGCGATCCCAGAACTCGGGCGAGGTCACGTGTGCCTCATCGCCCCAGACGCTCACCGCCGTGACCGCGCCGCCCGCCCCGAGCCGCAGCCCGCGCAGCGCGGCGGCGCAGTCCTCGCCGGGGTCGGGCAGCTTGTCGGCGGTCTTGCGGGCGAGCATCGCGCAGGCGGCGGCCTCCTGGTGGGAGGAGAGGGCGGCGTGGAAGCGCTCGGCGGCCCGCGCGGGCGCGGCCGTGTCCACGGAGCAACCGACAGTAGTCAGCGCCAGCGCCAGTACGGCGATCGGCATCCTCATGCGCCCCTGCTACCCACACGGCGATCAGGCATGCTGACCGCCTGCGAAGGTCAGCCGAGCTGGTCGAGCACCGGTGACACCAGCGCGTTCAGCTCCCTGGCCAGCACCGCCACGGCCCGCAGCGCGCTCTGCTCGACCTCCTCGTGCGGGCCTTCGGGCTCGGGCGGCAGGTCGTCGAGCGGCACCGGCGCCTCCACGAGCATCGAGGCCCGCAGGAACGGGTGCCTGGCCAGGTCCTGCTGGGTCGGCTCGACGTACTGGCCGAAGGTCTCCTGCCAGCCCAGCCAGCCGCGGTCGCGCCACCAGGCCCGCGAGCGGCGCAGCTCCTCGGGCAGCGGCGAGACGATCCTGACCCGCGCGGTGAGCGTGCCGTCCCAGGTGTTGCGGTGGCAGGTGGCCTCCAGGATGCGCCGGTCCCAGCGGACGAAGCCCGGGGTCAGCGACGGTGGCGTGGCCAGCTCCCACGCGGTGCAGGCGAACCGCACCGGTGCGATGTCGCCCCACTCGAACTCGTCGAGCCTCTTACGCACGTGTACGGCATAGCGCCCGTCACGGTCCCTGTCGAACTCTTGATCGATCCAGAACGCCTTGCCCATGGGCACTACGCTACGGCGCTCTCCTGGTTCGCGCGGGCGTAGGCGAAGATCTCGGAATTTACTGTGATGCGAGTGCCACATGTGTAGCTTTTTCACGTTGATGGATGAAATGGGAGTGATATGGCTTCAGAGCAGCTCGACGCGGCCATGAACCACTGGCAGGCGGGAGAGCTCGACCGGGCCGCCGCGCTGTTCAGGCAGATCGCGGCCACGGGGGATCCGGAGGCCTCCCATTTGCTGGCGGGGTTGTTGCACGAACAGGGCGATCTGGAGGGCGCCGAGGCGGCGCACAGGTCGGTGATCCAGTCGGGTGACCCGGTGTTCGGCCAGCGCTCGGCGATCGCCATGGGCATGATGCTGGTCAACGCCAAGGAGTGGGCGGCGGCGCACCGCGTGTTGATGATCGCCTCCGACGGCGCGGACTTCGAGGTGGCCGCGCTGGCGGACACGGCGCTGGTGCTGGTGCTGACGCAGCTCGGGGACGCGCAGGGCGCGGAGGAGGCGTTGCGGCGGGCCCGCAGGTGCGAGAGCGCCGCCGTAGCCGAGCTGGCGGACCAGCTGGAGTTGCCCGAGTTCCACCAGGACTCCGCCACCGCCCGTGAACTCTATGACCTGGCCGAGGAGGAGGACGACTACCGCGAGCTGCTGACCTGCGGGGATCCCGAGGTCGTGTCGCTGTCGGCGTTCGAGCTGTACCGGCTCTACGCCGACGAGGGGGATTTCCAGGCGGCGCGTGAGGCGTGCGAGCACGCCATCGCCGTCGGCCACCCCGACCACCTGGCGATGGCGCACAAGCTGCTCGGCGCGGTGCTGGTGGACCTCGGTGAGTACGCCGAGTCCGCCGCGGCCTACCGGGTGGCCGTCGAAGATCCCAGGCCCGACGTCCGGCTGCCCTCGCTCATCGAGCTGGCCAAGGTCACCGCGCAGCTCGGCGACGAGGAGGAGACCAAGGCGATCTTCCACCGGGTGATCGCCAGCGGCCAGCGCGAGCACGCCCTGGAGGCCCAGGCGTGCCTGGCCCAGATGCACACCGAGGCCGGCGAGCCCGCCGAGGCGCTGGCCGCGCTGCGCGCCGTGCTGGAGGCGGACGACGACGAGTGGGCCTCCGCCTGCGTCACCATGCTCAGCCTCCTGCTCGAACAACATCCGCAGGCGCGCGACGAGATCATGGAGCTGGTCACGCTGGCGGCCGGGCACGCCGACCAGGACGCCGCGTTCAAGGCCACGCTGCTGCTCCAGCACGCCGCCATGCAGCAGCCGCTCGCCGACCCCGTCGAGGAGCAGGCGCTGCAGGACACCGACAACGCGCTGGCCCAGCTGCAGGCGGGCGAGCTGGCCGAGGCCAGGACGCTGCTGCGCCGGGCCGCCGACGCGGGCGCGCCCGCCCAGTCGCCGCGGGCCATGGTGGTGCTGGCCAAGCTGGAGCTGGGCGAGGGGGACCGCGAGCAGGCCGACGAGCTGCTGTCGTACGTGGCCGAGGGCGACGACGTGCTCCAGGGCTTCAGCGCGGCGTTCCTGCTGCACCTGCTGCGCGTGTCGGGCGCCGAGCCGCACCCCGTGCTGGGCGCGATGCTCGATCACCAGCGTTTGGGCAGGCAGGAGGGGCTGCGGCGCTATCAGGAGGCCGCGCGGCACCCCGACCCGGCGGTGGCCGCCATCGGGACCGCCGTGTTCGCGCAGGTGCTGGCCTCGGTCGGGTACGAGCTGTCGGACGCGGCCGAGATGTTCCTGACGGCGGCCGACAGCGGGGACCCGCTGGCGCTGTCGTACACGGCGGTGCTCGGCAAGGAGGTGCTGCCCGACCGGGACCAGGCCGTCGAGCTGCTGCGCCGGTCCATGGCGGGCGGGCATCCGGCGCTGGCGGCGTGGGTGGGGTACACGCTGGGCGCGCTCGTGGCCGAGGACGATCCCCGGGAGGCGCGCGGGTCGTACCTGACGGCCTTCGGGAACACCGGGCACAGAGGGCTGCGGATCGAGATCGCGGCGGGGCTGATGGACGTGTTCGAGCGGCAGGGCGACCTGCTGGCCGCCTGCCGCCTGCACGAGCGGCTGATCGCCGAGGGCGAGGGGCCCGAGCGCAGCGCGCTGCCGCTGGGCTTCAACCGGATCAGGCTGGACGACGTCGAGGGCGCGCGGGCCGCGTTCGCGCTGAGCGACGACGAGTTGTGCGTCTTCGGCGGGCTGGTGCTCGACGGGGACTTCGAGGCGGCGGCGCGGGCCTTCCCCGAGGGGGAGGCGCAGGCGATGGCCGGGATGCTGGCCATGGAGTGCGCGCACGCCTGGCGCAGGCTCGGCCGGATCGCCGCCGCCGACGGGGCGTTGTCGCTGGTGGCCACGTCCGGCCACCCGGCCCAGCGGCAGCAGGCCGGCTGCCTGCTCGGCGCGCTGCGCGGCGACGACGGCGACCGTCCGGGCGCGGTCTCGGCCTTCCTGGACGCGGTGGGCGAGGACGCGCACCTCAACGGCGTGGCGCTGCGCTCGGCCGGTGAGGTGCTGCGGGAGCTGGGGCAGCACGCCGAGGCGGTGGAGGCGCTCAGCCGGGTGCCGGGCGACGGGACGGCCCTGATGATCGCGGAGTCGCTGGTGGCCTGCGGCCGCCTGGCGGAGGCGCGCGAGCGGCTGGCCGCGCTGCCCGAGCCGTCCGGGGCGTCGGAGCGCCTGCTCGGCATCCTGCTGACCGAGACCGGTGACCTGGACGAGGCCAAGGCCGCGTTCGAGCGGGCGGCGGCCATCGACCCCGGCTCGGCGCCCCGGACGATGCTGGAGGCCGGTCGCCGGCTGCTGCGGGCGGGCGACGCCAAGGCCGCGCACTTCGCCCTGGAGCGGGCGGCCTCCCAGGAGGAGGACAGGCACACCGTCGCCGTCGCCGCCCACCTGCTCGGACGCACCCCGCCGGAGGAACTGCCCTGGGCGCTGCTGGCCGAGGGGGACAGGGAGGCCGCGCTGGAGGCGATGACCGCCCGTACCGGATCGCGGCCGCTGGCCGAGCTGGTGCTCGCGCTGCCGGACGACGACGTACGGCAGGTGCGCCGCCTGCTGGCCGGGCTCGGCCCCGCGCAGCGCGCCGAGGCCCTGGACGAGATCATGGCCAGGGCGTCGCGGGCCGAAGAATCGGCGGCCACGGCGTTCTACCGCCTGCTCATGGAGGAGGCGGGGCCGGAGATGGCCGCCCAGGCCGCACTCGACCTCGGCATGCTGATCGCGGAGGGCGGCGACAACTGCCGCTCGGAGCTGTGCCTGCGGTCCGCCACCGGGCACCCGGCCACGGCCGGCGCGGCCTGGCACGCCATCGCGGTCGTCCGGCACCGCCGCGGCGACCTCGACGGGGCCGTCGAGGCGGCCAGGGCCGGGCTGCCCGACACCGCGATCCTCGCCGCCGAACTGCTGGAAGAGCGCGGGGACCCGGTGCAGGCGCGGCGGCTGCTGACCGCGACGGCGGCCGACGGAGATCTCGAATCCCTGCGGCGGCTGCTCGCCCTCCTGCTCAACGAGCAGGACTACGACGCCGTGGCGCGGCACGCGGAGCCGGCCGTGGCCTCCGGCGACCCCGAGACGGTGGCGACGGGCTACTGGGCGTGGGGCGGCGCGCTGAGCGCCAGGGGCGAGGCCGGGCAGGCCGCCGCCATGTACGCCAAGGGCGTCGAGGTGAACCATCCCGACCTGTCGCCGCCCCTGCGGGTGAACCTGGCCGAGGCCCTGCGCGAGCTGGGCGACACCGCCGGGGCCGAACGCGAGCTGCGCACGGCCACCGAGTCCGGCCATCCGCACGCGGCGGCCAAGGCGAGCGTGCGGCTCGGCTTCTGGGCCTACGAGGAGGGCGATTCGCTCGCCGCGGCCGGGGCGTTCGCGGGCGCGCTCGGCACCGCACTGGACCAGACGGCGACGAAGGCGCTGAACGACCTCTCCCTGGAGGCGTGCGACCGGGGCGAGCACGCGCTGGCGCTCCAGGTGCTGGCGCTGATGGGCGACGAGGCTGCCGAGCAGGCCCGCGGGCTGGGGAGGCGATGCGAGGACCCGGCGGCCGTGCCGCGCTACTTCGAGCTGGCGGGTCCCGGCCCGTACACCGAGCTGGAGGCCGCCGAGCGGCTGGCGGAGCTGGGGGAGAGCGGCGCGGCGCGGGCCACGTACGAGCGGCTGGGTGAGCACGAGGATCCCGACGTGCGCTTCATCGCGGGCGGCAGGCTGCTGGAACTGCTCGACTCGGCCGGCGAGGCCGAGGCGTTCTACGACCTGGCGGAACGGCAGGCGGGCGACGCCGACAGCCCCGCGCCCGGGGTGTTCGGCAGCCTGCTGGGCATGTTGCAAGAGCGCCAGGGCGACATCGACGCCTCGCTGCGCACGCTGCGCGAGGCGGCCGGCAGCGGCGAGCCGACCACGCTCAGCGTGTACGCGCAGACGCTGGTGAGCGCCGGGCAGGTGGACGAGGGCAGGCAGGTCTACCTGCGGGTGCTGGAGGCCGGCGACGGCGACCTGGCGGCGCGGGCCATGATCGCGCTCGGGCAGACCTACCACGACGAGGACGAGGAGCGGGCGCACGCCTGGTACCGCAGGGCCGTGGCGGAGGGCGAGGGGCACGTCAGCGCGCTGGGCGCGATGTACCTGGGCGCGCTGGCCAAACGGAACAGGGACTTCCCCGAGGCGCTCACCTGGTACCAGCGGGTCATCGACGCGGGGGACACGGAGTCGGGCATGGCCGCGGCGCACCTCGGCGAGCTGTGTTACTGGCTCGGCGACCGCGACGGGGCGCTGCGCTACTACGAGCTGACCCTGGGCCTGAGCGAGCGGAGCGAACTGGTGGCCGAGGCCGCCTGCCGGCTCGGCGAGATCCGGTACGAGCGCGGCGACCTGGACCTGGCCCGCAGGCTGCTGACCACGGCCGTCGAGACCGGCGACCCGGCCTTCTCCTCCGACGCCGAGGCGCTGCTCGTGAAGCTCGCCTGAACCCTCACAAGCCCGGCTTGCGCATAATTAAATGACCAAATAGTCTCATCTAGTCAAACAAATGAGGTGAGACGCATGGCCAAGGCGGGACGGCCGCCGCGGGATCCGGCGCGTCAGCTCCAGCGGGCGCACCGGATCCTCGACGCGGTGGCCGAGCTGGTCCTGCGCCGGGGCTATGACACGACCACGATCGACGACATCGCCAAGCGCGCCGGCGTCGCCAAGGGCACCGTCTACCTGCACTGGAAGACCCGCGACGAGATCTTCGCCGCGCTGCTGCGGCGTGAGCGGCTGCTCCTGCTGACCGCCCTGCGTGAGCGGGCCCCCGCCACGCTGGGCGAGTTGTTCGGGGAGTTCTCCCGTGCGCTGCTGGGCAGGCCGCTGCTGCACGCCGTGCTGACCGGCGACTCCGAGGTGCTGGGCAAGCTCGGCCGCCGCAAGCGCGACGGCGACACGAGCCCGGTGCCGTTCGTGCCGATCTCCGACGCCTACGTGACCGAGCTGATCAAACACGGTGCGGTACGCGCGGAGCCCGGCGACCACATGCTGGTGGTCCAGTCGATCGTCTACGGTTTCCTGTTCCTGCCGGACAACTTGCCCGACGGGGCCAGGGCGTCCGACGACCGGATCGCGGACCTGGTGGCCGACACCATCGAGCGGGCCATGAGCACCGGCCGGGAGCTGCCGGCCGCCGACGCGGCGGCCGTGGCGCGGGCCACCGGCGTCTTCCTCGACGCCATAGTCGAGATCGCCCAGCAGAAGCTGGCGCTCTCCATGGAGGTTTAAATGAAGGCCGTCATTCCGCTCGGCGACGACGCGGCCGACCTCGCGACCGCAGGTGGCAAAGGTGCCTCCCTGGCGAAACTGGCCGCGGCGGGACTGCCCGTACCGGGCGGTTTCCACATCACCACCGAGGCCTACCGCGCGTTCGTGGCCTCCTTCCTGGAGGAGCTGCTGCGCGCGGTCACCGACGATCCCGACCTGATCCCGCCGCTGTTCACCGGGCACGACGTGCCCGGGGAGATCGCCGAGGAGATCGTACGGGCCTATGAGGCGCTCGGCGACGACGTACCCGTGGCCGTACGCTCATCCGCCACCGCCGAGGACCTGCCGGAGTTGTCCTTCGCCGGGCAGCAGGACACCTATCTCAACATCCGCGGCGACGCGCTGCTGGACGCGGTCAAGCGCTGCTGGGCCTCGTTGTGGAACCCGCGCGCCATCGCCTACCGCGACCAGAACGGCGTGCCGCACGACGACGTGGCGCTGGCCGTGGTCGTACAGGCGCTGGTGGACGCCGACGCGGCCGGGATCATGTTCACCGCCAACCCGATCACCGGCGCCCGCGACGAGACCGTCGTCAACGCCTCCTGGGGGCTGGGCGAGGCGGTCGTCGGCGGCCAGGTCAGCCCCGACACGATCGTCGTGTCCGGCGGAGTGGTCACCGAGTCGCGGACCGGCGACAAACAGGTCATGACCGTACGCACCGACGACGGAACCGAGGAGCGGCCGGTCCCCGAGGACAAGCGCGACGCCCCCGTACTGGACGAGGAGGAGGCGCTGGAGCTGGCCGGGCTCGGCACGCGCATCCAGGACCTGTACGGCACCCCCATGGACGTGGAGTGGGCCAGGCACGAGGGATCGTTCGCCATCCTTCAGGCCCGCCCGATCACCGGGCTCAAGCCGCCCCTGGAGGAGTGGAACGACAGTCTCAAGGGCGAGTACCTGTGGACCGGGGGCAACCTGGGCGAGGCCATCCCCGACGTGATGACGCCGATCACGTGGTCGTTCGTGCGCCTGTTCATCGAGGAGGCCATGTCCGCCTCCGCGCTGCCCGGCTTCGACCTGGTGGGCAACATCGGCGGACGCTTCTACATGAACCTGAGCGTCGTCTACTCCGTCGCCGGGGCGCTGGGCATGCGCGGCCGCCTCGGCGCGGTCGAGCAGGTCTTCGGCAAGCTGCCGCCCGGCCTGGACGTGCCCATGGTGAAGGTGTCGCGCTGGCAGATCATCAAGCGGGTGGTGCCCATGGCCGTGCACATCCGGCGCCGCGTGCGCGACAACCTCAAGAACATGAGCACGTTCCTGGCCGAGTCGCCGCGGCGTTGTGAGGAGCTGCGCGAGCGCATCGCCAAGGTCGAGACCGGCGCCGAGCTGGCCGGCCTGTGGGAGCGGGAGATCCTGCCGCTGCTGGTCACCTCCTCCCGGATGCTGGAGGCCGCGGGCCGCCAGGGCGGCGCCACGCTCGTCTACACCCGCCAGCGGCTGCGCAGGATGATGGGCGAGGTGGCCGCCGAAGGCATGCTGACCGGCGTCAACAACGACGGCGAGCTGGCCAGCATGGGCCCGGTGCTGGGCCTGGCCAGGCTGGCCCGCGGCGAGATCACCAGGGACGAGTTCGCCCGCTCGTACGGGCATCGCGGCCCGCACGAGTTCGAGATCTCCATCCCCAGGCCCGGCGAGGACCCCGAGTGGATCGATGCCCAGCTCGCGGGCCTGCGCGACCTGACCGACGACACCGAGGCGCTGCTGGAGCGCCAGGGCAAGGCCAGGGAGCAGGCGTGGGCCGTCTTCGCGCAGCACTACCCCGGCAAGGAAGGCGGGATGCGGGCCAGGGTCCGGCGGTGGAACGCGGTCGTGCGCGACCGGGAGAGCGCGCGCTCGGAGAACATGCGGGCGTTCTGGGTGCTGCGGGCCTTCGTGTTGCGCGCCGGGGAGCTGACCGGGGCCGGTGACGACGTCTTCCACCTGTACCTGCCGGAACTGCTCGCGCTGCTGCGCGGCGACCGGGAGGCGCTGGAGAAGGCGCCTTCGCGGCGGGCCACCTACGAGCGGTACGCCGCCCTGCCGCCCTACCCCGCCCTGATCGTGGGCCACTTCGACCCCGTGCGCTGGGCCGCCGACCCGGACCGGCGGGCCGACGTCTACGACGCGCGCGGCGCGGCCGTGCCGGTGGACGACACCGTGACCGGCTTCCCCGGCGCGCCCGGCGTGGTGGAGGGCATCGCCAGGGTGATCTCCGGTCCCGACGACGGCGACCGGCTCAAGCCCGGCGAGATCCTGGTGACGACGCTGACGAACGTGGGCTGGACGCCGATGTTCCCGCGCGCGGCCGCCGTGGTGACCGACATGGGCGCGCCGCTGTCGCACGCCTCGATCGTGGCCCGCGAGCTGGGCATCCCCGCCGTCGTCGGCACCAGGAACGCCACCATGCGGCTGCGCGACGGCGACCGGATCAGGGTGGACGGCGAGCGGGGCACGGTCGAGTTGCTGGAATCTCAAGATCATGCCAAGTCGGCTGTTCCCGAGGCTGGTGTGTGATCACTGTGATGACCATGATCGAACAGTGGATTCTGGAAGACGAACGCGAGCTAGAGGCGCGGTGCGCCCGCTACAGGTCCGCTCAGTCGGCGTTGCGGCGCGACGAGCAGGAGGAGGATTTCGACGGGCTGCGGCCCGATGAACCGGGTACTGCGGCGTGACTGGTCCGAACTGCCGGTCTCGCTGACAGCCGAGGTCGAACGCCGGTTGGGCGCCGTACGGGGGTTCGAGTCGCGGCAGGGCGGCTTCTCGTACGGCGTCCTCGGCGTGGCGACCCTCGACGAGGGCGGAGCCTTCGTCAAGGCGGTGCCCTCGGACTCCGACTCCGCCCGCGACTACCGGGCGGAGGCGATGATCGGCGCGGCCCTTCCGCCCGAGGTGCCGGCGCCGCGTTTCCTGTTCTCCTGCGAGCGGGACGGCTGGGTGCTGCTCTGCTCGGAGGAGGCGCCGGGACGGGTCCCGCACGAGCCGTGGCGGCCCGCGGAACTGGCGGCGGCCCTGGACCTGCTCACCGCCTGCGCCGGCCCACTGACCCCGGCACCCCTCCCGGCCCGCGCGCCGGGTCTGGCGTCCGGCACCGCCTCCGGCCTCCCGGCCCACGCGCGGGGTCCGGCGTCCGGCACCGCCTCCGGCCTTCCGGCCCCGGCGGCGGTCGGTGGCCTGCCCACGGTGGCCGAGCGCATGGCGGGTCGTTGTGAGATCTGGCACGACCTGGCCACGGGGGTCGTCGCCGGGGAGGTCGGCGAGTGGGAGCGGGCACACCTGCGGCGGCTGGCCGCCGTCGAGCGGGAGTGGGAGTCGCTCGTCACCGGTGACACGATGCTCCACTTCGACCCGCGCCACGACAACATCCTCATCGACGAGCACGGCACGGCCCGCCTCGTGGACTGGGGGCGGGCCTGCGTCGGCCCGGACTGGACCGACCTGGTGTGCCTGCTGCTGGAGTCCGACCTCGGCGACCCCGACCCCGAGGAGGTCTTCACCGCCCACCCGCTCGGCCGCCACGCGCCACCCGAGCGGGTGGACGCGCTGCTCGTGGCGCTGGCCGGCTACTGGACGCGTACCGCCGCGCTTCCCGGGCCCGCGCATGCCCCCCACCTGCGGGAGCGGCGCGAGTACTCCCGGCGGGCCACGCTCGGCTGGCTGCGCACTCGATGGGGGCGGTGATCAGCTCTTCTCCAGGACGTTCGAGCGGGAGGTGATGAGGTTGTGGCCGCCGGGGCTGAGGGAGTTGACGAAGAGGCGGTTTCCGCCGGGCAGGGCGGCCAGGCGGAAGAGGAGGTCGCGGGCGTGGATGCGCCAGCGGCTGGAGGGGGCCATCCACTGAATGAAACGCCGCCCGAACCGCTGGACCTCGGTGATGACGGGCGTCATCCGATACTGGTAGCGAGCGAGGGCGTCGGTGAGTTCACCGGGTGCCGTGAGATGGCCGGGTGCTGTGAGGTCGCCGGATGTTGTGAGTTCGCCGGGTGTTGTGAGTTCGTCGGCCAGGATCCAAGCGGCGGCCATGGCCATGGATGCTCCGTGGCCGGCGAACAACGAGACCGCCTGGCAGGCGTCGCCCAGGAGAGCGATCCTGCCCCGGTGCCAGCGCTCCAGCTCCACCTGCGTCACCAGGTCGTGGTACAGCTCCGGCGGTCTTGGGCAGCGGGCCAGCGCCTCGGGCAGGATCCAGCCGCGCCCGCCGAAGTGGCGGCGCAGCTCGCCGGCCGGGTCGTCGGACAGGACAGGGTCCGGTTCGCGCCGCAGGAACAGCAGGGCGAGCCGGTCGTCGCGCAGCGCGTACGCGCCGGCCATCAGACCGGGCTCGGTGAGCATCTGGTACCGGGTGCCGACCCGGTGGCTCAGCTCGGCGTCCGTCATGACGTAGGCCGACACGCGGTGACCCAGGTAGCGCGGCGTCACCTCGCCGAACGCCA
The DNA here is from genome assembly GCF_040655495.1 of Nonomuraea sp. NPDC050404. NCBI lineage: Bacteria > Bacillati > Actinomycetota > Actinomycetes > Streptosporangiales > Streptosporangiaceae > Nonomuraea > Nonomuraea sp. NPDC050404. Next base: position 55,130 of record NZ_JBFAKB010000004.1, read on the forward strand.
GCTCACGCACCCGGGAACGGGTGCCGTCCGCGCCCACGAGCAGGTCCACCTCCCGGGTCGTGCCGTCGGTCAGGCGCACCGACACCCCGCCGGCGTGCTGGTCGGCGGCCTCGACGGTGGCTCCGTAGGTGACGGGGGAGCGTACGTCGTCCGCGATGGCCCGCGCCAGGTCGCCCCGCAGCAGGCTGACCACGTCCTCCAGCCCGGAGGTCAGCTTCAGGTGGCTGGTCTGCCGGCCGTCGCGATCGACGTAGCTCAGCTCGTCGACCGGGTAGCGGTCCCGTTGGAGCCGGGGCCGCAGGCCCATGCGCTCGGCGACCTGGTATCCGGGCCCGTAGAAGTCGATCATGTAGCCGCCGTCGCGGAACGCCGCCGCCTTCTCGACCAGCTCCACCTCCCATCCGGCGCGTTCGAGGTGCCAGGCCAGCGTCAGCCCGGCGATGCCGGCGCCGCAGATCAAAACCTTCACATCGCTCCCTTTCTCCGCGTGCCACCGCCCGCGCCGAGCCCCGTACCGGACCCCGGGCTGGTCTCCGTGTTGGGCCCAGTACCGGACCCCGGGCAGGATCCCGTGCTGGCCTCCGTGCCGAGCCCTGTGCCGGACTCCGCCCCGGCCCCCGTGCCGAGCCCTGTGCCGGACCCTGCGCCGAACATGGCGCGCAGGGGTGTGGACAGTGCTGCCGGGTTGAGGCCGGGGTCGAGGGCGCGGTGCAGCATGATCCCGTCCACCGCCGCCGCCAGCATCGCCGCCGCCGCGTCCGCGTCGCCCTCGTAGCCGCGCCCGGCCAGCCAGGACGCCACCGCCGAGCGGAAGCGGCCGACCTGCTCCCCGAGCCGCTCGCGCAAGTCGGGCAGTCGCGTGGCGGCCAAGAACATCTCCACCACCAGCAGCGAGGCCGGGTCGGTGCCGCTGTAGCGCGACAACTCGCCCAGCAGCCAGTCCACGCCCTCACCGATCTCCTGCCGCGCGCACAACTCGGCCGCGACCTGGTCGAGCAGCACGGCGGTGAAGCCGAGCCCGGCCGCGGCCAGCAGGTCCGTGACCGAGGCGAAGTGGTAGTGCACGACGCCGGGCGCCACCCCGGCCCGCTCGGCGACCATCCGGGTCGTCACGGCACTCCAGCCGACCTCGGGGACGAGCGCGACGGCGGCGTCGAGCAGTCGCTGCCGGGTGGCCTTGCCGCGTTCGGCGGAGACGTGGGCCATGTTCTCCTCTTGGGCGATCGACTTGGGCAACTGTCCAAGCCAGCGTAGCAGGGAGCGAGTGGGCCTGTCTCTCGGAACCGTCAGCTGAGGTCCCGGGCGCGCGACGAGAAAAAGCGGCGAGAAAACCGGGGAGAGAGGCGGGGAGAAAACCGGTTGCCCCGGGCTGGACGCCTCTGGTGTGCTGTCCGGAGCCCGAGCCGACCCCGAGGAGCAGACAAATGCGGACAACGTTCATGTCATCCGAGACAGAAGGAGCCATCCAATCAGAGGACATGACGTTCGTTGCGAATGCTCAATTTGGGGATCTTGGCGCATGTAGACGCCGGTAAGACCAGCCTGACCGAGCGGCTGCTGCACGCCGCCGGGGTCATCGACGAGATGGGCAGCGTCGATGACGGCAACACCCAGACCGACTCCCTGGCCCTGGAGCGGCGGCGCGGCATCACCATCAAGTCCGCGGTCGTCTCCTTCGCCGTCGGCGACACCACGGTCAACCTGATCGACACACCCGGCCATCCCGACTTCATCGCCGAGGTGGAGCGGGTGCTCGGCGTGCTCGACGGCGCCGTCCTGGTCGTCTCGGCCGTGGAGGGCGTGCAGGCGCAGACTCGGGTGCTCATGCGTACGCTGCGTCGCCTGCGCATTCCCACGCTCGTCTTCGTCAACAAGATCGACCGCAGTGGCGCCCGGTACGAGGGCGTGCTGCGCGAGATCGCCGCCAAGCTGTCCCCTGCGGTGGTCGCCATGGGAGCCGTCACCGGTCCCGGCACGCGGACGGCCGGCTTCACGCCGTTCGACGGCCAGGCCGCCTTCGCCGCCGACCTGGTGGACGTGCTGGCGGCGCAGGAGGAGTCGTTGCTGGCCGCGTACGTGGACGACGAGGACGCCGTCACCTACCCCCGGCTGCGCGACGAGCTCGTGGCCCAGACCGGGCAGGCGCTGGCGCATCCGGTGTTCTTCGGCTCGGCCATCACGGGGGCCGGGGTGGAGGCGCTGATCGCGGGCATCGTGGAGCTGCTGCCCGCGGCCATGAACGACCGGGAGGGGCCGGTCTCCGGGACTGTCTTCAAGGTCGAGCGCGGTCCGGCGGGGGAGAAGGTCGCGTACGCGCGGATGTTCGGCGGCACGCTGCGCGCCCGCGACCGGCTGAGCTTCGGCGGCGGACGCGAGGGCAAGATCACCGCGATCAGCGTCTTCGACGGCGGCACGGCGGTGCGACGCCAGGAGGTGCCCGCCGGCCGGATCGCCCGCCTCTGGGGCCTGGCCGACGTCCGCATCGGCGACGCGATCCGCCTGGCGGGTCACCCTGGCGACCCGATCCGCCCGGCAGGGCAGTCCGGCGACCCGATCGGCTCGCAAACCCGTCATGGTGTGGGGGAGTTCGCGCCGCCGACCCTGGAGACGGTCGTGGTTCCCGGCCGTCCCGGGGACAGGGGAACGCTGCACCTCGCGCTCGCCCAGCTGGCCGAGCAGGATCCGCTGATCAACCTGCGCCAGGACGACCTGCGCCAGGAGATCTCCGTCTCCCTCTACGGCGAGGTGCAGAAGGAGGTCATCCAGGCCACCCTGGCCACCGACTACGGCCTCGACGTCACCTTCCGCGAGACCACCACGATCTGCGTGGAACGCCCGTCCGGCACCGGCGCCGCGTTCGAGCTGATCTCCGTGGCCCCCAACCCGTTCCTGGCCACCGTCGGCCTGCGGGTGGAGCCGGGGCCGGTGGGCGGCGGGGTGGAGTTCCGGCTGGAGGTGGAGCTGGGCTCGCTGCCGTACGCGTTCATGCGCACGATCGAGGAGACCGTACGCGAGACGCTCCGCCAGGGCCTGCACGGCTGGGAGGTCCTGGACTGCGTGGTCACGCTCACCCACTCGGGCTACTACGCCAGGCAGAGCCACGCGAACGGCGTCTTCGACAAGAGCATGTCGAGCACGGCCGGCGACTTCCGCAACCTGGTCCCGCTGGTGCTGATGACCGCGCTGCGCCGGGCGGGCACCACGGTCTACGAGCCGCTGCACCGCTTCCGCCTGGAGCTGCCGCCCGACACGCTGGGACCGATGTTGCCCGTGCTGGCCCGGCTCGGCGCGATCCCGCGCACCCGTCCGCCGTCCGTCGTGGAGGGCGAGATCCCGGCGGCACGGGTGCACGAGCTGGAGCAGCGGTTGCCCGGCCTGACGCGGGGTGAGGGCGTGCTGGAGTGTGATTTCGACCGGTACGAGCCCGTACGCGGCCCGCTGCCCGAACGCCCGCGCACCGACCACAACCCGCTGGACCGGAAGGAGTACCTCCTGCACGTGGTCAGAAGGGTCTAATTGCCGTCCTTGTCGGAGTCGGCGGCGAACACGATCGCGCCCACGTAGCCGTCGCCCTCTCCGCTGACCTTCATCAGCATGCCCTCCCGGTAGATGTTGTCGCCGTCGTTGAACGTGTCGCGCCCGGTGTGCTGCGCATAGGGCGCCTTGGCCATGACCACGCTGTTGACCTTTTCGTCGAACATGATCTGCGTGGTCAGCACGCGCTCGCTGCTGACGTGCACCATGGCGTGGATGTGGATCGTGCGCCCCCGGTACCAGCCGGGCCAGATGGTGGTGAACTCGACGACGCCCTCGGCGTTGGTGACCTGCGCGCCCCGCAGGTAGCGCTTGTCGTCCGTGGGCGTCAGGTCCATCGACCCGTCGTTCTCACCACCGCCCGTGGGCGCTCCTCCCGGCGGCGGGCCGCCACTGGGAGGAGCGCCGCCCCCGCCGCCCCCGCCGGTCGACAGCGACTCGGCGCCCGAGTAGAGCCCGGCCGCGTCGCAGTGCCAGATCTCGACGACCGCGTTCTTCAGCGGCTCGCACGTCTCGCTGTCCTGCACCTTGATCGCGACCCGCAGCGGCACGCCCTCCCTGTCCTCGCGGATGTCGGAGCGCACCTTGTCCGCGTCGAAGTAGTACGGGCCCTGCGTGGTCGTGGCGGTCAGCTCGCAGGTGCCGGCGTCCTCGAACAGCGCGGTCAGGTCCTTGGTCGTGGTGGCCCGGGGCGTCACGGTCGCGCCCGTGGAGGTGGTGACGGGGGTGGTGCCCGAGTCGCCGCAGGCGGCGGCGAGCAGGCCGCCGAGTCCGAGCGAGCTGATGCCCGCGAACAGCCGGCGGCGGCTGACCCGCTGACCTTCGTGATCGTGTCCCACTGAGAATCCTCTTCGATGTCCGACTTTTCGGACACCGTAGGACGGGGCCTCTGGCCCTCGCCTTTGCCGAGGATGAACTTCTCATGAGTAACGCAAGATCTACCTGTCCCGGTGATCGGTGGCCAGCACGATGACGGCGAGGAAGCCGTCGCCGTCCTCGGTGACGTGCGTCAGCATGGCGTCCTTGTGCATGGGGTCGTTGCCGTTGAAGGTGTCGCGCGGCTTGTCGTGCTGCAGGTACGGCGGCAGCGCCAGCACCTGGCGGTTGAACGCCTCGTCGAACATGAGCTCCGTGCACAGCGCCCGGTCTCCGTCCACGACCACCATCACGTGGACGTGCACGGTCCGGCCCGGGTACCAGCCCGGCCAGATGGTGGTGAACCTGACGATGCCCCCGGGATCGGCGATCTGCGCGCCGCGCAGGTAACGCCGGCGGTCCGAGGGCTTCATGTCGGTGAACTTCGTCGCGGGGTCGATCTTGATCTGCGCGCTGCCGCTCATCGCGTCGCGCGACTCCGCCTCGGCGCCGGAGTAGTACCCGGCCGCGTCGCAGTGCCAGATCTCCACCACCGCCCCCGGCCGTGGCCGGCACGACTTGCCGTCCTGCACCTTGATCGCCAGGCGCAGCCGCACGCCCGGCCGATCCTCGCGCAGGTCGCTGCGGAACGCCTTCGTCTCGAAGTAGTACGGCCCCTGCATCGTGCTGGGCGCCAGGGTGCACGTCCTGGCCCTGGCGAACAGCGCGTCGGCCTTGGCATGGGTCTCTGGGTCGGAGGCGGTGTCCACCATGGCGTTGACGCCGGTGTCACCGGCCGTCACCAGGCCGCCGAGCCCGAGCGAGCCGAGCCCGGTGATCATCCGCCGCCGGCTGACCCGGCCTTCGTGATCGTGTCCCACGGAAGTTCCTTAACGGTCATGAGCTACTGTTCGGAACATCTCACGATCGCTGGGATTTTCCGCGCAGGCGGAGGCGCGTGTCTGGTCACTGACCTGCGCAAACAGGCACTGACCGGCCAACGCCGAACACCGAAAGCCTTTTCGTTGATACGAAACTGTAACCAAGCGTTAGCTAGCTGATCAGCAGCCACGATTCCTGAAAAGGACCAGCTCAACCAACGTGCAGAGGCTTGCAAACGACGATTGACAGCCCTGACTGGGTCGGTCTACCTTCCCGAAAACCTTTTAGGTTGTCCCGAGTCCTGATGTTAGCGCTCACATCCCTAGGGGCGAACTCATGAGACGACGATGGGCGGCTGCCATCGCCGCGGCACTCCTCCTCCTGCCCGCCAACGCCGGGCCCGCCCTGGCGGGCCCGCCGATCACCACCGCGATCTACACGGCCGACCCGGCCGCGCTGGTCGTGGGCGACACCCTGTACCTCTACACCGGCCACGACGAGGCCCCCAGCGGCGGCAGCAACTTCGTCATGCGCGACTGGCACGTCTACTCCTCCTCCGACGCCACGACCTTCACCGACCAGGGCGCCAAGCTCGCCATCTCGAACTTCTCCTGGGCCGGCCTCGACGCCTGGGCCAGCGAGGTCGAGCGCGGGGCCGACGGCCGCTACTACTGGTACACCTCCATCAACGGCAACGGCCCCGGCTGGATGAACATCGGCGTGGCCGTCGGCAACAGCCCGACAGGACCGTTCACCGACGCCATCGGCGGCCCGCTGATCAGCGACAGCACCCCCAACTCCTCCCCGCTGAACATCGACCCGACCGTCTTCACCGACGACGACGGCCAGGTCTACATGTACTGGGGCTCCTACTACGGCCTGCGCGCCGTCCGCCTCAACGCCAACATGACCTCGACCGTCGGTTCGGTGGTCACCCCGAGCGGCGTGTCGAACTTCTGGGAGGCGCCCTGGATGTTCAAGCGCAACGGCGTCTACTACCTGGCCTACGCGGCCAACGACTCGGCCTGCTCGGCGCCCGGTTACGCGTGCATTCGCTACGCCACCGCCAGTAACCCGATGGGCCCGTGGACGCACCGCGGCGTCGTGCTGGACCAGGTCAGCTCGACCACGAACCACCCGGCGATCATCGAGTTCAAGGGCCAGTGGTACATGGTCTACCACAACGCAGCGGCCCCGGGCGGGGGCAACTTCCGCCGCTCGGTCACCCTCGACAAGCTCTACTTCAACGCCGACGGCACCATGCAGAAGGTCGTGCAGACCGGCGGCCCGACCACCCCGGGCAACCTGGCGGCGGGCGCCACGCCGTCCACCTCCTACGTCTCGCCGTGGGAGACGCTCGGCGCGATCAAGGACGGCTACACGCCGGCGAACTCGCAGGACCACAGCCACGGCGCCTACGGCAACTGGAACCACCAGGGCACCGAGTGGATCGAGTACCAGTGGCCCACGGCGCAGACGATCCGCAGGTCCGAGGTGTACTGGTTCGACGACAACCAGGGCATCGACCTGCCGGCCTCGTGCCAGCTCCAATACTGGAACGGCAGCGCGTACGTCAACGTGCCCGGCTGCGGCGTGGCGGCCAACACCTTCAACACCACCACCTTCGGCCCGGTCAGCACGACCCGGTTACGCCTGAACATCACCTCCAGAACCGGCTACTCGACCGGCGTGCTCGAATGGAGGGCCTTCTCATGAGACGCGCGATCATGGCTCTGCTGCTGGTGGCGGGAATGCTCGTGGCCGGCGCCCCGGCACACGCGGACCAGACCATCGGCTACCCGTCCTTCGGCGGCCCGGCCATCCCGACGCAGCCGGGGACGTACACGACCGGCAACTACATGCAGGCCATCTACGACGCCGAGAGCTCCGGCACCGACTTCTGGATGGACCGGCTGCTGGCCCGGCCGGGCAACGACCCGGCGGGCACCTGGCTCATGACGCGCGGCCGGGCGCTGTACATGAAGACGCACACGCCCGGCACGCTCGGCTTCGCCGGGCAGGCGGCGTACTGGGAGAGCATCAACAACAACAACGCCTTCACGGTCGCCGTCACGCCGGGCACGTTCACCGAACAGGTCGGCTCGCGCTGGCAGGCGCCCAGCCACTGGAAGAGCCGCCACACCAGCGGTTCGATCACCGTCAACCAGACCAAGTTCATCACCGAGAACAACGTGGCGGTGGCCAACCTGGCCATCACCAACGGCGGCTCCGGCTCCACGACGCTGCAGGTGCGGGCCACCTCCCCGTACGCCACCAGCGGCAGCGGCAGCGAGCTGACCGGCCAGGTGAACGCCTACAACAACCTGACCACCCTCTACCCGCGCCTGACCGGCGACGGCTTCACGGTCTCCAGCGGCGGGCTGAACCGCTCGGTCACGATCGCGGCCGGGGCCACCGTGACGGTCAAGGTCGTCATGGGCTTCGTCACCAACGAGATTCCGGCCTCGCGCACCGAGTACGACGCCTACGCCGGCTACTCGGCCGCCACCGCGTTCGCCACCCACGTGCGCGCCTACAACCGCTGGTGGGCCGAGAACGTGCCCTACATCGACGTGCCCGAGCCGGCCATCAAGAAGAACATCTACTACCGCTGGTGGCTGATGCGCTTCAACCACCTCGACGCCGACATCCCCGGCCAGACCTTCCAGTTCCCCACCTCCACCGAGGGCGTGCTGGGTTACAACAACGCGATCGTGCTGACCCAGCCCATGCACATCGACGATCTGAAGTACCTGCGCAACCCGATCTACGCCTACGGCGACTGGCTGAGCGTCGGCCAGATCTCCAAGAACGGCCGGTTCCTCGACAATCCCGGCGATCCCGAGAACTGGTCCAACAGCTACACGCAGTACATCGGCGAGGCGGCCTGGAAGAGTTACCAGATCCACGGCGGCCAACCGGCCATCGCCGCCAACCTGGCCCGCTACGCCGAACAGGACGTCAAGGGTCAGCTCGCCTACTACGACACCGACAACAACAAGCTGATCGAGTACGACTGGGGCGCCCTGACCGGCAACGACGCCGACGCGGTGTCCTTCCACTGGAAGCCGGGCCGGATGGACCGGGCCGAGGGCGCCTACCAGTACAGCGGCGCGCTGGCCGCCGCCCAGGCGTACGAGGCCATCGGCAACACCGCCAAGGCCACCGAGATGCGCACACTCGCCACCCAGATCCAGAACGCCATCACCGGCGTGTTGTGGAACCCGGGCAGGCAGCTCTTCGAGCACCGGCTGAAGTCCACCAACGAGTGGGTGCCGTGGAAGGAGATCAACAACTACTACCCGTTCGCGGTCGGCGCGGTGCCCAACACCGCCACCTACAGGCAGGCCCTGCGCCTGTTCGACGACCCGGCGCAGTACCCGATCTTCCCCTTCTACACCGCCAACCAGGCCGACAAGGCGGCCTCCGGCACCGGCAGCAACAACTTCTCCACGATCAACTCCACCGTGCAGTTCCGCCTGCTGTCCTCGGTGCTGCGCAACTACCCCAACGAGTGGATCGACACGACCTGGTACAAGAAGCTGCTCTACTGGAACGCCTGGGCGCAGTACGTGGGCGGCAACACCCAGTGGCCGGACGCCAACGAGTTCTGGGCCGACTGGAACGGCTCCTCGATCGCCTACCGCTCCTGGATCCACCACAACATCCTGGGCAGCAGCAACTGGACCGTCGTCGAGGACGTCGCTGGGCTGCGCCCGCGCAACGACGCCAAGGTCGAGCTCTCGCCGATCAACATCGGCTGGAGCCACTTCACCGTCAACAACCTGCGCTACCGCAACGCCGACCTGACCATCGTCTGGGACGACCCGGCCGACGGCGTGGTCCGCTACTCCGGCGTCCCCCAGGGCTACTCGATCTTCATCAACGGCACCAGGGTCGCCACGGTCTCCACGCTGGTGCCCTTCACCTGGGACCCGGCCACCGGCGCGGTCACCACCAGCGGCACCGTCACCCACAACGCCGCCTCGCCCGGCCTGCAGTCTCCGACCCAGGTCTCCCACGGCAGCGCCCGCATGGTCGACCTGCTGAACAAGGCCGGCGTGGACCTGACCGCCAACCTCACCAACCTCGCCGCCGGCGCCACCGCCACGGCCTCCACCACCGCCTCGGGCAGCTCCACCGCGGGCGCCGTGGACGGATTCCCGATCAACGAGCCGTTCTGGGGCGGCAACACCGCCGGTCAGGACTGGTACGAGCTCAACTTCGGCTCGGCCCGCACGTTCAACGAGGTGCGCCTGTACTTCAAGGACAGCCGACCGGCGAGCGGCACCTACCGGGCCCCGGCCTCCTATGACGTGCAGTACCACAACGGCAGCACCTGGGTCAGCGCGACCTCGCAGGTCAAGACCCCGGCCGCGCCGCGCGCCAACTACAACGTGGTGCAGTTCGCCGCCGTCACCGCCCAGCGCGTACGCGTGCTGACCACGGCGGCCTCCGGGGCCAGGACCGGCCTCACCGAGATCAAGGTGCACAACCGGGGCGGCGTGCAGCCGCCGTCGAACCTGGCGCTGTCGGCCACCCCGACCGCGTCCTACACCTCCTCCTGGGAGAGCGTGGCCGCCGTCAACGACGGCGTCGCGCCGCCCTCCTCCAACGACACGGTCAACCCGCGCTGGGGTTGCTGGCCGGAGACCGGGCAGCAGTGGGTGGAGCTCACCTGGCCCTCTTCAGTGAACCTGAACAGGGCCGAGGTGTACTTCTTCGACGATGAGCAGGGCATCGACATGCCGTCGTCGTGGAAGCTGCAGTACTGGAACGGCAGCGCGTACGTGGACGTGCCGGGCGCTTCTGCGTACACGCTGACCAAGAACGCCTTCAACAACGTCACCTTCACCGCCACCGGCACCACCCGCCTGCGGGTGGCGCTCACCGGGACCGGCACCAGCTCCGTCGGCCTGCTGGAGGTCAGAGCCTACGGAACCTGAGACCGGCGGCATGAAAGGGGGCGCGCCCAAGCCGTGGGCGCGCCCCCTTTTCACGCCGCCGCTCTTGACGTCAGGGACGACGAGGCGGAGCATCTCGATGCATCGGAGTAGTTACTTTCTTACTTTTAGTGACGGAGCGCAGCGGAATAAGGCAAGCTGCTTTTCACAACTTCAGCCGATGGGTGGCGAGCGCGATGATCGGAAAGTGGCAGGCGGGCAACCTCCCGGCGGAGCTGACGAGCCTGATCGGGCGGCGGGGCGAGCTTGACCAGATCCGCCAGTCGTGCGGTCGCTCGCGGCTGGTGACCCTCACCGGGGTCGGCGGCGTCGGCAAGTCGCGACTGGCCCTGCGCGCCGCCGCGGACCTGCGGCCCGACTTCGGCGGCGGAGCCTGGCTGGTGGAGCTGTCGCCGCTGGTGGACGGCTCGCTGCTGCCGCACGCGATCGCCGAGGCGCTGCGCCTCACCGACCAGAGCACCCGGCCCATGGTCGAGGTACTGGCCGAGCACCTGTTCGGCCGCGAGGTCCTGCTCGTCCTGGACACCTGCGAGCACCTGGTCGGCTCCTGCGCCGGCACCGTGAGCACGTTGCTGGAGGCCGTACCCGGGCTGCGCGTGCTGGCCACCAGCCGCCGCCCGCTGGAGGCGCCGGGCGAGCTGGTGTTCGTGGTGGATCCGCTGCCGGTGCCGCGCGCGGGCGTGGCCTCCGGCGACGCGGTGGCGCTGCTGGCCGAGCGGGCCGCCGAGACCATGCCGGGCTACGACCTCGCCGCCCAGGACCAGGACGCCGTCGTACGCCTGTGCCGGCGGCTGGAGGGCATCCCGCTGGCCATCGAACTGGCCGCGGCGCGGCTGCGCGACCTGCCGGTCGGGCAACTGGCCGACCGGCTCGACGACCGGTTCGGCGAGCTGGAGCACGACCCCGCCGGGCCGCGCGACGCCGACCCGCCGTGGCACCAGGCCCTGCGTACCGCCATCGGGTGGAGCCATGAGTTGTGCGAGCCCGCCGAGCGGCTGCTCTGGGCGCGGCTGTCGGTGTTCGCGGGCGACTTCGACACCGAGGCCGTACGCGAGGTGTGCACCGACGAACAACTGCCCGAGGCCGAGATCGCGCAACTGCTCGACGCGCTGGCCGACGAGTCGATCCTGACCTGGCTGCCGACCGGCGCGGGCGAGCGCTACCGGATGCTCGACACGCTGCGCGAGTACGGCGCGGGCTGGCTGCGCGACCTCGGCGAGCAGGAGCGCTTCAAGCAGCGCCACCGCGAGCACTACCTCGCGCTGGCCACCCGCGGCGCCTACGGCTGGCTCGGCCCAGGCCAGGTCTCCTGGTACGACCGCCTGGTCGGCGAGCACGACAACCTGCGCACCGCCCTGGAGGTCGCGCTCGCCGCCAAGGACGGCCTGCCGGCGCTGGAGCTGGCCGGCACCCTGGCCTACTTCTGGTACGGCTGCGGCTACGCCAAGGAGGGCCGCCACTACCTGCGGCAGGCCCTCGACCTGGACACCAGGCCCAGTTCGGCGCTGGTGCAGGCGCAGTGGGCCGACGGCCTGCTGGCGGCCACGCAGGGCGACGCGGAGAGCGTCGAGATCAGGGCCGCGCAGTGCGAGGTGGCCGCGCGGGCGGGCGACGCCTACGCGGCCAGCTGCGCCAGGGCGCTGCGGGCCTCGGTCGGGGTGATCCACGGCGACGTGATGCGGGCGATGGCCGAGTCGGAGATCGCCTACCGCGCCCGCTGGGACGACGAGCCGCTCACCATCGCCAACCTGCTGTCACTCATCTGCCGGGCGCACGCCTACACCGTCGGCGGCCAGTTCGACGAGGCCATCGAGGTGCTCGAAGACCTGCGCACACTCTGCGACCGGCGGGGCGAGCTGCACATGCGCTCCCACGCCGACCTGCTGCGCGGCCAGGTCGAGATGGCCGCCCAGCGGATCGGCACGACCATCACCTACGGGCAGGCCGCGCTGAAGACCAAGCGGCGGCTGCACGACAGCTTCGGCATCGGCCTGACGGTGGACCTGCTGGCCGTGGCGGCCGGCGCGGCCGGGCGGGCGCAGCGGGCCGCCACGCTGCTCGGGCTGGCGCAGCGGATCTGGAGCACCCACGGGCGGGCCCAGGTGGACGTGCCCGCCTGGGTGGCGGCCAGGCAGGCGTGCGAGGAGCGGGCCCGCGACCTGCTCGGCGACAACGCCTACGAGGTGGCCTACCGGACCGGGTTCGACAGCGACATCGACGCGGGGATCGCCTACGCGCTCGAACCTGAGGGCGAGGGCCTGCCCAACGGGTTCGGCTAGCGCTGTCTTCAGCGCTGTCGGGCCGGCCGGATGATCAGTTCGTTGACGTCCACGCCGGCCGGCTGTGCGAGCGCGTACGAGATGCCCTCGGCGATGCTGTCGGCCGGGATGGTCTCGGCCCGGTACGTCCGCATGGCCTCCCGCGCGGACGGGTCGGTGATGCTGTCGGCCAGCTCCGACTCGACGACGCCGGGGGAGACGGTGGTGACGCGGATGCTCGGGTCCACCTCCTGGCGCAGCCCTTCGGTGATCGCCCAGGCGGCGTACTTCGTGGCGCAGTAGACCGCAGCACTCGGGGACACCTGGTGGGCGCCGATGGAGGCGACGGTGACGAAGTGGCCCCCGCCCTGCCGCTGGAAGTGCGGCAGCGCGGCGGCGATCCCGTGCAGCAGGCCGCGCACGTTGACGTCGATCATCCGGTCCCACTCTTCGACCAGCAGCGCCTCCAGCGGGGACAGCGGCATCACGCCGGCGTTGTTGACGATGACGTCCACCCGGCCGTGCCGTTCGGCGGCGGCGTCCACGAAGGCGGCTACGTCCGCGCGGTCGGTCACGTCGAGGCAGCGCACGTCGGCCTTCCCGCCGGCGGCCTCGACGGCCTCGGCGGTGGCGGTGAGCCGGTCCTCGCGGCGGGCGCCGAGCACCACGTGGTGGCCCTCGCGGGCCAGCCGCAGCGCCGTGGCCTGGCCGATGCCGCTGCTCGCGCCAGTGATGAGGATGATTTTGGACATGGGTGTTCACTCCGATTCGGGGCATGGTGGGATGGCGCGTCGGCGGGGTGTGTGCTCGGCGCGCTCGGATATTGCGGAATTAGGCGGTGAGGCTGCCCAGCAGGGACAGGGCCTCTTGCGACGGGCTGCCCGGGTCGGCCTGGTAGACGACGAGTTGCTGGCCGGGGGCGCTGTTCACAATCAGCGTCTCGTAGTGCAGGGTCAGCCCGCCCACCAGCGGATGGTGGAAGCGCTTGGTCGCGTGGGTCTTCTGGCGGATGTCGTGGCGGGCCCACAACCGGCGGAAGGGCTCGCTCTTGAGTGTCAGCTCGCCGACGACGTCGATGAGCCGGGGATCGTCGTAGTCGGTGCCGGCCGCGGCGCGCAGCCCGGCGACGGTGTTGAGCGCCGCCGCGTCCCAGTCGGGGTAGAACTCGCGCGCGTCCGGATCGAGGAACACCAGCCGGACCAGGTCATCGCTGTAGGTGTGGCCGTCGAACAGCGCCCTGCCGAGGGTGTTGGCGGCCAGCACGTTCAGGCAGCGGCCCAGGACCAGGGCGGGGGTGTGCGGCCAGGCGGCCATCATGCGGACCAGGCCGTCGCTGACCTGCTCGCGGCGGGCGGCAGGACGCCGCCTGGCGGAGGGGGCGGGGCGGGCCAGCCGGTGCAGGTGGGCGGTGGCGTCCTCCTCCAGCGCGAGCGCGCGGGCCAGCGCGTCCACCACCTGGTCAGAGGGGTGCCGCTCGCGGCCCTGCTCCAGGCGTACGTAGTAGTCGGAGCTCACCCCGGCCAGCGCCGCCACCTCCTCGCGGCGCAGCCCCGCCACCCGGCGGCGGGCGCCGGCCGGCATACCGAGGTCCTCGGGCTGGATCAGCTCGCGGCGGGCCCGGAGGAACTGGCCGAGCAGGTTGTCCGTCTCCATGCTTCGAGGTTAGGCGAGGAACGGGACAGGAAAAGGTGCCCAAGCAGGGTGGGATACTCCTACCCTTCGTCACGCTGCTGAGTGTTTAGCGCGGAAATAGTTGATATATGGACAGGAATGCGGGTCTGTACAGGCTTGTCGGGATTGTCGTTGCCTGTGCTGGGCTGATGCTTGCGGCCTGGGTGGGCGGCTGGTTCGCCATCATCGTGGGAGCGGTGCTGATGGTGGCGGGAGGCGTGGTGTACATCCACAACCACGTCTGATCCGGCACGTGTGATCGAGGGCGGGCGGCCCGGGGTGGGAGCCGCCGAGGTGGGCCGCCCGCCTCGCATGTGGGCCGGTCAGCGCAGGCGGCCCGCCCCGGCGCCCGCCGGGACCAGCCACCGCAGCGTCTTGGCCGGGTGCACGCGCGGCACCAGCGTCGGGGTCCAGCCCGCGTCCGTGCCGAGCGTGGTGCCGTTGGCGGCGTTGTACGCGGCCACGACGTCCGTCGGTGTGCCGTTCACCAGGTTGTCCTTCGCCGTGATCGCCGTGCCGTTGAACACCGTCAGCACGTTCTCCGCGGCGATCCCGTCGAAGGCGTTGCTCTCGGCGTACACCTTGGAGCCGAACCCGACGCCGATGCTGTAGCCGTGCTCGGCGCCGCCCTTGTAGTAGTTGTTGTAGACGTGCACCTGGCCGAACCGCACCCGGGGCGTGCGCTGGCCGAGCGACTCGAACAGGTTGTGGTGCAGGGTGACCTTGAGCTTGTCCTCCTCGCCGTACCGCGTCGGGCTGTCGGTGTTGCCGATCAGCGTCACCTTGTCGTGGCCGCTGAGGTGGTTCCAGGACAGGGTGACGTGATTCGAGGCGCGTACGACGTCGAGCAGGCCGTCGTGCACCTGGTACGGGCGGCCGAAGTACAGCGGCTGGCCGGAGTCCGGGTTGTCGCCGTCGTTCAGGCTGTTGTGGTCCAGCCAGACGTGCGTGGAGCCGGAGACCTCGACGTTGTCGAAGGAGGCGTTCCAGTTGCCCTCGGCGCCGTCGGTCGGGTCCCACTGCGGGAAGCAGTCCGAGGTGTCGGTGATGGTGAGGTTGCGCACGATGACGTTGTCGGCGTTGCTGATCCGCAGGCCGAAGCTCTTGAGCGCGGCGTTCCCGCCCAGGCCCATCAGTGTGACGTTGGAGCCGATGGTGACCGTGACGTGCTCGGCCATCTTGGCGTACGACGCCTTGCGGGCCTCCTCCAGCGGCCCCGAGGGAACGCTGGTCCTGCCCCAGACCGCCGGATCGTAGGCCGCCAGGTAGGCGGGCAGGCCGTACCCGTCCACGGCGTAGTCGTCGCAGGTCAGCACGTTGCCCGAAGCGTCGGTGTCGGCGTCGATGGCGCCCTTGACGTAGATGATCCGCGGCGTGTTGCCGGCCGGGTCGCCCAGCGCCGCCAGCAGTTCCGCCCTGGTCGAGACCACGTGCAC
This sequence comes from Nonomuraea sp. NPDC050404, assembly GCF_040655495.1. Taxonomy (NCBI): domain Bacteria; kingdom Bacillati; phylum Actinomycetota; class Actinomycetes; order Streptosporangiales; family Streptosporangiaceae; genus Nonomuraea; species Nonomuraea sp. NPDC050404. The sequence continues at coordinate 70,730 of NZ_JBFAKB010000004.1, forward strand.
GTCCTCGGGCCGGGCGGCCGAGCCACCGGTGGTGCCGGTCGTGGCCGCCGCCCAGCCGTCGCCGCGCGGCAGCACCTCGCGTCCGGGCTCGGGCTTCGGGCCCGGCGGGTGACGCCGGATCGGGTTCCAGCCGTCGGAGCCCGCCAGATACTTCTCCGGTGTGTACGCCCTGGCCTGCTCCGCGGACAACTGCGGCCGGTCGTCGTTGACGCCGGCCCCCGGGCCCTGGTTGCGGTACTCGGACAGCCTGGCCTCGCGCCAGTTCAGGCCCGACATGTCGGTCCACGGCGCGTCCTTGAACTGCTGGCCCAGCCAGGACTCCCTGACCAGCACCTGGCCGCGCGCCGTGACCGAGCCACCCGCCGGCCAGGGGCGGCCCAGGTGGTAGGTGCGGGCGGGGGCGTCGCTGACCAGGTGGCTGCGGTAGAGCAGGAAGCCGTACGGGTTGGTGATCTCCGTGCTGGCGGCGGTGACGTAGCCGTTGTTGTCCGCGCTGCCGCGATTCAGCGCCTTGATCACGCAGCGGTCGAACACGGCCGTGGCGCGGCCGAAGATGAAGTCGACGTCGCCCTCGACGTAGCAGTTGTGGAAGTACTGGCGGGCGAAGGTGGCGGCGGAGCCGGTGTTGGCGTACAGGGTGTCCTGGTTGCCGAGGAACCTGACGTTGTCGTACACCTGCCGGTCGCCCGTGGTCCTGACCGCCACCGCCTGGCTGTTGCCCTTGGCGGCCTCGTCGTAGGCGTTCTCGAAGGTCAGGTTGCGGGCGGTGAAGTCGGGGGCGCTGATCACGTACGAGGCGCTGCCGGAGGTGCCGTAGTTGCCCGAGCCGTCCGGTTTCGGGGTGGCGGCCGAGACGTCGTAGGTGAGCACCACCTCGCGCGGGTCCCGGCTGTCACCGGCCAGCGTGATGTGCGGTTTGTCGGCGGGGATGACCACCTGCTGCTTGTAGGTGCCCTTGCGGACCAGGATGGTCACCGGCCGGGTGTTGCCCGGGGGTACGGCGTTCACGGCGTCCTGCACGGTCGCGTGGTCGCCGGAGCCGTCGGCCGCCACCACGATCGTGGAGCGGGTCGCGGCTACCGCCGCGGGAGTGGCCGTCGCGATGACCGTCAGGGCGATCAGTGGGGAGAGTAACGGAAGTCGCATGCGCAGCCTCGACACAGGAGTGCGGCAATCGGTTGCATGAACACTCGCTCAGAAAAGCTCACTCCGTCAATGAGAACCAGTGAAACTGCACCTTTCCTGCAACAAGCGATTGCAGAACAGACGACGGCGGGCAGGGGCCCATTGACCGGCCGATCGCCCCGGCTCTACAGTCCGCCTGATATTTATCGGCACTTCCCTGAAACTTTCATCCTTCGGTAGGAGTACCGTGCGCACCCTGGGAACCGTCGTGGTGGCTGTCCTGTTATGCCTCTTGCCGGCGCTTCCCGCGCACGCGGCGGACCTCGTCCACGACTTCGAGGACGGGACCGCCCAGGGCTGGGGTCCGCGCGGCGACGGCGTCTCCGTGACCGCGTCGGCGGAGGCGGCCCGTACCGGCACCCGGGGCCTGCTCACCTCCGGCCGCACCGCCACCTGGCACGGCGCGTCCATCCCCGCGCCCTTCGCCCGGGGCCTCGGCTACACCGTGACCGCCCACGCCCGCCTGGCCGCCGGGCAGCCCGCCGCCACGATCGCGATGACCGTGCAGCGCACCCCGACCGGCGGCGAGACCACGTACGAGCGGGTCGCGGCGGCCACCGTCACCGACGGCGACTGGGTACGGCTGTCGGGCACCTACCTGTTCACCGCCGAATCCACCGACATGCAGCTCTACGTCGAAAGCTCCGGCGCCACCTCCGAGTACCACCTGGACGACATCGTCATCACCCCGCTCGGCGACCCCACCCGCGAGCCGATCACCAGCGACTTCGAGGACGGCACCGCGCAGGACTGGTCACCGCGCGCCGCCGCCGTCCTGGCGACCGGCGAGGTGGCCCACGCCGGAACGTCCGGTCTGGCCGTCACCGGCCGCTCGGCCTCCTGGGACGGCCCCGCCCTGAACGTCCTGGGCCGGATGGGCAAGGGCGACAAGTACGCCATGTCCGCCTGGGTGCGGCTCGGCCCCGACACGCCGTCCGGGCGGCTCGGGCTGTCGATCGAGCGCAGGAGCGGCGGCACGCCCAGTTACGAGCGCGTCGTGGCGCCGAAGGACGTGCCGGCGGGGGAGTGGGTGCGGCTTTCCGGGACGTACACGCTGGCGTACGACGTGGAGTTCCTCAGCCTCTACATCGAGTCCGACACCGGCACCTTCCCCTTCCACCTCGACGACTTCTCGATGACGTACGTCGAGCCCAAGCCCATCCAGACCGGCATCCCCTCGCTCAAGGACGAGGTGCCCTTCACCATGGGCTCGGCCGCCACCCGCCCCGAGACGCTCGGCGTGCACGGTGAGCTGCTCGCCAAGCACTTCAACGGCCTCACCCCCGGTAACGAGCTGAAGTGGGACGCCACCGAGCCCAGGGACGGCGAGTTCACCTTCACCGACGGCGATCACCTGGTGGACTTCGCCACCGGCCACGGCATGTCGGTCCGCGGCCACACGCTCGCCTGGCACAGTCAGACCCCGGACTGGGTGTTCGAGAACGCCACCAAGGAGGTGCTGCTGCAACGCCTGGAACGGCACGTGCGCACGCTCGTCACCCGCTACAAGGGCAGGATCGCCGCCTGGGACGTGGTCAACGAGGTCGTGGACGAGAACCAGCCGGACGGCCTGCGCCGCTCGAAGTGGTACGAGATCGCCGGACTCGACTTCATCCGCACCGCCTTCCGTGTCGCCCACGAGGCCGACCCGGCCGCCAAGTTGTTCATCAACGACTACAACACCGAGTTCCCGCGCAAGCGCGAGGCCCTGTACAAGCTGGTCGAGCAGCTCAAGGGCGAGGGGGTGCCGATCCACGGCGTCGGCCACCAACTCCACCTCAACATCGAGCAGCCGCCCGCCTCGAACGTCGAGGACACCATCCGGCGCTTCGCCGCGCTCGACGTGGACCAGCAGGTCACCGAGCTGGACGTGAGCGTCTACACCGACTTCGTCTCCAGCTACGACAGCATCCCGCCCGAGCTCCTCATCCAGCAGGGCCACCGCTACAAGGAACTGTTCGACGTCTTCCGGCGGCAGGCCGACCACCTGAGCTCGGTCACGGTGTGGGGCGAGTCGGACGACGTGAGCTGGCTGCAGTCCTGGCCCATCCCGCGCCTGAACGCACCCCTGCTCTTCGACCACGACCTGCAGGCCAAGCCCGCGTACTGGGGGGTCGTGGACCCGTCCGAGCTGGAGCCGCTGGTGCGCCGCCTGGAGGCGCCCGCCGGCGTCATCAAGGTGGACGGCAGGCGGGACCTGGAGTGGGACCTGCTGCCGGACGCGCCCCTCGCCCGGGTCAGCGACGTTTCGGCCGGCTTCCAGGCCCGCTCGTCCTCAAGTGGCCTGTACGTGCTGGCCGAGGTCGAGGACACGACGGCGGCCAAGGACGACCAGGTGACGTTCACCGTGGACGGACGCTCACGCACCCTGCGGCGGAGCGGGCCGGGGGTCAGGCCGACGGCGGCCGGGTACCGCGCCGAGGCGCTGCTCCCGTCCGGCACCGACGTGACCGTGACCGTCCGCGACTCGGGCACCGAGATCACCTGGGCGGGCAAGGTCACCGCCGTGCCCGCCATCAAGCGCACCACGGCTCCCCGCCGCCCGGCGCCCGTGCCGGACGGGGTGGTGGACCGGGGATGGGCTGGTGTGCCCGAGATCAGTACCGGCACCTGGATCCAGGGCGGCTCGGGCGCGACCGCCAAGGTGCGCTCCCTATGGCAGGGCTCCACCCTGTACGTCCTGGCCCAGGTCGCGGATCCCTCGCTGAGCGAGCAGTCGGCCAACCCGTGGGAGCAGGACTCCGTCGAGATCTTCGTGGACCCTGAGAACGGGAAGACGAAGGGATACGGCGATGAGGACGGCCAGTACCGGGTGAGCTTCACGGGCCGGGTCACGGTCGGCGGCACGTTCGACGCCGTCGGGGTCAAGGACAACGTGCGGGCGGCGGCCAAGACGGTGCCTGGCGGCTACGTGGTGGAGGCCGCCATCAAGCTGCCCACGGTGACCTTGTCGCCTGGCTCGCTCCTGGGCTTTGACGTCCAGGTCAACGACGCCACGGGCGCGGCCCGTACGAGTGCGGTCACCTGGAACGACGCCTCGGCCCGCGGCTACCTCGACACCAGCCACTGGGGCATCCTGCGCCTGACGCCTTGAACGGGCCTGTCTGGCATAGTTCTCGCTGTGCCGTTTGACGATCTGCCGGACTGGCTGCCCGAATGGTGTGTGGACCACCTCGGGGACCGGCCCGCCGACGTGTTGTTCCGGCAGCAGTCGATGTCGGCGGTGTTCGGCCTCCGGCTGACCGGCGGCACGGACGTCGTGGTCAAGGCCCGCGACGACGACGGCCGGGCGGGAGCATGTGTCGCGGCGCAAACGTGGCTGGCCGGGAACGGGTTCCCCTGCGCCCGCCCGCTCACCCCGGTCGTCACCGTCGGCCCCCTGGTCGTGCACGCGGAGGAGTTCCGCCCTGGCGGAGAGGTGCTGCGCGGGGACTCGCCGGACGTCGCCGTGCGCTACGCGGAGGTCTTCGCCCACCTGATCACCGCACTGGCGGACCTGGCCGTCACGCCGCCGCTGCCGAACCCGCGCTGGGTGCGGTGGGATCACAAGGACCCCGGGCTGTGGCCGTCGATCGAGTCACTCGACGAAAAAGACCAGAGCCTCGTCCCCGCCTACGTCACGGACACAGCCGACAGGGCCCGTCGCCGAATGCTGGCCGCCGACCTGCCGCGCGTGCTGGGCCACGCCGACTTCGAGGCGCACAACCTCCGCTGGCACGACCGGCGGGTGTGGACGGTGCACGACTGGGACAGCCTGGCCTGGCAACCGGAAGCCGCCCTGGTGGGAGCCGCGAGTGCGGTGTTCCCCAAGCTGGGACCGGCCACCCTGCCGCCGATCGAGAGCACCGAGGCGTTCCTGACCGCCTACCAAAAAGCACGGGGCCGCCTGTTCACCGCCGAGGAGCAGCAGGTCGCGTGGGCGGCCGGCCTGTGGCCTGCGGCTCACGACGTCCGGTGGGAAGCACTGCACGGCTACACCGCGGTGTCCGGCAAGGCACTCTGGACCCAGGCCGCCGAATGCCTCCGCCGAGCGAACGCCTGACTAGTCCGGGCGGCGGGTCAGGGACGCGAGGATGATCTCCCGAGCCGTACGGACCGTGCCGGTGAAGGCGGCCGGGTCCCGGCCGATGCGTTCCGCGCCCGAGCGCATGACCCCGGACAGCAGCTCCACCGTGAGACGCACGTCGCCGACGTCGCGGAACTCCCCGCGCCCGATGCCGGCCCTGACCACGTTCTCCACCTCGACCACGATCTCGTGGAACGGGCTGTCCGGCCCTTTCGGCGTCTCGGCGGAACCCGGCAGGAACATCAGCTGCAGGATCTGGTCCCTGAACGCCTCCAGGACCACCGCGATGATCTCCCGCATCCGCTCCGCCGCAGGGTCGGCAGACCGCGCGGCGACGGCGGCCACCCGCTCGACCGCGGGCCGCCCCACCCGCCGGGTCAGCGCCAGGACCAGCGCGCCCTTGTCGCCTGCGTAGTTGTACAACGTGTTGCGCGCGAGCCCCGCCCCGGCCGCGATGTGGCCCATGTTGATCGAGTCGTAGTCGCGCTCGCGCAGCAGTCGCCGCACGGCCTCGGCGATGTCGGCCCACACCATCTCGTGGTGCTCCTCGATGCTGGCCCCCCGGATCCGCGGCATCCGCTCATCCTCGCTCGGGTTGTGAGTTCTCCTGGTACGTAGCGGTGAGCTTGACGCTGCTGAGCCGCCAGCCGTCCGCCGTCCGGACCGCCTCGTTGTCGTAGAAGCCAACCACCAGCCAGTGACCGGGTGGATCGCCGGGGAGCCAGTGGTCGGCGCGGACGTGCGCGTGGATCGTCGCGCGGTCGCCTTCGACCTCGACCACGTGGCCGGTGATGGCATGGTGGGTGGCCGTGAAGGGCTCGAAGGCACTGCGGACGTTCCCGGTGTAGTCGCCGAGCGGTACGGTCATGGGCGCCATGCCGGTGACCGACTCGAAGTCGATCGTGAGCGGGTCGGTGAAGACGAGGCCGGGCAACTCGGTGAACTCCTTCATGTCCGCTATATCGGCATAGCGGCCGAGCAGCTCGATGAGATCGGCACGATCAGCGGGCGAGGCCATGGGACAACTCCTTTTACGGAACAACCTGTCGCAAAGATTACGACGGTTTGTTCCGTAAAACAAGGTGCGTTCCGTATATCGGGTGGCCAGGCGCGTCTTTTCGTCCTAGTCTCGTCAGCGTTTGGCAGCCAAACGTGGGGGTGCGGATGTTCGCGGTATCTCTGGGTGACGACGGGGCGGAACTGCGTCCGCTGGAGCCGTGGCGGGCCGAGGAGTTCCTGGCGCACCTGGATCGCGGGCGGGAGTTCATCGGGCGCTACGTCGTCCTGCCCGATGCCGTCACCGACCTGGAGTCCAGCCGCGCCTTCCTCCGTTCGTACGCGGAGAAGGCCATCGCCGACTCCGGACGGATCTACGGCATCTGGACGGACGGCAAGCTGGTCGGCGGAGTCCTGTTCAGGACGATGGACCTCGCCCGGGGCAGCGCCGAGGCGGGCTGCTGGCTGGAGCCGTCGGCGGTCGGCAAGGGCCTGGTGACCCGGGCGGCGCGGGTGATCATCGATTGGGCCGTCGAGGAGCGCGGCGTGCACCGCGTGGAGTGGCAGGTCGCCTCGGAGAACGAGGCCAGCATCGCCGTGGCGCGGCGGCTCGGGATGACCAGGGACGGCGTGCTGCGCGAGAGCTACCCGCACCGGGGCACGCGGTACGACGTCGAGGTCTGGTCGGTCCTCGCACCGGAGTGGCGGGCGGCCAGGCAGGCGCCCCGCTGACCACGACCGCACTCCTCAGGGAATGATCGTCTGGCCTTGCGCGGTGCCTTCGATCGCCTTGACGTAGGCCGCGGCCACCTCGGCCACCGGTGTGCCGGTCGAGCCGTCCATCCCCAGACCTTCCAGCGTCTCCCGGATCCAGCCCGGACTGATCACGTTGATGCGCAGCCCGCGTGGCAGCTCGGCGGCGGCGTTGCATGCCACCGCTCACACGATGGGCGGACGGCCGGCTCGGGTCAGGCGCGCCACGGTGCGCCACGACATCGGCCGGCGCTGCCCGTGCCCGCCCTTCAGCCCTTCGCGCAGCCCGGCGAACCAGACCGCGAGGTTGGCGCGGGAACGGACGCGGGCGATGCTGAGCACGATCCACGTGACCAGGTAGACGGGGATCAGCGGCGCGGGCAGCCGGCGATAGGCCAGCCAGACCCGGTTGCGGGCGACGAGGCGGTAGAAGGCCGCGTGGCGGGCGGGGTCGGTGGCCGGGTGGTGGATCACGATGTTGGGCGCGTACCAGCCCGTACGGCCGAGGTCCCACAACTTCCAGCTCAGGTCGATGCCCTCGTGGAAGAGGAAGAAGTGGCCGGGCCAGCCGCCGGCCCGGTCGTAGTCGTCGCGGCGGACGAGCACCACGCCCTCGGCCATCACCGTGATGGTGCCGGCACGGGTGGCGTCGGCCGCGCGCAGGCGCGGGACCCAGCGGCGCAGTGTCACGCCGGTGCCGGGGTCGGCGATGCGGGGCTGGATGTAGGCGGCCTCGGGGTGCCGCCTCGCCTCGGCGACCAGGCGGGCCAGCGTGTCGGGGGCGGGCAGGAGGGCGTCGTTGTCGAAGAAGAAGACGAACTCGCCCGCGTCCGGTCCCGCCAGTTCGTCGGCGCCGATGTTGCGGCCCTGCGGGATGCCCTCGTTCTGCGGCAGGGTCACCGTGCGTACACCATCCGGCACGTGGTCGGGCGCGACCCCGTTGCCCACGATCACCACCCGCAGATCGACGTCCCGCTGCGCCAGGAGCGAGGCCATGGCCCGCGGGAACGCCTCCGGCCGATCGTTCATCGTCAGGACCACCACGTCCACGGTGCTCTTGCGGCCGGACAATGGGTCTCCTGGACGTGTGGCGCTCGGCATGCTCTGGCGGTGTCACCTTCTGGGAAGACGAACGAGGCGGTCAGGTCATGTGCTGTTCGCACGGTCTTAACCTGGCCCACCTTAGCGCCGCACCGGCCGGACGTCCCTGGGATCGGTTACTTAGGGTGTGCGCCCGCCCGGGAGGTGGGGCCGCCGTGGCCTGGTTCCACGGCGGCCCTGCGCCCGGCCGGTTACTTCGAGTCCTTGTCGTCGGCGGGGACGACGCCGCCTTCGTGCTGGCCGGCGTTGCCGTGCCGGCTCTGGTGGTTCATGTCGCGGTCCGCCGACGCGGCGCTCGCGAGGGCGCCGACGGCCAGTGCCGTTCCCGTCACGACGATGGCAAAAGTTCTCTTGATGTTCATGTGGTGCGACTCCGTTCCAGGTTCGTTGTTCGGCTTGGCGGCATCACCCCATGAAGCGGCTGCTGCATTTCTGCTTCACAACGGCGTCATCGCTGGATGCGGCGGGAAAGGCGGGCATCGGCCATCGGTAGGATCACCGGGCCACACCCCCCGTCCCGTGGAGAGCTGATGATCCGCAACCCCGTCCTGCCCGGCTTCCACCCGGACCCGTCCTTCCTGCGGGTCGGCGACGACTACTACCTCGCCACCTCGACGTTCGAGTGGTATCCGGGCGTGCGGATCCACCACTCGCGCGACCTGGTCAACTGGCGCCCGCTGGGCGGCGTGCTGAACGAGCGCAGGCTGCTGGACCTGTCCGGCGTGCCCGACTCCGGCGGCGTGTGGGCGCCCGACCTCACCTACGCGAACGGGCTGTTCCACCTGGTCTACAGCGTGATGGACCACTACGCGCACGGCTACAAGGACGTCGCCAACTACCTCGTCACCGCGCCCGCCATCGAAGGACCCTGGTCGGACCCGGTCAGGCTGCCTGGCCGGGGGTTCGACGCCGCGCTCTTCCACGACGAGGACGGCGCCTCGTACCTGCTCAACATGGTCTTCGACTCCCGCCCCGGTGGCGGGTTCTCGGGGATCGAGCTGCAGCCGCTGGCCGGAGACGCCCCGCCGCGGCTCATCCTGGACAACCGCAGCGTCACCGAAGGGCCGCACGTCTACCGGATCGACGGCTGGTACTACCTGATGGTCGCCGAGGGCGGCACCGGTTACGAGCACTGTGTCAGCGTGTTGCGGTCGCGTTCGCTGGAGGGCCCGTACGAGGACGACCCGGCGGGGCCGATGCTCACCTCCCGCCACGACCCCGGCCTGGAGCTGCAGAAGGCCGGGCACGGCAGCCTGGTCAGGACGAAGGGCGGCGAGTGGTACCTGGCCCATCTGGTCGCCAGGCCCCACTCGCCGCGCGGCCGGTGCGTGCTGGGCAGGGAGAGCGCCATCCAGAGGGTCGAATGGACCGACGGCTGGCCCAGGGTGGCCGGGGGCGTGCCCGCCGTCGAGGTCCCCGCCCCCGCCCTGCCGCCGCATCCGTGGCAGGAGACGGAACAGGAATGGAGCACGCTGCGCCGTCCCGCCACGCCCGACTGGGTGCGCTTCGACGGCGGCCAGGTCACGATCAACGGCGGCCAGTCACCGTACGGGCGGCGCGCCCCGAGCCTGGTGGCCCGCCGGGTGACCGCCGAACGGTGCACCTTCGCCGCGAACGTGACCTTCGAGCCGGTCAGCGTGCACCAGTCGGCCGGCATCACCGCGTACTACAACTCGCGCAACTGGTACCACCTCGCGCTCACCACCGGCGGCCTGGTCCTGACCGGCAGCGACCGCGGCCACCGCACCGTGCACTTCACCGCCGAGGTGACGCCGACCCGCCTGGGCCTGGAGCTCGACGGCCCGGTCCTGCGCTTCTCCTACGACGGCGCGACCGTGCCGGTGGAGCTGGACGCCACCGTCCTGTCCGACGAGAACGCCGAGGAGTTCGTCGAGGGGCTGGTGCGCTCCTTCGGCTTCACCGGCGCGTTCGTCGGGCTGTGGGTGCAGGACCTGGCAGCGGAGGGCTGCCAGGCGACCTTCACCGACTGTCAGTTGGCGGACGCGGACGCCGATGCGGACGCGGCGGTGCAGGGCGGCGTGTAGGGGCGGCCGGGGACGTACCGGGTCCATTCGGTCCTGGAGATCGACGTCCCCGACGCCTCACAGACGTTCGCGCTCGCCTGCTCCACGTTCAGGCCCCAGAGCTGCGCGGCCGTGCCCGACGCGCTGGCCAGCATGGTGCCCTCGGAGCTGAGCTCCACGTCGCCGGCCGAGTTCGGGCCGGCCAGCACGGCCCACAGCGCCGGCTTGGACGGGGTGGCGACGTTCCAGATCCGCACGGTCCTGTCCTGGGAGGACGTGACGAGCGTGCGGTTGTCGGCGCTGAAGGACAACCCGGTCACGTCCGCCGAATGCCCGGCCAGCTCCGCCACGCGCTTGGGTTTGGTGGTGTCGCTCACGTCCCACAGCCGGACCGTCCCGTCGGACGACGCCGTGGCCAGCGTCTTGCCGTCGCTGCTGAAGCGCAGGTCCAGCACGTTGCCGAGGTGGGCGGCGAAGGTGATCAGGCCCTTCGGCGCGGCCGGCTTGGAGATGTCCCAGAGCCGTACCGAGGCCGCGCCCACGGCGGCCGCCATGACGCGGCCGTCCGGCCTGAACGTGGCCACGCTCAGGTGCCCGTCGGCGGCGGCGGGCGCGGAGAGCTGCTTGGGGCTGGCCGGCGTCTCGACGTTCCACAACAACCGCCTGCCGTCCTTGCCCGCGGTCACCACCATCTTGCCGTCCGCGCTGAACACGGCCGAGCGCACGTCGTCGGTGTGACCCTTCATCGTGCCCAGCAGCTTGGGCGTCGCGGGTTCGGCGACGTCCCAGATCTTGGCCGAGTTGTCGGCCGAGGCCGTCACCAGGCGGCGGCCGTCGGCGCTGAAGTTGGCGGCCAGGACCGGTTCGGTGTGCCCGGACAGGGTGGACTGCGGCGTGGAGACCGCCGGGTCGGAGACGTCCCACAGCTTGACCGTCTCATCGCCGGAGGTGGTGGCCAGCGTGCGGCCGCCCTTGGCGATGGCCACCCCGTTGACCTGCTCGGTGTGCCGGGCCAGCCGGGTGAAGGACGAGGTGCGGGAGGTGTTGGAGGAGTTCCAGAGCCGGGCGACGCCGTCGGCGGAGGCGGTGGCCAGGTTCTGGCCGTTCGGGCTGAACGCCACCCCGTTCACCCCGTCGGGGGATCCGGCGAGGGTCGCGGTCAGCTCGGGCGTACGCGGGTTCTCCACGCTCCACAGGCCGACCGTGGCATCGGCGGAGGCGCTGGCCAGGACCGCGCCGTCGGGGCTGAAGGCCACCTCGTCCACCGAGGCGGAGTGCCCGCGCGCCGTGCCGACGAGCTTGGTGGCCGTGATGTCCCACAGTTGCACCGCGCCGTCGTCGGAGGAGGAGGCCAGGTAGGAGCCGTTCGGCGCGAACGCCACGCTCTTGACCGCGCCCTCCGACGAGGTCAGCGTCGCCAGGCTGCGCGGCTTGGCGGGCGTGAGCACGTCCAGGAGGTAGATCGTGCCGCCGCTGGAGGCGAGCGCCATCATGCGCCCGTCCGGGCTGAACGCCGCCCTGTTGAGGTCGGAGTCCTGGTTCACGACGGAGACCTGGGCGGGCTTGGCCGTGTCCTTGATGTCCCACATCCGCATCGAGCCGTCGGTGGACGCGGTGGCCAGCAGGTCGCCCTTCGGGCTGAACGACACCGAGCCGACCTGCTCCTTGTGGCCCTTCATCGTGGCCAGTTCGCGCGGCTTGGCGGTGTCGGAGACGTCCCACAGCCGGGAGGTGCCGTCGGCGGAGCCGGTCGCCAGGAGCTTGCCGTTCGGGCTGAACGCCGTCGTCAGCACCCCGCCCGTGTGCCCCCTGGCGATGCCGAGGCTCTTGGGGCGCAGGGAGTCGGTGACATTCCACAGCCGTACGGTGAAGTCGTCGGAGGCCGTGGCGGCCACGCGGCCGTCGGAGCGGTAGACCACCCGCTCGACGGGCGAGGTGTGGCCCACCATGCGCGCGCCGACCGGGCGGGACAACGAGCCGAGCAGCGCGCCGCGCGCCTCCGGGGTGGCCGACAGGCGGTAGGCGGCCAGGGCGAGCTGCGAGCCCAGCGAGCTGTCCTGGGTGGTGTTGGCGGCCGTGGCGAGCTGGCGGGACAGCGCCTGGTCGCGCTCCCTGCCCGCCTCCGCGGCCAGCGTGGATGAGCCGCTGCCCCGCACCAGGGCCACGATGGCGCCCACCCCGGCCAGCAGGAACAACACGGACAGAGCGGCGATGACGCCGCGGACGATCTGCTGGCGCTGTTGCTGCCTGCGCCGCGACGCGTCGAGGAACTCCCGCACCGCGGGGGTGATGGGCGCGGTCTCTCCCGGCGCACCGGGGGAGACCGCTGCCTGCGCGGTGGCGAGCCGGTCGTCGGTGTACAGGTAGGTGGTCTGCTGGCCGTCGCGCTGCCACATGTCGGCGTCCTCGGCCAGCCGGCGGCGTACCAGCAGGCCCGCCCTGGCGGTCTCGGCCCAGTTGCCGAGCCGGGGCCAGGCCCGGATGAGCGCCTCGTGCGCGAGCTCGGCCTGCTCGTGCTCCACGGTGACCAGCCGGGCCCGTACGAACTCCGCCAGCACCTGCCCCTCGACGGAGGTGCTGCCCGAGCTCAGCTCGGAGACCAGGACCCGGCGCCGCATGCCGCCCGCCCGCTCGTCCACGTGCACCAGCGGGACCAGCAGGCCGCGCGCCACCGGCTCGGACTCCTTGCCGAGCCGCCGCAGGGTCTCCTCGCCGCTCATCGCCACCGCGCGCGCGACGCCGCCGGCCGAGCGGTAGCCCGACATGGTGAGCATCCCGCCGGTACGCCGCTGCCAGGTGGCCAGCAGCGCGTGCGAGAGCAGGACGAGCAGGTCGTCGGTGCCCTCCAGGTGCTGCAGGTCGTCCAGGATGAGGTCGGCGAGCCCGGCCTCCAGCGACAGGCCCGAGCGCACGGCCGGCTCCTCGATCACCTGGCGCAGGTCGGCAGGGGACATGGGCGGCATGACCTCGGGCCGCCGCATCGTCTCCAGCAGTCCCGGGTAGGCCGCGCAGCGGCCGAAGAAGTCACCGCGCACGGCGATCACCACGGCGGCGGCGCGGGAGAGCTCGGTGAGCGCCTCGACGAAGCGCCGCCTGGCCTTCTCGTCAGGGCAGAGCGTGAACAGCTCCTCGAACTGGTCCACCACCACGAGCGTGCGCGCCGGCAACCCGCGCAGCACCGCGCCGGGGTCGGACTCGATGACCGTGCGCAGCCGTTCGGGGTCGCTGCCGCTCAGGGGCGCCAGCTCGTGCGCCAGCCGGGCCACCGGCCACGCCCCCGGGGTCATGACGACCGACCGGCCGATCGACTCGCCCAGGGCGGGGATCAGCCCGGCCCGCAACAACGACGTCTTCCCGCAGCCCGACGGGCCGGTGACGACCAGCGGGCCGCCGGTCTCGAACGCCTGCGAGCCGATGACCACCGGGGGACCGGCCGAGCGCAGCGCCTGCCGGGCGCGCGTGGCCAGCGACCTGGTCGCCTCCTCGCGGCCGACGAACAGGTGGGCGTGCTCCGGTCCATACGCGGGCAGGCCGCGGTAGGGGCTGTTGAGGTCGCCGGGGGCGGAGATCGGCGGGCCCGTCCGCGTACTGGGGGCCTGGTGGGCCGGGTTGGCGGCGAGCGGCGGCAGCTCCTTGAGCTCGCCGGCCTGCCGCCGCGGACGCGGGAACCCGGCGTCCGGCAGGACGCGCGCCAGGTGGTGGTGCACGTGGTCCAGCGTGAACGAGACCGGCCCCTGGGGATCGCCCTCGTTCAGCAGCCTGAGCAAGGCGCCGCTGAGCGCGGTGTGCCTGACCCCGGGCAGCGCCCAGGAGTTCTCGTCCTTGCTGGAGGAGGCCAGCACGTACGCGCCCTGCCACGAGGGGTCGAGCGGCTGCTCCATGGCCTTGGCCGGCACCGGCCGCGCGCCGCCGGTGAAGCAGCAGTCCAGCACCACGACGACCAGCTCGGCCCGCGACCCCGACAGGATCTTGCGCACCATCGACCACGGCAGCGCCTGGTAACCGGGCACGCCCTGGCCCAGATCCACCGTGGCCCGCGTGGCCAGGTGCAGCTCATTGTCCGCGTCGAACAGGCCGTGCCCGACGAAGTGGAACATCAGCACGCTCGTGGCCTCGCGCGCCGCCTTCTCCAGCGCCTCGCCCAGGTTGGCGGGGGTGGCCGGGTCCACGAGGACGGTGAGGTTGGCGGGGGCCAGGCTCGCCCGCTCCACCAGGCATTGCCCGACGTCGTTGACCGTCGCCGGCACGGCGGGCACCTGCGGCAGCCGCGAGGAAGGCCGGTGCGCCCCGGTACCCGCCACAACGGCCCGCGCGCCCTCGGATGCCAGTAAGAGAGGGGGACCGTTCCACCGGGAAGACCGGACGACCCGGGTCTTCTCGAGCGTCGCTGAATCTTCCTCAGTCATCCGGCGCTCCACGCAGTGGTCTGTCAATCGGCGTTGTTAGGTTACGCAGGTCTTCGTTTGTCGTCGAGTCGCGGATCGGGACATGAACGGTTTGTCGCCCGCTTGCCGCCCGCGCAGGCGTCACAATACCGGAGTAGAGATCTCCACGATCAAGGGATGATCATGACTACAGTGTTCGTCACCGGGGGATCCGGTTTCGTGGGCGGGCGGCTCGTCGCGCGCCTGGTCAAGGACGGTCACGTCGTACGCGCGCTGGCCCGCGGTGACGCGGCCGCCGCCAAGGTCGAGGCCCTGGGCGGGAGCGCGGTGCGCGGCGACCTCGGGGACGTGGCGGCGCTGCGGGCCGCCATCGGCGGCAGCGAACTGGCCTTCCACGCCGCCGCCCGCACCTCGCGGGGCGGCAGCAGGACCCAGTTCTGGGCCGACAACGTCGAGGGCACGGCCAACGTCGTACGCGCCGCGCGTGAGGCGGGGGTGCGGCGGCTGGTCCACGTCGGCACCGAGGCGGCGCTCATGGACGGGCAGCCCCTCGTCGGCGTGAACGAGAACGCGCCGCTGCGACCGGACTCCCGCGCCCACTACCCCGCCTCCAAGGCCGCCGCCGAACGCCTCGTCCTCGACGCTGATCTGGAGACGGTCGTGCTGCGGCCCAGGTTCGTCTGGGGCGCGGGCGACACGACCGTGCTGTCCGAACTCGTCGCCATGGTCAAGGGCGGCCGGTTCGCCTGGATCGGCGGCGGTCGGCACCGCACCGACACCACGCACGTGGACAACACCGTCGAAGGGCTGATCCTGGCCGCCGAACGGGGCCGCCCCGGACAGGCGTACTTCGTCACCGACGGCCACCCCGTCCTCTTCCGCGACTTCATCACCGAACTGCTGGCCACCCGCGGCGTGACCCCGCCGGACAGGTCGCTGCCCCTGGGGCTGGCGCTGGCGGTGGCGTCGGCGGGAGAGACGATCTGGCGCGGCCTGCGGCTGTCCGGCGCGCCGCCGCTGGACTACATGAGCGTGTGGGTGGCCGGCCAGGAGTGCACGATCGACATCTCCAAGGCCACGGAGGAGCTCGGCTACCGGCCCGTCAAGACCCGCGAGGAGGGAATGGCCGAGCTGCGAGGTTAGGGCGGCGGTCACCAGTTGGCGGGCAGGTTCGGGGGCGTCGGCGGCATCGCGTGATCCGGCGGATGGATGACGTACGCCACGCCGCCGCTGCTGGAGCTGCGCTGCCACACGTTCTCGAACGCGGCCCGCGGATAGACGTGCCGTACGGCCTGGTTGCTCGGCGAGGCCGGATCGTTGGCGATCACGTCACCGGTCGCGGTGAATCCCACCACCGCCATGAGATGACCGTCGGTGCCGTACCCGGCGCCCGGCAGCTCGCCCTTCTTGAACGACTGCGACGTGATCACCGGCACACCCGCCTTGACCAGCATCTCCAGCTCGGTCAGCGACCGCAGCCTGGTGATGAAGCCGTCCACGCCGTACCGTCCCGCGTAGGCGGTGTTGAACGGCCAGTTGCCCGCCCCGTCGTAGGCGTGGTCGAAGGTGTAGCGCGCGGCGTGGTCCACCTCGGGGTTCGGATCGGACGGATCCACCCACGAGGTGTCCTCCTCACTCGGCCACTTGTCCCAGTACCCCAGCACCATCGTGGTCGAGGTGGGACTGCACCACGCCTCACCGCCGCCGTTCCACTCCGGGTAGTGCCCCTCGTGGACGTTCTGCGAACGGCGCGGCACCTTCAGCTCCTTCCCCCAGGCGCCGCCGCCGGGGCTGGCCGGCACGCTCTTGCGCTGGGGCACGTTGGAGCTCATCACGCCGGACGTACGCACGCGCGGCGTCACCGACGAGCCCGGCTTGCGATAGAGCGTCAGGCGCAACTGGTAGCCGCTCATCGGCTTGCCCGCCGCCGCGACCAGCGTGTCCACGGCCACCGATGCGTCCGTGTCACCCTGATTCGGTACGGAGGTGCGCTTGATGTCACCCTCGGCGTAGGACCACCGGCCCAGCGAATACCACCTGGTCAGGCCCTCGGCGTTCTTACCCCGGGCCTCGACCTGCATCCAGCTCCCCGCCGGCACATCCGCCGTCCAGGACGCGATCAGCTCCGTTGCCTCGAAGCCGATGGCCTGCTCGGGGCCGGTCCAGCGGGCGTACTCCCAGGTCTTGGTGCCCAGCGCGTCGGTGTAGGACATCGTGCCCGCCGCCGACCCGAACGCCAGCCCACCGTCGCCCGCCGTGGTGCCCTCGGCGGTGCCGGCGGCGAAGTCGGCCCGCTTGAAGACGACGTCGGTGCTCGCCTGCGCCGGTTTCGCCCCGGTGAAGCTGGTGGTGGCCAGGAGGAGGGCGGCGGAAAGGATGGCGGACAGCGCGGGCATGTACTCACCTTTCTGCGGACGCTCGATGCGGGTTCAGCGGGCACCCGACGCTGCCGACACTAGGCATCGCGGGCCCGCGAAACATCGGCAGATCTACGTATCAACCATGCTCCCAGGCAAGACCCCGCTCCGCCCGCCACCACGACGCCCGCCACCACGACGCCCGCACTACGAGGCTCGCGCCACGACGGCCGCCACCTCCTCCATGTGGGCGGCGGCTCTCCCGTCACTCTCACCACACGACTTTCGCACGCATGACCATGGATGGGATGGTGACGATGCCCAAGAGGTGAATCATCGCGCAGGAAGTGGGGTCATGCGTTGCGGAAATACGTGATCATGGGCGTACAGGGGAGCGGCAAGGGCACGCAGAGCACTCTGCTCGCCGCCGACCTCGACCTGGTGCACATCAGCGTCGGCGACATCTTCCGCTGGCACGTCAAGAACCACACCAAACTCGGCGCCCAGGTCCGCCGCCTGGTGGCGGCCGGCGAACTGGTCGGGGACGACCTGGTCGAGGACGTGGTCAGGGACCGCCTCCAGACCCACGACTGGAACTACGGCTTCATCATCGACGGCTTCCCCCGCAGCCGCCGCCAGGCCGAGTTCTTCCTGGAGAGCTACGACATCGACGGGGTGATCCACCTCGACCTGCCGGACGACGAGGTACGCCGCCGCGTCCTGGCCCGCCGCCTGTGCTCCCGCTGCGGCATGGACTACAACCTCATCGCCCACCGGCCGAAGGAGGAGGGCCGGTGCGACGTGTGCGGCGGCGACCTGGTCACCAGGGAGGACGACAGCCCGGACGCCCTGGCCCGCCGCCTGGCCGACTACCACAGCAAGATCGACCCGGTGATCGAGCTGTTCCGGGGCAAGGAGTACGTGATGACGATCGACGCCCGCGCCGACAAGGCCACCGTCCAACGCACCATCCGCACCCGCTTCAACCTCCCGCCGTACCTCGGTTAGCGCGTCGCGGACGGCTCGGGAGTTCCGTTCGGCCAGAGGCAGGTAGAGGTGGCGCCGAGACTGAGCACGTCATCGGCCTCCCAGCCGATGGCCATGAGGAAGTCGTCGGGGCGGGAACGTCCGTAAAGTTGAAGACCCTCCTTGTTCTCGCCCGAGATGTAGTGGCCCTCCCTCTCCCAGTACGCCTTCACCTCGGCGATCACCTCATCCAGCGCTTCCTTGGACTTGGGCAGCCCGCGCAGGTAGTACTCGCGACTGACCACGATCCGGTCTTCTGAGCCCCCGTCCAGCGGATCGAGGCAGAGGCCGTCGTTGACGCTGGGCTGATACAGGTCCAGCTGGGGCTTGGGACGGATGACGCTGACGGTCCCGTTGATGAGCTGCTCGATCCGGGCGAGCGCCTGAGCCTTGGTGATGGTCGGCTTGCTGGCCGATGCATTCATGGCGCCTCCCAGGCCCCCGCCGGGTGCACACCCGGCGACGAGAACCAGCGTTGCGACGATCAACCTGATGGCGTGGGACATCTAGTCTCCCGTCGGCGTCGGTGAGGAGTGCTGAGCGGGCGTCGGTGGCGGCACCTGCTCTGACACTCGAGTGTCCTGACCGTTGATGATGAATCCCATGTTTCTCAGCGACTTCGAGCGCCGATCCCAGTAGGCGGAGTGCGTCCCGACGTCGTACCCGGGCGAACCCGCAGGCGTGGAATCGACGGCGAAGCGGTTGGCGCCGAAGGCTGTGTTGCTGGGGTCTGTCCCGAAAGGGCCCTGACCGTTCGGCAACCAGGGGAGCAGCAGGCCAGAAAAGGGGTTCTTGCCACCGCTCAGGGGAAGATGCCCCAGGTCGGCGACTGGATCTTGTGGAGACTCGCCCACCCAGACCTTCTTGACTCCGAGATCGCTCGCGCGTGCCGCCATCGTCCCGGGACTACCCAGGAGAATGAGCTGATCAGCGAACGTTCCCTTCCGCGTCTGCGCGGCCATGCCGGTGACCACGCTGCCGTAGCTGTGCCCCAGCACCGTGAACCGCGCTGCTCCCGCCGCCTGGTGTGTCGCGTGAAGACCGTCGAGGAAGCCGGCCAGCGTGCCTGCGCCGGCCTGAGCCAGGTTGGGAGATGCCACGGAGGTGTCGCTCAGGACAATCCCCGCATCGAGTTGAGGTGCTTCGTAGCCGAGCCAGATGATCGAAGCGGTTTCCGTGCCGGCGGTGGCGGAGGCGTTGGCCTGATCCCACAGCGTCGCGGCGCGGGTCGCGTCGCCCCCGATCCCCTCCAGCGTGCTGCCGGTCCCGGGCACCGAAGTCACCACCGAGTCGGCCTTGTCGGGATCGCCGAAGGAGATGGCGACCTTGCCCGGCCCGCCAAGCTCCAGATGAAGCAGGAACGCCGGAGGCCGCCCTCCGACGCCGCCCAGCGCCAGACTCTTGTCCACCGCCGCGATCTGCCGCCGCTGGGCCTCCAACTCCTCGATCTCCCTGCGTACCACGAACCGCGGCCCACCCCCCGGGAGGGCCGGCGCGCCTTCCAGATGCTCCGCCAGGGCACGCAACTGCTGCAGCCGCCGGTCGATCTCCGCCTTGCGCGAGCCCATGTACAGCCGGTTCGCGCTGTCCCGGGTGGCCGCGGGCACGCCGTTGAGCTGTCCGACCAGTTCCGGCGCGGAGTTGACGAGCCGCTGGCGGGTGGCCGGGTCGAGGGTCTGCCACCAGCCGTTGACCCGGGCGGCGAGGGCCGGGTCCTTGCCGGTGTTCTGGGCCTCGATCACCTTCTTCAACGCCGCGGGGTCGCCGCCGGTCGCGACACCCCTCAGCAGGGCGCCGACGCTGTCCGGGTCGGGCGCGAACCCACCGAACAGCCCGAAGCCGAGCATGGCGGCGGTGGCCGTGTCGGTCTCGGGCCGGCGCTGGAGCACGGTCAGCCGCCCGCGCAGTTCGGCGACCTGCTGGCTGGCCCAGGTGCCCACGGCCGCGACCTGCTGGGCGGGCACGGCGCTCACGCAAGCCATGGAAAGCGCCGCGGAGAGCAGGCTTCCCGCGCCCGGGAGATCGTTCCCGGCACGCTCCAGATCCGCCACCATACGGGTCACCGCCGCCACCTCCATCCCCCGGTAGCCATCACGCGCGGACGTGGTGGCGGTGGCGAGCGGAGTGGCCAGTGGCGGCGGGGCGGCGGCCTGACCGCCGAGGGCGCGGATACGTTCGGCGATCTGGTCCGCCGCGCTCTCGAAGGCACGCTGGAGCCGGCCGCGCTGGTCACCCATGGCCTGGGCGAACGGGCCCGCGCCGCCGCCGACCCAGGCATGTGCCGTCATGCACCGCATGCTGGAGTCGAGCGCGCCGATGTGGTCTCCCGCCAGTCGTACCACGCGGCCCAGGGCTTCTTCCAAACCCGCAGTCTCACCCGCCACGCACCCGACGGTGTCACGCTCTGTCGCCGCTCGTCTGCCTAACATGCGGAGTCGTTATGGGGAAGCCGGCCTTCGGGCAACCCGCTGGGCCCGGGGACGGCCTGAAGACAGCTGCAGGCGCCGGCCACCGGGCCATGGGGGCGATGTCAGCAGGTGCGGAGCATGTTGAGCAGGGCCACCCGTTCGTCACGGGTCACGAAGAGCCGGTAGTGACGCTTCACGGTGATCCACGACGTCGCGTACCGGCACCAGTAGGCGCGGCGCTGCGGACGCCAGCTCTGCGGCCCCTGACCACCCTTGGCGATGTTGGCCGAGTGACTGACCGTGACCAGCTCGGGGCGGGTCAGATCGTTGGCGAAGGCCCGCCGCTTGGCCTGACTCCACCGCTTGGCCCCCGAGCGCCAGGCGTAGGCGAGCGGCACCACATGGTCCACGTCCACGTGCCGCTCGCTCTTGAGCACCTTGCCGTCGTACGGGCTGTACCAGGTCCCCTTGACCGGCCGGCAGGCCGCGTTCTTGCGTACCTTCCGCGCGTCACGGGCCAGGGCCGCCTCCCGAGTGTTGCACTTGCCCTTGTGGTGCTCCCACCGGGGCTGGAAGCGTTTGCGGCTGTAGCCCCGGATCGACAGCGCCCCTGCGACCTTGAGCTGCGTCAGCATACGCCGGGCCGAGGCGGCCGCGGCCTGCGCCTGTGATCGTTTACGTGTCTCGGCCGCCGCCCCCGGGGCGGTGAGGACGGCGGTGATCGGGAGGACCACGAGAGCGAGCACGGCCACGCAGACCGCCCGCCGCAAGCCGATCGAGATTTGACCCATACACAGCGGCATCCCCATCCACAGCGGGGTTTTCACCTGTCAGGGGTAGGTGTCGGGAGCCAGTCCGCCGGGCGTCAGGCCGGGCTCCGTCTCGGCGATCAGCCAGGAACCGCCGGCCTTGTGGAAGGCGAAACGATGGTTCAGCCCGTACGCCTCGCCGGGCGGCCCACTGGTCCCCGTGCGCGAGAAGAAGAGCTCGGTGACTTCGGTGAGGTAGAGGGTTACGACCGTGTCACCTTCGTGCCTGAACTTCGTGTCCCTGACGGTGACCCGAGAGCCCCTGTGGCCACCGTTCACCGCACGAAGCCGCTCCCTGCGCCGATCGATCGCGGCGGCGTCGGCGGCCAGGCGCTCCCGCAACGCGGCGCCGACGGGCACGCGAGTCAGCCCCCGCCGATCACCGTGTGCGGGTCTCGACGTCAGCCGGGCCGCCCGATCCTTCAGGTACGTCCAGGCGAATTCCAGCAACTCACCCTCGACGGCCATGGCCTGAGGGGTTACGGAGGCCCGCACCGGCATCGAGGAAACGCACACCACGCCCATGATGAGCACCGTCAGACCGGATGACAGAACGCGCACGCGGATACCTCGCTGTCACGCCGACTGCCCATAGAGATGGACGACCTGGCCACCATGGGTGATGTCGCGCAGGTGCCGGTGCCCGATGCGTTCAGCCACCGAGATGGAGGGCCGGTTCCCGGGCCGGATGAGCGAGATCACCTCACCGGCTCCAAGTTCGTCGAAACAGTACCGAAGTGCGGCCCGAGCGGCCTCCGTCGCATATCCCTTGCCCCAGTGCCTACGACTCAGACACCAGCCAACCCCCAGCCCAGGAAATCCGTACGGCTGCCACGGCCCGGCCCGCCCCACGAACTCACCGGTCGCCTTCTCCACCAGCGCCCAGTGCGAGTAACCACGGATCTCCCGGTGGCCGATGAAGGTGGCCAGGCTCCGCCAGGCATCCGCGGGCGAGGTACCCACCGCCTCCGCCAGCCCTCCGGCCACCTCCGGATCGGACAACATGGCGGCGTAGTCGTCGAAGTCCTCTCCTGTGAGAGGACGCATAATGAGGCGCTCGGTCTCCAGTTGACTCATGAATGTCAGTCTGTACGGGAAATACTCCGGTGGTCGAGCAGATGGATGGCGCATGGGACAGGACGAGGTTTCGACGTGGGACGGCGTCACCTTGAGATCGAGTTACAACGACAGGGCGGTCGAGGAACGCGACAAGCTGGCCGACGCGGCACGTGACGGAAACTGGGCCGGCCTTTTCGATCTGCTCGAAGCGAACCCTCATTGGATCAACAGCGGCAGAGTCGGCGGCAGCAGCGGATACGCCCCGCTTCACCAGGTCGCCTGGCACGGTGCCGACGCCGACATCGCCCACCGGCTGGCCGCGGGCGGCGCCTGGCGCATGCTGCGCACGGCCCAAGGAGAGCGACCGGTCGACATCGCCGATCGCAGAGGACACCACCATCTCCTGGTACCGCTCACCCCGGTCATCCACCACCGCCTGCCGGCCGAGACCATGAAGTCGATCCAACACCACTTTCACACGCTGATTCACCACCGTGCCGGTGATCTGATCACCGATCAGCAGTTGCGCCTTCCCGAGCTGGAACCACTCACCGAGCAGCGAAACCCAGCCTGCTGGTTTGCCGTCCCCGGCATGTACGGCGGTTTCAGCTATCGATTGGAGCGAGCCGAACTGACCGTGGAAAGCTGGTGTC
Organism: Nonomuraea sp. NPDC050404; assembly: GCF_040655495.1. Lineage (NCBI taxonomy): Bacteria > Bacillati > Actinomycetota > Actinomycetes > Streptosporangiales > Streptosporangiaceae > Nonomuraea > Nonomuraea sp. NPDC050404. The sequence continues at coordinate 93,552 of NZ_JBFAKB010000004.1, forward strand.
GCGTCGTTGGAGGATCAGGTCAACGCCACATTGTCGGCGAACACGGCGCACGACTCGTCGCCGAGGGTTTCGTCTGATCGGGGTTCTCGCATATTCAGGAGCTACTTGGCGAGATGACGGCTGATGACGAGGCGCTGGATCTGGTTGGTGCCCTCGAAGATCTGCATGATTTTGGCCTCGCGCATGTACCGCTCGACCCGGAACTCCCGCGTATACCCATACCCCCCGAACACCTGCACCGCATCCGTGGTCACCTTCATCGCCGCGTCCGTGGCCACCAGCTTCGCCACGCTCGCCTGACGGCTGTAGGAAAGCCCCGCGTCCCGCCGCCGGGCGGCATCCAGGTACGTGGCCCGCGCGCTGTCCACCGCCGCCGCCATGTCCGCGAGCAGGAACCCCAGCCCCTGATGGTCGATGATCTTCTTGCCGAACGTCTGCCGCTCCTTGGCGTACGCGACGGCCTCGTCCAATGCCGCCTGGGCAAGGCCGGTGGCGCAGGCGGCGATGCCGAGGCGGCCCGAGTCGAGGGCGGCGAAGGCGATCTGCAGGCCCTGGCCCTCTGCGCCGATCAGGCGGTCGGCGTCCAGGATCGCGCCGTCCCAGTGGGCGCTGGTCGTCGGCACGGCGTGCAGGCCCATCTTCTCCTCGGGCCGTCCGAACGTGAGGCCGTCCGCCGAGCCGGGCGCGAGGAAGCAGGACACGCCGCGCGAACCCGGGCCCGTACGGACGAAGAGGGCGTAGAAGTCGGCGATGCCGCCGTGGGTGATCCATGCCTTGTTGCCGGTGATGCGGTAGCCGGTCTCGACGCGTTCGGCCTTGCAGGTCAGTGCCCCGGCGTCGGAGCCGGCCTGGGGCTCCGACAGGCTGTAGCCGCCGATCAGGTGGCCGGCGAGCATGTCGGGGAGCCAGCGTTCGCGCTGCTCAGCCGTGCCGAAGGCCGCCACGGGGAAGCAGGAGAGGGTGTGCACGCTGGTGGCCACCGCGACGGCCGCCCAGCGCATCGCCAGTTCCTCGATGACCTGCAGATACACCTCGTACGGCTGCCCGCCGCCCCCATGCTCCTCCGGGTAGACCAGCCCGAGCAGCCCGGCCGCGCCCAGTGTGGCGAACAGCCCTTCCGGGTACGTCTCCGCGCGCTCATGCTCGTCAACCCGGCGCGCCAGCTCCTTGTCGGCGATCTCCCTGGTCAGCTCGATGAGGTCCTTGGCGTCCTGGTCGGGCAGCAGGCGGTCGACTGTCACGGTCACTACTCCCTCAGAGGTTGTCCAGGGACTTCCTGGCGCGGTCGCGGAACTCGGCGACCCGGGCGAGCTTGATGTCCTCGTACCCGCGGATCAGGTCGGGCAGGCCCGCGATCTCCTCGACGGCGTCGGCGTTCGAGGGGGTGAGGCGGGTCAGCGCCGTGCGTACCAGCTCGCGGTACTCGCCGACCAGCTCCCGCTCCACCCTGCGCACCCCGGCGCGGCCGAACACGTCGAGCGCCGTGCCGCGCAGCACCCGCGCGGCCCGCAGCCCGCGGAACAGCACCCCGGCCGAGCGGCCCAGCCTGATCTTGCGCTTCATGCCCATCGCGCGCAGCACGGGCGGGTGCAGCAGCACCGACACGGCCGCGTCCGCGCCGAACTCGCGCTCGCGCCGCTGGACCTCCGCGGGGTCGAGGTGGAGGCGGGCGACCTCGTACTCGTCCTTGTAGGCCATCAGTTTGTGCAGGCCGCGGGCGTAGGCGAGGGTGATCGCGGTGCCTGCCTCCTGGCCCGCGCGCTCGATGGCGAGCGACTTCACCTGCTGGACGTCTTCGGCGTACGTACGCGCATAAGTGGTGTTCTGGTAGCCGGTGAGGTCCGTCACGCGCGCCGCCACCACGTCCTCCAGCCCTTGAGCAGGCTCGGCGGCGTCCGGCAGGAGGGCCGCCAGGACCGCAGACGGGTCGGACACGGCGGCGCGGCCCCAGCGGAAGGCGGCCAGGTTCTGTTCGACGGCGGCCCTGTTGAGGGTGATGGCGCGTTCGATCGAGGCGGCGCCGACGGGCAGGCAGCCCTGCTGGTACGCGGCCCCGAGCAGCAGCAGGTTGGCCGGCATGTGGTCGCCGAACAGCGCCTCCGACAGCGCGTGGGCGTCCACGCAGAGCTGGTCGCGGGTGGCGGAGGCCACGCGCGCCACCGCGTCGGCGTGCCCGGGGACGGGGGCGCGGCCGGTCACCATGGCGGCGGTGGGCACGACGGAGGTGTTCAGCACGGCGACGGTACGTTCGGGGGAGGCGACGTCGAGGGTGGCGTCGGCCGCCGCGCCCAGCACGTCGAAGCCGATGAGCACGTCGGCCCCGCCCCGCGAGGCGCGGACGGACCCGCTCGGCGCCCGCTTCCCGATCCGCACGTCGCTGACCACCGGGCCGCCCTTCTGCGCCAGCCCGGTCTGTTCGAGACCGGCCGCGTGCAGCCCGTCCAGGTGGGCGGCCATCTGCAGGATCTGCGAGACGGTGACGACGCCGGTGCCGCCGATGCCGGGCATCCTGATCAGCACTTCGTCGCCGTGGTCGGGGATCGGCTCCGGCGGTTCCACGGGCAGGTCGGGCGTCCTGCGTGGCTGTTTCGTACCGGGTTCGACCAGCAGGAACGAGGGGCAGTCGCCCTTGAGGCAGCTCATGTCGGAGTTGCAGGAGGCCTGGTGGATGCGGGTCTTGCGGCCGTACGCGGTCTCGACCGGCTGTACGGACAGGCACGTCGAGACGTCGCCGCAGTCGCCACAACCCTCGCAGACCCGCTCGTTGATCACGACCTTCTGGGTGGGCGTGGGCAGTTTGCCGCGCTTGCGCAGCCGCCGTTCCTCGGCCGCGCACCGGTCGTCGTGGATCAGCACGGTCACGCCGCCGAGCGCGGCCAGCTCCCGCTCGACCTCGGGAAGGTCGTCGCGGTGGCGTACGGAGGCGATCGGCGCCAGCCGGACCCCGCGATAGGTCTGTGGTTCCGGCGTGGTGATCACGATCCGGCGCACGCCCTCGACGGCCAGCTCGTGGGTGAGCGCGGGCACGTCCAGCCTGCCCTCCGGGCGCTGGCCGCCGGTCATGGCGACGGCGTCGTTGTAGAGCAGCTTGTACGTCATCGACGCCCCGGCCGCGACGGCGGCCCTGATCGCCAGGGAACCGGAGTGGTGGTAGGTGCCATCGCCCAGGTTCTGCACGAAATGCCGGTCCTCGGTGAACGGCGACAGCCCGAACCACTGGGCACCCTCGCCGCCCATCTGGGTGATGCCGACCTGGGTGCCACGCCCGTGCCCGTCCAGCGCGATCATCGCGTGGCAGCCGATGCCCACGCCGACCAGCGTCCCGTCGGCCGTACGGGTGGAGATGTTGTGGGGGCAGCCCGAGCAGAAGTACGGCGTGCGCGCGGCCACCACGGGAAGCAGGCCGCGCCGTCGTGTCCGGCGGGGTTGATCAAGGTTCAGGCAGGTGGCGATGGCCTTGGTCACGTCCTCCGCGCTCAGCGTGCCACGGGCGGTCAGGAGTTCGCGGCCCACGACGGCCGGGGGACGCTCGCTCCCGTACAAGGCCTGCTTGAGTTGGCCCTCCAGGAACGGCACCTTGTCCTCGACGACCAGCACCTTGTCCAGGTCGCGGGTCATGGCGGCCAGCTCGTCCCCGGCGACGGGGAACGGCATCGCCAGCCTGATCAGCCGGATCCCGGCCTCGTCGGGGTCCAGGCCCAGGTCCGCCAGGGCGCGCTCGACGATCGCGTACGTGCCGCCGGCGGCGAGGATGCCGAGGGTCGTGTTGGCCGCGCCCGACATGACGCGGTTCAGTCCATGGGTGCGGGCGTACTCGCGGGCCAGGTCGAGGCGGCGGGTGAGCATGTCGTGCTCGGCGTCCAGAGCGGCCGCGCCGAGCAGGATGGGGGCCGCGCCCTTGACCCGCGCCTCGGGAGCGGGGATGCCGGCGCGCAGCGGGCCGAGGTCCACGGTGGCGGAGGCGTCGGCGATGTCGGCGACGATCTTCAGGCCCACCCACAGGCCGGTGGCTCGCGACATGGCCACCGCGTGCAGCCCGTACTCGATGATCTCCGCGACCGAGCCGGGCGCGAGCAGCGGCATGGACAGGCTCTGGCACATCGGCTCGCACGTGCTGGGCAGCGTGGAGGACTTGCAGCCGGGGTCGTCGCCGATCCACGCGACCGCGCCGCCGAGCGGGGCCGTGCCGGCCGCGTTGGCGTGCCTGATGGCGTCGGCGGCCCGGTCGAGGCCGGGGTTCTTGCCGTACCAGAAACCCGTCACGCCGTCGTGGCGCCTGCCGGGAACCTGTTCCAGGAGCTGCGTCCCGGCAATGGCCGTGGCGGCCAGCTCCTCGTTCAGCCCGGCCCGGAACACCACGCCCGCCTGGTCGAGGAAGCGGCTCGCGCGGCCCATCTCCAGGTCCACGCCGCCGAGCGGCGAACCCTGGTAGCCGGTGACGTAGGCCCGGGTGTTCAGGCCGCGCGCCTCGTCCAGGCGGCGCTGTTCCAGCGTCAGGCGGACCAGGGCCTGGATGCCGGAGATGAGCACCCGGCCGTCGAGCGCCGTGTATTTGTCGTCGAGCGACACTGGGGCGGGAGTCTCGCTCACGCTCACGCGGACCTCCTGGTCGTCGTCGTACGCGCTCTTCCTGTGGCTTCCAGCACAGCAACGCGGGCATGATGTGCGCAAGTATTAGATGAGAAAGCGGGCCAAAGACGCAAACAATATGAGTTCATGAGCTTCGTGCATGTGGTTATTTGCGCCTGAGGGGGGCGTTCTCCTTGCCTGACGTGGATGAGATCGATCACCAGGTGCTCCGTCTCCTGCGGGAGGACGGGCGCCGTACCTTCTCCGAGATGGCCGAGCGTATCGGGCTGTCGGTCGCGGCGGTCAAGCGGAGGGTGGATCGGCTGAGGGAGCTCGGCGTGATCACCGGGTTCTCCGTGCAGATCGACTACGCCAAGCTGGGGTGGGGCATTGAGGCGTTCACCGAGCTGCGCTATCCGGGCACGACGCCGGTGGCCGAGATCATCCGCACCGCGACGGACGTGCCCGAGGTGCAGGCGGTGTTCACGATCGCCGGCGATCCGGACGCGCTGATCCACGTACGGGTGCGCGACCTCGGCCACCTCCAGCAGGTCATCGACCGGTTGCGCCGGGCGGGGGACGTGACGGGGACCAAGACGCTGCTGGTGCTGGGATCGTGGACTCGGGAGGCGCCGGTGCCGTGAGTGGCCCGTCAGCTCGGTCGCCCGGCGTCGTCGCGCTCCTGGCGTGAGAAGAAGCGTACGAGCAGGCCGATCGCCATCAGCACCGCCACCCCCAGGCCGAGCATCCAGACCGAGGCGCCGGTCAGGGGCAGTTCGGTGGTGTCGTCGCGGTGGTGCGCCGGGGGTGGCACGTCGGGCTCCTCCGCGCGGGCCGCGGCCGGGGGAGTGCCGCTGTCGTCCTGACGGGGCTCGTGCCGCGCCGGACCTGCGCCCTTGTCCTCTTGTACGGCCTGCCGCTCGTGGTGGCTGGGGCTCGGTGCGGGCTGCGGCGGGGCCGGAGCGGGGCTCTGGCTCGGGGGCTGCGCGGGCTCGACCATCGTGCGGGCGCAGGAGCTGTTGTCGGCGGTACGGTCGTCGCGGGCGGCGGCGTGCACGGTGGCGCAGGTCTCGATCAAGCCGGTGGTGCCGGGGGCGATGGTGTACGTGAGCGTTCTGCTCTCGTCCGGCGCGAGGGGGCCGAGGGGGCAGGAGCGGCCCTGGCCGCATTCTGATGGTTGTTTCGCCTGGCCGGGGCCCTGGACGGTGACGTCCGTCGCCTGGGACGGGCCGTGGTTGGTGACCGTCAAGGTGTAGGTGATCGTGCCGCCGGGGCTCGTGGCCGCGCTGTTTCGGAGCTCCAGGTCGGCTCTGGCCTGGGTTCTGGTGAGGAGCCGGGTTTCGGCGGGGTTCGTGTCGAGGGCTGTGATGTGGGCGCGGTTGGTGAGTTTCGTACCGTCCTGGAGGGTTGGTTCTGTTGTGACCGGGATGTCGTAGACGATGCGCTGACCTGCGGGGATCGTCAGGCCGGGGCCGCCGCAGGTGATTGTGCGGTTGGTGAGCAGGCAGTCTCCGGGGAGCGGGCCGGGGGAGACGTTCTGGTCGAGGACGTCGGTGATGACGGCGTCGGTGGCGTCGCCGTTGCCGAGGTTGGTGACGGTCAGGGTGTAGACGGACTCCGCGCCGATGATCATCGGGTCTGGGGTTACGGTGCTTGCGATACGCAGGACGGCCGGCCTGGGGGTCTCGGGTGGCCTGGGGCGGTCGCCAGGTCTGGGGTTTCCGTTTTCGGCAGGTCTGGGGTTTTCGGCAGGCATGGGGCTTTCGGCTTCCGACGCCGGGGTGGGGGCGGCGGCCGGCTCGAATGTCCAGCCGCCGCCCAGTGCGGCGAGCGCGATGAGTGCCGCGATCCCGGGCCTGCCGCCCATGTCCTACCCCCGCGTCTTGCCTGCTCGACCCGGGGACGATCCTCCTCCTGCCCGGGAGGGCCGCGTGGGCGTGATGGCCGTTTCTTTGCTTTTAGAGCTGCCGGTAGTAGACGGCGACCGGGAGTGGTGTGCAGCCGAGTTTCTCGTACAGGGCTCTGGCGGGTGCGTGGAAGGGGTCGCCGCCAGTTCCGATTTCGACCACTTCGGCTCCGAGGGCACGCATCTCGGCGAAGGCGTGTTCGCACAGGGCGGAGCCCACGCCGTGCCTGCGGTACGCGGACGCGACGGCGACGTGCGAGATGGTGCCGTTCCTGCGGGCCGGATCGACGCTCCAGGCGACGTAACCGGCGATGGCGTCGTCCGCCTCGGTGACTGCGACGTACTTGTGCGAGGCGGGGTCGTGCAGGTCGGCGACCTGCTTGCGGTAGTCGTCCCGCCAGTCGCCGTGCTGGTTGGCGAAGATCACCTCGCCGACCAGGGGGCGGAAGTGATCCTCGTAGAACGGGCCGAACGTCTCGATGGTCAGTTCGGTGAGCTGCGCCAGATCGTGCTCGACGTACGTACGGATATGCATGGAAGTGCGCCTTTCGGGCTGAGGGTCCGATGGACAAGGGCATCGGTCGGCCAGTTGTTGGCGGCGAGCGCCCTCAGCGGCGGGTACGCCAGGCGGCGAAGCACTCCATGGTTCGTCATGCTAGCTCGCGTCCGCTGCACGAAGACAGCGGATTTCCGCGCTCGACGAACACCCTTCTGCCGCCGGGCCGCCCGATCATAGGGTCTTGGTCATGACGGGCGTTGCGCGCTACGACGAGATCGCCGACTTCTACGCGTCCGGCTGGACCGACGTCATCGACGACCCGGCCTCCCGCCGCCTGCTCGACCTGCTGGAGCCGATCGCGGGCCGGCGCGTGCTGGAGATCGCCTGCGGGCACGGGCGGATCAGCCGTGAGCTGGCCCGGCGGGGTGCCCAGGTGGTAGGCGCCGACATCTCGGCCGCGCTGATCGAGAAGGCGCGGAGCGCCGAACGCGAGACGCCGCTGGGCATCCGCTACCTGCGCGCCGACGTCACAACGGGGGACGCGCTGCGAGATCTTGGCCCGTTCGACGCCGTGGCCTGCAGTTTTGGCCTCTCCGACATTGACGACCTCGAAGGCGCTCTCGCGACCACCGCCGCCGCCCTGCGTCCTGGCGGCGTATTAGCCTGCTCGATCCTGCACCCCTGCTTCCCCGGTGGTCAGAGCGTCTCGGGGTCATGGCCGGGCGACGCCCGTTATTACGCCGAGGGCTGGTGGCGGGCCGATGGCGAGCTGTCGTCGCTGCGCCGTCAGGTGGGCGCCAACCACCGCACGCTCTCGACGTACCTCAACGCTTTCCGCCGTCACGGCCTGCTGCTGGAGGAGATGTACGAGCCCGAGCCCCCGCAGGAGTGGGCGGCCAAGCGTCCGGACGCCGCCAGGTTCCCCGTGTTCCTCGTCATGGGCTTCGTCAAGGGCGGCGCGTAAGCTCGCCGGCCGCGTCGTGGCTGGCGGCCAGACCTTCCAGGAGGCACTTCAGCGCGAACTCGAAGCGGCGCTCACACTCGCTCTCCACGTCGATCTCACGGGTGGCGGCCATTCGGCGGGCCAGCATCGGGTGGCGATCGGCGACCTCCCGCAGGTAGGTCGTGGCGACATGCTCGCTCCAGCTACCCCCGCCCCCAGCCCCAGCCCCGATCCGGGCCTCGCTCATGCGCTCAAGTGAGTCGATCCAGGACACCTGAGAGATCACCGCACCGACCACGTGATCATTGATCGCCGACATCGCCGCGTCCACATCCGCGTCGGCGAACCCGGCACGGGCCAGCAGTTGCAGACCGGTCTCGGCCAGCGCGAACGCGTTCGGCCCGAGGTTCGGCCTGACGGTCAGCTCCCGCAGCGCCCATCGGTGGCGCAACAACATCTCGCGGTTGCCACGGGCCAGCGCCGCCAGCGCACGCCGCCAGTCGGCCTCGGCCGGATCGGTGCGCACCTCGCCCAGGACCCGGTCGAGGGCCAGTTCGAGCAGGTCGTCCTTGGTGCGTACGTACCAGTACAACGAACCGGCCGTAACCCCCAGCTCGGAGGCGACCCGGCGCATGGAAAGCCCGCGATGCCCGTCGGCGTCCAGCACGGTGACGGCCACGGAGACGATCTGGTCACGGGAGAGCTGACGGTCGCGCGGGGGCCGGTGCGGGCGCAGCCACACGGAACCGTCGGAGTCAGTGAGCGCCACGGGACCACCGTACCGGATCTTGACGACCGGAGTTCAACTGTCTTATACATGGTTCAAGGGTTGATGAACGACGTTTAAGGAGCATGATGCCCGCCTCCGCGACCGCCGAGCCGCTGTTCCGCCCCAACGGGGTGCTGCCGGGCGAGTTGCACGTGACCGAGCTGGGTCCGGAGGGCGCGCCACGAGTGATCTTCGTGCATGGGGCCACGAGCTGGGGTGATGATCCGATGGCCGGGTTCGCGGCGCAGCGCCCGCTGGCCGGCCGCTTCCGCCTGCTGCTCGTGGACCGGCGGGGCTATGGCGACAGCCCGGACGCGGGGGAGCGGTTCGCCAGCGACTACCTGGCCGACGCCGACGACCTGGCCGAACTGCTCGGCGAGGGCGCCCATCTGGTCGGTCACTCGTACGGCGGCGTCGGCGCCATGATCGCCGCAGCCCGCCGCCCCGAGGTGGTGCGGTCGCTCACCCTGATCGAGCCGGGCTGCTACCAGGCCGCCGCCGACGACCCGGCCGTGGCCGCCGCACTGCGCGCCAACCGCGCCGCCTACGCCAACCTGCCGGAGCTGACCCCCGAGCAGTGGCTGCTCTCGGCCACCGAGCCGATGGGCCTGCCACCCCTTGAGCCCACCCCGCGCCGCCTGCGCGCCGCCGCCACCGTCCTGCGCGAGCGTGTCTGCTGGGAGGCGGGAGTGCCGCTTCCGGCCCTGCGGGCGGCCACGTTCCCCAAGCTAGTGATCGCGGGAGCCTGGGACAACGTGCCGCAGTCCTTCCGGGAGCAGGGCGGCACACCCCTCATGAGGTGCGCCCAGATCACCGCCGAACGCATCGGCGCCCGCCACGTGACGATCCCCGGTGCGGGCCACAACGTGCACGTGGAGGCGTCCGAGCAGGTGAACGCCCTCCTTGCGGAGTTCTGGGGCTGAGGTCTCACCGGAGATGGCCCATGAGCAGGGCGTTCCACTGCGCCGCCGCGACCGGGGCAGGCCACGAGTAGCTGTGCTCGATCACTTCCGCGCCTGCCCTGTCGCGCCGGGTCCGCCTGATGAACCGCAGGCCGCCCGCCTGCCGCAGCTCGTAGAAGGTGCCGGTGCAGTCGCACGTCCACAGCAGTACGCGTCCGTCTTGTATTGGAACGTTCCATTTCAACGGCTCGCAATGGGAGGTGGGCGGGCTCACGTGCGGGCTGAGGCAGCGGGGCGGCCTGTCGGCTCTGCTGATCCATCCGTCGGGTGGTTGCGTCATGGGGACACCGCCTGGGGTAGTTCGCACCACGCGATGTGGCCGCCTTCCGGGGAGGTGGTCGTGCCGAATGCCCTGACCCGGCGGGAGACTTCCGCCCAGCCGCCAGGGCGCGGGGCGGCTGGCGCGTTGGGGTCCTTGACGAGAATGACGAGGCCGCCGTCGGGCATCGGGAGCAGCTTGATCTCGAAGGAGCCGTCTCGGGGCGTGTGATGGAGTGCCGCGGCCACCAGCGCGCTGCCGACTTGTACCGCGTCGGCGAGGGAGATCCGGGACTGCTGGGCGTCGACGGTCGTCGTGATCCATGCGGAGGTCGTCTCGATGGACTCGGGAGCGCCGGGGAATGTTCGATGCAGCATAAGACCGCCATGCTAGGGGTTCAGAAATGCTTGCTTAACCCCTAGCTTGAGGCTGGCGGAGCGGGCCTGTCAAGCTGCTTCCGTGAATGAGGGAGACGCGCGACCTCGGTATATGGAGATCGCCGACGATCTTCGGGCCCGCGTCACGAGCGGCGGCCTCTCCGAAGGAGACCGGCTTCCCTCAATCCCCGAACTGGTCCGTGAACATGGGATCTCCTCCAACACCGCGCAACGGGCACTCGGCATTCTCGTGGCTGAGGGGATCGCTGAGGCTCGCTCGGGTTCCGGCACTTATGTGCGGGCAAGGCCAAGAGTGCAACAACTGGTCAGAAGCTGGAACCGCAACGCACGCGGCGGCAGCCCCTTCGCCGCTGAGATGGCGGCTCAGGGGCAGGCGGGCACCTGGAGCTATGACAGTCGCACCGCCTCGGCCCCACCGGAGATCCGCCGGCGGCTTGGCCTCGACGAGTCGGCCGAGGACCTTGACGTGATCCGTACCCGCTATGTCTTCCGTGGCGACGACCGGCCGGTGATGTTGTCCACGACGTGGGAGCCGCTGGGGATGACGCGCGGGACACCGATCGTCCTGCCCGAGGACGGGCCGCACGCGGGCAAGGGCGTGGTCGAGCGCATGCGCCAGATCGGCGTCCAGGTGACCCACGCCGCCGAGGTGGTGTCGGCCAGGAACGCGACGGTGGAGGAGGCGAAACAACTCGACCTGCGCGCGCCGGCCATCGTCCTGACCATCGAACGCACGTACTACGCCGACACCCGCCCCATCGAAACCGCCGACATCATCATCCCCGCCGACCGCTACCAGGTCCTGTACGGCACCTCGATCTGGGACGAGCCCACAGCCGAGTAGACCCCCTGCCGGGACGGTCACTCGTCGCGCAGTTCGTCTTCGAGCAGGCCCATAAGGATCATGTCGTACCATTCGCCGTCCTGGCGGAAGCACTCGCGCAGCCGGCCCTCCTCGACGAAGCCCACCTTCTCGTAGATCCTTCTGGCCGCCGCGTTCTCCGTCACGACGTCCAGGCCGATCCGGTGCAGGCGCATCTCGCGGAACCCGTACCTGCACATGAGCCGCATCGCCTCGGTCGCGTAACCCCGGCCCCAGACGTCCTTCTCGCCGATCTGGACATCCAGCTCCGCATGCCCGACCTCCGGTTCCGCGTCCCTGAGCCGGATGAACCCGACGGCCCGCCCGTCGTCGAGCGACTCGATGATGAACCGGCAGTTCCGGTAGTTGTTGGGCGGGATCGCGGCCAGCCGTTCGCGCGCCTGTTCGAGCGACTCGGGATATCCGGCGAACATCCAGCGCACCACGTCGGGGTCGTTCCCCCAGCGCCAGATGGCCTCGAAGTCGTCCGGGGTGGTGGCGCGCAGGCGGACGAGCTTTCCGTGCAACATGACCGAGTTCTACCAACGCGCGACCATGGCCATCAACCCGATTGTCGCGACGCGTCAGCGCAGGAGCAGTTCGTACTCGACCTGGGCGAGCGGGTTGCCGTCGCCGTAGTCGTGATCGCGTACCGTGCCCGATTCCGTGAAGCCGCTCCTGGTGTAGAAGCGGCGCGACTGCGGGGTGTCGCGCAGGGTCCACAGGTGGGTGTGGGTGAAGCCGTCCGCGCGGATCCGGTCCAGGACGGCGGTCATGAGGGCCTGCGCGATGCCACTGCCCCAGCCTTCCGGGTGGCCGTAGAAGCCGAAGATCTCCGCCGAGCCGGGGCGGATGGAGGAGCGGCCGAAGAAGGAGAAGGCGAGAGGGCGGCCGTCCAGTGCGGCGAGCAGGGCGGTGTCCTTGCCCTCGGCGAGCACGTCACGCCACTTGGTACGCCGGTTCAGCACCGCCTGCGCGAAGAACTCCGGCGCGAAGAAACTCGCATAGGCGGCCTGCCAGGATTCGGCGTGGATCTCGCCCACCGCGTCGCCATCGGCTGGGGTGGCTTGGGACACCGTGAAGACTTTGGTCATCGAGTTAACCTATGAGGCTTATGTCCAGCGATGCAGCTCGGTTTCGGGATCTGCGGGGTAGAAGCTTTCCACTCGTAGCTCCTGGGCGGTGATGTCCTGCGGGGTGCCGACGGTGGTGATCATGGAGAAGTAGCTGACGGCCACCCCGCCCTTGGTGAAGTGGATGGGGACGATCGGCAGGATCGGGGCGGTGAGGTCGGGTTCGTGCCAGCCGGTGGGGAGGCCCGGGGTGGAGAGAACCTCGGCCAGCAGGGCCTTGGTGGTGGGGTCCGGGATGCCGCCGACGGCTTCGCGGTGGACCCGCTGGATGAGGGCGGGGGCGACCTGGGGCCAGTTGGCGACGTGCGGGCGCAGCTCGCGGGGGTCGAACATGAGCCTGATCACGTTCGTGCTGTCGGTGGGGGGTGGAGTGCCACGTAAGAAGGCGAACATGATGTTGGCGGGGCGGTTGGTCTGCGTGATGTTCCAGTGGCGGTCCATGACGACGGCCGGGTACGGCTCGTGGTGGGTCAGAGCCCGTTCCAGTGCCCTGCGGATGGCGGCCATGGCTGGTTCCGCGATGGCGGTTTCGCGGTAGGCGGGGGCGTAGCCGGCGGCGAGCAGGAGGTCGTTGCGTTCGCGCAGGGGGACATCGAGGGCGCCCGCGAGGGTGAGGATCATGGCGCGGCTGGGGGTGGAGCGGCCGCTCTCGACGAAGCTGAGATGACGCGGTGAGACCTGGGCGTGGTGGGCCAGGGCGAGCTGGCTCATCCGCCGTACCTGCCGCCAATGACGCAGCAGATCCCCCAGCGGGCAGCGGGCTGGTGTGCGCACATCTCACAGTCAACGGCCTGAGATGTCCGAGCGCACTTCCCTCGGAGGGAATTGGAACGGGGCGCGGGGCCGCCGACAGTGAGGACTCCGGCCAGGGAACAGCCCGTGGCCGGTCAATGGAGGTCTCGCCATGACCGTCTTCACCGTTCACTCCGTCGAATCGGCTCCTGAGGCGTCCCGGCAGCCGCTGGAGGAACTGCGGCAGCGGGTGGGGTTCGTGCCCAACCTGGCCGGCTCCATCGCCGGGTCTCCGGTCGCGATCGACGGCTTCAACGAGTTGCAGCGCGCGCTGCGGCAGACCACGCTCACCGGGGCCGAGCGAGAGGTGATCGGGATCGCGGTCAGCGTGGCCAACCGGTGCGCGTGGTCCGTGGCCGCGCACTCCGCCTTCGCCGAACGGGCGGGACTGGCGCCGGAGGTCATCGAGGCGCTGCGGGCCGGCAAGGACGAACTGCCGGACGAGCGCATGGACGCGCTCGCCACCTTCGTCAGGGCGCTGCCGCGCTCCGGCGGGCCAGTCGGCCCTGACGAGCTCGACGCGGTGCTGGCGGCCGGGTTCTCGCAGGTACAGGTGCTGGAGGCGATCACGCAGGCGGCGTTCACGACCATGGCCAACTGGGTCGCCAACGCCACCGGCACGCCTCTGGACGCCGCGCTGGCGGGCAAGGCCTGGCACGGAGCCGCCTGAGCGTACCCGAAGCACTGACAACAAGGCCGATGGCGGCCGCCCGCCTGCGGCCGCCATCGGGTAAGAGAATCAGGAGCCGGGGCAGGTGTGGCGGTACTCCTGAATCGACGACCCGCTCGGCGGCGGGCACAGGAAGCGCTCATAGCGGGTGTCGTCATCGACGTACCGCTTGAGCCAGGACACCATCGACTTGGCCATGGTGGTGTTGGTGGTCTGCGGGAAGAAGTGGCTGGCGCCGTTCAGCTCCAGGTACGCCTTCTCCGACGAGGACGGGATGCTGTTGTAGAAGGGCTCGGAGTGCGTGGTGACCGAGGCGACGCTGTCGTTCTCACCGCCGATGATCATCGTCGGGACGCGTACGCCCGACCACGACTTCGTCAGGTTCCAGGGCGCCAGGGGGACGGCGGCCTGGAGGGACGGGCGGTCGTTGGCGGCCTCCAGGGTGCCGCCGCCGCCCATCGAGTGGCCGGCGACCGCGAGCCTGGAGCCGTCGATGCGGCTGCGTACCGCGGTCGTGCTGTCCTCGACCAGGTAGTCCAGCGCGGCCAGGAGCTGGCGGCCCCGGCTGGCGGGCTGGTCGTAGACGGAGTTGGTCTCGATGCCGATCACGACGAAGCCGTGTGAGGCGATCCTCGGGCCTAACCAGGACAGGCTGGACCACCTGGCCGTGTACCCGGGAGAGATGGCGATCGCGCCGAACGTGCCCTGGCTGGTGTCGGTCGGGTAGTAGATCGTGCCGCCGCCGAAGCCGCTCACGCTCAGCGAGGACACGCTGGTCTGCGAGGTCGAGAACGGGCCGCGGCTGGCTTCGAGTATGGAGTCGGTGGGGTCGGGGCCGCGGTCGTACGGGCCTTGTGCCGCCTGCGCGGGGGAGGCGGCCATCAGGGCGCCGCCGATCAGTGAGACGGTGAGGGCGAGCTTGGTCAACGTTCGCGCGCCGGATCGGGGGGTAGGAAGCTGCACGTCGTCTTACTCCCTGCTCATTGGGGGTGTCGCTGGGGGGTGACAGCTGTCTGTCGCCATTGTTCGGATGCGCAGTCAGCCGTGCATCGGTGAAATCACCGGTCCTGTAATCAGGACATGAGGCGTACCAGTTCGACGCGGGAGCGGATGCCGAGCCGGCTGAAGATGTTCCTGAGGTGATGCTCGACGGTACGGCGACTGAGGAAGAGCTGCTCGGCCACCTCCTTGTTCGTGGCGCCCTCGGCCACCATGCGGGCGATCTGCAGTTGTTGCGCCGTGAGCTGGCCCATGGTCGCCTCCGGGGCCGGGCGGACGGGTTCGCCGGACGCGCGCAGCTCCGTCCTGGCCTGCTCGGTCCACATGCGCGCGCCGTAGCGCTCGAACGTCTCCAGCGCCGAGTGCAGGTGGGTCCTGGCCGCGCCGGGGCGGCGGTCGCGGCGCAGCGCACTGCCGTACAGGAGTTGGGTACGGGCCGCCTCGAACTCGTACACACCCTGCCCGTGCAGGTCGAGCGCCTCCCTGAACAGCTCTTCCGCCTCGCCGGGGCCGGCCGCGAGCAGCGCGCGGCTGCGCGACACCAGCGCGCGCAGGTCGGGGCTGCGCGTGCTGCCCACCCAGCCCTCCATCACCTTCAGCGCGGCGCGGGCCGCCTCATGGTCGCCGGTACGCGCGCACGCCTCGATGAAGTGCGGCGTGGCCATGACCCGGATGACGACGTGGCTGTTGTTACGGCGCTCCGCGCGCAGCCGGCCGGCGGCGTCGGCCGGGCGGCCCGCGGCCAGGTCGAGATAGGCCAGCGCCCAGTTGCCGATGGCGCCCGCGATGCCCAGGTCGTGGGCGTCGGCCAGGCCGATGGCGGCGTCGGCGCGTACCCGGCAGGTCTCCTGGTCACCTTCGACCGCCGCGGTGATCGCCAGCCAGGCCAGGTGCTGGGCCGCCGTGTTGAGCTGGCCGGTCTCCTGCGCCAGGCGCAGCCCTTGGGCGGCGGTCGCGGCCACGGAACCGTAGCGGCCCATCCAGATCTCCGGGTAGATCATGTACTCCAGGAGCTGCGGCATGGCCGAGACCGCGCCGCGCACGCGGGCCGCCTCCACCGCGCGGGCCGACAGGCGGTGGGCGGTGGCGTCCTCGCCGAGCAACATGCTGGCCACGCAGGCCCAGACGAGCACGGCCGGGTCGCGTACCGTGCCCGCCAGCTCCACCACCCGCCGCAGCGGGGCCGCCGCTTCCCGGTGCGAGCCGCTGAACGTGGAGGCCATGCCGGCGAGGTACTCGAACATGAGCTGCGTCGGCACCGTCTCGTCCGGGCGGCGCAGGGCGGCGGCCTGGCGGGCGATCGCGATGAACGCCCGGTTGTCGCCGGCGCGGTAGCTGGCGTCGGCGGCTCTGACCAGGGCGCGGACGCCCAGCATGCGGTGGCTCTCCAGCAGCCAGGCCGCCGCGGAGAGCAGCTCTTCGCGGGCGCTTCCGGTCTCGCCGCCGAGCAGTTCGAGGCTGCCGTGCAGGAGTTGTACGTGGGCGCGTAATTCGTCCGGTGCTGCCAGGTTGCGCAGTCTGGCGAGGAGTGACCTGGCGACCTGGGGGCGGCCCGACACCCAGGCGTACCTGGCGGCGGCGGCCAGGCGTTCGGCCTTGGCGGGGTTGTGGTGGTCGGTGAGCTCGGAGGCGCGTTCGAGGGCCAGGTACGGCTCGGGGTGGGTGTGGGCGGGGTGGGCTTCGATCGCGGCGGCGGCCAACTCGTCGGCCAGGACGGCGGTGGGGCCGTCGAGCGCGCAGGCCCGATGCCAGGCTCGGCGTAATCGGCCGCTGGTGGGCCCGTTCTGGCCGGGTTGGTTCGTTGCGCGGTCGGGGTGGCCGGTTGCGGGTCTGGGATGCTCATCGTCTTGGAGGAGGCCGGCCAGCAGGCGGTGGGCGCTGCGGCGGCGTAAGAGGGAGGCGCCGTAGTACGCCACTCCGCGCATGGCCGGGTCGCGGAAGTCGTAGCGGTCGCCGGTGGAGTGCAGGATGCCCGCGCGCTCGGCCGGTTCCAGCGCCGTGAGCGGGCACGCGGGCCGGGCGGCCCGGATGAGGGTGGGGACGTCGAGACCTGGGTCGGCGGCGATCAGGAGCAGCAGCCGTGCGGCCTCCTCGGGCAGCGCGGCCAGGCGGGCCGCGTGCTCCCGCCACAACCGGCCCTCCCTGGGCAACGCCGCGGGCGGGGCGGCCAGGCCGGCGAGCTGGTCGGGGGTGAGCGAGCCGATCAGCTCGGCCAGGGCGAGGGGGTTGCCGTGCGCGATCTGGTCCAGCGCCGCCAGCAGATCCTCGGCCACCTTCCCCGGCGCCAGGTCACCGGCCAGCTCCTGTACGGCCCGCGCGTCCAGCCCGCTGAGCGCCAGCACCGGCACACCGCCCAGCCCGTCCAGCGTCGGCCCACTTCCCAGCGTCGGCCCGCCCCCCAACGCTGGCCCGCTTCCCAGTGTTGGCCCGCCTCCAAACCCGCTCTTGGGTCCGCCGGGGGTCCGCTCGCCCTCGCGGGTCGCGAACACCAGGGCCACCGGCTCGCCTGACAGGCGTCTGGCCGCGAAGGACAGTACCTCGCGGCTGGCCGGGTCCAGCAGGTCCACGTCGTCCACGCAGGCCAGCACCGGTTGCCGGGCGGCCACCGCGGACAGCAGCCCGAGTACGGCGGCGGGCAATGCCAGCCCGCCCGCGCCGCCCGTACCGGACTCCAGGGCCGAGATCAGCGCGCGGGCCTGAGTGCCGGGCAGGGTGGCGGCGGCGCAGGCGGTGACCGGCCGCAGCAGGCCGTGCAGCCCGGCGTACGGCAGCCGCGACTCCGACTCCACCCCCGAGACCCTCAGCACCCGGAAGCCTGGCGCGGCGCGCGCGGCGGCCAGGTCGAGCAGCGCCGTCTTCCCCATGCCGGGGGCCCCGACCAGCAGCAGAGCGCCGCCGGAGCCGGCGCGGGCGCCGTCGATCAGCCGCTGCAGGGCGCGTTCCTCCTCGCCGCGGCCACGTAACACGGGTACGGGCATGACAGGGGACACGTCATCCAGTGTTACGCGCAGATGTCAGGACTGAAAGGGGACGTTCATGAGAGACCGGTGATTTCACCGATACACACCTACCGACGCCTCGTGAGAGCACGCGGCAGGCGGCGGGAAATGGCGGGTACCAGGCCGTGGGGCATGAAGAGCACGACCACGATGAGCACCAGGGCGTACACGGCGTACGACAGGACGCTCGGTGCGTACGTCGGCATGCCCGGCAGTGCGGCCAGTAGGTCCAGGCCCTGCACCAGGAGGGTGATGGCGGTGGCGCCGACCACAGCGCCCCAGATTGTCCCGAGGCCGCCGACCACGGCCATCACGATGTACTGGATCGAGATGAGCACGGGGAAGGAGCTTGGCGCGACGTAGCCGGTGTAGAAGCAGTAGATGCCGCCGGCCAGGCCCGCGAACGTGGCTGACAGGGCGAAGACCACCAGTTTGTAGCGGCCCACCGGGATTCCTGAGGAGGCGGCTGCGGTTTCGCTGGTGGCCAGGGCGCGTAGGGCGCGGCCGGGGCGGGAGGTGATGACGTTGTGGGTGATCAGCATGACCAGGGCCAGGCCCGCCCATGTCATGTACGCGTAGACCGAGGCGCCGATTGCCTCGAAGCCGCCCACACTGAACTGGGGGATGCCCTGGAGGCCGATGTCGCCGCCGGTGAATTCGAGCTGGCCGGCCAGGGAGAGCAGGATGAGTTGCATGGCCAGGGTGGCGAAGGCGAGGTGGTGGCCGCGTAGGCGGAGCAGTGGGGTGCCGATGATGAGGGCCGACAGGGCCGCCGCCGCGGGGGCGGCCAGCAGGCCCACCAGAGGGGGGACGCCGGCCAGGGTGAGGAGGGCGGCGGTGTAGGCGCCGATGGCGTAGAAGGCGCCCTGGCCCAGGGAGACCTGGCCGGCGTAGCCCATGAGCAGGGACACTCCGACCGTGACCATGGCGGCGAGGCCGAGGAGGATGTAGACGGCCAGGGCGCTGTCGTCGAGTACGGCGGGGAGGACGAGGGTGATGGCGGCGACCAGCAGCCCGGCCGTGAGGCCCAATCTTCTGATCATGTCGCCTCCTCCGAGATGGCCGAGCGGCGGCTCGCCTGCACGATCATGACGACGATCATGAGTCCCAGCGCGACCTCCAGCTGGTGCGAGCCGTACCCGTACCCGGCGGCCATGGTCTCGGCCACGCCCAGCAGCAGCGCCCCGGCGAGCGCCACCACCGGACGGGTGAGCGCGCCGAAGACGGCCGCGGCGAAGCCGTTGACGATCAGCGTGACGTCCGTGTCGAACGAGATCGGCCGCAGCGGCGTCACCAGCACCCCGGCGATGCCGCCGAGCAGTCCGCCCAGCGCGAACGCCAGCAGGCCCATCCGCCGCACGTCGATGCCGACGACGCGGGCGGCGTACGGGTTGGAGGCGCACGCGGTCAGCGCCTTGCCCAGGTAGGTGCGGCCGAAGAAGAGCGCGAGCAGCGCGAACGTGGCCGCCGTCACGCCGATGACCAGCAGGTAGTGCGTCTGGATGTGCGCCCCGGCCAGGGTCACCGAGCCGGTCAGGCCGGGTGCGGAGCGCGGCTGGTCGCCCCACAGGACGATCTCCACGGCGTACGCGAGCACGCCCACCCCGAGGGTGACGATCAGGGAGGACAGCGGGGTGGTGCCGGGTCTGCCGATCGCGACCAGGCCGGTCAGCAGGCCCGCCAGTGCCGCGGCCAGGACGGCGGCCACCTCGCTGACGCCGTGCGGGAAGCCGAGGCCGAGGAGGGAGGAGGTGCACAGGCCGGCGATGACGGCGAAGGTGCCCTGGGCGAAGTTCACCACGCCGGTGACGCGGTGGATGGTGACCAGGCCGCTGGCTATGAGGGCGATCGCGCAACCGACCGCCAGCCCGTTGAGGAGATATGTCAGGAAGGCACTCATGTGATCGCCCCGCCCAGGTACGCGCTGGCCACCCGTGGATCGTCGGCCAGTTCGGCGCACTCGCCCGAAGTCACCACCTGCCCGGACTCCAATACGTACGCCCGCCCGCACAACTCGAACGCCAGCCGCGCGTTCTGCTCGATGAGCAACACGGTCAACCCTTGGGACCGGTTCAGCTCGGTCAGGTGGGCGGCCAGGTCGGCGGTGACGTTGGGGGCGAGCCCGAGCGACAACTCGTCCACGACCAGCGCGTCGGGCCGCGACATCATGGCCCGCCCGAAGGCGACCATCTGCTGCTCACCCCCGGACAACACCCCGGCCCGCCGCGAGGACAACTCGGCCAGCCGGGGGAGCAGGTCGTACACGAGGGAGGGGTCGCGCAGGCCGGAGCGCCAGCCGCCGAGCGCCAGGTTGTCGGCCACGGACAGGTCGGGGAAGAGCTGGCGGCCCTCGGGGATGAGCGCGAGCCGGCCGCCGACCTCGACCGTGCCGGACGTGGGCCGAAGCAGGCCGGCCAGGGTGCCCGCCAGGGTCGACTTGCCCGCGCCGTTCGGGCCGAGCAGGGCGACCATCTCGCCCTTGGCGACGGTCAGGCTCACGTGTTCCAGCGCGGTCGCGGTGCCGTACGAGACCACCAGGTCCTGGACCTCGATCATGCGCTCTGCCCGAGGTAGGCGGCCAGCACCAGCGGGTCGGCCCGCACCTGCGCCGGTGGGCCGTCGGCGATGACGCGTCCCAGGTCGAGCACC
This sequence comes from Nonomuraea sp. NPDC050404, assembly GCF_040655495.1. NCBI lineage: Bacteria > Bacillati > Actinomycetota > Actinomycetes > Streptosporangiales > Streptosporangiaceae > Nonomuraea > Nonomuraea sp. NPDC050404. The sequence goes on from NZ_JBFAKB010000004.1 coordinate 113,961, forward strand.
ACGACGCGGTCTGCGAGCCGGGTCACGAAGGCCACGTCGTGCTCGATGAGCAGGATCGTCAGCCCGTCCGCCCGCAGTTCCTCCACCAGCGCGGCCAGCCGTTCGCGTTCCTGGCCGCGCAGCCCGGAGGCGGGCTCGTCGAGCAGCAGCAGCCGGGGTCGCGCGCACAGGGCGCGGGCGAGTTGCAGCGCGCGCTGCTGGCCGATCGGCAGCAGGTCGGCGGGCCGGTCGGCCCACTCGGACAGCCCGACCCGTTGCAGGGCGGCATCAGCTTCGGCGGCGATCTGCCGTTCGTCGGCGCGGTGTCCGGGCAGTCGCAGCGCCGCCGAGAGGAAGCCGGCGCGAGTGTGCCCGTGCGCCCCCACCATGACGTTCTCCCTGACGGTCATGCCGCGGAAGACCCGGGCCGCCTGGAAGACGATCGACATGCCGAGCCGGGCCCGACGGTGCGGCGCGAGGCGGTCCACGCGCTGCCCGAGGAAGGAGATCCGGCCGTGGTCGGCCGCCAGATGCCCGGTGATCAGGTTGAACAGGGTGGACTTGCCGGCGCCGTTCGGGCCGATGACGCCGCAGACTTCGCCGTCCGCGACGTCCATCGAGACGTCGCGGACGGCGTAGACGCCCCCGAAGGAGCGGGAGACCCCGGTGACCGTCAGCACGCCTCTACCCCTGCGCGTTGACGGTCTTGGTGAGTTGCTCCTTGGCCCACTCAGTGGGTACGAACTGGCCGTCCTTCACCGTGTTGACCGAGATGTACTCCGGCGACAGCCCGGAGTGGTCGGTGGCGGAGTAGCGGAAACGCCCGTTCGGCGTGATCAGGTCCATGCTCTCCAGCGCCTGCTGCACCTTGACCTTGTCGGTGCTGTTCGACTTCCTGATCGCCTCGAACAACAACAACGAGGCGCTGTAGCCGTCCTGCGCGAACTGCGGCGGCGGATAACCGTGCTTCTGCTCGTACGGCCCCGCCATCTGGTCGATGACCTCCTTCTGCTTGCCCGCGGGCAGGTGGTCGCCGACGACCCCGATGGCACTCTGCACGGTCATGCCCTCGGCCGCAGTGCCCATCGGCTCCAGCCACAACTTGCTGGCCTGCGAGGCGGTCAGGAACAGCGGGGTCTTCAGCCCGGAGGCCACGTACTGCTTGGCGGCCGTCACGCCGGGCGCGCCCGAGCCCCAGAACACCAGCGCCTCGGCCTTGGAGTCGCGCACGTGCTGGAAGACCGGGCTGAAGTCGGAGGTGGTGGTCTCGTACGGCTCGTCCACGGCGATCGTCACACCGTACTTGGGCGCCATCGCCACCATGGACTCGTGGCCGGAGACCGAGTAGGCGCTCTTGGAGTCCCAGGCCACGGCGATCGTCTTGATGCCCTCCGCCTGGATGTACTGCAGGTAGCGTTCGGCGTACATGCTGGACAGGGCCGGAGTGACGAAGATGTAGGACTTGATCGGCTCCACCTGCTCCTGCGCCGGGGCCAGCGACAGGTACGGCATCTTGTCGCGCTGCGCGAGCGGCTCGACCGCCAGCGCCGAGTTGGAGAACACCGGCCCGATCAGCGCGTCGATCTCGCCCTTGATCTGGTTGTAGGCCACGATGCCCTGGTCGGGCGCGGTCTTGTCGTCGCGCGAGACCAGCTCCACCTTGCGGCCGAGCAGCCCGCCCTGCGCGTTGACCTGCTCGATCGCCAGCTCGACCGCCTTCTTGTCCTCGCTGCCGAGCGGGGTGTAGTTACCGGTCAGCGAGACGATCAGACCCACTTTGATGGGATCCGACTGGCCACCGCCGGACCCGCCCCCGCCGCCACATGCCGTCACGGCTAGCAACAGGCAGACCAGAGACGGAAGAAACCTGCGCATCAGGACCTCCTGGGCCGGGTGGCCCCAAAAGTAGGCAGGTACATTACGGCTGTCAATAGAGTGCCTAATTTCCGGAGACAAGCTGTTATGCGGCCTCAATCGGTGATTCTCACCTTCCTCGGAGACCACGTATATGGCCGGCGGATCTGCGTTTCCTCGGGCAGCTTCATCGAGGCGTTCGGCAAGGTCGGGATCTCCGAAGAGGCCACCCGTTCGACGCTGACCCGGATGGTGCGGCGCGGGTTGCTGCGCCGGCAGCGCGCGGGCCGGCGCATGTACTTCGGCCTCACCCCGACCAGCGCGGACGTGCTCAGGGACGGGGAGCGGCGGCTCTGGCACAGCGGCGTGGTCAACGACGCAGACGAGGACAGGTGGACGCTGATCGGCTTCTCGCTGCCCGAGTCCTGGCAGCGGCAGAGGCACGAGTTGCGCTCCAGGCTGGTGTGGGCCGGGTTCGGGCCGCTGCAGAACGGCCTGTGGATCGCTCCCGGCGAGGTGGACGTCGCCGGGGTGGTGGAGGACCTGGGCGCGAACGTGAAGGTCTTCGCCGCCGAGCCCCGGCACCCGACCGACATGCAGGCCCTGGTCGGCGACGCATACGACCTGGCCGGGCTGGGCGGCCGCTACCGGGAGTTCCTGAGCCGCTGGGACCGGGCCGACCCCGCGCCCGACGCTCCCGACGACCTGGCGCGATCGCTGATGTTGCTCACCGGCTGGTTGCAGATCATCAGGACCGACCCGCGCCTGCCGCTGCGTCTCCTGCCGGACGACTGGCCGGCCGAGAAGGCGCAACGGGTCTGCCACACGCTGCACGAGCGGTTCAGGCCGCAGGCGGCGCGTATCGTGGCGGATCTGCTCGACACCGTTCCCGACGAAAGTTGGGCAGAACGGTGACAGCAATCGCAAATTGGCCTAACTTGGGTCGAGGAGTCGCCGATGCGGAATCAGGGGATTGGCTCGTGGCCGGCGCGCAGGGCACGCATGACGCCCGACAAGGTCGCGCTGTCGTACAAGGGACGTGACTACACCTACCGTGACCTGCTTGAACGCGTGAACCGGCTGGCCTCGGCGCTGGACGTGCGGCGCGGCGAGCGGGTCGCCTTCCTCGGGGCCAACCAGCCCGCCTTCGTGGAGACGTTCTTCGCGGCGGGGCTGCTCGGGGCCGTGTTCGTACCGCTCAACACCCGGCTGACCGGGCCGGAGCTGCGCTTCATCCTCCAGGACGCCGACCCCGCGCTGCTCGTGCTGGGGGAGGAGCGGGACGGCGACGGGCTGCCCGGCCGCCTCCTGACGGCCGCGGACTACGAGGATCTGCTGGCGTCGGGTTCGCCCGAGCCGATCGACGAGCCGGTGAGCCAGGACGACGTGTGCCTGATCATGTACACCTCGGGCACCACGGGCCGCCCCAAGGGCGCCATGCTCACCCACGCCAACCTCACCTGGAACACGGTCAACCTGCTGGTGGACGTGCCGCTGGCGCACGACGAGGTGGCGCTGGTCGGCGCGCCCCTGTTTCACATCGCGGCGCTGGGGCAGGCGCTGGTCCCTGGCATGCTCAAGGGCGCGCGGGCCATCCTGGAGCCGACGTTCGACGTGGAGCGCGCCTTCGACCTGATCGAGTCCGAGCGGGTGACGTTCATCGCCGGGGTGCCGACCATGTTCAGCTTTCTCGCGCGTTCGCCGCGCTGGCGGGAGGCCGACCTGTCGAGCCTGCGGCACCTGCTGTGCGGGGGCGCGCCGCTGCCCGAGCCGCTGATCAGGGCTTACCAAGAGCGAGGGCTGGCGCTCTTGCAGGGGTACGGCATGACCGAGGTCTCGCCCGGCGCGCTGTTCCTCGGGGCCGGGCGCTCGCTCGACAAGGCCGGCACGGCCGGCGTCCCGTGCTTCTTCTCCGACGTGCGGCTGGTCGCCCCCGATGGCTCGCCCGCCGCGATCGGCGAGCCCGGCGAGTTGTACGTCCAGGGCCCCAACGTGATGCCCGGCTACTGGCGGCGTCCTGAGGAGAGCGCCAAGGTGTTGTCCGAGGACGGCTGGTTCCGCTCGGGGGACATCGGCGTCGCCGACGAGGACGGTTACGTGCGCATCTCCGACCGGGTCAAGGACATGATCATCTCCGGTGGCGAGAACATCTATCCCGCCGAGGTGGAGAGTGCTTTGTACGAGCACGCCACGGTCGCCGAGTGCGCGGTGATCGGCGTGCCGGACGAGAAATGGGGCGAGGTGGGTAAGGCACTGGTCGTGCTGCGTCCCGATGTGACGGCCGAGGCGGAGGAATTATTACGGCACCTGGACGGCCGCCTGGCCCGCTACAAAATCCCGAAATATCTGGAATTCGTTGCTGAACTGCCTAAGAACGCGGCGGGCAAGCTCATCAAGGCCCCGCTGAGAAAGCTCTACGGAGGAGGATGATCCACCATGCGTACCTCACCGCCGTTCCGAGCCGACCACGTCGGCAGCCTGCTGCGCCCGCCCGCGCTGCTGACCGCTCGCGAGAGCCTCACCGGCGACGCGCTGCGCGAGGCCGAGGACGAGGCGATCAGGGACGTGGTACGCAAGCAGCGCGAGGCCGGCCTGCGGAGTGCCACGGACGGGGAGTTCCGCCGGGCCTCCTGGCACATGGACTTCATCTACCGCCTCGACGGCATCGGCCAGGCGTCGGACGAGAACATCACGGTCCGCTTCCACAACGCGAAGGGTGACATCGAGTTCACCCCGGCGGCGCTGCGCGTGCACGACCGCATCCGGCTCAGCGAGCCGATCTTCGCCGACGACTTCACGTTCCTGCGCGACACGGTCGAGCCGGGCGTGACGCCGAAGCTGACCATCCCCTCACCGAGCATGGTCCACTACCGGGGCGGGCCGGCCGCCATCGACCCGAAGGTCTACCCGGACGTCGAGGAGTTCTGGCGGGACCTGAGCGCGGCCTACGCCGAGCAGGTACGCAGGATCGGCGCGCTCGGCTGCACCTACCTGCAGTTCGACGACACGAGCCTGGCCTACCTGAACGACCCGGCGCAACGCGCGGAGCTGGCCGAGCGCGGCGATGACGCCGAGCACCTGCACCTGCGCTACATCAGGCAGATCAACGCCGCGCTGGCCGCCAAGCCGGCGGGCATGACGATCACCACGCACATGTGCCGCGGCAACTTCCGCTCCTCCTGGGTCGCCTCGGGCGGCTACGACTTCGTGGCCGAGGCGCTGTTCAACGAACTGCAGGTGGACGGGTTCTTCCTGGAGTTCGACGACGAGCGCTCCGGCGGCTTCGAGCCGCTGCGGTTCGTGCCGCCCGGCAAGATGGTGGTGCTCGGGCTGGTCACGACCAAGAGCGGCGAGCTGGAGTCGAAGGACGCGCTCAAGCGGCGCATCGACGAGGCGGCCAAGTTCGTCGACCTCGACCAGCTCTGCCTGTCGGGGCAGTGCGGCTTCTCCTCCACGGTCGAGGGCAACGAGCTCACCGAGGAACAGCAGTTCGCCAAGCTGCGCCTGATCGTCGAAACCGCCCAGGAGGTATGGGGGTAGTCAGAGGGTGACCGCGGAGGCTGGAGCGTGACCACGGGCGTCAGAGGGTGACCGCCGAGGCTGGAGGGTGACCACGGGCGTCAGAGGGTGACCACGGTGGCGGTGTGGCGGGCTTGTTCTGCCGCCCACACCACCCGGTGCGTCATCAGGCTCTGCGCCGCGTCCGAGCGCAGCAGCGACGCGTCGCCCGAGGCGACGGCGGCGAGGAAGGCGTCCACCAGCCCCTCGTCGCCACCGCCGTGCCCGTCCGCCGCCGACGGCCCGGACGGGTCCTGGGTCTCGACGGTCTCCTCAAGTCCGGTACGGAAGTCGACCACCCGAAGCGTGATCCCGTCGCCGTCGATGTAGCCGTGGGTGCCGAACAGCCGGGTGCGCCGGTGCTCCATCGGGGTGAAGGCGCTCATCGTGAACGTGCACGTCGCCCCGTCGTCGAACTCCATCACCACCTCCTGGTGATCGACGACGTCATTGTCGCAGGCGTACACGCAGCGCCCGTACGGTCCCGTGCGCAGCGCGTCCAGCACCTCCTCCTCCGTCCGCCCCGGCGTCACGGCCGACAGCGGCCAGAACTCGCTGTCGGGATCGCCGAGACAGCCCAGGTAGAGCCGCGGCGCCGAGTACGGGCAGGACGGCTCCAGCGGGCAGTCCAGGCACCGGTCGGCCGCCGCCGCGGGCCGCTCCTCGGCGCGGAAGTGCGAGAGCGAGCCGAACGACGACACCCGGGCGGGCGGCCGGCCGAACAGGTGGACCAGCCAGTCGATGTCGTGGCACGCCTTGGCCAGCAACATCGGCGCCGAGGTGTCCTGGCGCCGCCAGTGCCCGCGTACGAACGAGTGCGCCTGGTGCCACCACCCCACAGGTTCCAGGTGCTGCACGCTGACCAGCCGCCCGATGCGCCCCGAGTCCAGCAGTTCCCTGACCACCCGCGTGTAGGGCGTGTAGCGCAGCACGTGGCAGACCGCCAGCATGATGCCGTTGCGCCCGGCCGCCTCGGCGATCATGGCGGACTCGCGTTCGGTGGTGGCCATCGGCTTCTCCAGGAGAATGTGGTAACCGAGGTCCGCCAGCGTCACCGCGGGGTCGGTGTGCAGCCGGTCGTGGGTGGCGATGATCACCGCGTCCGCCAGCCGCCCGGCCGCCGCCAGATCCTTCCAGTCCTCGTAGACCCGCTCGGGCGCGATCCCGAACTCCGCGACGAACGCCGCCCGGCGCTGCGGGTCGGGTTCGGCCACCGCCACCACCCGTCCCGCGCCCGTGGCGTGCGCGTGGCGCGCGTAGGTCAGCCCTCGCAGGCCGCCTCCGACGACGGCTAGAGTCACCTCAGTCATGGAACCTTCCCCCGACTAAATATCATGGAGAGCATCATTATTCGGTCTGAGAAAGCCGACGACAAGGGGGGCCGATGGCGGCGGAGCTGAGCGGCGGGGACCTGTCCAGGTTGCGGCAGCTCAACGCGCTGGCCGTGATCAGGGCGCTGCAGGGCCGGCCGTCGCTCACGCTCACCGAGGTCGCCAAGCGTACCGGCCTGTCGCGGGCCTCGACCGAGGACGTGGTGCGGGAACTGCTGCAGAAGGGCTGGGTGGCCGAGGCGGGCGCCACGGCGGGCGGGGTGGGCCGCCCGGCCAGGCGCTACCGGTTCAGGGCCGACGCGGGCCGGGTGCTCGGCATCGACATCGGCGGGCACAAGATCCGCGCGGTGGTCGCCGACCTGGACGGCGAGGTGCAGCACGGCGTGCACGTGCCCGTCACGCCCGAGATGGGCCGGCTCGAACGCCTGGAGGCGGTGGACAGGGCCGCCGCCGAGTGCCTGGCGGGCGCCGGGCTGACCGGCGGCGACGTGTGGGCCACCGGTGTCGGCACGACCGGCCTGGTGGACGGCGGCGGCAAGGTGATGTTGTCGGACGCGCTGCCCGAGTGGACCGGCGTGGACCTGGCCGCGCACGTGCGCCGCCTGGCCCCGGCCCCGGTGCTGGTGGAGAACGACAGCAAGCTCGCCGCGCTGGCCGAGTGCTGGCGCGGGGTGGCCCGGTACGCCAAGGACATGGTGTTCCTGCTGGCCGGGCTGCGTACCGGCGCGGGCCTGGTGATCGACGGCAAGCTGCACAGAGGCTTCGCCAACGCCTCGGGCGAGATCGGCGCGCTGCCGGTGCTCGGCTGGATCCGCGCGCAGGAACACCTCGCGGCCGCGGGCGAGGATACGGACGGCGAGGCGGTCTCCGGGGGCGAGGCGGGGGACGTGTTCGCCGCCGCGCGGGAGGGCGACAAGGCGGCCGTCGCGGCGGTCCGCCGTTACGTCAAGGACCTCGCGCTGGGCGCGTCCGCGCTGGTCCTGACGCTGGACCCGCAGATGGTCGTGGTCGGCGGCGGCTTCTCGCGCTCGGCCGACGTGCTCATCGAGCCGCTCAGACGCGAGCTGGACCGCTGGTGCATCCGCACCCCCGAGGTGCGCATGTCGGCGCTGGGCGACGAGGCCGTGGTACTCGGCGCCGTACGCCTCGCGCTCGACGACGTCGAGGACCGCCTCCTCGACGGCCGCACCCCGCTCGCCGTCCGCCCATAGCCTCGTGCAGCCGCCCGGAGCCTCGTGAGCCATCCGTGAACCTCGTGAGCCATCTGTAACACAGCCACTCTTGCAACCAATTTCACTGGACTCCATTATTACTCCCACGTTCTAGGAGAGGACCGGGAGATGTGGAAGTCGGCACGGAGCGGTGCGGCCCTCCTCTGCGCGGCACTGCTCGCCTCCGCGTGCGGCGGCGGTGAGCAGACCGGCGCGGACCCGCAGGGGAAGGTGACGCTGTCCTACGGCGTCTGGGACGCCACCCAGCAGGCCGTCATGCAGGAACTGGCCGCGGAGTTCGGCAAGAGCCACCCGAACGTCACCGTCAACGTCCAGCTCACCCCGTGGGTCGACTACTGGACCAAGATGAAGGCCGCGGTCACCGGCGGCGCGGCGCCCGACGTCTTCTGGATGAACGGCCCCAACTTCCAGCTCTACGCCTCCAACGGCGTGATCAAGCCGATCGAGGGCCAGGTGGAGACCTCCGTCTACCCCAAGGCCCTGGTGGACCTCTACACCTTCGAGGGCAAGCTGTACGGCCTGCCCAAGGACATGGACACGGTCGGCGTCTGGTACAACAAGACGCTCTTCGACGCCGCGAAGGTGAAGTACCCGGCCGACGACTGGACCTGGGCAGACTTCAAGGAGACCGCGGCCAGGCTCACCGACGCCAAGAAGGGCGTGTACGCCGTCGGGGCGCAGCTCACGAGCTTCCAGGAATACCAGTACAACACGATCTACCAGGCCGGCGGCCACGTGATCTCCCCGGACGGCAAGCAGTCCGGCTACGCCGACCCCAAGACGATCGAGGGCCTGAAGTTCTGGACCGACCTCATCGCCGCCAAGCAGTCGCCCGACCTCAAGACCATGACCGACACCGCCCCGCTGCAGCTCTTCGAGGCCGGCAAGCTGGCGATGTACTGGGGCGGGTCGTGGAACGTGGCCGAGTTCGGCAAGAACGACTACACCAAGGACAAGGTGGACGTGGCCCCGCTGCCCAAGGGCGAGAAGCAGGCCACGATCATCCACGGCGTCGCCAACGTCATGTCGGCCAAGACCGAGCATCCGGCCGAGGCGCAGGAGTTCGTCAAGTTCCTGGGCTCCAGGCAGGCCGCCGACATCCTGGGCAAGAAGGGCCCGATCCCGGCCTACGACGGCACCCAGCAGGACTGGGTCAAGGCCCATCCCGAGTGGAAGCTGCAGACGTTCCTGGACGCGGTCGCCTACGCGGTGCCGTACCCCGTCTCCAAGAACACCGCCGCCTGGCAGGAGGCCGAGCTGACCCACCTGACCAAGGCGTGGACCGGCGAGGTGCCGGTCGAGCAGGCCGCCGCCGGGCTCGCGGCCGGCATGAACGACCTGCTGGCCAAGGAGTGACGCGCAAAAACGCCGCCCACGCGAGCCGGCGCCGCAGGTCGCGGGCCGAGATGTGGTGGGGGTACGCCTTCATCGCCCCCACCGGGCTCGGCCTGGCGATCTTCTACCTGTGGCCGGTCGCGCAGACCGCGTACTTCTCCTTCACCGAGTGGGGCGCGTTCGGCGGCCACACGTGGGTCGGCCTGGAGAACTACGCGCGGCTGTTCGGCGATCCCGAGGTGGGGCAAGCGGTGCTCAACACGATCACCTACACCGTGCTGGGCCTGGTCGGGATCCCGCTGGCCATCGTGTTCGCCGCGTTGCTCAACCGGCAGGGGCTGGGCGGCGTGAGCCTCTACCGGACGGCGTTCTTCCTGCCCGTGGTGACCATGCCGGTCGCGGTCGCGATGCTCTGGCGCTGGCTCTACAACGGCGACTACGGGCTGGTCAACCAGGTGCTCGCGGTCGTCGGCATCGACGGCCCCAACTGGATCGCCGACCCGGCCACCGCCCTGTACGCGCTGGTCGTGGTGGGCATCTGGAGCAGCGTCGGCTACAACCTGATCATCTTCCTGGCCGGGATGCAGGCCATCCCGAAGGAACTGTACGAGGCCGCCTCGATGGACGGCGCCGGCCGGGTCCGCCAGTTCTTCAGCATCACGCTGCCGATGTTGTCGCCGACCGCGTTCTTCATCTCGATCGTCTCGGTGATCGGCTCGCTGCAACTGTTCGACCTGGTCTTCGTCATGACGGGCTCCGGGCAGGCGGCGCGGGCCAACCCGGCGTACTCGCGGCTGCAGACCGTCGTGCAACTCTTCTACGACCGGGCCTTCGTCACCAACGACCGCGGCTACGCCGCCGCCATCGTGATCGGCCTGCTCCTGCTCATCGCGGCGCTGACGGCCGCGCAGTTCCGGCTCCAGCGCAGGTGGGTGCACTATGTCTGAACGCCGGCCGTACGGTGTGCACGCCGTGCTCGTCGTCTCCTCATTGCTGATGGTGGCCCCGTTCGCCTGGCAGATCATCACCTCGCTGAAGACGCTCAGCAGCGCCACGGCGGTGCCGCCGACGTTCCTGCCCGAGGGCCGCTGGGACAACTACGCCAAGGTCTTCGACCTGCTGCCGTTCGGCGAGCAGTTCCTCAACACGGTGCTGATGGCCGCCGGCCGGGTGACCGGGCAGGTGCTGTTCTGCTCGATGGCCGCCTACGCCTTCGCCCGGCTCCGCTTCCCGGGCAGGAACGTGCTGTTCGGGGTGTTCCTGTCGGTGCTCATGGTGCCGCCGCAGCTCTTCGTGATCCCGCAGTACCAGATCATGTCCTCGCTCGGCTGGCTCAACAGCCTCCAGGCGATCATCGTGCCGGGGCTGTTCAGCGCGTTCGGGGTGTTCCTGCTGCGGCAGTTCTTCCTCGCGCTGCCGCGCGAGATCGAGGAGGCGGCCCGGCTCGACGGCGCGGGTCCCGTGCGCATCTACTGGTCGGTCATGTTGCCGCTGGCCAGGCCGGGACTGATCGCGCTGGGCATCCTGACCCTGTTGTGGGCGTGGAACGACCTGTTCTGGCCGCTGGTGGTCAATACTGACCCCGAGAAGATGACGCTGTCGGCGGGGCTGGCGGCGTTGCAGGGCCAATACCAGACCGACTATCCGGTGCTGATGGCCGGCTCGCTGATCGCCTCGCTGCCGGTGATCGCCGTGTTCGTGTTCCTCCAGCGGCAGTTCATCCAGGGCATCGCGCACACCGGGACGAAGGGCTGAGGCCCCCGGCGCCAGCCGGGGGCCCCGAATCACTTGACCACGACCGTGGTGAGCGCGCGCGGCTGGAGCGTCACCGTGCGGCCCTTCACCTGGGATGGGGTGAGGTCGTTGGTGTTGTCGGTGACGTACGCGGTCGCCCGGCCGTGCACGCCCTTCCACGTGACGGGCGCGGTGCCGGTGTTGAGCGTCACGACCACCCGCGAGCCGTCGGGATTACGGAAGGCTGAAACTTTCAGCGCCGGATCCGCCGCGCCCGCCTCCACCCGGACCGCGCCGGGCCGGATGAACCTGCTGTATCCGGCCAGCGCCCACAGCCGCTTCGACACGTGGTACTGCCTGGCCACGTCGTCGAGTTGCAGCAGCGCCCTGGTCGCCCCGCGCGAGCCGCCCAGCCAGTAGACGTAGGCGCTGACGTTGCCCAGCGTGAGCGAGTCGTGCACGGCCTGCGCGATCGTGAAGCCGTCGTAGCCGCTGCCGTCGTCCCAGTTCTCGTTCCAGGTGGTGCCGTTGGGGTTCCACTCCGACATCCAGGTCTTCCTGTTCGTCGGCAGCGGGCCGTCCACGGGGCTGGCGTAGGTGTGGCCGGTGTGCGTCTTCACCCAGCGCCGCGCCTCGGGATCGGCCTCGATCGCCGCCGTGTACGCCTTGGCCTCGTTCCAGCCGAAGGAGTCGCAGCAGGTCAGCTTCGTGCCCCTGGCGATGGGGCCGAGCACCTTGACGAACTCGGCGGCCTGCTCGGGGGTGAAGCGCATGGAGGCGTACGTGGCCGTCCAGTCGGGCTCGTTGGTGAACCCGAGATCGGTGATCCTGATGCCCTCCTTGGCGTAGAACTTCGTGTAGGCCACCAGGTAGTTCGCGTACGCGCGGCGCCACTCGGGCAGCAGCGTGCCGCCGTTCTTGTCGTCGCCGTTGTCCTTCATGTAGCCGGGCGCGCTCCAGGCGTCGGCGAAGAAGCGCCTGACCCCGTAGCGCTGCGCCTCCTTGGCCACCCAGACCTGGCTGTTGTCGTCGCCGTCCCAGGTGTACTTCGGCGGGGCGTCGGGGCCGCCCGGATTCTCGGGCTGCATCGACACCATGTGGTCGTACGGGCTGCCGGCGGGGGAGGAGCCGATGCCGAGCCGCAGGATGCTCAGCCCGGCCCCCTTGTTCCGGTCGAACCACAGGTCGAGGACCTCGCGTTGCTGCTGCTCCGACAGGGCCTTGAGCAGCTCGTTGCGCCGGAAGGCCTGGGAGATGCCGAAGCCGTCGATCTCCTGGTGCCTGACGCGCTCGTTGACGGTGATGGCGGGCGGATCGTGCGCGGTGTTCACCGTCGGGAGGCCGAGCAGGGTGATGGCGACGAGACCTCGTAACATGGCGCCTCCGAAAGTTTCGGATACGTGACGATATATTTCATCGATCGCCGGAACCGTACGCAGGGGGAGGCGCTTTCGTCAACCGCTTCAGTGGGCGGACTCGGCGCGCTCCTTGATGGTCAGCATCTGCCGGCGCATGGTCAGGAAGTCGCTGACGTCCATCGAGGCCAGGTACGTGGTGCCGCGCACGTTCGGCTCGGCGCGGATGCGCAGGCGGTAGATCATCCTGGTCTTGCCGTCCTCCAGGTCGCGCAGGGAGATCGAGCAGGTGGTGGTGGCGTCGGCGCCGCGCAGGGCCAGCACCAGCGTGTGCGGCGGGTCGATCGTTTCCACGACGAAGTCGCCGCCGTCCAGCACCTCACCGACCTTCGGGCCTTCCTGCGCGGTCGCGGCGGCCTCGGGCGCGGCGGTCTCCGGCGCGGGCCGGTCCTGGCCGCCGCCGGGGCGGTAGCCGCCGAGCCGTACCAGCCAGGCCCAGACGCTCGCCGGCGGCGCGTCCACGTTGACCGCGCGGGTGGCCTGGTACTGCGGGTGCCGGATGAGGTCGTCGCCGGGCATCTCGGCGTGCACCTCGCGGTCGTCGGCGCCCCAGCGGAGGTGCCATGGGCGTACGGCGAACAGATAGCCCGCCGCCGCGCCGATCGCCAGTCTGAACAGAGAGCGCGGCATCAACATGCTTACTCCTTCGTTTCACTGGTCGGGACGCTAAGTCTGCGATGTGTGGCATGACCGATCAACCCGAAATTCGGGTTTCATTAGATTTGCTCTGGTTTCCAGATAGTGAGCTCGTACGTTTGCGCGATGGGCAGCCATGCCCGGGCGAATCGGTTCTTCGCCTCCTGGGCCGCCTCGGAGCGCTCCAGGCCACGCTGGTAGTCGCGATCGTTCGTGACCGGGCCGGAGCAGTCGGCGCGGGCGTGCCGCCTGGCCCAGGTCAGGAACGCGGCGTCGGCCTCGTGGGAGGCGTCCAGCGCGTCCACCAGGGCGTCCTTGAGCCGGACGCCGCCCCTCAGCGCGGACACGGCGAGCGTCCTGGCGGTGGCGAGCTGGTCGCGGCGGCTGGTGGTGATGTCGCCGATGGCCCGTACGCCGTCCGGCTCGCACCTGGTGGCGCGGCCGATGGCGTCGGAGAGGCTGGAGCGGGCCGAGCTGCTGCTCGACAACAACTCCTCGATCTTCTCGGCCTGCTGCCTGGCGGCCCGCGTGGAAGGGCCCGCCGCGGCGCCGGAGTCGGGGTCCCCGGGGGTCGGCGAGGCGGTTCCGCCGCCGGTCGTGGAGCCGGTGGCTTCCGGTGCGTCGCCGGTCGTGGAGCCGGCGGTTTCCGGTGCGGAGTCCGGGGCGGCGGGGATGCTGCCCCGGCCGGCGCCGGTGGTGGTGGTCGCGGCCGGTCGGGAGGGGTTGGCGAGCACGAGCCACCAGGTCAGGGCGAGTGCCAGGAGCGCCACGGTCAGGCTGATGAGCACGGGCAGCCGCCGCCACGGCGGTGGCCCCCGCCGTAACCTGGCGGGCTCCTGGCCGACCGGCGGGAGGATCACGGTCTGCGGCGGCTGCTCGGCGCGGCAGCGGGGGCACTGCGGAAGGGTGCCGACGTGCGATCCGCAACGCTGACAGAAACGGTTCGGGCCCGACTCGTACGCCAAAGCACCCCTCCCGGAATATCACAAGAAAAGGGGGCAAAATGCTGTTTGCCCGTTTTGAGGGAGGCCCCTCGCTTTCCCTGTCCGGTCGAGACTATTTGATGACAACCCGATCCCGAAGCGAACGTCACTTTTGAAATCGTCAAAGAAAACGGCGCCGGGGACATGCCCCGGCGCCATCACTCAGCGTCCGAAACAGATCGTCCGGCCCGCTTTGACCTGATCCTGCTTGTAAAGCACCCGATCGATCGAGATTCCGCCGGGATCGACCAGCACGACCGTGTCACCCGTGTTCCCGAGCTGCACCGCCCCGGTCAGCGTCACCCGCAGCGCGGCCCCGCCATCGATGGAGCCGGCCAGGGTCTGGCGCCCGCCGGCGGCGTCGGTCAGCACCCAGCCCGCCAGGTCGATCGCCTTGGGCGTGAGGTTGAGCAGCGTGACGGTCTCGTTGCCGCGGTCCGCCCCGGCCGGGTCCGGCAGGGCGGCCACGATCAGCAGATCCCCCGAGGCGACGGCCGGCGGCTTCGGCCCCGTGCCCGGCGGCGCCGGGTCGGGGGCGATGATGAAGTCCTCCGGCCACATCGTGAGCTGGATCTGCTGCCCCGCCGCCTTGACGACGTCGTGCAGGTTGCCCCGTTCGAGCTTCGGGATCAGGAACAGCTCGTCGTCCCGGTTGACGGGGTCGGCGCGCAGCCAGCCGTCGAAACCGTCGAAGTTCACGAACCCGGCGGCCAGGTACGGCACGACGCGCCGGAACAACTTCGGCCACATCACCAGCCGTTCCAGCCCGTCCAGGTCGGCCACGGTGGCCGCGCCGTTCGGGTCGCCGGTCGAGCGGGGCCAGATGCCGACGGCCTTGCGCCTGGCCGCCTGCGACACCTCGGCCAGATGGGTGCGCAACTCCGCCGGCAACGTGGCGTAGAAGGCCGGATAGACCAGCCCGGCGGCCGTCAACTGCGCGTTAACCGAACGATCGACCAGCGGCGGGTCCACGAACACGGAGGTCCCGTCGGCGCCCGGATTGTCCCCGGCGTAGACGAAGGCGATCAGGCGGCCGTTGGCGTCGATGCCGTTGGTGAGCACGTGGCCGCGGATGGAGTCCTGGTCGGCGGACTCCACCTTGTTCGGCAGGTCCTCCCAGAAGCGCACGTTCGTGAAGCCCAGCAGGCGCAGCAGCTCGTCGCGGGCCGCGTTGGCCCCTTCGAGCTCCTGGTGGGTCTCCGCGAAGTGGGTTTCGAGGGCGTCCACGGCCTCCAGGCGTACCGAGATGCCGCGGGCGTTGATGTTCGGCGGCCGGCCGGAGCGCCGCGGCAGCGCCTCGACCAGGGCCGGTGAGTCGGGCAGGAACTTGACCGTGTCGCCGTCGGGCTCCGGGCCCTGACGTGGCAGGTCGGGGTACCTGATGACGAAACTGCCGCGTAACAGCGTGTAGCTCATGGTTGCCCCCCATGCGAGCTGGTGACCGTCCCCCGACTGTTGGTAGCCAGCGGAGCGTAACTCGCATAAGGGGCATCGTCCACGTGCCGGTCAGCGGTACACGGCCACGGCCGCCTCCCCGACCAGCGTGTCCACGGTCTCCACGAGCCGGCCGACCGGCGGCGCGGCGGCCGCGGCGATCTCGCGCAGGCGGGTGACCAGCCGGGCGGCCGGCTGGTCGAGGTAGAGCTGCGACTCCAGCCGCAGCACCGCCACCAGCCCGCACAACCCCGCGCAACGCGCGTCCGGCGTCTTCCAGCCCTCTACCGCAGAGCGCACCCCCGAGGAGGCCCGCACGATCGAGGCGATGTCGGCCAGTTCGTACCGCGTGTACGGCAACATGCCCATTCGCCGCCTGCTCACCCGGACGAGCACTCCCGAGCCGAGCAGGCCCTCGCGGACCCGCCCGTACACGTCCCCCATGGACGCCTGCTTGAGCAGGGACCTGGGGTCGGGGCCGGCGGCGGCCATGGCGAGCAGGCCGTCGGCCACGGCGTCACCGATCGCCTGCCCTTCGGCCGTCAGTCCCGCGGATCCCACCTTGACGTGGCCGGCGAGCAGCAGGTCCAGCAGTGCCGCGCCGGCCAGGCCGACCGCCAGCGACGACGCGTGGACCAGAGGTTTGCCGGCCTGGTCGTGGGCGATGAGATACAGGTCCTGGTGGAGCGGAAGACTGCTCATGAGAAGGGCTCGGCTCCCTACGGGCGGTCGGCGCCGGTCAGGCTCGGGCGGCGGCCGAGCGCGTACAGGGCGATCAGCACCGCGATGCCGACGCCCAGCCAGACCAGGCCGAGCACCTGCGCCAGGACGTTGGCGTTGATCACCACGAAGACCAGGATCCCTGCTCCGATCAGCGGCGCGACCAGATGCGACCACACGCTGTCCGAGCCCGTGCGGAGGGAGTAGTGCACGATCACCGACACGTGCAGCACGATGAACGCGACCATGGCGCCCATGTTGATCAGGCTCGACAACAGGGAGACGCCGTCCTCGCGGGTGGACATCCAGACGCCCAGGCCCACCGACAACACGCAGATGAGCAGGATGGCGTTGGACGGCACCGAGTGCTTGAGCGACACCTTGGCCAGGAAGGAGGGCAGTTGCCTGTCCCTGGCCATCGCGTACAGCAGCCGCGAGACCGCCACCTGGGCGACCATGGTGTTGGCCAGGCCCCAGGACAGCGCGGTGGCGAACGTGGTGACGTGCCGCAGCCACTCGCCGCCCGCCACCGCGGCGGCGTCGTAGAAGGCGGTGTCGCTGGGCTGGGCCGCCAGTCCGGCGGGATCGGGTACGAGCAGCGCGGCGACCCAGACCTGGACGATGAACAGCACGCCGGCCAGCACGAGCGCGAGCCGCATGGCCCTGCCCACCTGCGCGGAGCCGCCGGTGGACTCCTCCACCAGCATGCTGATCCCGTCGAAGCCGAGGAAGGACAGGACCGCCACCGACACCGCGGCGAACATCACCTGCCACGTGAACGCCTCGGAGTCGAACAGCGGCGCGAGGCTGAAGCCGCTGCCCTTGCCCTGGAACAGCGCCCAGATGCCGACCAGGAGGAACAGCGCCAGGACCACCAGCTCGAAGACGATCATGATTCTGGTGAGCCTGACCGTCATCCGGATCCCGCGCAGGTTGATCACCGTGTTGACGGCGACGAAGATGATCAGCCAGACCCAGACGGGCACGCCCGGCACGCTCGCGTTCATGGCGATCGAGGCCACCAGGTAGAGCAGGCAGGGCACCAGGATGTAGTCGAGCATGATCATCCACCCGGTCATGAACCCGACCGGCGGGGAGATGCCGCGGCCCGCGTAGTTGTAGACCGAGCCCGACAGGGGGAATGCCTTGACCATCTGGGCATAGGAGGCGGCGGTGAACAGCAGCGCGATCATCCCGACGAGATACGCCAGGGCTGGCATTCCACCGGATTCCGAATAAACGGTGCCGAAGATCGCAAATGGTGCGATGGGCACCATGAACGCCAGGCCATAGAACACGAGGTCGGTCAGCCCGACCCCGCGACGTAACTCCTGCCGGTAACCGAACTGCTCAATGTTCTGTTGTGTGCGCACGACAGGCCTCTCCAGTCGTCATGCAGAAACGGGGGGTTCGATTCGGTGATCCTTTCGCAGCACGGCGCCGCCTCGCAAGGGTGCTGGTGGGACGCGCGGGAAGCGCGTTGATGCGCCAGTCTGTGCTTCATGGACTTATTACTGGCCGAGGAACTCCTCCTGCTCGCCTACCGCCCCAAAGGCTCCGCGCTGATCAATCTGGAAATGCTGGACTACACGATCAGCGCGGCCGTGCTCGCCGAACTGATCCTGCGCGAGCGGCTGGAATTCACCGGCGGGCGGTTCGGCGTGACCGACCCCGCGCCCGTCGGCGACCCCGAGCTGGACAAGATCCTCGGCAGGCTCGCGCTCCGGGAGGATCCGGCGGAATTCGAGGACTGCTGGACCGCGATGTACACGCCCGCGCGGCGCGAGCGCCTGCTGGAGCGGCTCGCGGTGCGCGGGGCGATCACCATCCAGCGGCGCACCTACCTCAAGGTGTTCAAGGAGGAGCTCTTCCCCGAGGCCGACCCCGCCTTCCGGGAGTCGGTACGGGAGCGGGTGCTGGCCGCGCTGGCGGCAGAGGCCGAGCCGGACCGGCGTACGCTGGCGCTCGTCTCGCTGGCGCACGCCGCCGGGCTCATCGCCAAGGCGCTGCCCAAGGCGGACCGCAAACGGACTGCGGAACTGGCCGGACAGGACGCCCTGGGGAGCATGGTGGCCAAGGCGTTCAAGCAGGCAGCCGCCGGCAGCGTGGCCAAGGTCGCGATGAAGGGCGGATCGGCCGAGTAGCCTGTCTCAGGCCAGGCGGGTCTGGAGGCCGTCGAGGACGCGCTGGAGGCCGTACTCGAAGGTGTCCACGTTGGTGCCGGAGGTGTTGCCGCCCTTCTGCGCCTCGTACCGCGCCCGCAGGCGCGGGTAGTCCTGGACCGCCCGCTCGGCCGCCGGCCACAGCCGCTCGGTCCACTCCTGCTCGCTCTGCCCGCTGCGGGCGACCATGGACAACCACGCGGCCTCGGGGGTCGCGATCCCGATCACGTACGCGGTGACCGTGGTCATCGCGTGGTCGGCCTCCTCGGGCGGGAAACCGGCCTGCTCGAAGACGCCGAGCATGTGCTCGTTCTGCCGCAACATGTTGGGCCCGAGATAGGCCAGCCCGGCCTCGGCGAGCCTGGCCGCCAGCCAGGGGTGCCGCAGGATGATGCCGCGCATGGCGCGCGCCACCTCGGTCACGGTCGTGCGCCACTCGCCGGTGTCGGGCAGCGGCAGGTCGCCGTAGACCGCGTCGAGGGCCAGCTCGAACAGCTCGTCCTTGCTGGCGACGTGGCGGTAGAGCGAGGTGGCGCCGGCGCCGAGCCGGCTGCCCAGGCGGCGCATGCTGAGGTTCTCCGCGCCCTCCTCGTCGAGCAGGCGCACGGCCTCGGCCACGATGTTCTCCCGGGTGAGCAGCGGCTGCTCGCGCTTGCGGCTCGGGCGGGCCCACACGGAGGGGATCGGCTGTTCGTCAGCAGGCATGGGCCCACCCTAGCGCACGTCGTGCGCATCATGCGAACACCAGACCCGCCCGAATAGCGCTATTGACGGATATGTCGTGCGAACTAGATTCCTTGGTGAGAGGTGATCAGGCTCGTGGCCACGTACGCCTACCACTGCGCGGACTGCGGTCCCTTCGAGGTACGCCGGCCGATCGGCACAGCGGAGCCCGCCGAGCCCTGCGCGACCTGCGGAGAGCCGGCCCCCCGCCGATACACCCCGCCGCTGCTCGGCCGTACCCCGCCCGCCGAGGCCCGCGCACGCCGGGCGTCGGAGGCGAGCGCTCACGAACCCCGGGTCGTGAACGGCGTCCCTCCGGCCCGCCGTGGGCCCGCGCCTCCGCCCGACCCCCGCCGGGCCGGTCTGCCCCGCCCCTGACGCCACCCGGGGGCCATCACAAGGAGGACCCCATGCCGGAAGTCGTCTTCAGCGTCGACCAGTCCCTGTCCATGGCCGCGCAGATGGTCCCGGGGCACAACCGCTGGCACCCCGACATCCCGCCGGCCGCGAACGTGCGGCCGGGGTCGGAGTTCCGCGTCGAGTGCAGGGAGTGGACCGACGGGCAGATCGGGAACAACGACTCCGCGAACGACGTGCGCGACGTGGACCTGTCGGTCTGCCACATGCTCAGCGGGCCCATCGCCGTGCAGGGCGCCGAGCCGGGCGACCTGCTCGTCCTCGACATCCTCGACCTCGGGCCCGTGCCGCAGTCCGCCGGGGCCGCGCCGGGCGAGGGATGGGGGTACACGGGCATTTTCGCCAGGGAGAACGGCGGCGGGTTCCTCACCGACCGGTTCCCGCAGGCGTACAAGGCGGTCTGGGACTTTCACGGCCAGCAGGCCACCTCACGGCACATTCCGGGCGTGCGCTTCACCGGCATCACGCATCCGGGCCTGTTCGGCACCGCGCCGTCGCCGTACCTGCTGGCCCGCTGGAACGCCAGGGAGCAGGCCCTCATCGACACAGACCCCGACCGGGTGCCCCCGCTGGCGCTGCCGCCGCTGCAACACGGCGTGCTGGCCGGCACGCTGAAGGGCCCTGAGCTGGAGCGGGTCGGCAGGGAGGGCGCGCGTACGGTCCCCGCCAGGGAGAACGGCGGCAACCACGACATCAAGAACTTCACCCGCGGCGCCCGCGTCTTCTACCCCGTGCACGTCCCGGGCGCCCTGCTGTCGGGCGGCGACCTGCACTTCAGCCAGGGCGACGGCGAGATCAGCTTCTGCGGCGCGATCGAGATGGGCGGCTTCGTGGACTTCCACGTGGACCTCATCAAGGGCGGCATGGAGAAGTACGGCGTCACCACCAACCCGATCTTCATGCCGGGCAACGTCGAGCCGCGCTACACCGAGTTCCTGTCCTTCATCGGTATCTCGGTGGACCACGACACCGACACGAACCTGTACAACGACGCCACGATCGCCTATCGCAACGCGTGCCTGAACGCGATCGAGTACCTCAAGAAGTTCGGCTACAGCGGCGAGCAGGCGTACCTGCTGATCAGCGCCGCCCCTGTCGAGGGGCGGGTCAGCGGCGTGGTGGACATCCCGAACGCCTGCTGCACGCTCTACCTGCCCACGGCCATCTTCGACTTCGACATCCGCCCCGACGCCGGCGGCCCGCGCCGCGCCGACCGGGGGGAGTGCGCGGTGAGCTCCTGACTCAGTGACGCATCTGCGGCTCGCGCGACGACGGCCGGCCGTAGCCGAGCACGCCCATCATGCCCTGCTCCTGGTGGTAGAGGTTGTGGCAGTGGAACATCCACTCGCCCGGATTGTCGGCGAGCACGTCGATGCTCAGGCGTGTGCGCGGCAGGATGTTCACGGTGTCCTTGCGCGGCCCGTGCGGGCCGCCGGCCCGCACCTGGAAGGTGTGGCCGTGCAGGTGCATCGGGTGCCACATGGGCGAGCGGTTGTCCATCACGATCCTGACCGTCTCGCCCCGCTCCACGCGCAGCCGCATCGGGTCCTTGGCGAGCTTGCCGTTCATCGTCCACTCGCTGCCGGACGGGCGCATGTCGAGCGTCACCGTGACGCTCCTGCCGGGGCGGGGCAGCGCGTCGGAAGGGTGTGCCTTGAGGTCGGTGTACTTCAGCATCCGCCGGTACAACTCCTCCAGCCGGACGTTCTTGTCCGGCGCGCTCGCCCCGCGCGACGTGCGCACGACCGCGAACGCCCGCGCCCGCTTCCCCTCCGCCACCGCGACCAGCGGAAAGGCCCCCTCGCCGAGCCGCACGAGGAAGTCGTAGCGCTCACCCATGCCGATCAGGAACGTGTCCACCTCGACCGGCTCGCAAGGGAACCCGTCGGTGTGCGTGACGGTCATCCGGTGACCGCCCAGCGCCACCCGGAACGCGCTGTCGGCCGCCGCGTTGATCACCCGGAACCTCACGAGCCGCCCCGGCCGGCTGGCGAACACCTCGGGCGCGTCCGCCGTACGGCCGTTGACCAGGTGGTACGGGTGCCGCAGCTCACCCGTGACGCCGCCGAGCAGCGAACTGCGCAACGAGTCGTCGTGCTCGGCGCTGGCGGTCAGCCGCTTCAACGCCTCGTCGGGCGTGCCGGCCACGCCGTCCAGCCAGTCGTCGAGCACGACCGTGAACTCCTCGTCGTACCCGAGCGGCTCGCGCGGGTGGGCCACGATCAGCGGCCCGTACAGGCCGCGGTCGTTCTGCATGCCGACGTGCGAGTGGTAGAAGTACGTGCCGGGGTCGGGGACGGTGAAGGCGTAGTCGAACGTCCCGCCCGGCGGGGTCGCCTGCTGCGAGTAGCCCGGGGCCCCGTCCATCTTCGCGTCGAGCCTGATGCCGTGCCAGTGCACGGTGGTCGGCGCGGGCAGGTCGTTGACGAGCCTGGCCCGTACGACGTCGCCGGCCGTGACCCGGATCGCCGGACCGGGCAGCAGGTCGTTGTAGGCCCAGGTGGAGACCTTGCGCCTGCCCAGCGAGACGGTCACGGGCTTGGCCCGCAACACCAGTCCGCTCCGTCGCGGCCGATCGGCCGCCGCGGCCCCCGCCGGGATCACCCCTCCCAAAGCGGCGGCGAACGTACCGCCCACGAACATCCTGCGGGACACGACCCCATACGAACCATTCATTGCAGATCCCCCCATCCACCTCGCAAGGTAACTGAGAGTGATCACCAAAGCCGCGCGCCACGCTAGTCGAGCGGGGTGAGGTTGTTCGGGTTGACCACGTCGAACACGTTGCGGGCGGGCTGCGGCGGCATGCTGAACCGCCGCTCAAGGCCGGTGCGGCGGACCTTGTCCAGCCAGTCCAGGGCCTGGGAGTCGGTCAGTCCGGCCAGGACCAGGGAGTCGAACAGAAGCTGGTACTCACCCGCCAGGTTGCTGTTGAACACCAGCGGGTCGTCGGAGCCGACCGTCACGGCCAGGGGCGGGAGACCTTCCACGGGGAGCGGGGGCGACAGCCGCCAGAGGGGGTGGTTGCGCAGGTCGCCGAGGTCGGCGATGAGGAGGTTGGAGGTGGGGTTGAGCTCGATGGCCAGGCCGCGGCGGCCTATCTCGGCGCGGAGCGAAGTTTGGATCTCGGCCAGCGCGCCCGCCTCGGCGGTCGGGTCCACCCACAGGATCCGGCGCCCTCTGCGGAAGACGTGCCGGTCGGTCAGGTAGTCCACGAGCCGCCGCCGGCGCCTGCTCAGGCTGTCCTGCCCCGGCGGACGGTCTCGGCCGTTCCCGTTCCCGTTGGCTCGGTCACGGTCGCGGTCGTCGGTGTCGTCGCGTCCGTCCGTGTCGCGCGGGCGCGTGGTCACGCCGTCGGGAAAGCCGGTGGCCCGTAGCATGGCGTGGTCGCAGAGGTCGTGGCGGAGCCGCTCGATGTGCAGCGGGTTGATCGACCTGCCGAACCACTCCCAGCCCAGCATGGAGATCTCCCGGTCCACGTACGCCAGCCGCGCCGCGTCCGCCCCCTGCCCGCGCTGGGTCCACCAGGTCCACTCCCAGGTCAGGTCCATGATCCGGTCCTGCAGCGGCATCGCCACCCGGCCCGCCCGCTGGGCCCACCTGTGGGGCTCGACGCCGAGCGCGACCGCGTGCCCGAGGCGGTCGCCCTCGCGCAGTTCCAGCAGTTCGACGGCCTCGTGGATGCTGCGCAGGCCGGTGAGCAGGTGGGCGAAGTCCTCCCCGGCGTGCACGGTGGTGCGCAGCGGATCCGGCTGCGGGCCGCGGAAGGCGCGCAGGTACTGGGCTCCCTCCGTGGCGGCGCGGCGCACGTGCATGACGAGCGGGCGCAGCACCCACATCGGCACGCCCAGTTCGTCCGCGCAGACGTCGAGGCCGCGCACCAGGAACTGGGCCAGCGGCAACTGGTGCAGCAGCCGGGCCAGGGCGGAGGCGGCCCTGCGCTGCTCGCTGTAGTACCAGCCGAAGCGGAAACCGCTGGCGTTGACGTTGTGGTTGGGGTCGGGGTCGGCGTTGGCCCCCTCACCGGCCACGCGCGGCACGCCCGGTTTGGCCTCCCCGCCGCGCTGCTTCAGGAAGTGGAACACCATGGCCAGCTCGGCGCCGGGGCGGTCGGTCCGGGCGACGGCCGGAGGGGTGTCGTCCTGGGCATCGGGGGCGGCCGGACGGGTGTTGTCCTGGGCAACGGTGAGGGCCGGGCGAGGGCCGGCCTTGCTCAGCGTGCGTACCCAGCAGACGAGGTCCTTGATGTCGGCGCTCGGGCTGGCGCGCATCTCCAGCGACGTCAGCCCCGTGTCGCCTCCGCAGGTCCTGGCGGCGGCCTCCACCAGGAGTTCCTCGGTGACGTTGCCCCGGGTCTTGACCATCCTGTCGTAGAAGCGCATGAACCATGGCAAACCCGGTGTCAGCGGGCGTTGCGTGAGGTGCCGGTACACCATCGTCCTGACCCGTACCGTCTGCCAGAAGAGCTGCGCGGCGACCTGATCGGGCCGGCCCGCGTTCTCGCGGGCGTCGAGGTACTCGCACGCCTCGTGAACGTAGATCTGCTCCGTCGATCTCCGCCCGTCGCCGAGCACCCGCGCCAGCGGATCAAGGGTCAGGGCGCTGCTCAGTTTGCGCGCCATCCGCTCGCCCGAGGTGCCGACCAGTGCCGCGTACGCGCCCTGGAGCTGGGCGACCGGCACCTTGGAGATCGTCCCGTAGGCCAGGTCGGACAGGGCCGACTGGGCCAGGGCGAAGTTCACCGCTCCCGCGTGCCTGACCACGTGTGTACGGAGGTCGCGCAAGTAGCTCAGGAACGGGCCGGGATGGTTCGAGGCCAGGAAACCACCGAGCAGCGCCCTGGCGATGGCGGCGCGGATGAGCCACAGGGTGAACTCATTGCCTTCCGCCAGCACGGCGCCGGGCGCGGCCAGTTCTCCCAGTTTGAGCCCCGGGTCGGACAGCCGGGCGACCAGCAGGGCCCACAGCGTGCCGAAGTCCAGGGCCGCGCCCACGTGCAGGTGCGTCTCGGCGAAGCCCTGCGTGAGCAGGTCGCGGACGGCCGGGGTGAACAGGTCAGGCTCGGGGATCCAGCCGCGCACGGCCTTGGTGGCCAGCAGCAGGTCGGCGGGCAGGGCGAAGGTCAGCCACATCCAGGAGCGCCGGGCGTGCGCGTGCATGGGGGTCGCGGCCATCGGGCCGCTGGACGGGTACGGCAGGCGCGGCACGACGACGCCGCCGCGCTCCTCCACGTACAGCTCGGTGACGCAGCGGAGGTGCTTCTGCAACGAGCGCGGCCCGTTGTTGAACCCGCCGAACCAGGCGCCGTCCCGCATGGCGACGAGCTCGTCCAGGGACATGGCCGGGGCGGCGGAGAGCAACTCGGCCTCGGCCGCCCGCCACAGGCCCGCGGTCGCCGGGTCCATGTTCGGGTCGAGGTGGGTGATGGGATTGGTCAGCGCGGCTTCGGAGACGATCGGGAACGCGGTCAGCTCGGCGAGAAGATGATCGAAGGGGAGGCTGGCGGTGCGGGCGTAGGAGGTCATGGCTCTATGGGGGGAAGATTGAGCGCCGTTTTGGCGGCCGAGCCGGCCATGCCCTTGTCCGACTCGCGAAGGCCCATGACCCGCTCTCTCCAGATCCGGACGATAGGAACCGAATGCTTGTTCTGCAGATCGATCAGTTGCTTGCGGAGTGTCGGCCAGGTGCTCCGGAACTTCTGGTGAGGCACGAGCAAGGACGGTTTCGAGTCCAGGGCCTCTTGCAGAATCGTGGTCATGACGGCGATCCACGAACCGAACTGCGCATCCGGCTTGCCCACCCATAGCCGCTCCGACTCCGCGAGCCACATGACGGTTCGCTCATATCCCCAGTAGGTGGAGAACGTCAGCCCAGGCCACGAGGCGTCTCGCAATACTGGTGGGTTCGCGGGAGGATGACCGTCTCGCAGCCCTTCATTGCCCATGATGTCCACACACCCGATGTAGGCCCTCGACCGGCGTGGGCCCAAGTGCCTCGAACCCATGATCACCCGCCAGCCGCCAGGCCAGTGATCGATGAAGATCTCCTGGCGCATCCCCTCGAAGCCCTGGCTGAGATCCCTGATTCGGTCCTTGGCTCGCCGCCTCAGCAGAGCCAAAGGATCGACGTTCTCCTCTTCCAGGCTCAGATAGAGGTCCGAGATCTGCCGAATGGGAGCACGGAGCACGTAGGACCAGGAGTAGCCGCTCACCCGGGCAATGGTCTCCTCATCGTCGGCGAACCTCACCTCGAGTCCGGGCAAGGTGATTGCCTCCGAGGTCCTGCCCATCAGCGAAAGGGTGCTGGCATCGAAACGGAGGTGCCCGAGCTTGGCGGCGAGGCTGGGCAGGTCGGGTTCCGGCCGGTACCGGAGCGCCCACGCGGGTTCGACCAGGTCGAGGACCACCCGCTGCGCCACCGGCAGGTGCTTGGTCAGCGCGTTGTCCGCCAGCTCGTCCACCTGATCGCGCACGGGGGTGTCCAGCGGCACGTTGCATGACAACCTCAACATGTCGCCCCGGTACTTCAGCCGCATGATCGTCGTGAGCAGCGCCAGGTCGGCCGCCATGACGACGATCAGATGCGGGGACTGCACGGCCCGCAGCAACTCCAGCAACTGCACGGAGATCGCCGGATTGAGGTCCATGTCATCGACGGGCAGCACGAACAGGGGAGACTGGTACTCAGGCTTTCTGTCCAACTGCGCGCTCAAATTCTGCAGCACCTGGCAGAAGCGCCGGTTGATGCTCAGCCGTTCGCGTTCCGTGCGCCTGGCCTCGATCGCATAGGTGTCCTGGTCGAGGCTGGCACCCCGGTCCTTGAGGTTGCCCGCGAAGGACAGGGCGACCGACGTCTGCAGGCGGGCCAGTTCGAGCCGGATGTCGGGCAGGGCCGACTTGGGGTGCACCAGGGAGAGGGTCTCGTCGGCCAGGGGCTCGACGGACATCGCCCCCATCGTGTTCTCGAGTCTGGCCAGCACCGCGCCGAGCAGGTTCGCCGAGGGGTCGAGCGCCTCCATGTCCAGCGTCTCCAGCCACACCAGCCGTTTGCTGAGTTCGGAGACCTGCCCGTACACCACCTCCTTGCGCAGCTCCTCCGGTTGCACCAGAGCCCGGATCAGTGTCGTCAGCAGAGTGGTCTTGCCCGTGCCCCGTCCGCCGCTGACCAGCACCGTCCTGCTCGACCGCGCCTGGGTGAGGAAGGGCCCGGTCGGCAGGCCGTTCACCGCAACGTTCGTGCTGACCTGCTGCGGCACCTCGGACACCGCGGCCTCCAGGAAGGCGAGGACCTGGTGGAAGCCGTTGCGTTGCCGCTCGTCCAACTGGTTCAGCGGCACCGGCCGCGCCTCCAGACGCAACCTTCTCTGGCCCGCCATGCCGCTCACCTCACGTCCACTTCGGCCTCGTTGGACCAGATGCCGCCGGAACTACGAACCCGCAGCCGCGCAGAGGTGCCGGGCTGGACGCCCTGCGGCAGGGGGATGGTGATCGACGTGCCGGTGCGCCTGGTCGGCGGCACCTTCGTGTCGCCGTGCCAGACCTCGCTGTCGTCGGTGAAACCGGTCCCCGTCAGCTCGATGGAGCCGTCCCAGGACCGCCACTGCACGCTGGTGATGATGGGCACGGACGCGGCGGCGGCCATCTGGCCGGATTTGCCGGCGAACGCCGCGTCGAAGATGTCCTTCAGCTTGCCCAGGGCGTGCTGGGTGAACAGGCCGCTGAGCGTCGCGATGGAGGCGACGCCGTACAGGCTGCTCGCGGACGACGAGACCTGGCCCAGCCCGGCCTGCAGCACGAACAGGAACGCGGTGGCCAGCCCGGCGCCCATGAGCGGGTTGGTCAGGAACCAGAAGGTCCAGCGGCGGTCGAAGGTGTTGTGCGCCAGGTGCCACGTGAGCGACGCGAGCACGTGCAGGGCCCCGCCCAGCGCGCCTCCGACGATCGAGACCAGCACGAAAGCCTGGTCCTTGGGCAGTGTCGCGGCCCACGCGAGATAGCGCACCTGCACTTCCTGTTCCTGGCCGACGTCCCAGCCCAGGAAGGACAGCAGGAACGTCAGTGGCACCACGGCCATCACGATGGCGATGCCGGCGAGGATCGTTCTTCCGAAAAGGCTCCAGCTCACCGGGCCAACGTAGGTTTACGGCCGCGCGGGCTGCCTCGGGGGAGGATTAAGGGAAATCCCTAGTCTGTACGCGGTGCGGCCGTCGAGCCCCGTACCACCAGGGACACCGGCAGCAGGATCGAGCGGGCCGGCCGGTCCGGGGTGTCGAGGGTGTCGAGGAGCATGCGGGCCGCCTCCGCCCCCAGCTCGTGATGCGGCACCGCCACCGTCGTCAGCGGTGGGCGGAGTTTGTCCAGGAACGGCATGTCGTTGAAGCCGATCACGCTCACGTCGTCCGGGCAGGACAGGCCGCGTTCGGCGAAGACGTCGTAGCAGCCCAGCGCGATGAGGTCGTTGCCGGCTACGACCGCCGTGACGCCGGGGGAGCGGTCCAGCAGGTTCCGCATGGCGGTGGCGCCGTCGGACTCGCTCCAGTGGGCGCACTCCGGCATCAGGTCGTCGGGCAGGCCGTGGTCGCGGACCGCGTGGCGGAAGGCGCGGGCGCGTGCCCGGCCCGTGGAGGTGGACAGGGGGCCGGACAGGTGGGCGATCCTGGTGTGGCCGAGGGCGGCGAGGTGGTGCACGGCGGCGGCCACCCCCGTGACGTCGTCGCCCGTGACGGCGGGCACGCGCAGGTTCTCGACCTGGCGGTTGATCAGCACCATCCGGACGCCCTGCTCGTGCAGGTGCCGGAGCAGGGGGTGGTCCAGGCGGGCGGTGGCGATGATGAGGCCCTCCACCTGGCGGGAGCGGAGCGAGTCGATCTGGGCACGTTCGCGTTCCTCGTCGTTGTCGGTGTTGACGATCCAGACGTTGTAGCCGCCGGGCTCCAGCACGCTCTCCACGCCCCGCACGATCGGCGGGAACAGCGGGTTGGTGAGGTCGGGGATGACCAGGCCGACCGTGCCGGTGCGGGAGGTCTTGAGGCTGCGCGCCACCGAGTTGGGCTGGTAGCCGAGCGCCCGTGCGGCGCGCATGACGCGGCGGGCGGTCTCGGCGCTGATCTGCTGGCGGGTCTTCGGGTTCAGGGCGCGGGAGGCCGTGGCGGTGTGCACCCCGGCGGCCTCGGCGACGTCGCGGAGTGTCGGGGCCGGGGATGGATGACTCGGCCGGGGGTTGCTCATCGGCCTCCCAGGTCAGGCGCCTCGGGCGCGTCGCCGTAGCGGCGTCTGAGGGTGAGGACCGTGGTCAGCGACTCGGCGTCCACCTTGCCGTCGGCGACGAGGCCCTCGTCGGGGTCCTTCAGCCGTTGAAGGTAGCGCGTCGCGGTGGCGGGCGGCAGGCGCAGTGCCGTCGCGGCCTCCTCGGTGACCAGGTCGTCCGCGTCGCCGGCGAGGATCGTGCGGGTGGTTTCGCGCAAGGCGTTCGCCAGAGCCCGTAAGGCCGGGTCCTCTTCGCCCAGACAGCACAGCACGGTCCCCAGGTACGGGCGCGGCACCCCCGCCAGCCGCACCGCCCCCGCGTCCTCGGCCCGCAGGTCGGAGCCCGCGTTGAGCATGGTCGCCGCGCAACCGCCGCCCAGCAGCGCCTCCAGGCGGCGCGGTGTGGACCCGAGCGCGACCGTACGGTAGTCGCCGGGCCGCAGCCCCACCGACTCCAGCGCCGCGTACAGCGCGAAGGCGAAGCCCGAGTCCGGCACGTCAACGCCGATCGCCGCGCCCTTCAGCTCCGCCGCCGAGCCGAGCCCGGGGCGGGCGTAGAGGGCCAGGCCGAGGCCACGGTCCACGGCCGAGACGATGCGTACGTCGGCGGTTCGGCCGAGCGGGTTGCCGGGCACGTGGCGGTAGGCGATGACGTTGTCGGGGCTGGTCAGCGCCGCGTCGAGGGAACCGTCGAGCAGGGCGGCGAACTGGGCGGGCGAGGAGGTGACGGGCACCTCGCGGGCATCGACCAGGCCGAGGCGCCTGCCGGTGCGCAGCAGCACGGACGGGCTGAAGGTGCCGACCACCGGCCGCATGACCACTCCAGGAGTGCACTCGTTTGCGTACGAAGGCATCTCACTCTTGACAGTAACTGCATTCAAACGGATGCTCCGAGGCAGCGCAATCGTTTGCGGGGGGATGCGTAGGCGCGCGGCGAAGGCTCATCGAAGGAGGGCTCATGACCGCCCATTCCCCCGGACAACCCGCCCGCACGCTCGCGGTGATCGCGTCGGTGGCCGCGCTGATGCTGGCGGCCTGCGGGCAGCGGCCGTCGGAGATCCGGGCGGAGGAGACGGGCAAGCCGCTCGTCATCGGCGTCTCGCTCCCGCTGACCGGCGACTTCGCCCAGCCGGGCAGCGAGGCCAGGCGCGGTTACGAGATCTGGCGCGACATGGTGAACGCCAAGGGCGGCGTCCTGCGCAGGCCGGTCGAGCTGAAGATCGTCGATGACGCGAGCAACCAGGACACCGTGGTCGCCGACTACACCAAGCTGATCACCCAGGACCGGGTGGACCTGCTGCTGGGCACGTTCTCCTCGTTGCTGAACTACCCGGCCTCGGCGGTGGCCGAGAAGAACCGCATGGTGTTCGTCGAGCCGGCCGGGGGCGCGCCCGACATGTTCACGCGCGGCTTCAAGTACCTCTTCTTCGCCCAGCCCGCCACCGCGCCCCGCCAGGCCGACGTGTTCGTGAACTGGATCAAGTCGCTGCCCGAGGGTGAGCGGCCCGGGACCGCCGCCTATCCGAGCCAGGACGACCCGTTCGCGCTGCCCGTCATCAAGTCGATGCGGGAGCAGTTGGAGGCGCTGGGCGTCAGGACCGTCTACAGCGAGGTCTATCCGGCCGACACCACGAACTTCCAGAGCGTCGCCGGCACGCTGGCCAGCAGGAAGCCCGACCTGGTCGCGCAGGGGGCGGTGTTCGAGGACGGCGTGGGCATGGTGCGTTCGCTCAAGCAACTCGGGTTCTCGCCGAAGATGTTGTTCCAGACGTCCGCGCCGAGCAACTCCAGCCAGTACAGCGACGGCGTGGGCGTGGACAGCACCGAGGGCGTCTTCTACACGGTGAGCTGGAACGAGAAGGCGGGCACGCCGCTGAACGCCGAGTTCGTGGCCGCGTACCGGAAGGCCCATGACGCCCCGCCCGCCGAGGACGCCGCGGACGCGTTCGCCGCGGCGCAGGTGTTGCAGGCCGCGGTCGAGGCGGTCGGCTCGGTCGACCAGGACAAGATCAAGGACTGGTTGCACGCGAACACCGTGCAGACCCTGCTCGGGCCGCTGAGCTGGAAGGACAACGGCGAGCCCGAGGGCAGTTTCCTGCTGGCCCAGTGGCAGGGCGGCAAGGTCGAGGTGGTCGGGCCGCCGGAGCTGGCGACCACGAAGACCGTGGTGAACCCCAAGCCGGGCTGGAAGTGAGCCATGGCGCACTTCGCGCAGGCGGTCGTGCTGGGGCTGCTGATCGGCGGGGTCTACGCGCTGATGGCGTCGGGGCTGACGCTGATCTTCGGCGTGATGCGGATCATCAACGTGGCGCAGGGCGCGTTCCTCGTGCTGGTGGCCATGGTGACGTGGTGGCTCTGGAACAGGACCGGGATCGACCCGATCGTGGCGGCCGTGGTGACGACGCCGATGATGTTCGGGTTCGGGTGGGTGACCTACCGGCTGCTGATCTCCAGGATCCGGGGCGCGCCCGCGTCCATGTCGGTGCTGCTGACGTTCGGGCTGGCGCTGGTCATCGAGGGGGTGCTGAACCTCACCGCGGGCAACAAGTTCAAGTCGGCCGCGCCGCCGTACTTCGAGGAGTCCTTCAGGGTCGGGTCGGTCTCGTTGCCGAAGGCGCAGGCGTTCGGGTTCCTGGCGGCGGCGGGGGTGCTGGCGGTGTTGTACTGGGTGCTCAACAGGACCTGGACGGGACGCGCGATCAGGGCGGCCACGCAGAACCCGCCGGGGGCCGCGCTGGTCGGGGTGAGCGCGGCGGGCACGGCGGCGCTGGCGTTCGCGATCGGCAGCGCCACGGCCGGGGTGGGCGGGTCCATCCTGTCGGTGCTCTATCCGTTCTTCCCCGCCTCGCACTACGAGTGGATCTCGCGGCTGCTCGGGATCGTGGTGCTGGGCGGGCTCGGCAGCCTGGCCGGCGCGGTGGCGGGGGCGGTGGTGCTCGGGCTGGCCGAGACGCTGACCGCGACGTACGGGTCGCTGGGCTGGTCCACGCTCGTCTTCTACCTGGTGATCATGGCGGTGCTGCTGGTCAGGCCGCAGGGGTTGTTCGGGGCGCGGCTGCGGGAGGACGCGGCGTGAAGGCCCACCTCGTGGCGGGCGCGTGCCTGGCCGGGCTGCTGGTCTATCCCGTGGTCAACCCGTGGCAGCCCTACCCGCAGGCGGTGCTGCTGCTCGGGTTCCTGCTGGCGATCCAGGCGACGAGCTGGAACATCATCTCCGGGTACGCCGGGTACGTCTCGCTCGGGCACGGCATGTTCCTCGGGCTCGGGTCGTACACGGTGGGCATCCTGGCCCTGCGGTGGGGCGTCAACCCGCTGTGGGTCGCGCCGCTCGGCGGGGTGGTCGCGACCGTCGTGGCGGTGCTGATCGGCTCTATCGTGTTGCGGACCCGCGGCCACGCGTTCGTGATCATCACGATCGCGATGTTGCTGGCGGCGCAGATCGTCGCGGTCAACTCCAGGGACCTGACGCGCGGCTCCGACGGGATCACGCTGGAGCTGCCGTTCTGGCACCGCGACTTCCAGAACATCCCGTTCTACTACGCGTTCCTGCTGCTGCTGGTCGTGACCGTGTTGTTCAGCGCGTGGATCAGGCGCACCAAGCTCGGCACGGGGCTGGTGGCGATCAGGCAGGACGAGGGCAAGGCCGCCTCGATCGGCGTGCACACCACCCGCTTCAAGATCATCGCGTACGCGGCCAGCGCCTTCTTCATCGGCGTCGCCGGCGGGGTCTACGCCTACTACCTGACCTTCATCAACCCCGTCGGCTCCTTCGCCATCCTCGGCAGCGTGACGATCGTGCTGGCGGCGCTGGCCGGCGGGCGCGGCACGCTGTACGGGCCCGTGGTCGGCGCGTTCGCGGTCAACCTGGTCAGCGAGGCGGCCACGGTGTACGCGGGCGGCGTGCAGTCGCGGGTGCTGCTGTTCGGCGGCGCCCTGGTGCTGGTCGTGTTGTTCCTGCCCGAGGGCCTGCTGCCGACCGTGGGGGCGTGGTGGCGGCGCAGGCGTCCCGCGCCGGTGGAGTACATCGAGCCGCCGGTCCTGTCCGTGCGCGAGCGGGTGCCCGAGCGGTCCGGACGTGGTGAGGTGCTGCTGTCGGTGCGGGGCGTGTCCAAGCGGTTCGGTGGGCTCACCGCCGTGGACGACGTCTCCCTCGACGTGCGGCAGGGCACGATCACGGCGCTGATCGGGCCGAACGGCTCAGGCAAGACCACGCTGTTCAACCTGGTCACGGGCGGGCTGCCGGCCGACTCCGGCGAGATCTGGTTCGACGGGCGGCGCATCGACCGGCTGCGGCCGTGGCGGCGCTGCCATCTGGGGCTGGCGCGGTCGTACCAGGTGACCAGGCTGTTCCGGGACCTGACCGTGCGGGAGAACGTGGTCGCTCCGCTGGCCGACGCGCGCTGGCGGACCATGTTGTCCGACGCCGTACGCGGCCACGAGGCAGAACGCGCCCGCGACCTGCTCGAACTGGTCGGGCTCGGCCGGTTCGCCGCCCAGCAGGCGGGCGCGCTGTCGTACGGGCAGCAGAAACTCGTCGAACTGGCCCAGGTGCTGATGCTCGAACCCAAGCTGATCCTGCTGGACGAGCCCGCCGGCGGCGTGAACCCGAGCCTGCTGGCCCGCATCGCCGAGGTGATCCGCGACCTCAACGCGGCCGGGATCACGTTCCTGATCGTCGAGCACAACATCCCGCTCGTGCTGGACCTGTGCGACCCGGTCGCGGTGTTGGCGGGCGGCCGGATGATCGCCGAAGGGCCGCCCGGGCGCGTCAGGCAGGACCCGGCGGTGCTTGAGGCCTACCTTGGGACCGACTGGACGCCGGCGGTGAGATGAATGTTGCAGCTCAAGGCGGTGGTCGCGGGTTACGGCGGCGGCAGCGTACTGCGCGGTGTCGATCTGGAATGCGCCGAACGCACGATCACCTGCGTGGTCGGGCCGAACGGCGCGGGCAAATCGACGGTGCTGCGCGTCATCAGCGGCCTGCTCGTGCCCACCGAGGGCGAGGTCCGCCTGGACGGCGAGCCCATCGGCGGGCGCTCGCCCGAGGAGATCCTGCGCCGCGGCATCGCCCAGGTGCCGCAGTCGCACGCGTTGTTCCCCGCCATGACCGTGCAGGAGAACGTGCTGATGGGCGGCTACCTCATCCGCAAGGACAAACGGCTGCTCGCCGAACGCCTCGACGAGGTCAGGCAGCGCCTGCCCATCGTCGCCGAACGCGCCCGCGAGCACGCCGGCAACCTCAGCGGCGGCCAGCGGCGCATGGTCGAGATCGCCCGCTGCCTCATGCTCGCCCCGCGGCTCATCCTGCTCGACGAGCCGTCGCTCGGCCTCGACCCGCGCGGGCTGGCCGGGGTGGCCGAGGTGATCGGGCAACTCGGCCGGGCGGGCGCGACCGTGCTGCTGGTCGAGCAGAACGTCCGGCTCGGCCTGGGCCTGGCCACGCACGGCGTGGTCATGGAGGGCGGCCGGGTACGCCTGACCGGTACGGCCGCCGCCGTCCGGGACAACCCCGAGATCGCGTCGCTCTACCTGGGAGGTGGCACACGGTGGACGAGCGAGTCGCTTCCGCCATCGCGCACTGGGGACCCCGGTTCACCGCCAACGGCGTGACGGTCTCCGACTTCGAACGCATCACGCGCGGCCTGCACACCTGGGACGGCTGGTGCGCCGCCTGGTCGGCGGTGGCGGCCGGGCACGAGCGGCTCGGCCGCCAGGCGCTGGCCACCGGCCGTACCCTGTCGGCGGGCGGGCACCTGGCGCAGGCCGCGCTCTACTTCCACTTCGCCAAGTTCGTGTTCGTGACCGACCCCGACCAGGCGCGCCGGGCCCACCTGCGGGCCGTGGCCTGCCTCGACGACGCCCTGCCCCACCTGTCGCCGCCCGGACGCCGCGTCGAGATCGACTTCGAGGGAGGCACGCTCGTCGGGATACTCCGGCTGCCATCCGGTCCCGGGCCGCATCCCGCGGTGCTGATGTTGTCCGGGCTCGACTCGGCCAAGGAGGAGCAGCGGGTGGTCGAGCAGCTCTTCCTCGAACGCGGGCTGGCCACGTTCGCCGTGGACGGGCCCGGCCAGGGGGAGGCCGAGTACGAGCTGCCGATCAGGGCCGACTGGTCGCGGCCCGGCGAGGTGCTGCTCGACGCGCTGGCCGCCGAGCCGCGGGTGGACGCGGCCAGGCTCGGGGTGTGGGGGGTCAGTCTGGGGGGCTACTACGCGCCGCGGGTGGCGGCGGCCGCCGGGGACCGGGTCAAGGCTTGTGTGGCGCTGGCCGGGCCGTACGACTTCGGCGACTGCTGGGACATCCTGCCGCCGCTGACGAAGGAGACCTTCCGCGTCAGGTCCGGCGCGGCTACCGAGGAGGAGGCCCGCCGCATCGCCCGCACCCTGACCATGAAGGGCACGGCCTCGGCCATCACCGCGCCGCTGCTGGTCGTGGCCGGGCGCGAGGATCGGATCGTGCCCTGGCGGCACGCCGAGCTGCTGGCCGCCGCGGCGGGCGGCGACAGCGAACTGCTCGTGCTCGAAGAGGGCAACCACGGCTGTGCCAACCTGACGCCCTGGCACCGCCCCTACACCGCCGACTGGCTGGCCCAGCGGCTCGCGAAAGGCAGTGCGTGATGAGTGGCGGCGTGCGATGAGTGGCGGCGTGCGATGAGTAGCGGCGTGCGATGAGTAGCGGCGTGCGATGAGTAGCGGCGTGCGATGAGAGGTGGCGTGCGATGAGAGGTGGCGTGCGATGAGAGGTGGCGTGCGATGACTGGACTGAGGGTCGGCTGGATCGGCACCGGCCGCATGGGGTTCCCGATGGCCGCGCGGCTGGCCGGGGCGGGGGTGGACCTGGCCGTGTGGAACCGTACCCGCGCCAAGGCCGAACCGCTGGGCGAGCACGGCGCGCACGTGACGGACACCATCGCCGGGCTGCGCGACCGCGACGTCGTCTTCACCATGGTCGCCGCCTCCGCCGACCTCACCCAGGTCCTCGGCGAACTGCTCGGCGAGGACGGACCCGGCGTGGTGGTGGACTGCTCCACCGTCTCGCCCGAGGCGTCCGCCGCCGCCCGCGAAGCCTGCGCGCGCCACGGCACCGGGTTCCTGGCCGCGCCGGTCAGCGGCAACGGCAAGGTCGTGCGCGCCGGGCTGCTCAGCGTCGTCTGCTCGGGGCCGCGCGAGACCTACGACCGGGTGGCCGGACTGCTGGCGCACCTGGGCAGGTCGGTCACGTACGCGGGCGAGGGCGAGACCGCCCGCCTGGTCAAGATCGCGCACAACCTGCTGCTCGGCGTCGTCACCCAGACCCTCGCCGAGATCACCGTGCTGGCCGAGAAGGGCGGCGTGCCCCGGCACGCGTTCCTGGAGTTCCTCAACGACAGCGTCGTCGGCTCGGCCTTCACCCGCTACAAGTCGCCCGCGTTCGTGCACCTCGACTACACCCCCACCTTCACCCCGCTGCTCCTGCGCAAGGACTTCGACCTGGGCCTGGCCGCCGCCCGCGCCCTCGACGTGCCGATGCCGGTCACCGCGCTCACCGCGCAACTCGTCCAGGCGAGCGTCGGCACCGGCAGGACCGGCGAGGACTTCGCCATCCTGCTCGACCTCCAGGCCGCCGCCGCCGGCCTGGAACTCAAACCCGAGGACGTGACCGTGGACGACGGGCTAGGCTCATGATCGCGCCCCTGCCCGCGCCCGCGCCTCTTCCCGCGCCTGGCCACATGGGCGTCGACTTCGAGCAGCGCGTCGACTTCGCCCGGCTGCGCGAACACCGCCTGAGCCGCGCCCGCGCCGCGCTCGCGGCCAGCGACTGCGGCGCGTTCCTGCTGTTCGACTTCTACAACATCAGGTACGTCACCCAGACCTGGATCGGCGGCGCCCTCGGCGACAAGATGACCAGGTACGCCCTGCTCACCCGCGACGGCTCACCGAAACTCTGGGACTTCGGCTCCGCCGCCCGCCACCACCGCCTGCACAGCCCCTGGCTGGACCCGGCCGACTGCCACGCGGGCATGCTGGGCCTGCGCGGCGCCATCGCCCCGACCGCCGGGCTGATGACCGACGCGATCCGCCGCATCAAGGGCATCCTGACCGACGAAGGGCTCTCGGACGCGCCCGTGGGCGTGGACATCGTGGAGCCGCCGTTCCTGTTCGAGATGCAGCGCCAGGGCCTGCGGGTGGTGGACTGCCAGCAGCACATGCTGGACGCCCGCGTCATCAAGTCCGCCGACGAGATCATGCTGCTCACCCAGGCCGCGGCCATGGTGGACGGCGTCTACCAGGACGTCGTGGAAGCGCTCAAGCCCGGGATCCGGGAGAACGAGATCGTCGCCCTGGTCAACCAGCGCCTCTACGCGATGGGCTCCGACCAGGTGGAAGCCGTCAACGCGGTCAGCGGCGAACGGTGCAACCCGCACCCGCACAACTTCTCCGACCGGCTGATCAGGCCGGGCGACCAGGCGTTCTTCGACATCATCCACTCCTACAACGGCTACCGCACCTGCTACTACCGCACGTTCGGCGTGGGCAGCGCGACGGCCGCGCAGCGGGACGCGTACACCATGGCCCGCGAATGGATGGACGCCTCCATCGCGATGATCAAACCGGGCGTGGGCACCGACCAGGTGGCCGCGGTCTGGCCGAAGGCTCCGGAGTTCGGCTTCGAGGACGAGATGGCGGCCTTCGGGCTGCAGTTCGGGCACGGCCTGGGACTCGGGCTGCACGAGCGGCCGATCATCTCGCGGCTCAACAGCATGCGGGAGCCGATCGAACTGCGCGCCGGGATGGTGTTCGCGCTGGAGACGTACTGCCCGGCCGGCGACGGCTTCTCGGCGGCCAGGATCGAGGAGGAGGTCGTGGTCACCCCGGACGGCTGCCGCGTCCTGACCCTGTTCCCCGCCCAGGACCTGATGATCGCCAACCCCTACTGATGGGTCTTCAGCGTGATCTGCGTCTGGTGCGACGCATGCCGTCGACTTTCGCGGCGAATTCGCGGGGTCGCAAGATCGGGGTCCCGCGCCAAGGGGACAACGACGTCAGGTCTGTGTCCTCGGAGACGACCAGCAGCGCGCCGACATGCGCCGCCAGATCGAGAATACGGTTGTCCTCCCAGTCGGAGCAGTCGGACACGACCTGCGGCGGATCCACGGCCTGGCCACCGCTGTGCTGCGCCACCCCGATCAGGACGGACAGGTATCGCTCGATCTTCTCCTCCTCCCAGAGCAGACCCTTTGACAGGACCCGACCGGTGTTCTCCAGGATGTGCGGCGACAACCACAGGGCGAACTCTGCCGCGTCGACGATGATGCCGAGACAATCCGCATATGGGTTTCCGGATGTGGGCGGCGGCGAAGGCCAGGACCGAAACGGGCTGTTGCCGCCCGCCGCCGCCCCGACCAGGGCATTCACATCGAAGACCACAGGCACGGGGTCGGCCACGGTTATCCCTTCAATATCCGCCGGGTGATCTCCGGAATGTCTTCCAGGGTCACGCCCTGCTCGCCAAGTTTTCCTTGTCCATACGCCTGCAGGTCCCGAAGCTCTTCGGCCAGCTTCACAGACTTCATGACCCTTATTGTCGCCCGAAGGTAGGCGGAGCGATTGCCCTGCCCGAAGTACTCGACCAACTCTTCAAGGTCGGCCCGGTCCTCGTCTCCGACCGCGAACCCAAGTGTCTTGGTAGCCACGACCTACCACCTCCACATCCCCAACATAGCATGTGACTTGCATTTCAAATGCAATCTATAGCATTTCGGCCTATGATCACTCACGCTGGATTGCGGCGACGACCGCGTCGCGGGTGAGGGGCAGGTCGCGGAGGCGGAGGCCGAGTGTGGTGGTGAGCGCGTTCGCGATGGCCGCCGCGACCGGGCCCTGGGCCGCCTCGCCCGCGCCCACGGACGGCGTGCCCGGATGCTCCACCAGCTCCACCGTCACCTCGGGAGCCTCCGGAAAGCGCAGGATCGGGTACGACTCCCAGTCCCCGCTGGTGATCCGGCGGCGGTCGAAGCGCACCCGTTCCTTCAGCGTCCAGCTCGCCGCCTGGGTGGCGCCGCCCTCGATCTGGTTGCGCACCCCGTCGGGGTTGACGACCTGGCCGACGTCCACGGCGATGGTCAGGCGGCGTACCCGTACATCGTGCTCGGCCGCCACCTGCGCCACGACCGCGCAGTACGCCCCG
The DNA here is from genome assembly GCF_040655495.1 of Nonomuraea sp. NPDC050404. Lineage (NCBI taxonomy): Bacteria > Bacillati > Actinomycetota > Actinomycetes > Streptosporangiales > Streptosporangiaceae > Nonomuraea > Nonomuraea sp. NPDC050404. The sequence goes on from NZ_JBFAKB010000004.1 coordinate 152,886, forward strand.
CTGCCCTTGTACCTGGCCACCCCCAGCCCCAGACCCGGTTCGCCGCCGCCCCAGCCCGCCGCCCTGGCCGCCCTCGTCAGGACCTCCCTGGCGCGGGGGTCGCTCAGATGCGCCAGCCGGTACGCCAGCGGGTCCCGCCCGGCGGCCAGGGCCAGCTCGTCCATGAACGACTCGATGGCGAAGACGTTCATGAACGCCCCCAGCGACCGCAGCGCCGACGACCGGATCGGCGTCTCCAGCACGCGGTGACCGGTGATCTCCATCGCCGGAAAGTCGTAGATCGGAACCGCGTTACGCGCCATCCCCGAGCCCGATCCCAGCGACGGGTCCACGGCCGCCGGGTATGTCCACGGCTGTTCCAGATGTGCGGCGGCGAGCAGACCCGGTACGCCTCCCGCGTAACCGGGGCGGCTGGTATGACCCTGGCTCCACACGTCATACCGCCAGGAACGCACCATCCCCTTCGCGTCCACCGACGCCGCGACGTCCACCGACATCGCCGACCCGAACGGCGCCCAGGTCAGCTCATCCCGCCTGCTCCACCGCACATGCACCGGCCGACCGCCGGCCTCACGGGCCAGCAGCGCCGCGTCCAGCGCCACGTCGTCGGCCGCGTTGTGCCCGTAGCAGCCCGCACCTTCCACGTGCCGGACCTCGATCCGCTCGGTGCCCAGAATCTGGGCGAGGGCTCGGCGGAGCGGGTGCACCCCCTGAGTGTGGCTCCAGACCTCCAGAGAGCCGTCGGTGTTCCAGCGGGCGGCGGCGCAACTCGGGGCAATGGAGGCATGGGCAATAAAGGGCCTGCCGTAAGTGGCCGCATGCACCTCACCCTCGCGCCCGCTTTCGGGCCGCCCGTCTTTGGGCCGGTCGGATGTGGGTTGGGCGTTGGTCGGGGTGCGGACGGGGATTGTTTCGTGCGGGCCCGTGCGGAGGAAGGTGTGCAGGTCGTGTTCGTCGGGGAGGGTGTCGCGCTCATCCCACTCGGCCGCCTCGCGCAGGCGGGCAAGCGCCCGGTCGGCCTCCGGCTCGGTCTCGGCCAGCACCCCGAGGAACGAGCCGTCACGTACGACACGGAGGTCCGGCAGCGGGGTGAGACCGGTCAGGCGGGCACCGGGGGAGGGCGGGCGCAGAACCCGTCCGTAGAGCTGGCCCGGGAGGCGGAGGTCATGGATGAACCGGGGACGTCCGGCCACTTTGCCGGGCAGATCCAGTCGAGGCACGCTGACCCCCACGAACACCGGCACCTCGGACGCCCGCGCTCCTGCGTCAGGAGCTCTGGCACGCCCTCCGTTGGCGGGTGCTCCCTCGGTGGGCAGGCCCTCAGCGGGCGCTTCGGCGGCCTGGGCCAGGTCGGCGTAGGTGGTGGTCCGGTCGCCGTGGCGGAACTCGCCGCGCCGTACCGTCACCTGGCCTGGGGAGACGCCCCAGTGGCGGGCGGCCTCGGCGGTGCAGGCGGCGCGCACGCGGGCGCACTCCGCACGCAGCGCCGGACCCGAGCGGGCGATCGACATGCTCCCCGACGTGAACCCCTCGTCAGGCCCCGCACCGGTACGCGCCGGCAACATCCGCACCTGCCCCAGGTCGGCCCCCAGGGCGTCGGCGGCGATCTGAGCCAGCGCCGTGAGCACCCCCTGCCCGAGCTCCACCTTCCCGACCCGCACCGAAATCACCCCATCGGCCCCCACCGACACCGCCGCCCCCGGCCCGGCTCCCACGGACACTGCGGCCCTCGGCTCGGCCTCCATCGGCACCTCGGCCCCTGGCTCGGCACTCACCGGCACCGCAGCCCCTGGCTCGGCTCCCACCGGCACCGCAGCCCCTGGCTCGGCACCCACTGGTCGGGCTTCCCGGTCGTCGGCGGTGCTCATTGGGTGGTCTTCAGGATGGCGCGGACGACGCGGCGGTGTACGCCGCACCGGCACAGGTTGCGTTCCAGAGCCGCCACCACCGCCTCCTCGTCCGGCCGGGGATCGTCGGCCAGCAGTGCGGCGGCGCTGATCATGATGCCCGACAGGCAGTAGCCGCACTGTCCGGCCTGCTCCTCCAGGATCGCCTGCTGCACCGGATGCAGCTCATCGCCGGGCGCGAGCCCTTCGACGGTCACGACTTCCCGTCCCTCGGCCACGGACAGCGGCGTGTCGCAGGCGGCCGTCACCCGCCCGTTGAGCAGCACGAAACAGGCCCCGCACGACCCGGCCCCGCACCCGAACCGGGTCCCCACCAGCCCGAGCTCCCCGCGCAGCACGTCGAGGAGCGGCGTGCCGGGCTCGGCCCGGACCTCCACGACCGCACCGTTAACCGTCAGAAGCGTCATCCGAAGACCTCCGGGTGCTGCGAGAGCTCCACCCTGGTGCGCCTGATGTGCCCGCTCAGGCACCGCTCGGCGTCCACGGCGTCACGCCGCTCGATCGCGTCCAGCAGCAGCCGGTGCTCGGCGTTGACCACCCAGCGCCGCGACGGCCCGGTCAGCCGCATGAACGCCCGCCGGTAGTGCTGCGTCGCGTTCCACATCCGCACCACCATGGCCGAGAGCTGCTCGATCGCGCACCCCGAGTAGGTCAGCAGGTGGAACTCGCGGTCGAGCACCAGAAACTCGCCGATGTCGGTGTTCTGCTCGATCTTGTCCTGGATCAGGGCGAGCGCGTGGTGATCGTCGGCGGTCAGGTGGGGGATGCTCTCGGCCAGGGCGAGGGGCTCCAGCCGTTCGCGCATCCGGTAGATCACGTCCACCTCGTGCCCGCCGAGTCGCGGCACGCGCGCGCCCCTGCGCGGGTGGTGCTCGGTGAGCCCTTCGGCCTCCAGCATGCGCAGCGCCTCGCGCACCGGCAGCCGGCTCGCGCCGAGCCGCTCGGCCAGTTCCTCCTGCCGGATCCGCTCACCGGGCGCGATGGCCCCGCTGAGTATGGCCTCGCGCAGATGGTCGGCCACACGCTGGCTCTCAGGCATCCGCACGCCTGAAGGTATCCGCTCGTCCGAAAGCGCCCGCTCGTCCGAAGGCACCCCCGCGGCTGAAGGCACGTTCTCAGGCATCCGCACGATCGAACGCCTTGCCCTCCGGGTAGGAGACCAGCTCGAACTGCATCCCCCAAGGCGCCAGGAAGTACACCCACCGCTGCCCCTCGCTCGGCCCCGTGCTGGCCGTCGGCTCACCGAGGACCTGGACCCCCTGACCGCGCAGATAGGCCACGGCCGCGTCGAGGTCCTCCACGTACAGGGCCACGTGATGTCCGCCGATGTCGCTGTTCCTCGGCACCTCGGGATGTTGCCCGGGCGCCGAGTACTGGAACACCTCGAAGACCGCCTGCCCGCCGCACCGGAAGAAGTGCAGCCGCTCCATCACCGCCCGCGGATGCACGTTGAGGTGCTCCTTCATCCACGGGGTGCCGTCATGCCGGTAGGGACCGAGCGAGTACAGGTACTCGCAGCCGAGCACGTCCACCAGGAACGCCCTGGCCTCCTCCAGATCGGGCACCGTGAAGCCGATGTGGTCCAGCCGGCTGAGCCCGGGAAGTCCGCTCATCTCTCTCCCTTTGGATCCAGAACAGCCTACTCCGGCCTCCGAGAAGAGCCCAGGTCTGTCTTTTGGATCCAAGGCGTGTAAGGCTGAGGAATGCCCCAGCATCACAGGCTCGAACCGCCGGCGCCCTGGGTCGAGATCGTCGCCACGGAAGAGGACTGGGACGCCGCCGACCCCGCCCTGCTGACCGGCATGCTCGGCCAGCTCCTGCTGATCAGGGCCTTCGAGCAGTACGTGCTCGACCTGGCCAAGGCGGGCCTGGTGCACGGCCCGGCCCACTCCAGCATCGGCCAGGAGGGCGGCGCGGTCGGCTCGGTCCTGGCGCTGGCTCCCGGCGACACGATCAACGGCTCGCATCGGGGGCACCACCAGTTCCTGGCCAAGGCGCTGGCGTACGTGGAGCCGAAGGGCATCGACCCGGCCGGGGAGTCCGGGCCCGACGTGCGCGGCGTGCTGCTGCGTACGCTCGCCGAGATCTGCGGCCTGGACCGGGGCTTCAGCCACGGTCGCGGCGGCTCCATGCACCTGCGCTGGAAGGAGGCGGGCGCGATCGGCACGAACGCGATCGTCGGGGGCGGCGTGCCGTTCGCGGCCGGGTCGGCGTGGGCGCACCGGCGGGCGGGCACCGGGGCGGTCGCGGTGACGTACTTCGGGGACGGCGCGATCAACATCGGCTCCACCCTGGAGACGCTGAACCTGGCCGCCGCCTGGCGGTTGCCGCTCTGCTTCTTCGTGGAGAACAACCGCTACGCCGTCTCCACCGGCGTGGCCGAGGCGACCGCCGAGCCCCGGCTGTCGGCGCGCGGCCCCGGCTTCGGCGTGGCGAGCTGGAAGGTGGACGGCATGGATCCGCTCGCGGTGCACCTGGCCATGAGCGAGGCGGTGGCGTACATGAGGTCGGGTGGCGGGCCGGCCCTCGTCGAGGCGGACGTCTACCGATATTTCCACCAGAACGGCCCCTTCCCCGGCAGCGCGTTCGGCTACCGCAGCAAGCAGGAGGAGCAGGAGTGGCGGGCCCGCGACCCGATCGAACGGCTCGCGGGACACCTCGCCCGACGCGGCCTCTTCGACCCCGCCGACGTCGCCGCCGCGACAAAGAGGGCGAAGGACCTGATGGCCGGCATCGGCGCGGAACTGCTCGAACCATTGCCGGGCGACACCCAGGGCCGCCGCCGGATCAGGCCCCGGGAGTGGCCCGACCCGGGCTTCGCGCACGTGGGCGTGCGCGGCGACCTGTCGGAGTTCGCGGACGCGCGGCCGGCCGACCGCGACACCTTCACGGGAGAGCTGGCCGAGCGCAAGTTCATCGACGCCGTGTCCGGGGTGATGGCGCGGCGCATGCGGACCGACCCGTCGATCATCGTGCTCGGCGAGGACGTGCACCGCCTCAACGGCGGCACCAACGGCGCCACCAGAGGGCTCAAGGAGGAGTTCCCCGACCGCGTGCTCGGCACCCCCATCAGCGAGAACGCCTTCACCGGACTGGCCGGCGGCATCGCCTCCGACGGGCGCTGCACGCCGGTGGTGGAGCTCATGTACGCCGACTTCATGTGGGTCGCCGCCGACCAGCTCTTCAACCAGATCGCAAAAGCCAGGCACATGTACGGCGGCGGCGACGCCATGCCGCTGGTCCTGCGCAGCAAGGTAGCCATGGGCACCGGCTACGGCTCCCAGCACTCCATGGACCCCGCGGGCATCTTCGCCACCGCGCCCGGCTGGCGGATCGCCGCCCCCTCGACGCCGTTCGACTACGTGGGGCTGATGAACAGCGCGCTGCTCTGCCGCGACCCCGTGGTGGTGCTGGAGCACGTCGATCTGTACCGCTCGACCGGCGAGTGCCCGGTGGACGACCTGGACTACTGCATCCCGGTGGGCCGGGCAAGGGTGCGGCGGGCCGGGTCGGCGGTCACCGTGCTGACGTACCTGGCGATGACCATGTACGCACTGCGTGCCGCCGAGTCGTCCGGCGTGGACGCCGAGGTGATCGACCTGCGCTGGCTGGATCGGGCGAGCGTGGACTGGGAGACGATCGGGGCGAGCGTCGGCAAGACGGGCCGCGTGCTCATCGCCGAGCAGGGGCCGATGGGGACGTCGTACGGCGGCTGGCTGGCCGACGAGATCCAGCGGCGCTTCTTCGGCCTCCTGAAGCGGCCGGTGCAACGGGTGACCGGCGGGGAGGCGTCGCCGAGCATCAGCAAGGTGCTGGAGCGGGCGGCCATCGCGCAAGAAGAGGAAGTGGCGGCCAAGCTGGCCGAGATGATGATCTGAGCTCACCTCTTGAACGCACGGCTTGTGCGGAATACGGTGTTAATCGATTAACAGCAGCCGCTGAACAGCAGGCGAAGAACTCTCCGCAGCATGCCCATATGCCAAGATCCGAGTACAGAAAATTCCCCATAATCCTGTAGGGAATGCTAGGTTATTCGACTAACATGAGACCAACAGCGCGACAAGTGGCAGAGCTGGCGAACGTGTCGGTGGCGACCGTCTCCTACGTGCTCAGCGGCAAGAACCGGCCGGTGGCCGCCGAGACCAGGCAGCGGGTGCTCGACGCCGCCAGGCAACTCGGCTACACCCCCAACCAGGCCGCCAGAAGCCTGCGCAAACGCCGTACCCAGCGCGTCTGCCTGGTGCTGAGCTCGTTCGGCGGCGTGCCGTCCGACGCCAGGCTGGCGACGGACCTGCACGAGATGGCCGACGCGCACGGCTACTCGGTGGTCACGCTCGCCGTCTATTCCGAGGCCCGCGCGCAGGCCGCCGTCGACATGTTGCGCGGCGGCATCGCCGACGGCGCGCTGATCCACGTCGTGGGCGACCACCTCGCCCACGACCTGCTCTCCGGTCTCGCCGCCACCGGGCTGCCGATGGTGGTGCTGAGCAACGAGAGCGGGCTGGAAGGTTGCGACGTCGTCCGCACACCGGAGGTGGAGGCGTCGGCCATGGCCGTCGACCACCTGCTCGACACGGGCCGGCGGCGCATCGCGTTCATGGCGCACCGCTACGAGGTCTACCGCGACCAGCCCAGCGGGCGCATGCTCGGCTACACCACGGCGCTGGAGCGGCACGGGGTGAGCGAGCGCATCATCACCGGCGGCGCGGACGACCGCGTGTCCGCCTACCAGACGGCGACCGAGCTGCTCAGCTCGCCCGACCGGCCCGACGCCATCTTCGCCGCGTCCGACCGGGCGGCGCTCAGCGCGATCTGGGCGGCCAGGGACCTGGGGCTGAGCGTGCCCGGCGACGTCGCGATCGTCGGTGCGGGCAACATCGACGAGGGTCTCATCAGCAATCCGCAGCTCAGCACCGTCGGCCCGCTTCGCCACGACTACACCGACGTCGTACGCCTGCTCTTCGACCGCCTCCAGGCCGAGGAGCCGCCGCCCGTCCGCGAGATCGTCCGGTCGTGGACCTTCGTGCGGCGGGGCTCGTCCTAGAAGGGAAACCCTCCAGATGCACTCCCACCCCTCACGACGCGACTTGCTCCGTCTCGTCGGCGCCGCCGCCGCGGTGCCGGTCCTGTCGTCCTGCGCGGGTGCGCCGACCACGCAGAGCGCCGCGCCGGGCACCTTCACGGTCTACTGGAACGCGGGCCACGACTATCAGGTCTACCGCAAGGTGATCGCCGAGTTCGAGCAGGCCAACAAGGTCAAGGTCAACTTCCAGAAGTACCAGTGGCCCGACCTGCGGACCAGGCTGCTGGCCGACTTCGCCTCCGGGACCGTGCCGGACCTGGTGGAGGAGCCGGGCGGCTGGGTGCAGGAGTTCGCCGTCTCCGGCAACGCGCGCTCGCTGCAGGACTACGTGGACCGCGACGGGCAGGCGATGGGCTTCCCGTCGGACTGGCAGCCGGTGACGGTCGAACGCAACTCCTACCAGGGCAAGGTGTACGGCGTACAGCTGCACCTGACCTGCAACACGCTCTTCTACAACAAGGGCATGCTCGACGCGGCCGGCGTGAAGGTGCCCACCACCTGGGAGGAGTTCCTCGACGCGGCCAAGAAGCTGACCAAGGACGGCGTGTACGGCGTAGCGCTCAACCAGGACTTCACCTACATGTGGCCCTGGCTGGTGCAGGCCGGCATCACCCCCTACGACCTGGACACCAAGGCGATCATGCAGCCGCGCGCCGACGCGGTGGCCGCCCTGCAGTTCCAGGCCGACCTCATCCACAAGCACAAGGTGGCCCCCGTGCCGACGGCGGGCACCGACTACTCGGGCCCGCAGAAGTTGTTCTCCGCCAAACGCGCCGCGATGATCTTCACGGGCCCGTGGGACCTCGACCCCATCAAGAAGACCAGCGCCGACATCGAGCTGGGCGTCGCGCCGCCGCTGAAGAACAAGTCGAGCGCCACCCAGGCGGCCGGGGTCAGCATGTTCGTGCCCGCCAAGGCCACCAGGCCCGACCTGTCGTGGGACTTCATCAAGCGCATCACCACCTTGGAGGTCGAGCAGGCCGCCACCAAGGAGACCGGCATGCTCATGCCGCGCAAGTCGTGGGCGGACCTGCCCGAGGTTCAGTCCGACCCGGTCACCAAGACCTTCGCCGACGCCCTGCCCACCGCCAAGGACTCCTCCCAGCAGGTGCGCCTGACCGGGCAGCTCGGCAAGTGGGAGGAACAGCTCGAAGTGATGTACCAGCAGGTGCTCATCCAGAACAAGCCGGCCGCCGAGGCACTCGAAGCCTTCGTCAAGGCCGCGGAGGGCTTCCTGAAGTGAGGCCGCGCACTCTCTACGGCCGGTACGCCCGCACCGCCTACCTGTTCCTGCTCCCGGCGATCCTGTTCTTCGCGGCCATGTTCTACCTGCCGATCGGCAACGTGGTGGCCACCAGCTTCAAGACCGGGCCGATGGCCGACCAGTGGACGGGCCTGGGCAACTACACCCAGGCCGTGTCGGACCCGGCCGTCCAGCACTCCTTCCTGATCACGGCGGGCTTCTCGGTGATCGTGGTGGCCGGGTCGATCGTGCTCGGGCTGGCCCTCGCGCTGGCCATCGACCAGCCGCTCAAGGGCCGGGTGGCCTTCCGGGTGGTGCTGCTGGTGCCGTACCTGACCTCGGTGGCGATCGTCGGGCTGCTGTGGCGCAACATCCTCGACCCCGAGCTGGGTGTGCTGAACCGGGTGCTGCTCGCGGCCGGACTGCCCGCGCAGCAGTGGCTCAACACCGCGCCGCTGCTCACCATCGCCGCCGTCACGTTGTGGCAGAGCGTCGGCTACACGATGGTGTTGTTCCTGGCCGGGCTGCAGGGCATCCCGGAGACCTACCACGAGGCCGCCAAGATCGACGGGGCGGACTCCTGGCGCCGGTTCTGGCGGATCACGCTGCCGCTGCTCGCCCCGACCACGCTGTTCGTGTCGGTGATGGCGGTGATCTCCGGATTGCAGGCGTTCGGGCAGGCGTACATCATCACCGGCGGCGGCCCCGGCGACGCCACCGACCTGTCGGTCTTCCACATCTTCAACGTCGCCTTCCGCGCCAGGGACTTCGGCTACTCCTCCGCGCAGTCGGTGCTGCTGCTGATCGTGATCGTGGCCTTCACCCTGATCCAGCTGAGGGCCGGACGGAACCGGGAGGTCACGTACTGATGCGCAAGCCCCTGCTCTACACCCTCCTGACGCTGGCCTCGCTCGTCACGGTCGTGCCGCTGCTCTACATGCTCTCGTTGTCGCTCCAGACCGAGGCCGAGACGCTGTCGGCGAACGCCGTGCTCGTGCCGGACTCGCCGCAGTGGGGCAACTACGCCGAGCTGTTCACGCGCGCGCCGTTCGGCAACTTCATCGTCAACAGCCTCGTCGTGGCGGGCGCGATCACGGTGGCGCACCTGGTGTTCGACCCGCTCGTCGGGTACGTGTTCGCCAAGTACCGCTTCCCGCTGCGCAACACGTTGTTCGTGGCGCTGCTGGCCACGCTCATGGTGCCGTTCTTCGTGCGGATGATCCCGCTGTACGTGCTCATGGCCAACATGGGCTGGCTGAACACCTACCAGGGGCTCATCACGCCGTTCCTGATGGACGCGTTCGGCATCTTCCTGATGAGACAGTTCATCCAGCCCATCCCCGACGACCTGATCAGCGCGGCCCGCATCGACGGGGCCTCCGAGCTGCGCGTCTACTGGAGCGTCATCCTGCCGCAGACGCGGCCGGCGATGGCCGTGCTCGGGCTGTTCACGTTCGTCTTCCAGTGGAACGAGTTCCTCTGGCCGCTGGTCGCCACCACCACGCCCGAAATGCGTACCATCCCGGTCGGGCTCACCCTGTTCAACCAGGAGTACTTCACGCTGTGGCACCTCACGGCGGCCGGCTCGGTGATCCTGTTCATCCCCACCGCCGTCCTGTTCATCTTCACCCAGAGATACTTCGTCAGGGGCATCGCCCTGACCGGACTCAAATAAGGAGCCTGCTGTTTTGCGCCCGAACGTGATCGTCGTCTTCACCGACCAGCAGCGGTGGGACACCGTCGGCCCCTTCACCCCGAACCTCGACAGAATGGCCAGGCACGGCACGCAGGCCACGGTCGCGCTCACCCCGCAGCCGGTGTGCGCCCCCGCCCGTGCGGCGCTGCAGACGGGCCGCTACCCGACCACGACCGGCGTCTACCGCAACGGCCGCGTGCTGCCGCCCGAGGAGCGTACGCTGGCCCACCACTTCGGCGCGGCCGGCTACGCCACCGGCTACATCGGCAAGTGGCACCTGGGCGGCACCGAGCCCGTGCCCGAGGACCGGCGCGGCGGCTACCAGTCGTGGCTGGCGGCCAACGCCCTCGAACACACCTCGGACGCTTACCGTACGGTCGTCTTCGACGAGGCGAACGACCCCGTCCTGCTGCCCGGCTACCGCTCCGACGCGCTCGTGGACGCGGCCATCCGGTACGTCGCCGACCACGCCGACGAGCCGTTCTACCTGTTCCTGTCGCTGCTGGAGCCGCACCACCAGAACGAGGTGGACAACTACCCGGCCCCCGACGGCTACGAGGAGCGCTACCAGGGCCGCTGGATGCCGCCGGACCTGGCCGCGCTCGGCGGCACCGCCCACCGGCACATGGGCGGCTACCTGGGCCAGGTCAAGCGCCTGGACGAGGGTTTGGGCCGGCTGCTGGACGCGCTGCGCAGCATGGACCTGCTGGACGACACGATCGTGGCCTACACCTCCGACCACGGAAACCACTTCAAGACCCGCAACGGCGAGTACAAGCGCTCCTGCCATGACGCGTCCCTGCGCGTGCCGCTGGCGCTGCGCGGTCCCGGCTTCGACGGCGGCGGCGCGATCTCCCGCCCGGTCAGCACCCTCGACCTGCCGCCCACGCTGCTGGAGGCGGCCGGGCTGCCGGTGCCCGCGCCGATGCAGGGCCGCTCGTTCCTGCCGCTGGTACGCGATCCCGCCTCCGAGTGGCCCTCGGAGGTGTTCTTCCAGGTGAGCGAGTCCGAGGTGGGGCGCGGGATCCGTACGTCCCGGTGGAAGTACTACGCCGTCGCCGAGGACGCCCACCCCTGGGATGACGCGAGCGCGCCCGTCTACCGGGAGCAGGCCCTGTACGACCTGGAGAACGACCCGCACGAGCTGGTCAACCTGGCGGGGTACGCCTCGCACGCGGAGGTGGCGGCGGGGCTGCGGGAGCGGCTCGTGGCCCGGATCGCCGAGGCCGAGGGGGACTCGGCGGTCATCGAGGCCGCGGTGCCGCAGGAGGGCCGCGAGCAGGCGATGCCCGACCCGGAGGTCCGCCTGCGCGGCCCGAAACCAACCCGCTTCGGCCACCAGCCCCCCACCACCTGACCTCCCCCCGGATGGCCCCGCCGCACTTCCCCCGAAGGACCTCAGCCGGAGTGCGGCGGGTGTGGCGCCCGTCCTGGTGCGGGCGCCACGTGAGCGGGTCAGCTTGCCGAGTCGGCGGGCTTGTGGGTGTGGGTGTCGGTGGTGCGGGATGCCGGGGCGGGTGGGGTGGTGCCGATTGTGCCGGTGTTGAAGGCGTACGTGCCCGCCAGCGTCGCGATCGCGTCGGAGTTCACGTCCAGCGCCTTGTCGTTGACGTTCCTGATGGTGTCGCAGACGCTGTGGTAGCACGGGTCGAGCGGGATCCCGGCCGTGCCGCCGAAGATCGCCGCCTCCTCCTCGGTCTTGAGCACCTCGGCCCCGGTGAACAGCCCGCCGGACGGGATGCCGACGGCGATGAACGGCCCGTAGTCCGAGCGCCCGGTGAAGGCCGTGGCGGTGAAGGGCTGACCACGGTTGGCGAAGAACTTCTCGAAGTCCTCCTCGATCACGTCCGACCCGGGAGGCCCGGCGGTGCCGAACGCGTCCCCGTCACCGTCGTAGATCCCGAACGTGTAGTTCGGCGAGGCGATCATGTCGAAGTTCAGGTAGAGGGTGATCTTGGCCCGCTCCTCCGGCGTCAGCGCGTTCACGTAGTGCTGGGAGCCGAGCAGCCCGAACTCCTCCGCGCCCCAGAAGGCGAAGCGCATCTGGTTCTTCGGCTTGCTCCTGGCCATCTGCAGCGCCACTTCGAGGATGCCGGCCGTGCCCGAGCCGTTGTCGTTGATGCCGGGCCCCTCCTGGACGCTGTCCAGGTGCGCCCCGAGCATGACGACGTTGTCCGGGTTGCCCTTCCTGCTCTGCGCGATCACGTTGTAGGTGGTCCTGGTCTCCACGATCGGGTCCCAGTTCATCTGCACCGTGGTGCCCGCCGTCGCGGCCAGTTCGTTGCCCACCGCGAAGCTGGTGAAGAAGGAGGGGATCGTCACGCCGGGCCCGCCGAGGGTCGGGTTCAGGTCGATCTCGGTACGGCCCTCCTGCCCCTCGTTGAACACCACGGCCGCCGAGGCCCCGGCGGCGATGGCGTTGTCCACCTTGATCCGGAAGCTGCAGGTGCCGCGCTGCATCAGCGCGATGTTCCCGGCAGTGAACCCGGCGAAGTCGGCCGCCTCACATCCCGAGCTGGAGCTGTTGGCCACGGGACCGGGCGGCAGCACGAGGTCCACCGCCTGAAGCGTGCCGCTGACGGCGCCGGCCGGGGAGTCCTGCATGGCGACGTAGTCGCTGAAGAACCCGTAGGTGTAGGTCTTCTGCGTCCCGCTGGTCCGCTTGAACACCGGCGGGGTGATGTAGCCGTCGAAGGTGAACTCGAACGGCTGGATGGTCACGTCGTATCCGGCGCGGCGCAGCAGGTACGCCACGTAGTCGCGGGAGAGGTCGAAGCCGCGGGTGCCGGAGACGCGGGTGTCGTCGTTCAGTTTGGCGATCGCCTGCAACGCCCACAGATGTTTCTTGACGTTCTTGCCGGAGACGGCCTTGACGAGCTGGCGTACCGAATCCTTGGAGCCGTGCGCGTCCGCGGGGGAGGCGAAGGCGATCGGGGCGAGGACTACGGCGGCGGCCGTGATGGCGCCGATCACGCTCTTGCGTAAGTGGGAACGCATACTGCTGCACCTCGAAACGTGGAAGGTGAACCAGGTGAAAATGCGCGCGTGACACGAAACGTATTCATCAGCCACGTGATAGGGAAGATTGACCGCATATCCGTTGCATCACGGACTCCGAACGTCGCAAGGTGAGGAACCGCATGTCCATCTCGCTCCCGTCCACCGGCACGCTGACCATCGGCGGCAAGACCGTGCACCGGCTGGGCTACGGGGCCATGAGCCTGACGGGGCCGGGCGTCTGGGGGCCGCCCCGGGACCGCGACGAGGCGATCAGGGTGCTGCGCCGGGTGGTGGAGCTGGGGGTGAACTTCATCGACACGGCCGACTCGTACGGGCCGTACATCAACGAGGAGCTGATCCGTGAGGCCCTGCAGCCCTATCCGGAGGGGCTGCTGATCGCGACCAAGGCCGGGTTCGTACGCACGGGGCCGAGCCAGTGGCACGCCGTGGGACGCCCCGAGTACCTGCGGCAGGAGGTCGAGATGAGCCTGCGCAGGCTCGGCGTCGAGCGGCTGGACCTGCTGCAGTTGCACCGCATCGACCCGCTGGTGCCGCTGGAGGACCAGATCGGCGAGCTGAAGGCGCTCAGCGACGAAGGCAAGATCGCGAACATCGGCCTGTCGGAGGTGAGCGTCGAGGAGCTGGAGCGGGCGCGGCGCACCGCCCCGATCGTCTCCGTGCAGAACCGCTACAGCTTCAGCAACCGCGTCTCGGAGCAGGTGCTGGAGCACTGCGAGGAGCAGGGGATCGTCTTCATCCCCTTCAGCCCCATCTCCAAGGGCGCCCTGGCCGGTCCCGGCAGTCCGGTGGAGCATGTGGCCAAGGCCACCGGGGCCACGCCCGCGCAGGTCAGCCTGGCCTGGTTGCTGGCGCGCTCCCCGATGATGTTGCCGATCCCCGGCACCTCCTCGATCGCCCACCTGGAGGAGAACCTGGGGGCCTCGAGCGTGACGCTGACCGCCGGGCAGGTGGCCGAGCTGGGGTGAAGTGAAAAGGGCCGGCCCCCAGGCGCGGAAGGCCGGCCCAAGCCCGGGTCAGCCCAGGCCGCTCTTCATGGCGGTGACCAGCTCACCGTTGGTCGTGTCGCCGCTGAGCTCCCAGAAGAACGCGCCGCCGAGGCCCTGGTTCTTCGAGTAGCTCATCTTGCCGCCGATCGTGGACGGCGTGTCGTAGCTCCACCACTGGTTGCCGCAGTGCGCGTACGCCGTGCCCGCGACCGTCCCGGTGGCCGGGCAGCGCGTCTTGAGCACCTTGTAGTCCTCGATGCCCGCCTCGTACGTGCCCGGCGCGGCCCCGCTGGCCGTGCCGCCCGGCGCCGCCTGGCTCACCCCGGTCCAGCCGCGGCCGTAGAAGCCGATGCCGAGCAGCAGCTTGCTCGCCGGGATGCCCTTGCTCTTGAGCTTCTGGATCGCGGAGTCGGAGTGGAAGCCGGCGATCGGGATGCCGGTGTAGCTGTTGAGCGGCGAGTGCGGAGCCGTCGGACCCTGCGGCGCCCACGCGCCGAAGAAGTCGTAGGTCATGACGTTGTACCAGTCCACGTACTGCGCCGCGCCGCCGTAGTCGGCCGCGTCGATCTTGCCGCCGTTGGTGCCGTCGGCGGTGATCGCGGCGGTGACCAGGTTGCCGGAGCCGAAGCGGGCGCGCATCGCCGACATGACGTTCCTGAACGCGGCCGGGCCACTGGTGTCGCAGGTCAGGCCGCAGGCGTTCGGGTACTCCCAGTCGAGGTCGATGCCGTCGAACACGTCCGCCCAGCGCGGGTCCTCCACCAGCCGGTAGCAGGACTCGGCGAAGGCGGCCGGGTTCTGCGCGGCCTGGCCGAAGCCGCCGGACCAGGTCCAGCCGCCGAAGGAGAAGAGCACCTTCAGGTGCGGGTGCTTCTGCTTGAGCTTGCGCAGCTGGTTGAAGTTGCCGCGCAGCGCGCCGGCGTCCCAGGTGTCGGCGACGCCGTCCACGCTCTCGCCCGCCTGGTAGAAGCGGTCGTAGTCGGCGTAGCTGTCGCCGATCGTGCACTGGCCGTTCTGCACGTTGCCGAAGGCGTAGTTGATGTGCGTCATCTTGGCCGCGGAGCCGCTGGTGTCGATGTTCTTGACGTGGTAGCCGCGCTGGTAGACGCCCCACTGCACGAAGTATCCGAGCACCTTGTTACCGCCGCCGCCGTTGCCGCCCGTGGTCGTGGCGGTGACGCTGTTGCTGTTGGCGGAGCGGTTGCCGGCGGCGTCGCGGGCGCGGACGGTGTAGCTGTAGGCGGTGCTGGCGGTCAGGCCGGTGTCGGTGTGGGTGGTGCCGGTGACGGTGGTGACGAGGGTGCCGCCGCGGTAGATCTCGTAGCCGGTGACGGCCACGTTGTCGGTGGAGGCGTTCCAGGCCAGGGAGACGCTGTTGTTCGTCACGCCGGTCGAGCGCAGGTTGCCCGGCACGGTCGGCGGGCTGGTGTCCGTGCCGCCGCCGCCCGTGGTGGTCGCCGTGACGCTGTTGCTGTTGGCGGAGCGGTTGCCGGCGGCGTCGCGGGCGCGGACGGTGTAGTTGTAGGCGGTGCTGGCGGTCAGGCCGGTGTCGGTGTGGGTGGTGCCGGTGACGGTGGTGACGAGGGTGCCGCCGCGGTAGATCTCGTAGCCGGTGACGGCCACGTTGTCGGTCGAGGCGTTCCAGGCCAGGGTGACGCTGGTGTTGGTGACCCCGGTCGAGCGCAGGTTGCCGGGGACGCTGGGCGCGGTGGTGTCGGTGCCGCCGCCGGTCGTGACCTTCCACAGGGCGGGCACGTTCGGGGGCTCCCAGCCGGGCTGGGAGGTGTGCCCCTGCAGGCACTGGTAGGTGACTCCGTTGTAGGTGACCTGCGCGCCCGTGGCATAGGCCGTCCAGGGCGCCCAGTCGGCCGCGGCGACCCGCACGACCGAGGCGGCGGCCCCGGTCGGGGCCGCGACGATGGCGGTCAGGGGCAGCACTAAGGCCGCCAGCCCGGCGAGGATCTTGCTCAGGATGGTGTGTCTCATGATGCTCCGACATCCGGTTGGGGGGTGTACGGGGGGTCGGGATGCCTTTGGAAACTATTAGGAAAGTTTCCTTTTAGTTATGGGCCGACGTTATCCCCAACCTGCGCAGGCAGTCAATACATCTCGCTCAGATCGTGAAATCGCGCAGTAAACCGGAGTAACGCTTGGGAAGCGGCCTGGCGTACTCGCCGCGCGTGCTCGTCCGCAGGCCGAGGGCCACCAGCGACTCGGCGAACCTGGTCGCCGCGCCCACCCCGTCGATCACCGGCACGCCCGTCGCGCGTGACACCTCCGCGCAGAACTCCGCCATGCCCGCGCAGCCCAGCACGATCGAATCGCTGCCGTCCCGCTCGACCGCCGCCGCGCACAACTCGGTCACCGCCTTGCGGGCCGGCGGCCGTTCCAGGTCCAGGACCGGGATGTCGCAGGCGTGCACGCCCCGGCAGGCGGTGGCGAAGCCGTACCTGTGCGCCAGCTCCCAGGCCCGGCCGGCCGTCCTGGACAACGTCGTCACCACGCTGAAGCTCCGGCCGACCAGCGTGGCGGCGTGCATGGCGGCCTCCGCGATGCCGATCACGGGGCCGGTGGCCAGCTCGCGGGCGGCGTCCAGGCCGGGGTCGCCGAAGCAGGCGATGACGTACGCGTCCGCCCCCTCCCGCTCGCCCGCCGCGATCTCCGCCAGCACGCCCGGCACGGCCAGCGCCTCGTCATAGTGGCTCTCGATCGACTCCGGGCCCATGGCGGGGCTCACGGCCGTGACCTTGGTCGATGGGGACGCCACCGCCCTGGCGCAACGACCGATGGAGGCGGTCATGGCCAGGGCGGTGTTGGGGTTGATCACCCGGATGTGGGTCATGCGGGGACGATTCTGGGCGTACGGCGCTCCAGCAGGACCATCGCGGCGAAGCCCAGCCCGCAGCCGATGAACCAGCTGTAGTCGGCCAGCCAGGTCAGATCGGCCGCCGTGACCCACTTCGGCACCAGGACCGAGGCGATGGCGGGCCCGCCGCTCGTGACCGTGGCCCAGATCGCGTTCGGGTTGTAGCCCCGGCTGAACCAGTACCGCCCGGAGGTCCGCATGGTGAACAACTCGTCCACCGAGACCCGCTGCCGCGCGCACACGTAGTAGCCCGCGATCAGGATGCCGAACAGCGGCCCGATCAGCGCGCCCAGCAGGCCCAGCGTGTAGTGGATGGCGTCGGGGTTGCCGTACCAGTTCCAGGGCGTGAGCAGCACCGAGCCGACCGCCGCGATCATCCCGCCGGTGCGCCAGCTGATCCGCTGCGGGCTGACGTTGGAGAAGTCGAACGCCGGGGAGATGAAGTTCGCCACGATGTTGATGCCCACCGTCGCGATCACGAAGGTGAGGCCGCCCAGCAGGATCGCGAACGGCGTGTCGATGCGCTGCACCGTGTGGATCGGGTCGGTGATCAGCTCGCCGAACACCGGCACCGTGGCCGACGCGGTGATCACCGTCAGCAGGGAGAAGAACAGGAAGTTGATCGGCAGGCCGAGGAAGTTGCCGCGTTTGACGGCCTCGAACGAGCGGCCGTACCTGGAGAAGTCGCCGAAGTTCAGCATCGGGCCGGAGAAGTAGGACACCACCAGGGCGATGGCGCTCAGCATCACCGGGATCGACTCGGCGAACCCGAGGCTGTCGCCCTGGGTCAGGTCCAGGCTGATGTTCTCCCAGCCGGCCTGGCTCACCAGGTAGACGGCCAGCACGACCATGACGACGTACACGGCGGGTCCCGCCCAGTCCACGAACCGCCTGATCGCGTCCATGCCCCGCCAGAACACCGCCGCCTGCGCCAGCCACAGGATGGCGTAGCAGATGTAGCCGAGCGCGGACAGGCCGAGGAAGCTCGGCTCGTTGAGCGCGGCCGAGGCGGGCCAGAACTTCAGGAAGATGATGATGAGCGACTGCGAGGCCAGGTACGTCTGCACGCCGTACCAGGCGATGGCGATCGCGCCGCGCACGATGGCCGGGATGTTCGCGCCGAGCACGCCGAAGACGGCCCGGTTGATCACCGGGTACGGCACGCCGGTGATCTGGCTGGGCTTGGCCACCAGGTTGCAGAAGACGTTGACGATGACGATGCCGGCCAGCAGCGCGAACAACACCTGCCAGCTCGCCAGGCCCAGCGCGAACAGGCTGCCCGCCGTCACGTAGCCGCCGACGCTGTGCACGTCGGACATCCAGAAGGCGAAGATGTTGTACGACGACCACGTCTGCTTGCGCAGCGGGGCCAGGTCCTCGTTGGTGAGCCGGGGGTCGTGGGGCGGGGCTTGGGCGACAGTGGGCTGCGTCATGTGCGGCATCCTTGGGGGGTGGGTCGCCGGATGGTGTTAAGCCATCACTTAACACTCCTTCCAGAGTGACCCCGATTGCGCCCGTGTTAAAGCCATGTGACGGAGGTCATGGACGACCTGGAGGCGGTCAGCAGCGAACGGCTCGGCCGGCGGTTGCGGGAACTCCGTACGGAGTCCGGCATGTCGCTGCGGGCGGTGGCTCGCGAGCTGGGCATCTCGGCCAGCGCCGTGTCGCAGATCGAGCGGGGCACGATGCGGCCCTCGGTGAGCCGGCTGATCGCGTACGTGTCCGCCATCGGAGCGCCGCTGGCCGCCGTCTTCGACCTGACCGGGCAGAAGGAGCCGCCACCGGAGCTGGCCGTCAGGCGGGCGGGCGAGGTGGCGCCGATCCGGCTCGGCGGGGGAGTGACGTTCCGGCGGTTGTCCCCGGGGCCCACGCCGGACGTCGAGTTCTTCGAGTCCACCTACCCGCCGCACGCCGTCTCCACCGCGCACGGCCAGTTCCTCAAGCACGAGGGATACGAGGTCGGGACGGTGACGGCGGGGGAGCTGACCATCGAGTTCGAGTCCGAGGCCGTCACCCTGGCGGCCGGCGACTCGATCACTTTCCCGTGCAGCCGCCCGCACATCATCGGCAACCGCTCCGCCACAGTCACGGCCGTTGCCACCTGGCTCATCGTGCACGGCTGATAACGGTTGCAGAACGGACGATGACGCCGAGGAGGCCCATACCTCAGCATTGAGGTGTGGCAGGTATGACCGCCGGGCGGCGGGCGGCTGAACGTCGGGGGCCCTACGTGGCCCGTGCAGTGGCGGAACTGCGGTCCTGGCCCGCCCTGGTGGTGAGCGACGGGCGGCGGGGCACCAGCTTCGCCGTACGCGGAACCGAGATCCTCCGGTTGACCGGCGCCGACGAGGTGCGGGTCCGCCTGACCGCGCCCGCGATCGACCGGCTGGCGCCCTACCTGAGCACGTGCGAGCAGGTGCAGGCGTGCGAGGACCGGGCCTGGGTGGCCGTGGTGGTGGACGCCGAGCCGGACCTGGAGTTGCTGTTCGCGCTGACCAGCGTGGCCATCAAGGAGCACGTGCCGATCGAGGCGTGATTCTCCGCACCACGGGGGAGGCTGCTGGGAGGCGGCGAACCACCGTGGGTCAGGAGGAGGGTCGAGCATGGCCGTGTTACTGCTGGGAACTTTCGACACCAAAGGCAGCGAATACGCCTATGTCCGCGATCTCGTCGCAGCGGCGGGACAGGAGGTCCTGCTGCTCGACGTGGGCGTCATGGGCGATCCGGCCCTGCCCGCGGATGTGAGCGCCGAGGCTGTCGCCGAGGCGGGTGGGTCGAGTCTCGCGCGGCTCAGGGACGCCGGTGACCGGGGCGCGGCCCTGGAGACTATGGCGGCCGGAGCGGCGAAGATCGTCCGTGAGCTGTACGAGCGCGGCGGGCTGAGCGGCGTGCTGGCGCTCGGCGGCAGCGGCGGCTCCTCGATCGCGGCGGTCGCCATGGCGGCTCTGCCCGTGGGGCTGCCCAAGCTGCTGGTCTCCACCATGGCGAGCGGGGACGTCTCCCCTTATGTCGGGCAGAGCGACGTGACGCTCATGTACAGCGTGGTCGATGTCGCCGGGATCAACGCCATCTCGCGCCCGATCCTCGGCAACGCGGCGGCGGCGATCAGCGCGATGGCCGCCGCCTACGACGCGCGCCACCGAGCGGACGATGAACACGCGCGCCGCCGTGACCACGACGAGCGCCGCCGCGCCCCCGCGGATCACCTCAGCGGGCAGGGCGCGGACCGGCCGCTGGTCGCGGCCACGATGTTCGGCGTCACCACGCCCGCCGTGGACGCCGCGCGGGCCAGGCTGGAGGAGTTGGGCTACGAGGTGATCGTCTTTCACGCCACCGGGTCGGGCGGCCGTTCGATGGAATCGCTCGTCGCGAGCGGCTACTTCGCCGGGGTCCTCGACCTGACCACCACCGAACTGGCCGACGAACTGGTCGGCGGCGTCCTGTCGGCCGGGCCCGAGCGCCTGACCGCCGCCGGGGCCGCGGGCGTGCCGCAGGTCGTCAGCCTGGGCGCGGTGGACATGGTGAACTTCGGGCCGATGGACACCGTGCCCGAGCGGTTCCGGGAACGACTTCTCCTGGTGCACAACCCGACCGTGACGCTGATGCGTACGACCGTGGAGGAGTGCGCCGCGATCGGCGGGGAGATCGGCGCGAAGCTGGCCGCAGCCACCGGGCCCGTCGCGTTGTTCGTGCCGCGCGGCGGCGTCTCCGCCGTGGACGTCGAAGGCGGCCCGTTCCACGACCCCGGCGCCGACACCGCCTGCTTCGAGGCCGTGCTGCGGGCCGTGGCGGGCAGCGACGTGCAGGTGGTGGAGAGCGAGGACGACATCAACCAGCCCCGGTTCGCGGTGGCCGCCGCCGACCGGTTGCACGAGCTGATCCAGAAAGGGGCGGCATGAACCGCGAGGAGGCACTCGCCAGGCTGCGCGCGGAGCAGAAGGCGGGCCGGCTCATCATCGGCGGCGGCGCGGGCACCGGGCTGTCCGCCAAGGCGGCCGAGACCGGCGGCGTGGACCTGCTCATCATCTACAACTCGGGCCGGTTCAGGATGGCCGGGCGCGGCTCGCTGGCGGGGCTGCTGCCGTACGGGGACGCCAACGCCATCGTCGTCGAGATGGCCGGCGAGGTGCTGCCGGTCGTCAGGGACACCCCCGTGCTGGCCGGCGTGTGCGGGACCGACCCGTTCCGGCTCATGCCGCAGTTCCTCGACCAGCTCAAGGCCATGGGCTTCGCCGGCGTGCAGAACTTCCCGACGGTCGGCCTCATCGACGGCGTCTTCCGGGCGAACCTGGAGGAGACCGGCATGGGGTTCGGCCTGGAGGTCGAGATGATCAGGCTCGCGGCCGAGCGCGGCCTGCTCACCGCCCCCTACGTCTTCACTCCCGACGAGGCCACCGCCATGGCCGAGGCGGGCGCCGACATCCTCGTGCCGCACATGGGCCTGACCACCAAGGGGAGCATCGGCGCCAAGACCGCGCTCACGCTGGAGGAGTCGGCCGTGCGCGTCCAGGCGATGCACGACGCCGCCAAGGCCGTCAACCCCGAGGTCATCGTGTTGTGCCACGGCGGCCCCATCGCCGAGCCCGACGACGTGCGCTTCATCCAGGAGCGCACCACCGGGATCGCGGGCTTCTTCGGCGCCTCCTCGATGGAGCGCCTGCCCGCCGAACGCGCCATCGCCGACCAACTGCGTGCCTTCAAGGCCCTCTGAAAAGGAGCACGTCATGCACCGCCAACCGGACGCCGTGCCCACCATGCTGTTCGACTGGGGCAGCATCAAATGGCACGTCACCCCGGGCACCGTGCCCGGCGCGTCGTCCACGTTCGGCGAGGTCGTGATCAACCCGAACAAGGGGCACGACCGCCACCTGCACCCCGGCTCCGACGAGGTGCTCTACATCATCGAGGGCGAGGGACGCCAGACCGTCGGCGACGATCCCGAGTTCGCGGTGAAGGCAGGGGACGCCGTCTACATCCCCATGGGGACGTTGCACTCGACGTTCAACACCGGGTGGCGGCCCTTGCGGATCATCGCGACGTACACGCCGGGCGGCGCCGAGGACGCGCTGCGCGAACTGCCCGGCTTCGTGGAGCTCCCTCCCGGTGAGCAGCCGACGTGGGCGGTCAAGCTGGGCTGACCGGCGGGGTTCCGTGGGTGTGGAAGGAGGAGATCGTCTTCAGGCCCCACGCCTGGCCCTTGGCGCGCTCGGCCTCCGTCCACGTGATGGTCCGCCAGTCGGGGGCCAGGATGAGCCTGGTCAGCGGGTTGCACAGCTCGATGCGGTTGCCGCCGGGCTCGTAGACGTACAGGAAGAAGGTCTGCTGGATGGCGTGTTTGTGCGGGCCCGTCTCGATGAAGACGCCGTTCTCCAGGCAGATGTCGGCGGCCCGCAGGATGTCCTCGCGGGAGTTCGTGGCGAACGCGAGGTGGTGCAGGCGGCCGGAGGAGCCCGACCGGTCGTCGGTGTAGACGAGGTCGTAGGACTTGTTCGCGAAGTGCAGCCACTGGGCCGAGATCCGGCCGCTGTCCAGCATGATCTGCTCGGTCACGCGGGCGCCGAGCACGTCGCGCACGAACGCCCCGCTGGCGGCCGCCTCGGCCGCCAGGAAGTTGACATGGTCGAGGCGCCGCACGCCGACCCCGTGGCCGGGGAAGGACTGCGGCTGGTTCTTCAGCGCCGGGCGCAACTCCTCCGGGGCCTCGTACCACTCCGACTCCCAATACAGGCGCAGCTCGTGGCCGTCCGGGTCGTGGAAGGCGTAGGTCGGGCCGCGGCCCGGCTCGCCGTCGCGCCAGCCGATGCCCAGGCCCGCGTCCTTGATCGCCAGCACCCGGCGGTCGAGGGCCTCCTGGCTGCTCGCGCGCAGGCCCGTGGCACGCAGACCCGAGGTGCGGTACGCGGTCAGCGTCAGGCTGTGGTGCTCGTAGTCGTCATAGGTGCGCAGGTAGACCGAGTCGCCGTGGCGGCCGGCGGCCGTCATGCCGAGGATCTCGGTGAAGAACCACAGGCTCCGCTCCGGCTCGGGGGTGAGCAGTTCGACGTGGCCGAGGTGGGCGACGTCGTGCAGCAGGGCGTTCACGGATTCCTCTCCCGTGGGTAGACCGTTCCGTCGAAGAGTTTGCGCGCGGTGCGTACGTTCGCCGCCCGCAGCGCGACGGGCGGGTCGGCGGACAGGTCGAGCTCCACCTCGACCTCCAGGTGGCCGGTGGGATGCTCGATGTCGAAGCGGTCGCCGTCCGGCAGGCGGGCGTGCCGCCCGGCCACGCCGTCCGGCAGCAGCGCCGCCGTGACGACGCTGACGGCGCCCAGCACCCCGATCGCGGTGTGCGGCCTGACCGGGATGAACGTACGGGTGCACAGCGCCCCGCCGTCCCTGGGCGGCGCGACCAGCGTGGTCTTCGGCACGGACTCGCCCGCGACGTCGCCGAGCCCCATGAGCTTGCCCGCCCGGATCCGCAGCGACTGCACGCGCTCGCGCAGCCCGGCGTCGGCCGCGAGCTCCTCGTGGGACTCGTAGCCGGTGATCCCGAAGTCCCGGGCCGCCGCCACGACGACCGGCATGCCGTTGTCGACGCAGGTCACCTCGACGCCGTCGATCATGTCCCGCTGGTTGCCCGTCGGCAGCAGCCGCCCGGTGGCCGAGCCCGCGGTGTCGGCGAACCCGAGCAGGACCGCGGCGGCAGTGCCCGGCACCCCGGAGATCGCCGTGCCGCCCCGGTAGTCCACGCGGCCGTTCGGGGTCGGGAAACTGGCGGTGGCGGTGCCGCCGGTGTTGACCAGGCGGATGCGTACGTCGGTGTGGCCGTCACCGGGCTCCACGAGACCGCGTTCCACGGCGAAAGGGCCGACCCCGGCCAGCAGGTTGCCGCAGTTCTGGCGGGCGGAGACCACCGGCTCGTCCACGGCCACCTGGAGGAAGACGTAGTCCAGGTCGGCCGAGGGGTCGGCGCTCCTGGACACCACGGCGACCTTGCTGGTCAGCAGGTGCGCGCCGCCGATCCCGTCGATCTGGCGCGGGTCGGGGCTGCCCAGGAGGCGCAGCAGCAGGTCGTCGCGGTCGGCGGGGTCCTCGGGGAGGTCGCCGGCCAGGAAGTAGGCGCCCTTGGAGGTGCCGCCGCGCATCAGCATGCAGCGCACACCGTCATCATCCACCGTCATCGTTCACCGTCATCGGCCACCGTCGTACTCCCGTGCCGTCACGTAGGTGAGGCCGAGTTCGGGCAGCCGCTCGCGCAGGCCGTACCGGTCCAGGCCCAGCTCGCCCTTCTCGAACGCCTCCCGCGTGGCGGCCTCCTTGGCGGCCCTGGCGGCGGACGCCTCGATGCCCCGCTCCAGGTCCTGCCTCGGGCAGACCAGCACGCCGTCGTCGTCGGCGACGATCGTGTCGCCCGGCCTGACGAGCTGCCCGCCGATCGTGATCGGCACGTTGACCGCGCCCGGGGTCGCCTTGACGGTGCCCTGCGCGCTGACGGCCGCGCTCCAGGCGGGGAAGCCCATGGCGCGCAGTTCGGCCACGTCGCGCACGCCCGCGTTGATCACCACCCCGCGCACTCCCCGGTGCCGCAGCGCGGTCGCGAACAACTCGCCGAACATGCCGTCCGTGGACGGTGAGGTCGTGGTGACGACCAGGATGTCCCCCTCGCGGCACTGCTCGACCGCGACGTGGATCATCAGGTTGTCGCCCGGCCAGCTCAGCACGGTGACCGCGTTGCCGCCCGTGCGTGCCCCCGGCCAGGCGGGACGCAGCCCGGGGCCCAGGTAGCCGGTGCGGCCGAGCGCCTCGTGCACGGTCGCGACGCCGTACCCGGCCAGGGCGTCGATCCGGTCGAGATCGGCGCGCTCGATGTCGGTGACGATCACGTTCCTCACGACAACACGTCCGTGACCTGCGGGTACAGCCGCATGTACGCCTCGCCCATGGTGTCGTGCGCCAGCCCCAGGTTCGGGCCCGCGTTGCGCTTGAGCTGCACGCCACGGCGCTTGGCGAGGTCGGTGTAGTAGTCCCACATGTGCTGCTGCGCGGGCAGGCACTCCATCGCCTTGCGCTTCCTGTCGAAGACCGGGGTGATGTCCAGCAGCAGGTCGGGCTTGAAGTCGCACTGCTCGGGCTGGTGCGGCTCGAAGAAGAACACCGGCGGCGCGCCGAGCGGCTCGCCGGGCGCGTCGTAGCCGATGGCCTGCGCCAGCACCCGGGCCTGCAACGCCATGCGGGCCGCGGCGGGGTGGTCGCCGTTGTACGGGTCGGCCTGCGGATGGGTGAGCACCACGTCGGGCGCCAGCTCCCGGTAGACGCCCACCAGCCGGTCCACCAGCTCCGGGCTCTCCAGCAGGGGGTAGTCGCCCGCGTCGAAGAACTCGATCTCCGCGCCCAGCGTCGCGGCGGCGTTCTCCGCCTCCTCGCGCCGGATCGCCTTGATCTCCTCCAGCGTACGGCCGGCCCGCCATGCCTTCGCCGACTCGCCGCGTTCGCCGAAGCTGAGGCACACCACCTTCGCGCGTTCGCCACGGGCGGCGGCCAGTGCTATCGCGCCGCCCGCCCGCCAGACGAAGTCGCCGGCGTGCGCGCTGACCACCAAGAGGGTCCGGGATGAGGTCTTTGCCGAGGTCACCCGCCGACGCTAAGAGCCTGGCCGCTGGATTGTCAACAGTTTCACCTCTCGCGCCTCATTCCTGCGGAACTTTCGCCCTAGTCGCAAGTGAACATCGACAATATTGTCAACTATATGGCTCTCGATCGGAGAGGATGCCCATGGACGGACCCCAGGTGGCGCTACTCGGTTACGGCGAGGTCGGCCGCGTCCTCGCCGCCGGCCTCGCACCGCACACGCGGCTGCGCGTGTACGACCCGGCCTACCCGCCGAACGGCACGCCCGCCGGCTCGCCGGACGAATCGGTCGCACGATCGCCGGGTGGGTCGGCTGTGCGGTTGCCGGGCGGGTCGGCGGGCTGCGTGCTGGCCGGGTGCAATGCCGAGGCCGTGCGCGGGGCGGACGTCGTGATCGCCGTGACCACCGGCGCCGACAGCCTCGCCGCCTGCGCGCAGACCCGCCCGTACGTCAAGCCTGGAGCCCTCTACGCCGACCTGTCCACCAGCGCGCCCGGCGACAAGCGGCAGATCGCCGAGCTGCTGGAACCGGCGGGGGCGGCGGTCGTGGACGGCGCGATCATGGCGCCGATCCCGCTGCGCGGCCTGGCGACCCCCGTGCTGGCCAGCGGTGCCCACGCGGACCGCTTCGCCGCCTTCGCGGGGGAGCACGGCATGTCGGTGACGTCCATCGGCGGCTCGCCCGGCGACGCCGCCGCCAGGAAGCTGCTGCGCAGCGTGCTGGTCAAGGGGCTGAGCGCGCTGGCCATCGAGTCGCGGCGCGCGGCGGAGGCGGCCGGGCTGGGGGAGTGGTTCTGGGAGCATCTGGTGGAGACGGTGACGGCGGCGGACGAGGAGTTCGTGGTACGGCTGCTGCGCGGCGCCGGGCAGCACAGTGTGCGGCGCGTGCATGAGATGGAGGCCGCCACGCGCATGCTGGAGGCGCTCGGCGTCCCCGCGACCATGACCGAGGCCACGACCCGCACCCTCAACCAGATCACCCACACCGGCATCCCGATCACCCCAGACACGGCAACCATCCCGAGCACCTCAGACACGGCAACCATCCCGAGCACTTCGGGCGCGGCTATTTCGAGCACCTCGGGCGCGGCGGCCATCCCGACCGTTCCGGGCTCGGCGGCCGTTCCGGCTGCTCCCGAGGCTGACGGGGGTGGGGCGTGATGGGAGGAGGGCATCAGTCCGGGGTGGACTGCAGGGCTTTGGCGACGCTGCGCAGGTGCTGCCGCATGGCCGTCTGCGCCGCCTCGGGGTCGCGGGCCACGATGGCCGCCACGATCAACTCGTGCTGCGGCAACGACACCGCCGCCCGCCCCGGCTGCCTGGCCAGCCGGAACTTGTGCCGCACGACCTGGGCCCCCAGCCGTTCGATGATCGCCGCCGACGTACGATGCCCGGCGATCTCGCGTACCTTGGCGTGCAGCGCGGCGTTCAGCTCCGAGTACCGGTCCAGATCGCCCGCCTCCACGGCCGTCCGCATGTCGGCGACGATCTCCCGCAACCGCCCGGCCTGCTCGGGCGTGACCCGCTCGGCCGCCTTGGCCGCCGACAGGCCCTCCAGCACCATCCGCACCTCCGTGATCTCGACGGCCTCCGCCTTCGAGATCGCCCGGACGCGCGCCCCCTTGTTACGCAGGATCTCCACGAGCCCCTCACCGGCGAGCTCCTTGAACGCCTCGCGCACGGCGGCCCGCGCGGCGCCGAACTGCTCGCACACGTCGGCCTCGACCAGGCGCTGGTTGGGCACGAAGTCCCCGCCGAGTATGGCCGCCCTCAGCCGGTCGGTCAGCGTCTCGCCGGGCGGGGGACCTGAGCTCACGCCATCCTCCTACGTGTCGTGGTTGACAATATTATGGACAATCGCCCGCGAGGTGGGCGCGTGAGGGCGCGGGCGGTCAGGGAACTGCTGCCGTCCCCGGGCGGCCTGCTGCGGCAGGACTTCACCGGAGTGCTCGTCGCCACCGTCGTGCTCGTGCTGGTCGTCGGGGTGCGCGACGTCACGTTCCTGGAGTTCGGGCAGCTCTCCCAAGTGCTCAACCAGGCGGCCGTGGTCGGGGTGCTGGCGTGCGCGATGGCGTACCTGCTGGCCATGCGCGAGCTGGATCTGTCGGTCGGATCCGTGCTCGGGCTCTCCGCCCTGTGCGGCGCGCTGCTCATCCGCGCCGGCCTGAACCCCTGGCTGGCCGCCGTGCTCTGCGTGGCGGCGGGCGCGCTGCTCGGGCTGGTGAACGGCGTGCTGGTGGACCTGCTGCGGCTGCCCTCGATCGTGGCCACGCTCGCCACCCTGTCCACCTACCGTGGCCTGACGCACCGGCTGAGCGAGGGCAAGCAGGTGCTGGGCGCGCCGCTGACCGACCCGTTCTCCAGGTTCTTCGGCGCCAAGCTGATCGGCCTCGGCGTGAACTTCTGGGCGCTGGCCATCGCCGCCGCCATCCTGGTGCTGACCCTGAGCCACACCCCGTTCGGCTACCGCGTCCGCTCGATCGGCAGCAACCCGGAGGCGGCCCGGTTCAGCGGCATCCCCATCCGGCGCGTACGGCTGCAGGTGTTCGTGCTGGCAGGCGTCATGGGCGGGATCGCCGGGGCGCTCACGCTCGGCTACTTCGGCGTCGCCGACCCCAACGCCGGCTCCGGGTACGAGCTGCAGGCCATCGCCGCCGCGGTCATCGGCGGCACCCCGCTGTACGGCGGCCGGGCCAGCGTCACGGGGGCGGCGCTCGGAGCCGTGCTCCTGGAGGTCGTCAGGACCGCCCTGGCCTACTTCCGCATCGACATCAACTGGAACGACTTCACCACGGGGGCGGTCATTCTGCTGGCCGTCGGGCTCGCGAGCCTCCTGCGCAGACGGGCCGACGCCCGGCCTCATAGCTGACCGAACCCTCTCCAACACCGATCGGAGCCGTCATGACCAGTCGTTCCCGGCGCATGGCCGCCGCCGCGCTCGCCCTCCTCACCCTCGCCACCGCCTGCAGCACCGGGGAGAACGCCCCCGCCGCCGGGCCCGCCCCCAGCGGGCGCGCGGCCAAGGACATCCACGTGGCCTTCGTCGGCGCGGCGGCCAACCTCAACTTCTCCCAGGAAATGATGGCCGGCGCCAAGTACGCGGGCCAGGAGCTGGGCGCCGACGTCCAGGTCATCGCCCCGCCGGGGCCCGACGGGCAGGCCGAGGTGGGACTGTTCCAGCAGGTGATCGCCACCGCCAAGGACGGCGTCGGCGTCATGACGCTCAACCCGGAACTGTTCACCCGCCCGGCCGCCGACGCGATCGCCAAGGGCGTGCCCGTGGTCGCGGCCGACGTGCCGCTCGCCGCGGAGTCCGGCGTCACCACCCTGGTCAGCAACGACAACCCGGCCACCGGCGCCATGCTCGCGGACGCCGTGCTGGCGAAGCTGCCCTCGGGCGAGAAGGGCACGGTCGTGCTCGGCGTGCCCACCCCCGGCCTGCCGGTGCTCGAAGCGCGGGCCAAGGGCATGAAGGAGCGGCTGCTGGCCCAGAACCCCGGCCTGGAGGTGCTGGGGCCGTTCGACTCCAAGCAGTCGCCGGACGACAACTACAAGGCGTGGAGCGGCCTCGTACGCGCGCACTCGGGCGCCCTGGCCTTCCTGGACACCGGGGACCCGGCGGCGTTCAACCTGCCCAAGATCAAGCAGGAGACGGGCGCCGGCTGGCTCTGCGCCGCCTTCGACCTCAACGACGCCGGCCTGGCCGCCATCCAGGGCGGCCAGTCGGTCGGAGTCGCCGACCCGCAGCACTGGCTCAAGGGGTACGTCACCACCCGCCTGCTCATCGAGCGCGCGCTCGGCAAGCGGGAGATCCCCAAGGGCTTCTGGGACAGCGGGGCCGCCATGGTCACCAAGGACAACGTGGCCGAGATCATCGCCCGCCAGAAGAGTCCCGAGGCCAAGGCGGCCTGGTACCGGAAGCTGATCGACGAGCAGTTCGCCGACGTGGCCGGCCGCATGAAGCCCCTGTCCTGACCGGTGAAGGAGTGTGCGGCGGTGACGGAGGTGCTGGCCGGGCGGGGCCTGGCGAAGTCGTACGGCGGCGTGCGGGCGCTGGCCGGGGTGGACGTCGCCTTCCGCGAGGGCGCGGTGCACGCCGTGCTCGGCGAGAACGGCGCGGGCAAGTCCACGCTGGTCAGGATCCTCGCCGGCGCGGTCCCGCCGGACAGCGGCGACCTGCTGCTCGGCGGGCGTCCCGTACGCTTCGGCAGCACGGCGGAGGCGGCCCTGCACCGGGTCGCCATCGTCTCCCAGGAGCTGAACCTGTTCCCCGACCTGGACGTGCTGGCCAACCTCTTCGCGCACCGGCTGCCGCGCCGCGGGCCGGTGGTCGACCGGGCGGCGATGCGCGAGCTGGCCGCCCCGGTGCTGGACGAGCTGGGGCTGCGGGTGCCGCCCGAGACCCTCGTGGGCTGCCTGCCGCTGTGGGACCGGCAACTCGTGGAGATCGCGCGGGCGCTGGTGCAGCGGCCCCGGGTGCTCATCCTGGACGAGCCCACCTCGGCGCTGCAGCCGGGGGAGGCGGCGCGGCTGCACGAGATCATCGGGCGGCTGCGGGAGCGGGGAACCGCTGTCGTGTACGTGTCGCACGTGCTGGAGGACGTGCTGGCCATCTGCGACGAGGTGACCGTGCTCCGGGACGGCGCCGTGGTGCTCGGCGGCGCGCCCGCCGCAGGACTCGACCTGTCCACCCTGGTCTCCACGATGCTCGGCACCCGCGCTCCGGCCCGCACGCGAACCGCCGGCTTCACGCCCTCCGCCGAACCCGCCGCCACCTCCGTATCGTCGTTCCCGGCCGCATTGGGCGGATTGCGGCTGGTCGGGGTTCGGGTGCCGGGGCGGCTGGCGGAGGTGAGCCTGGAGGCGGGCCACGGTGAGATCCTGGGCGTCGCGGGGCTCGTCGGGTCGGGGCACACGGACGTCCTGCACGTCGTGGCGGGCGCCCTGACCCCCGCGTCCGGCCGCGTCGAGCTCCCGGACGGCACCGGCCCGGCCCCCGGGATCAGGGCCGCCGTGAGAGCGGGCGTCGGGCTCATCTCCGGGGACCGCCGCGCCGTCGGCATCACCGCCGACAAGCCCGTCTGGGAGAACATCGTGCAGGTGGACGCGGTCAGCCTCACCAGGCACGGCGGCTGGCTGACGGCCGGGGCGATGCGGGCGGCGGCGCGGCTGTTCGCCGAGCGCGTAGGCGTACGGACGCACTCCCTTGACCAGGCGGTGGACCAGCTCTCCGGCGGCAACCAGCAGAAGGTGGTGTTCGCCAAGTGGCTGGCCGCGCGACCGTCCGTGCTGCTGATGGACGACCCCACCAGAGGCATCGACGTCGGCGCCAAGGCCGAGATCTACGCGATCATGCGGGAGCTGGCGCAGGCCGGCGTCGTACAGCTGCTGGCCTCCAGCGACCCCAAGGAGCTGGCCGCGATCTGCGACCGCGTGGTGGTGATCAGGAAGGGCCGGGTCGCCGCCGTTCTGGGCGGAACGGACCTCACCGCGCACGCCGTCCTCGAGGCCGTCAACGGCGATAGGCGCCCCGGCCTGGCGCTTTGATCATTTGCCCGAGAACTGTCGGTCGGCTCCGGTAAGTTCCCTGATCAATTGATCTAGCCGACCGCGTGGGCGCGGGCACTTCCGCCTGCGCCCGCGAGCCGGCGGGGCAGGAGGTTCTGAGGTCGTGGACGCGGACAAAACCGCGTGGGAGCGGCGCAGCGTGGTACGGGTGGTGCCACCCGTCGAGCCACGCAAGCTGGCGAAGGTGCCCTTCGTGGAGCTGGCCGACGGCCGGCTGCAGGGGGTCGTGTCGAGCGGATCCGACATCGAGCGGGTCTACGTCTCCTCGATCACCGCGGGCACCCACACGCTGAGCTGCAGCACCAACAACAACCGGCCGTGCGGCGCGCTGCACGGCTACGCGTGCAAACACATCCGCTCGCTCGCCGACGAGGCCGTCGTGCAGTACGGGCTGGACCGGGTGGCCCGCTACCTGCGGGTCGAGGTGCCCGAGGGCGGCTCGCTGATGTCCGAGATCAACGGCGGGGTCGAGCGCACCCCGGCGGCCGTCGTGTTCAGCCGCTTCCTGCGCCACCTGGCCTACCTGGAGGTGCCCGACAGCACCGAGCCGCTGGCCGAGCTGCACTGGTTCCCGGCGACGGGGGCGGTGCGCTGATGCCGGCCACGACAGGCAGGGCCGGTGAGAGAGGCGCGGCGAGCGCGCCGGTGCCGGCCACGAGAGGTGCGGCGAATTCGCCGATGCCGGTCACGACAGGGAAGGCGGTGCGCTGATGCTCGACGTACAGCTCAGTGAGCTGCTCGGTGACGCCCCCGAGGGGGTCGGGGAGGCGCTCGACCTGGTGGCGGGGTTCGACGACGCGCTCACCCACGGGTTCGCCAGGATCGGCGAGGCGCCGGGCGCCGCGCTGGCCGCCATGGCGGGCGCGCTGGCGGGCAGCCCCATCGGGGAGCGGGTCGGCGAGGCCGTGGAGAAGGTGAGCGCGGGCTCGGTGAGCGACGAGCACCTGGCGGCACTGGCCGGCGGCAGGGCCGCGCTGTTCGGCGCGGTGCACGACGCCCTGCTCGGCAGCCTCGACGCGGCCATGGGCCGCACGCGCGACGAGTGGGAGCCCGCCGGGGACAAGACCGAGGTGGCCGCCAACCTGCTGGCCGGATGCCGGGTCTGGCTGCGCGAGCTGGCCATCGTGGGCTGGCGCGGGGTTGACCACGACCTGGTCACCTCGGCCGACCAGACGATCGAGGCGCTGCTGGCCGTGCCCGAGCTGCGCGGGCTGGCGGTGCTGCTCGACGGGCTGGCGACGGAGCTGCGCGCCTCGTCCCCGGTGGGCACGATGGAACGGCTGCCCGCCCGCCGGTGGGCCGACCTGTGGACGCGCGCCATGTTGCTGTCGCAGCACGGCCCGTGGCACGGCGGCGCCGCGCAGGTGTCCGGCCGGCTGCTGATCCTGGGCGCCGACGTGCACGAGCATGCGACGGTCGTACGCGTCCAGGTGCACGCGCTCCTGGAGCAGGACGGCGCGCCCGCCAGGCTCGTACGCACGAGCGTGGCCGCCGCCAAGGTGGACACCATCGTCGGCCCGACCGTGTGGCGGCTGCTCGGCGGCCACCCCGTGCTGCTGGCCGCGCTGGCCGAGCACCGCGCCGTGGAGATCACCGGCATGCCGCTATTGCCCGGCGGCGACCTGGTGTGGCACGACGACCGGGCCCGCGCGGGGGCGGAGGCCGACCCGTTCGCCATCGCCAGGGTCCAGCTCACCGGCGTGACGGCGCCGGCCGTGACACCGCTCGACCGCCATCCCGTACGCATCGCCGAGCCCGTCTTCGTCGAGGGCTACAAGAGCGACGGCCAGTCGTTCACCTTGGGCGGCAACAAGATCGCGCTCGACCTGGACCGGCTGCCCTCCTGCGGCCCGCTCACCCCGGCGCTCGTCAAGGCGTCCACGGCCTGCATCGGGCTGGCGCGCTGGGACGACGGGGAGTGGCGGCTGCAGCCGCTCGCCGTGCAGACGGCGGTCAAGAAGCAGCCGGTCGCCGTGCACACCGGAGACTGGGCGCTCGGCCCGACCGACCCCAAGGTGGCCAAGGCCGAGACCAAGCACGGTGACGTGGTCGCCGTGTTGCGCGAGCGAGCGGGACGGCTGCTGCGGAAATGACCAAAGCCAAGCAGGACGACATTCAGAGCGCGGACGGGGTTCAGAGCGCGGACGGGGTTCTGGGAGCGGACGGGGTTCAGAGCGCGGAGGAGTCCAAGCGCCAGGTCCTCTACTGGCGTCTGCTGTCCCGGCTGTTCAGCCCCGACGAGCAGCCCGCGCTGGAGAACGCCAGCGTCGGCATCGTCGGCGAGCTCGGCCTGCCGCCCGCGCTGCTCGACCCCGGGGTGTCGGTCGACAACCTGGTGCAGCGCTTCCCCGAGCTGGCCGCCGAGTTCGAGGGCCTGATGGCCGACAAGGAGCACGAGGCGGGCGACGAGGTACGCCGCGCGGCCCTGGTCTCCAAGCTGCTGCTCAACGTGTTCGCGACCGGCTCGGGCAACGTGACCGCCAGCCAGCTGGAGAGCTGGAAGTCCGACGCGGGCTGGTTCGAGCGCGGCATGGGCTGCGAACCGGGCGGCCTGCGCCACCGCGTGGGCGACGAGGAGCTGGCCAAGGTTCTGGCGAACCTGGAGGGCGACCTGATCAAGCGCATGCGCCTGCGCGAGGTGCTCAACGACCCGGCGCTGGCCAGGCAGCTCACGCCCAGCATGTCGCTCATCGAGCAGCTCCTGCACGACAAGTCCAACCTGTCGGGTGTCGCGCTGGCCAACGCCAAGGCGCTGATCCGCAAGTTCGTGGACGAGGTCGCCGAGGTGCTGCGTACGCAGGTGGAGAAGACCAGCGTGGGCGTCATCGACCGGTCGGTGCCGCCGAAGCGGGTCTTCCGCAACCTCGACATCGAGCGGACGATCTGGAAGAACCTCACCAACTGGAGCCCCGAGGACCAGCGGCTCTACGTGGACCGGCTCTTCTACAAGCAGACGGCCCGCCGCACCACCCCCGCGCGCCTGATCGTGGTGGTGGACCAGTCGGGCTCGATGGTGGACGCCATGGTCAACTGCACGATCCTGGCCTCGATCTTCGCGGGGCTGCCGAAGGTGGACGTGCACCTGATCGCGTACGACACCAGGGCCCTCGACCTGACCCCGTGGGTGAGCGACCCGTTCGAGGTGCTGCTGCGCACCACGCTCGGCGGCGGCACCAACGGCACCGTCGCGATGGCGCTGGCCAGGCCGAAGATCTCCGATCCGCGCAACACCGTGATGGTGTGGATCTCCGACTTCTACGACAACCGCTCACTGATCACCGACTTCGAGGCGATCCACCGATCGGGGGTCAAGTTCATCCCCGTCGGCTCGGTCAACAGCTCCGGGAACGCGAGCGTCGACCCGTGGTACCGCCAGAAGCTCAAGGACCTGGGCACGCCCGTGATCTCAGGCCATATCCGCAAGCTCGTCTTCGAGCTCAAGAACTTCCTCACCTAGGAGAACCCGAGAATGAGTGACGATATGCTGCGCGCCCCCGCAGAGGTCAAGTACGCCGAGGAGCTCGACTACCTGGAGTCCATCGACAAGGGCCCCAAGCCCTTCTCGTGGCGCCTCAGCCCCCGCATGATCCGGCTGTTCATCCTGGGCTCCGAGCGTTCCGACGGCATCGACCGCGAGATCGCGCAGAAGTGGTTCGGCGACCGCAGCTTCGTCGAGCGCAGCATCGTGACGCTGGCCTCCGACCGGGGCCTGCTGCTGCTCGGCGACCCGGGCACCGGCAAGAGCTGGCTGGCCGAGCTGCTGGCCGCCGCGATCTGCCGCAACTCGACCCTCGTGGTCCAGGGCACGGCGGGCACCACCGAGGACCACATCAAGTACTCGTGGAACGTCTCCATGGTCATCGCCAA
Source organism: Nonomuraea sp. NPDC050404 (assembly GCF_040655495.1). NCBI lineage: Bacteria > Bacillati > Actinomycetota > Actinomycetes > Streptosporangiales > Streptosporangiaceae > Nonomuraea > Nonomuraea sp. NPDC050404. The sequence continues at coordinate 187,730 of NZ_JBFAKB010000004.1, forward strand.
GGGCCAGTCCCGCGAGTCGATGATCCCCTCGCCGATCATGACGGCGATGGAGGGCGGCGTGATCGGCCGCTTCGAGGAGCTGACCCGCTCGACCAGCGACGTGCAGGACGCGCTGATCTCGATCCTGTCGGAGAAGTACGTCTCCATCCCCGAACTCGACGACGACAACATCGTCTTCGCCCAGCCCGGCTTCTCCATCATCGCCACCGCCAACAGCCGTGACCGGGGCGTCAACGACCTGTCGTCCGCGCTCAAGCGCCGCTTCAACTTCGTGCGCATCCCGGTCGTGACGAACAAGAAGAGCGAGGCGGAGATTGTCCGCTTCCGTACCGAGGAGCTGCTGCGCAGGCACCAGATCGAGCTGGACCTGCCGCCCACACTGCTGGACATCCTGCTGCAGAGCTTCGCCGACCTGCGCTCGGCGGCGGCCTCGGCCACCAGCGACGACGAGAAGCTGGAGTCGGCGTTGTCCACGGCCGAGCAGATCGGCGTACTGGAGGACGCCATCCTGCACAGCAACTTCTTCGGCGACCGCGTGTTGCGGGCGCAGACGCTGGCCGGGTCGCTGGTCGGCTCGCTGGCCCGGCGCAGCCCCGAGGACCTGGCCATCCTCAACAAGTACTGGCACGGGGTCGTCGAACCGCGCAGCAAGAAGGCCGGCGGGGAGTGGCCGGAGTTCCTCGAGGGCGGCCGCGAGGCCATCTCGACCCTGTCATGAGCGCCCAGCCGAGCATGACCGGCCAGGCGGGCAAGCAGGTCGGCGTTCGGGACGGCTCTGGCAATGGCGTTGCGGCGGGTCCCTTCGGTTCGTTGCGGGATCAGCTCCTCGGCGCCGCCGAGACGTTCGCCGACAGTCCCGTCGCCGTGTCCGGCATCCTGTCGGGCCTGGTGGACGACGTGGACCGGGCGCTGCGCGAGGAGCTGGAGATCTTCCCGGTCTGCCACCACTCGCCGGCCTCCGCGCTGGCGATGGTGCGCAGGCTGCGCGAGAAGCAGCCGAAGGTCATCTACCTGGAGCTCTGCGAGGACCTGCGCCCGCTGCTGACCGAGCTGCGCAACTGCCGCCTGCCGGTGGCGGTGCAGGCGTTCGCCACCGACATCGACGGCTTCCCGCCGTCGTGGGCGCCGCTCAGCGTGGTGGCGCCCATCACGGAGGCGTCGGCCGAGTACCAGGCCATCTCCTACGCGCTCGACACCCCGGGCGTGGAGCTGGTGCTGGTGGACCGCTCGACCGACCACGTCTTCCAGTGGGCGCCCAAGGAGGAGCCGCACAACACGCCGAAGGAGGAGGAGGCGGGCCTGCACGGCGACGCGGTCGGCGTCGAGATCGGCGACCTGCGCCCCCGCTTCGCCGAGCTGGAGGAGCACCTGCTGCACCACGGCAAGGTGCGCCACTGGTCGGAGTGGTGGGACCAGTACGTCGAGCAGCCCCTGTCCGGCGCGGACTACGACACCTACCGCCAGGTCATGGTGCTGATCGGCAGCCTGTTCCGCCGTCTCGGCCCCGACGGCGAGCGGCTGAGGCTGGATGAGGACCGCGAGCGCTACATGTGGACCAGGATGCGCGAGCACCTGGCCGACTCCGGCGCCGACCCGGCCGACTGCCTGTACGTGTGCGGCGCCTTCCACGCCGCCAGCCACGTCGAGCAGTTCGGCCTGAAGTCCACGGCCCCCTTCGAGATCAGCCCGCGCACGAACACGAAGTGGCTGTACGGCCTTATCCCCTCCAGCCACTCGGCCATCGAGGCGCAGTTCGGGCTGGCCTCGGGCTCGGTGTCGATCGCGGCGGCGACCTGGGCCAAGGCGCTGACGCGCGGCAAGCTGACCCCGTTCCAGCTGGCCGGGCAGAAGGGCGCCCGCAAGCGCGCGGCCAAGCTGCCCGCGCCCGTGCCCCGGGGCGAGGTGGCCGACAAGCTGACCGGGTTCCTGTCCGCGCCGCCCGTGCTCGACCCGCTGGACGACGCGGAGCTGCTCGGCTGGTCGGTGGACATCGTCCGGCTGGCCCGCCGCAACGGCTACCTGTCCAGCACCGCCGACGCGATCGCGGTCTACGAGACCTCGATCCTGCTGGCGGGCATGCGCAACCGGGCCAGGCCCACGCCGTACGACTTCCAGGATGCCGCCGTCACCTGCATCGAGAAGGACGTCGTGCCGGGTAAGCGCGACGTGCGGCGGTTGTGCGAGATCCTGCTCGGCGGCGACCGCGTCGGCGAGGTCGGCTACGACGCGATGCCGCCGCTGGCCAGGAACGTCTATGACCGGCTGAAACCGCTCGGGCTGGACCTGGAGAAACGCACGATCCAGCGGGCGCTGCTCAACCTGCACGCCGAGCCCGAGCTGGTGCCCTGCTCCGACCTGCTGTGGATGTTGCGGTACCTGCTGCCGTCCGACGCGGTACGGCCCATCATGGGCGAGCGCAAGCTGGGTGAGCGCTCGCTCCAGGAGAGCTGGGACCTGTCGTTCGGCAAGCACCAGCGTTTGATCATCGAGCTCGGCTACGAGGGCGTCACCATCGAGCAGGTGCTGGAGCAGCGGCTGCGGCGCTCGGTGTGGGATGCCAAGGCGACGGCGGCCGTGGCGCTGGGGGCGGTCGAGGACTCGATCATGTTCCTCGGCAGCGGGCGCTTCACCGACGAGCTGGGGGCGCGGGCGGTGGAACTGCTCGCCGCCGAACGCACCGTGGACGACGCGCCCGACGTGCTGCGCAGGATCCGCCGGCTGCTCGCGTACTACCGGGCCAACGAGCCGGAGCTGCCCGCCTGGTGCGAGTCGTTCGTGAAGACCGGCTACGCGCACTACTGCACGCTGCTGCCGACGGCCTTCGTGGCCGACGACACCGGCGTGCGGCAGGTGGCGGCCATGCTGGGCTTCCTGTTCTCGATGGAGAGCCTGGCGCTGGCGCTCGGCTGCGACCGGGCGCAGCTCGAACTGTCGGTGCAGCAGTCGCATCCGGAGTCACCCGACAAGGTGGCGCTGCTGTGGGCCGCCCGTCACCAGCTCGGGCTGCTGCCCCTGGCCGAGCTGCGTGCGCGGGTTGCCGAGCTGCTGGCCAACCCGCTGGTCATCCCGTCGTTCCCGCTCTATATCACCGGGTTCGTACAGGCCATGGAGCCGGCTCCCGGGCTGTCCGGGTTCGTGGTGGAGGTGATTTCGAAGGCTTTCGGACGGCTGCCGGACAACGTGCTGCTGCCCTGGCTGCCCAAGCTGATCACTACGCTGCGGGACGGGGCGGGGGAGCTGGTGCCGGTGCTCGTACGCGAGGCCGGGCGCACGTTCCCCGGCTCGCTGACGGCGGTGGACGCCTGGGTACCGCCGTGGACGGCCCACCCCAAGCCCGCCGCCGCCGCCGCTCTTGCTCCCGTGGCCTCCGGGCCTGTCGCGGAGCTGCTGCGCGGGCATCCGGCGGCGTGCGACGCGGTGGCCGGGGTGCTGGGGTGTGAGGGTGAGTGGCAGGCACCTGGGAGCAGCGGCGGCACCGGTGGGCATGAGGAGGTGAGCGCGCTGCTGAGCGAGCACCCGGAACCGGCCCTGGCGGTCGCGGGACTGCTGGCCTAACGTTACGGCGGCGTGCGCTCGGCGAGCTCACATCGTGTCCGCGGTGAACTCGCCGAGCGCAGAGGTCCGTAAAGAGGGTCTTTCAAATATGTGCTGCCGGAGCCCCCATTATCGGAAACGCGGCAAGACGTTTCAACGGCGGGATCGGCAGCCCTCCTCTTCCCGAGGCTATAAAGGCAGCGTAGCCTGACGGCGGGAGGGAAGACGGCCGGCACACCGGCGCCCGCCGGTCCGACCGGCAGCCGGCGTATTGCTCGCGACGGGCGAGAAGACGGGAGCCGGACGTGTCGGTGCTGAACGACCAATATGCGGCGCTCCGAATGATGTATGGGAAGCTGCCCGTATTCAAGAGCCGCAGGTCCTCTTTGCGTCAATGCAACTCCGCGTCCTCTCTCGTCGAGGACCATTTCGCGCTCCTCCTGCCGTACACCCTTTCAGGAACTGTTTATCTAGCTTCGTCGCGGCGAGATGACCAGACCTGCTGGAGGCTTGTCACCGAATCGATCGGCACGGGAACGAGGGGCGGCTTCCTGGTCACCGCCATGAGCCTCGCACGGAGGCATGTGGATCCGGTGGACCATCCGCGAGATGTCGAACCGTTCGCGTTCGTCGAGGAGATCGTCGAATTCGCCGACCTGATGTTGCGGCGGCTGGGCGTGGCGTTCCTCACACGAATCCGTCCTGGACCGGGGACGCTGAACGGGGTTTCGGGTTCTACGTTGAACGGTTTTCCCCTGGCTGAATTGAAGGGAATCACGGCGCCTGATCTCGACACCGAGATCCTGCGTGCGGCGGGCGTCCGGCTGGCTGTCAACTCGAGTCGTCCAGCGCCGTCCTATGACCGTGAGTTGGACATCGCGGTGCGATACCGCCGGCGCTTTGTCCTGCATCACCGCCTCCTCAAACCGATGTTACGAATCGCATCCAGGTTCTTCGGAGAGACGCCCGTTTCGGAGGTACGGGACGAGATAGTCGCGCACGCGTCCAGGAAAGGGGCCAGGACCTTTCTCGACGTCGCATGCGGCGAGAACGACCTGTGCCTCGAACTCGCCATAGAAGGGAGTCTCGCGCTGGTCGTCGGCAACGACGTCGCCTGGCCCCAGGTCGAACTCCTGCAAACACGGTGCACGGACCTCCCGGCACGCTGCGTGGTGATGTTCACCAATCACGACGCGACGGCGTTGCCGTTCGAGGACGCGATCTTCGATGTCTCTCTGTGCAAGAACGCGCTGCACCACGTCGAGCCGTCGGAGGCGGGCAGGCTGATTCGTGAGACGGTTCGAGTCGCGCGCCGTGCGATGGTGGTAGAGGTGATGAACCCCCAATATGAGAGCAAGTGGGGCAGACTCCGACACCAGTATTATTTGCGGTTCCTGAAGGACGCGGGGGTCAAATTCTACTCGCGGAGCGAGTTCTTCGATCTCACGGATCTGCCGAGTAGGAGATCATTTTATGAGCGTCGTACAGTTAAAGGGGTGTACATGTTCGCCTTGTTCGAAGGTGCGGGGCTCGTGCCATCTCGCCTTCGGTACGGATGATGGAGTGCCGATGCTACGATTCGAAACATGACCATGTCGGCGCTAGAGGTGGAGGTCCGCTATCGACTCGCTTCCGAAGATGAGCGGGATATCACATCTCGTCTTGCTGGGATGGGGTTTCAGGAGCGCACGGCGACCCATCAAATCGACACATACTTCACGTCGCGTCACAAGGATTTCATCGAGACGGAAGAGTGTCTGAGGATTCGGCAAGAAGGCTCCCGGGAGATGATTACCTGGAAACCTCCGAGCACGGATGAGATGAAGATCGCAGACGAGTTCTGGAAGGAAGAAATCGACCTGGACGTCACCGGGAGTTCCGACATCGCCTTCCGCCTTCTGGATCGCCTGGACTTCGTCAAATACTGCGTCGTCGACAAGACACGTAAGGTCTTCGTGAACGACCAGGGTGTGGAAGCAGGGCTTGACCGGGTGGTCGGCGTGGGGGTTTTCCTGGAGCTCGAAGTCCGGATGCGTGAGGTTCAGGATGCGCGGAAGCTGTTGCGAAGCACGGCTGACTCACTTGGGCTGGATCCCGACAGGCTGGTTCGCGTGCCCTATCGAGACCTGGTGCGCCGGGAGTGATGCCTGCGGCCATAGGCGCCGGTGGGCGACTTGCGGGGGCCGTGTCCTTCGGCCTTCCGATCCGATTTCGCGTTCCGACTACAAGAGGCGGTCGACAGCGGTGGCAAGCGGACTCAGCGACGCCTGGTCATGGCCGTCGGAGATCATCAGCTCCGTCGAGGAGACGATATTCGCGGTCGGTCGCACAGGCAACTGCGTCAAGCGCAAGGTTGGTGCCGCCCTGGTCTCCCTGGACGGGGTGGTGCTGGCAACCGGCGCCAACGGCGCACCTGACGGAATGCGGCGTTGTGACGAGGGTGGCTGCGTGAGGTGCGCTGCCGCGGCCCACCGCTACGAGCACGGAATCGGATACGATCTCTGTCTCTGCCTGCATGCCGAGCAGTCGGTTCTGCTGGCCGCCCTGCACAACGGCACGGAAATGCTGAGCAGTGTTCTCGTGACCAGCTACCAGCCGTGCTTCATGTGTGCCAAGCTGATTGTGGCCGCCCGGGTGGAGGGCGTCCTGTACTCGGAGCCGTGGCGGGTCCCGGAGCGGGAAAGTCGTCTTAATGGTCTTGCCGCAAACTACGATGCGTTGTGGGCGCAACTGCCCATGGGCTGCGTGCGTTTCAACGAGTTGCTCTCCCCCTGAGGGGAGGTGAGTGGATTGCAGCTGGGGCAATTACAGCCGACCCTGCAGAGTGAATGGTCGCACAAGCAACTTCTGGGTCTGGTCAACTTCTCGTTGCTGTTCAGCGACACCATTCTGTTGCATGACACCCAACTCCTGGACAACCCGCATGTTCTCGACGGGTTCAGCGGGCGGGCGGGGAGGATCACCGGCCCGAATCTTTTCAACCAGCTTCGTGACGGTATCAGCGAGGGCTTGGTCCGGGTCGGCGTACGGGATGGCATGTTCGTCACCTCCGACGAGTTCAGGCCGTGCGCCGTCTTGGAAGACGTCGTCCGTACCTGGATAACGCAGCGGATACCGGGCGTGGGCTCGATCCGGGCGGACGTGGCCTTCCGGGCGGACGCGCTCGAACTGGCGAGGGACCTCGATTGGACGCTGGCCCGCGGAGACGCCCGTCCTGTGCGCTATGACTACGTCAGCGTGAAGTCCGATTTCCAGAACCGGATCCGCGAAGGGCTCGATTCGGCCGCGTCGCCTCTGGCGGCCGAACTCCATCGGCTGCCGGCGGAGTTCGTCAGAAGGTACAGAGAGATCGTCGACCGGCCCTGGTTCTCGCACAACGATGTGTTCCAACTCGCGAAGACGGAAGAGGCCGCCGCCAATCTGGTGATGATGCAGGGCTACCTGGACGAGGCGGCCTACTCCGCTCACTTCGGGGTCGACCTGTCGGGAAGCGATGGAAGGCACGGGGTTCCCGATCGGAGCGCTGAGTGGCTCTTCCGCTCCGCGCGTCGCCAGGAAAGGGTCATCACCGTTGACGATCTTCTTCTGGAGCACGCTTTCCAGTTGATCGACGGGCCTGGCCTTGATGCTTTCGCTCTTCTTCGCATGTCCGACATCCTGGAGCTGCGGGCCTTGGGGGCTGACGCAAGGACGCTGCGGGCCACTCTGGTCGACGGTGTCGTCACCGAGGCAAGTGAAGACCTGTTGCTGGAAGCGTTCAACGACTACTGGAAGACCATCTGTAGTTTCATTCGCAGGCGCTTTCCCATGTCGTCACGCCAGCCGACCAAACTGTTGATCCTCCTGCGGCACAGATTGCCCAGGGTGGCGGACTTCGCAGTCCGGGGTACCCGCCTGGCGCACCGTGTGGCTCCGAGCGTCGTGGGGTCGCTGCCCGTGGCCGCGGAACCCGTCACCAAGAGCATCTTCGAGGCGGTGAGCCGGTACGTGGGGATGGAGTTCCTGATCTTCTCGCCCAGCGACTCCTTGAAGTCATTGAAAACAGCGCTGCCGAGGAACACCTGGAGGGTCCTGGTCTCGGAACGACGGCAGATCGGCAGCGGTGGCTAGGGGGTTGACGCAAGCCGCAACTGTGACGACAGGCCCGCTCCGCCTCGGCGGCACAAGACCGCCCGCATGAGACGCCCGGCGCTCCGGTCTGGCCGACTGCGCACGGTGCGGCTACCGCGCCTGCCGACACGCGCTACTTCAATGAAGGGCCGGGAAATGGCAGGTGACTTTCTCATGACCATTTCCTGGGCTCGGACGTTATCGCCTTTCCGGTTAATCCGGCGGGAGCTTTTGGATCGTAGTATCCGTGCTGGGGCTGCTGTCCGAGGGTGGAGAGGTGGGCCATTTGTCAGGTCCGCGACTGGGTGGAGATCTTGGGCGGATCGCCGGATACCGGCTCACCGAATTTCTCGGGGAGGGCGGGCAGGGGGCGGTCTACCTGGGGCTGGGCTCGTCCGGTGACGAGGTCGCGATCAAGGTGCTGCACGGCCGGATGTCGGAGGACGAGAAGGACCGCCGCAGGTTCTTCCGGCAGGTGGAGCTGGCGCGCCGGGTCGCTCCCTTCTGTACGGCCCGGGTGCTCGACATGGGGATGTACGACGAGCGGCCGTACATCGTGAGCGAATACGTGCGCGGGGATTCGCTCGAACGCGTCGTGCGGCGGGACGGGCCCCGCACCGGCGGCGGGCTGGATCGGCTGGCCGTGGCCACCGCGACCGCGCTGGCCGCGATCCACCGGGCCGGGGTCGTGCACCGCGACTTCAAGCCGGGCAACGTCATCCTCGGGCCCGAGGGGCCGGTCGTGATCGACTTCGGCATCTCGCGCGCGCTCGATCACGCCGTCACCCAGACCGGGGCGATGGGCACGCCGGGGTACATGGCGCCCGAGCAGGTCAGCATGGATCCTGTCGGGCCGTCGGCGGACGTGTTCAGCTGGGCCGCCACCATGGTGTTCGCGGCTACGGGGCGGCGGGCGTTCGCGGGGGATTCGGTGGCCGCGGTCTTGCGGGCGTTGTTGTACGAAGAGCCGGATCTGTCGGGGGTGCCGGACTCGTTGCGGTCGCTGGTGGTGACCTGCCTGGACAAGGACCCGGCGCGTCGCTTCACGGCCGAACAACTCGTCAGCACGCTGACCGGCGGCGCCACCCCCGCAGCCACGATCCCGGCCGTCGCCGCCGGGCGGGCGCCCACCGAGCCCGTGGAGCCGGGCACGCCCGCCGGGGATGTGGCTGCCGGGCAGGCGCCCACCAAGCCGCTGGAGCCGACCGCGCCCGTCGAGCGCTTACCAGCCGGGCCGGTGCCCACCGAGCCCATGGATCCGGCCGGGCCGGTGCCCAGCGAACCTGTGGATCCGGCCGGGCGGGTGCCGGGCGAGCCTGTGGATCAGGCCGGGCGTGGGGCGACGGAGCCTGTGGATGCGGCCGGGCGTGGGTCGGCGGGGCCTGTGGATGCGGACTCGCGGCAAGGATACGGCGCAACGCCGAAGACGGACCCCTCGGACCCCTCGACCCCCTCTTCCCCGTCACCCGGGCGGCGGGTGCCGCGGCGGGCGCTGGTTGCCGGTGGGGTGGCCGTTTGTGTGGCGGCGGCCGTTCTGGCGGTGGCGATGTGGCCGCGTACCGGGCAGGTCGTACCCGCGACTTCGTTCGCCATCGCGACCGCCACGCCGCCGCAGCCGGGCGCCGAGCTGACCGGGCACACCAACGACGTGCGGGCGGCGGCCATCGGCACCCTGGACGGCGTGCCCGTCGCCCTGACCGGTTCCGACGACGAGACCGCCCGCGTGTGGGACCTGCGCACCTCGAACGAGACCCGCCGGCTCACCGGTCACACCGAATGGGTCAGGTCGGTGGCCCTCGACCAGCTCGACGGCACGCCCATCGCCATCACCGCGAGCGACGACGACACCGCCCGCGTCTGGGACCTGGGCACCGGGCGATCCGGCGAGCCCCGCACCCTGGCCGGTCACACCGGCGACGTCAAGGGCGTGGCCACCGTCAGGATGGGCGACCGGCACGTCGCGATCACCGCCTCCGCCGACGGCACCGTCCGGGTGTGGGACCTGCGTTCCGGCAAACAGGACGGCCGGCCTCTGACCGGCCACAAGGGTCCGGTGTGGGCGGTGGCGGCGGGGCAGGTCGGCGGCAGGGCCATCGCGGTCACCACCGGCGACGACAGGACCGTGCGAGTGTGGGACCTGGCCTCCCGCAAGCAACTCGGCGCGCCCATGACCGGGCACACCGGATGGGTGCGGTCGGTGGCGATGGGCAACCTGGACGGCGTGCCCGTGGCGATCACCGGCAGCGAGGACACGACCGTCCGCGTCTGGGATCTGACCACCAGGAAACCCCTCGGCGCGCCGCTCACGGGTCACACGAACTGGGTGTGGTCGGTGGCGTTCATCAGCCTGGGTGAGGTGCCGGTGGCGGTGACGGGGAGCGAGGACAAGACGGTTCGCGTGTGGGACCTGCGTACGAGGAAGCAGATCGGCACGCCGTTCACCGGGCACGACGACTCCGTGTGGTCGGTGGCGACCGGCCTGGTCGATGGCCGGCCGGTCGCCGTCAGCGCCAGCCGTGACCAGACGGCGCACGTCTGGTCACTCGTCCGCTGATCCCGTACGGGCCCGTGGTTCAGCCGAACACGCGGGCGAGGGCCGGGACACGGCGCAACACCAGCCAGTCGATCAGCAACACCACGGCCATCGTCACGCCGGCCAGCGGGAACAGCAGGCCGAGCACCGCCATGATCGCGATCACCCCGTACGACGTCCGCCTGTCCGTGGTGCGGGCGGGGGCGCCGGCGCGGCCTCGGGGGCGGCGCTTCCACCACATCCACGCTCCCGTGACGACCAGCGTGATCAGCGTCAGGCAGGCGCCCAGCATCACGATCAGGTTGGCGGTGCCGTAGCGGCGGCCCTCGTGCAGCGCGACGCCCTGCTCGACGGCCTTGGCCAGGACGCCATACTCGGCCCAGCCGTAGGAGACCAGCACCCGGCCGCTGTACTGATCGACGTGCAACGTCTGCGCGTCCGCCGGGTCACGGCGCGGCTCGGCCACCACCGTGTAAACGCCCTTGGCCCCGTCGGGCAGCAGCACCTTGAGGTCGCACTCGCCGGGCGGGCAGGACCGGATCGCGGGCCTGGCGGCGGCCAGCGCTTGCTCGATGGGCAGGGCGCCGGGCTGCAGCACCGCGTCACCACCGGTCGCACCGTGCCCGGCGTGCCCGTCCCCTCCAGGATCCTGGGTCGAGGCGGGTACGGGGAGTCGTTCCGCGGCCCAGGGCACCTTGGCGTCCGGGTTGGCGGACAGGTCGCCGGACAGGGGCGGGGTGGACAGGTGCGGGTAGTCGGAGGCGTTCGGGTACGTCGAGCCCGTACGGTCCTGGATCCGCTGCAGCCCGTCGCCCCACACCCCCGACCACGGCAGCCCGGACACGACGAGGAACACGACCACCGTGCCGCCGCCGACCCCCGACAGGATGTGCAGCCGCCGCAGCCGTCCACGACCCGGGCGGGTGGGCTTCCTGCGGGTACGCCGGCCGCTCCACCACAGGTACGTGCCGGTCGCCACGAGGATCAGCGCCCAGCAGGCCGCGATCTCCACGATCCGGTCGCCGACCGTGCCGGACATGAGCTCGCCGTGGATCGTCCGGATGACGCGCATGAACGTGGCCCCGTCGTCGATCTCGCCGACCACGGTCGCCGTGCCCGGATCGACGTACACGGAGATGCCCTGGGCGAAGGGGCCGGTGTCGGCGCCCTGCAGGATGACGCGGGTGGTTCGGTCGGCGGACATGGGCGGGATGACGGACATGACGGGCGTGCCCGGGTGGGTGAGCCGGGCCGCGGCGACCTGCTCGGACAGGGGGCGGGCGGTGGTGATGGGCTGGGCGAGCGTGCGTACGTCCTGGTAGCGCCACGCCTCGAAGGGCTCCTTGAACAGGTAGATGGAGCCGGTGACGGCCAGCACGAGCAGGACGGGGGCGACGAAGAGGCCGGCGTAGAAGTGCCAGCGCCAGACGGCCCGGTAGCGCTGTGAGGAGGAGGGGGATTTGACGGGGGCGGGCGCGGCGGTTTCCGGCCGCGTCTCGACAGAGGTCATGGGGGGCTCCGTTCCGGAGGCACGCGGGTAGAACGGGCGCGGCGGTACGCGGACGAGCGGGCGCCAGGGGCACCGGGGCGTGCGGTACGCGAACAGCCGTGCGCCAGGGAAGACTTTTCGGCATGCGGACCTGGACAAGTCGCACATCACGAAATGTCGGGAAAAATCAGCCTGAAGAGCTAACCCCTAGCGCGGTGGCCCCCTGCGGCACAGAGCCCAAGCCAGTACCTGGGAAGTGATCACGCCCGCGGGCCCCGTGGCCACCACCACAGGCAGGCGGCGCGCGGGCGGGGCGGGCGGCGGCGCGTCCCGGGCGGTCAGCAGCGCCCACAGATCGTGCAGCGAGCAGGCCAGCAGACGCAGCATCGTGGCCAGCGCCGTCTCGCCGCGATCCAGCCACCACGCCGAGGCGGCGGCCACCAGCACGTGCGCCAGCAACATCCCGGCCCACCCATGGATCCCGCCGCCGTGGTGGCCGGCCGCGTCGAGGAGCTGGTGGTGCTGGGCGGCAGCGGAGGAAGCCGTCCAGGAGAGGGTGCTGCCGTCGGCGGAGGAAGCCGTCCAGGAGAGGGTGCTGCCGTCGGCGGAGGAAGCGGCCCAGGAGAGGGTGCTGCCGTCGGCGGAGGAAGCCGTCCAAGGGCCGGAGGAGAAGAGCTGGTGCATGCCGTACTGAGCGGCGAATGAGACGGCGAGCAGCGTGCCCGGGGACCGGCGACGCCGGGCCAGCACATACGCCCCTGCCCCCGTCACCACGGTCGCGGCGACCACGGTCCCCAGCCCGGCGATCGGCCCGCCGGCCAGCACGTGCATGGCGAGCGCGGAGAGCACGCACACGACCGCGAACACCGAGGCCCGCAGCCCGCGCAGGCCGGGGAGCCCGGCCTGCGCGGCGTCCCTGCTGCCGGTGCCGCATCCTTTCTGGTCGAGGTTCATGCGCGATCACCGCTCACACCGACAGATACGGCGACCCCCCGACCGGGGTTCACCGAAGACGAGAAGAGTCCGGTACGAGCCCTCGACGCGCCTCAGTCGCGCCCGTAGACCAGCCTGGGCGGTTTGCCCCCGTAGAGCTGGCTGACGGTGACGAACCTGTAGCCGCGCTCGGACAGGGCCTTCAGCACGCGCGGCATGGCCGCCACCGTTGTGGGATGGGTGTCGTGGAACAGGATGACGCTCCCGGGACGTACCGACTTGAGCGTCTTGTCGGTCACCTTGGCGCTGTCACGCAAGCGCCAATCCAGGGTGTCCACGCTCCACATCACCAGCGGACGTTCTGTCTGCATGCGCACGGTCTCGTTGAAGGCCCCGTACGGCGGCCGGACCAGCTTCGGAGCGACCCCGATGGCCGCCTTGATCGCCTGATCGGCACGGTCGAACTGGGAGCGCACCTCGGCGGCCGACAACTTCGTCAGGTTCGGGTGCGACCAGGTGTGGCCGCCGATCTCGTGCCCCGCCTCGTACGCCCTGCGCACGATGTCCGGGTTCGCCGCGACGTTCTGCCCCACGACGAAGAACGTGGCCCGCGCCCGGTAGGCCGCCAGATGGCCCAGCAGCGCGTCGGTGTGCTTTCCCGGGCCGTCGTCGAAGGTGAGCGCCACGCACTTGACGCGGTCGCAGTCGACCGGCTTGTGGCTCCGCTCCTGGTACGCGGACAAGGCTCCCGCGGTGGCGGCCCGCGCGGTTGTCGTCGTCGCGACGAGCTGGCCGATGCCGCACGCCGCCGTCATCAGGACGGCCGTGACGATGGTCCTCGCCGTCCCCCGTCTCGCACCGGCCGTGGCGGGCCGGCGCGACAATGCGCCGATGTTCATAAGTCCCCCTGCGCACCGCCCCCGGTGCGTGTGTCACGAACGAATGCGGCCATGACCACCCCCGGCCAGGACCGTTCCAATGGGTTGGACTGCCGTCCATAGCCCCTGGTTCGCTGGAGACCGCCTTCCGGATGAGCGGGACCGAGATCAGCTCAGGGCGAGCAGCTCGGAGACGGTGACGAAACGGTAGCCCTGACCGTGCACGGCCTCGATCAGGCCCTTGAGCGCCGCGCGGGTGTTGGCGCCGCTGCCGTACCAGGGGTGCAGCAGGACGATGGAGCCCGGACGGACCTGCTCGCGCACCTCCGAGACGATCTGCGCGGGGCCGGGGGTGCGGCCGGAGTCGGGCTCCACGTCCCACATGACGGTGTGGCGGTCGTGCCCGGCCAGATAGAGGGGCAGGGTGAGCAGCTTCTTGCCGGTGGGCGGCCGGAAGGCGATGTCGCCGCGCTGCCCGGCCGCGCGGATGAGGGCGTCGGTGCGTTCCACCTCGTCGGCGACCGTGTCGGGGGTGACGAAGACCATGCGGCGGTGCGTGTAGGTGTGGTTGGCGAGCTGGTGCCCGGCCGCCACCAGCGCCCGGCCGTCCTGCGGCCGGTCACGCAGGCTGGAGCCGACGACGAAGAAGGTGGCGCGCACCCGTTCCGCCTCCAGGACGTCGAGGATCTCCCGGGTGTGCTCGTCGGGCCCGTCGTCGAAGGTGAGGGCCACGACCTTCTCCGCGATCTCCACCCGGGCCGTGAGCTGCCCGGCGATCTGAAACGTGCGCGCGTTCATGAGCCGGTACGCCCCCAGCCCCACGAGCAGCAGCAGGGCCGCCACCAGCGCCACCACTAAAACCCGCCGACCATGAGTGATCATGATCGTCTATGGAACCACACCCGTCAGGCGTGGCCGACCGACCGCAGCCCGGCCAGGGCGGCGTCGGCGAACGCCGTGATGACCTCCCCGCCCTGCACCGGCGGCCACACGGCGGAGGTGGACCAGGTCAGCCGGGGTTCGTCGATCGGCCGCCAGACCAGCCCGGCCGGCAACTCGTCGTAGGGCTCCTCGTTGAGGTGCGCCCCCAGCCCCGACATGACCAGGCCGTGCACGAAGTGCGGGTTGCGGGCGTGCCGGATCGCGCTGGGCAGGAAGCCGTTGTCGCGGCACGCCTCCAGCATGTGGTCGTAGAGGTGGGGCGCCATGTCGCGCGGGAAGATCACCAGTGGTGAGCCGTCGAGCGTGCGCAGGCGTACCTCCTCCTGCTCGGCGGCCCGGTGGCCGGCCGGCAGCACCACGCCCAGCCGGCGGTGCACGACCTGGCTGGACTCCAGCCCCACCGTGTCGCAGGGGTGCCTGACCAGGCCCGCGTCCAGCTCCTCCGCGCGCAGCTTGGCGACCTGGCTGGCCGTGGTCAGCTCGTGCAGTTCGAGCAGTACGTCGGGCACGCGCTCGGTGAAGCGGGACACCAGTGTGCGCAGCGCCATCGGCGTCGTGTCCGGCGGCACCCCCGCGCGCAGCACCCCCGTCGCTCCGGGACGGATGCGGCGCATGGCCTCGCGGGCGGCGTCGGCGCGGTCAAGCACCCCACGGGCGTGCTCCAGCAGCAGTGCCCCGGCCTCGGTCAGCGTGACGCGGTGCGGGTTGCGGTCGAACAGCCGCACGCCCAGCTCCCGCTCCAGATCGCGGATGCGCTGCGACAGCGGCGGCTGCGCCATGTGCAGCCGTTCCGCCGCCCGGCCGAAGTGCAACTCCTCGGCCACGGCGACGAAGTAGCGCAGGTGGCGTAGCTCCATCCGGCTCACCATACCGCTGTGATATCGCCAAGGGTCGTTATTGATGTTGGCCTCGGCGCGGTCGCACCTGGTTGTATCCCCGGAAAGCTCGTTGAGCTGCGAAGGGATGCTTATGACTGTGCTGCTGGACCGTGACGGACCCGTCGCGGTGATCACCTTGAACCGCCCCGAGAAGCTCAACGCCTGGACGGCCGTCATGCGCGAGCGGCTGATCGAGCTGCTGGGCGCGGCCGGGGCCGATCCCGAGGTGGGGGCGGTCGTGCTCACGGGGGCCGGGCGGGCCTTCTGCGCGGGTCAGGACCTCGGCGAGACGGCCACGATCGACCCCGACGACCACGCCGCCTCCGACGCGTGGATCGACGGGTTCGACCGGCTCTACCGGGCGGTGCTCGACCTGGACAAGCCGGTCGTGGCGGCGGTGAACGGGGTGGCGGCCGGGTCGGGCTTCCAGTACGCGCTGCTGGCCGACCTGCGCATCGGGCACGCCGGCGTACGGATGGGGCAGCCCGAGGTGCTGTCCGGCATCCCCAGCATCACCGGCATCTGGGCCATGTGGAACATCCTCGGCCGCGCCAGGACCACCGAGTTCACGCTGACCGGGCGGCTGGTGTACGGGGCGGAGGCGGAGCGGCTCGGCCTGCTGACCAGGCTCGTCGGTGAGCGCGAGGTGCTGGCGGCGGCGGTCGCGCAGGCCAAGGAGCTGTCCGCGCTGCCTCCCGGGGCCGTGGCGGCGACCAAGGGGCGGCTGCGGGAGCTGGAGAGCCAGGCCCTGGCCGACGCCGTGACGGCGGCCAAGCAGGTGCACGCCGCCGCGTACGCCTCGGGCGAGCCGCAGCGCGAGATGTCCCGTTTCCTCAAGGGACGCGCCAAATGACGTATTGGAGCGTTCCCGAGCGCTACAACATGGCCGTGGACGTGGCCGACCGCCACCCCCGCGAGAACCTCGCCCTGATCTTCGAGGACCACACGGGCGCCCACGAGAAGATCCACTGGGGCCAGGTGCAGGACCGCTCCCGCCAGATCGCCGCCTGCCTGCGCGGCCTGGGCGTACGTCCGGGCGACCGGGTGGCGGTGATGTTGCCGCAGCGCACCGACACCCCCGCGACCTACCTGGGCGTCCTGCGCACCGGAGCCGTCCTCGTCACCATGTCCCTGCTGTGGGCCGACGACCAGATCTCCTACCGCCTGGCCGACTCCGGCGCGAGCGTGCTGGTCACCGAGGCACACGCGGTGGGCAGGGCGGGCGGCTACGACGGGCCCGTGCTGGACGTGGACGATCCGATGATCGCGCGGCTGCCGGCCGAGTTCGAGGACGCCGACACCGCCCCCGACGACCCGGCGCTGATCTTCTACACCTCCGGCACGACCGGCCCGGCCAAGGGCATCGTGCACGCGCACCGCACACTGCTCGGCCACAACGAGTTCGAGGTCTGCCACGACCTGCGCCCCGGCGACGTCTTCTACGGCGCGGGGGAGTGGGCCTGGTCGATGGCCAAGCTCATGGGCCCGCTGCGGGCGGGCGCCGTGCACTACGTCTACCGCCCCGAGGCCGGCTTCGACCCGGCGGGGCTGCTGGCCGGCATGGCGCGCAACGGGGTGACGACCGCGCTGGTCAACCCCACGTTCCTGCGCAAGATGCGCGAGCTGGTGCCGGACGCGGGCACGAAGCATCCCCAGAAGCTGCGCACGGTCTGCTGCGCCAACGAGCCGCTCACCGCCGACCTGATCCGGTGGTTCCGCGAGCAGTTCGGCGTGACGCTGCTCGACTACTACGGCTCGACCGAGTCGTACCCGCTGATCGGGAACTTCCCTGACACGCCGGTCAAGGAGGGCTCCATGGGGCGCCCGCTGCCCGGCTGGGACGTCGCCCTCCTCGACGAGGAGGAGCGCCCGGTGCCGGCGGGCGAGGTCGGCGAGATCTGCCTGCGGGCGCGGAGCAATCCGCAGTTCCCGCTCGGCTACTGGAACCGCCCCGAGGCCACCGAGGAGGTGTTCGGCGGGGAGTGGTTCCACACCAAGGACCACGCGCGCGTGGACGAGGACGGCTACTACTGGTTCCTCGGCCGCGTCGATGACGTGATCAAGACCTCCGGCTACCGCGTCGGCCCCGACGAGATCGAGGGGGCGCTGCGTGCCCACCCGGCCGTCGCGGACGTGGGCGTGGCCGGGGTGCCGGACCCCGTACGCGGCCAGGCCGTCAAGGCGTGGGTCCTGCTCTCGCCCGGCCACCGGCCGAGCGAGGAGCTGGCACGGGAGATCCGCGAGTTCGCGAAGAGCACGCATTCGCGCTTCGCCTACCCGCGCGAGATCGAGTTCGTCGACGAACTGCCCCGCTCGGCGACCGGGAAGATCCAGCGCGCGCAGCTCCGCCTCCGTCACACCCCATAGGGAGCACATCATGACGACCCCCCACATCACGGCGGACGTCCGGCGCAAGGTCTCCTTGGCCTCGGCGATCGGCAACTTCGTCGAATGGTTCGACTCGGCTGCGTACGCGGTGATGTCCGCGACCATCGCCGCGCTGTTCTTCCCCGAGTACGACAAGTCCGCCGCGCTGCTCGCCACCTGGGCGATCTTCGCGGGCGGCTTCATCGCCAGACCGCTCGGCGCGGCCTTCTTCGGCCGGTACGGCGACCGCCTGGGCCGCAACAGGATGCTGGCCCTGACCATCCTGACGATGAGCGGCGCCACGTTCCTCATCGGCATCCTGCCGACCTACGCCTCGTGGGGCATGGCCGCGCCGATCCTGCTGTTCCTGCTGCGCTGCGCCCAGGGCTTCTCCACCGGCGGCGAGTACACGGGGGCCTCGGCGTTCATCGTCGAGTACGCCCCGGAGGGCCGCAGGGCCCGCTTCGCCGCCGCCGTGCCCGTGACCGTGGGCCTGGCCAGCGTGGCGGGCTCCGGCGTCGGCTTCCTGCTCACCTCGACGCTGAGCGCCGGGGCGCTGGAGAGCTGGGGCTGGCGGGTGCCGTTCCTGCTCGCCGCGCCGCTCGGGCTGATCGGCCTCTACCTGCGCTCCAAGGTCGAGGACACGCCCGTGTTCCGGTCGCTGGAGAAGCACGACGAGGTGGAGTCCGCGCCGCTGCGCGAGGCCGTGCGCCGCAACGGCAGGCAGATCGCCACGCTGTTCGGCTACAGCATCACCAACGCGATCGGGTACTACCTGATGAGCAGCTACATGATCGCGTACATGTCGGAGGAGCTGAGCTACACCAAGAGCGAGTCGCAGATCACGAACGTCGTCTCGATGCTCGCCTACAGCGTCGCCTGCCTGTTCGCGGCGCGGGCCAGCGACCGGTTCGGGCGGCGGCCGATGCTGATCGTGGCGTGCGCGGGGTTCGTGCTGCTGCCGCTGCCGGCGTTCTGGCTGATGGGCTCGGGGCTGGCCGGGGCGATGATCGGCACGTCGATGCTGGCCATGCTGGTCTCGGTGATCGGCACCTCGAACGTGCCCGCGCTGGTCGAGATGTTCCCGGCGAAGGTACGGGCCAGCGGCTCGGCCATCGGCTACACGGCCGCGTACGTGTTGTTCGGCGGCACGGCCCCGTTCGTCGCGACCGGCCTGGTGTCCGCGTCGGGCAGCGCGATCGCGCCCGCCTTCTACATGATCGTGATCGCGATCGTCTCCCTGATCGTGGTGCTGACCTCGTTCAAGGAGACGCGTAACCTGCGTCTGGACCGGGTCACGGACACACCGGAGCCGGCCGCGCGGGCTTGACAGCCGTCCGGGGGCGGTCAGTCGTCCTCTCCTGAGAGGATCAGTTTCCAAAGTTCGAGTACGGCGGTTCGGGCCAGGCCACGTCCGGTCTCCGTGACCGCGACCTTCCCAGGGTCGCGCCGGTCCGTGCGGCGGATCAGGTGTGACTGCCAGGCCAGTGCGGTCATCAGCGCGATCGCGTCAGGCTGACGGAAGGCTCGCTCGACCCCGGCCGTGGCCATCTCGATGGTGAGCTTCCGGCGCAGGCGGGCCGTCCAGCACTCCTGTCCGGACGGATCGCGTTCGCGGTCGATTTCCCATGCCGGGTAGGTGTTGCGCAACGCCGACAGTTGCCGGGCCGGCCAGTCCCGCAAGGAGGATGCCTGGGCCATGGCTCGTTGCGGGTTCTGGGCCGTGCCCTGCAGAAGCACGTACAGTTCGACGTCCGACAGCGCTCGATACCCGGCCATCTCAGGCACCCTCCCACCAGCGCCGAGTGCTGGGCGTCCGGATGGCTTCAGGTTTCGTCATGGGACAGGACCTCAATTCCTGATCAAGGCCCCGGATTTCCGGGTGTTGCCGCACCGGACCGGGGCCGCCTTTTATGGCTACGGAGCCAAAACCGCAGCCCACGGGATAACGTTGCTGGTGGCGGTGGTCACGGTCCAGAGATTTACTGTCCGCAAGTGTCCGCAGCCCGCTGGGGACTGGCGAACATGGCGGGAGCGTCGGATGGGTGGAGAAACGTTTGGCGAGAGACTTCGACGCCTACGTGGTGATATGTCCCTCCGTGAAGCAGCCCGTCGTGCCAACGTCGGGAAAAGCTATATCGCGGATCTGGAGAACGGGCGACGCAGGCCAAGCCGGACCATCGCGGCCGCACTCGACAAAGCACTCCGAGCAGGAGGTGAGCTGGTGGCTGTGATGCCGACTTCCCCCGCTCTCCTTCGCCCGGACTCGGGGAGGGCTGAAGAAATCAATGATGTACTCAGCCGCATGCGCAGGCGGAATCGCTCAGTTGACCCAGTAATCATTGACCATCTGAGAGATGAACTTGATGATGTCATGCTCCGGTACGAACAACTGGATCATTCATGCCTCGTTCCCTCTCTTCTCCGCCAGCGCCTATGGACGGACACTCTGATCGATGAATGCAGCAATCCGAGAGGGCGTGAGCGGCTGTTCGGCATCGCGAGTGGAACGTCGGGGATGCTCGGATACCTCGCCGTGGGGCGCGGCCAATTTCCGCTGGCGCGCGCGTACTGCGCCGAAGCGTTTCAGCTTGGCGATTTCGCGCAGGACGCGAACTTGCAGGCATGGGCGCGAGGTCTGCAGAGCTTCTGCGAATACTATGCCCGGAACTACAGCGAGGCGTTGCGTCTGGCGGTGGACGGCTTGGGCTATGCAAGTGCCGGGCCGCAGAGTGTGCGGCTCACTATTAACTGCGTGGCTCGGGCGTTGGGGAAACTCGGGGATGTAGAGGGTGTTCACCGTGCTGTCGATGAAGCTTATGAGCTCATGTCGCACAACGCGGCCCCAATGGGGCTTCCCTCCAGTATCTCGTTTGACTGCTATGGTTTGACGCAAGTGGCCAGCAATGCGGCGACAGCTTATGTGTCGCTCGGCATGCCGCAAAAAGTTCAACAATATGTAAGGCTGGCTCTGCCGACGATCAGTGAATCCAACTCGCCCTGGAGTCGTTCTCTCGTCATGATAGATCATGCCGTTTCGCTGGTTTCTTCGAAGGAAGCAGATCCTGGGCATATCAGTGACCTCGCCCTTGATGCGCTGAACATCTCGGCAGGGCGGCCGATCGTATCGATCCAGCAGCGCGCGATGGAACTCATGTGCAAAGCCACTCAACGATGGGGCGATTCGAGCCGATTCAGCGATATTCGCCATGCCGTGACTTCGCGGGAAGTGCAAAGATGAGTGGAACGGGTATCGACAAGCGTTTTCGCGCCCTCCGGCGTCTCACAAATCATTGGAGTCGTCCTGCGGCTCCACGCTCCTACTACTGGTATCTGACGTTCGAGATGTCGCCGCAATTACAGCGTCTCGTCAAGCGGTGCCAAGATGCAATCGCCTTTCCGTATTATGATTTGATCCCAGAGGGTGGCCTTCATCTCACGCTGGACAGAATCGCCTTGGAGGATGACATGACTTCGAGCGGACTCCAGGAGATCCAGGTCGTTGCGACGCGTGCTTGTGCGGAGATGGTGCCGTTCGAGATTGCCGTCGGTTCCTTGGGCGGAACCTCCGGCGCGGTCGGCTTCAGTGCTTCACCGGTCGAGGTGATCAGGCATCTCCGTGACACCCTTCGCAAGGCAACTCTTTCGGTGCACCCGAAAGCACCCGTCAAGGACGCTGAATTTCACCCGCACGTAACAATAGCCTATTGCAATTCCAGCGATGTTCCTGCCGCAGGCGTCATAGAGACGGTTGAGAAGCTGAACGCCCTCCCATCTGTGGGCCTTACAGTGCGGGAGTGTTCGCTTGTTCTGCTTGAGCGACAGCAGCGTGCCTACGCCTGGCAGGAGATCTTCCGAATACCGCTCGCCGGGTCTTGAAGTGCCCTGCTCGATCGCACGGGATGAAGGTGTCGCCGGTTCCGTGCACGAGCAGCTCGTTCAGCACGGTTCCCGCTCCGGCTTGACAGCCGTCCCGGGCTGGTCTTCTCTCGACCCATCGGGGTCGGGAGGGGAGCCCTGGCATGCCTGCCATCCACCGCTGCGTCCTTGCCCTGATGACGACGGGCGCGCTCATCACCGCCCCGATCGGTCCCGCGCCGGGCGGCCCCGGCGCGGCCTCGCACTTCGGGATGGCGCGCAAGGACTGCGTGGGCACCTCAGCCGGGCGCGCCTCCAAGGTCTGGTACACGGTCGCGGGCGGCGTCCTGTCCGACGTGTACGAGCCCACGATCGACAACACCAACGTCGAGACCCTGCAGTTCGTCGTGACCGACGGCAGGACGTTCACCGACCTGCAGGCCCGCGACACCACCTACCGCGTCACCACCGACCGCTCCGGCATGACCTGCACGATCACCTCGACCGGCAGGAACGACCGCTACCGCCTGACCACCACCTACGTCACCGACCCCGAGCGGAACGCCGTGGTCGTGCGCACCCGCCTCCAGCCCGCGGACCTGCGCCTGTACGCCCGCCTCGACGCGAGCGTGAACGGCAACGGCGGCGGTGGCGAGCCCAACGGCGGCGCGGACAGCGGCGCGGTGGACGGCTCCACGGGCGCTCCTGTCGTCTGGGACACCAACACTGAGACCTCCGCCCCCGCCCGCGACTACGCCGTGCCCACCCACCTGGCGCTGCGGGCCGAGCGGCGGCTTCCGCAGGCGAGCGTCGGGTACGCGGGCACCCCCAGCGACGGCATCACCCAACTCGACGCCGCCCGCGAGCTGACCCCCCACGCCGAGGCCCCGTCCGGCAACGTGGTCGCCACCGCCCGGCTGCCGATCGACGGCAGGGGAGAGGTCACCTTCGCGCTCGGCTTCGGCCGCGACAGGGCCGCCGCGCTGCGCACCGCAGGCGAGGCCGTGTCCCGCCCGTTCGAGAACACCAGGGCCAGGTACGAGGCCGGCTGGGCCGCCTACGACGCCGGGCTGCGCAGGCCGCCGAACGCGCTCGCCGACTTCTACCGGCTGTCGGCCAACGTGCTCAAGGCCAGCGAGGACAAGACCTTCCCCGGCGCGGTCGTGGCGTCGCTGGCCAGCCCGTGGGGGCAGGCGGTCGGCGCGGGCGAACTGCCCGGCGGCAAGCCGGTCTACTTCGGCTCCTACCGCGAGATCTTCTCCCGCGACCTGTACGAGGCGTTCACCGGCTTCCTGGCCGCCGGCGACGTGGCCACTGCCCGCGCCACGGTCCGTTTCCTGCTGGAACGCCAGCAACTGCCCGACGGGCGGCTACCGCGCAACTCCCTGCTGAACGGGAAACTCGCCCCCGACTCGGGCGGCGACCAGCTCGACGAGACCGCCTACCCACTGCTCATGGCCTACCAGGCGGGCCTGGCCGGCGACACGAGGTTGTGGCCGCGCGTGCGGGCGGCGGCCGACTTCCTGCTCTCGCGCGGGCCCGCGTTCGGCGTGGAACGCTGGGAGGAGCAGTCGGGCCACTCGCCGTCCACGATCGCCGCCGAGATCGCCGGGCTGGTGGCGGCGGGCGAGATCGCCGACAGGCAGGGAGACCGGGCGCGCGCCAGGCTCTACCGGTCCACCGCCGACCACTTCGCCCGCTCGATCAAGACGTGGACGGTCACCACGACCGGCCCGTACGCGCCCCGCTACTTCGTGCGCCTGTCACGTGGCGGCGACCCGGACGCGGCCGTCTCCTACAACCTCGGCAACGGCGGCCCCACCGAGGACCAGCGCCGGGTCGTGGACGCCGGCTTCCTGGAGCTGACCAGGCTCGGCATCCTGCCGCCCGACGACCCCGACGTGCTGGCCAGCCTCCCGGTCGTGGACCGCGTGCTCAGGCGTGACACGGCGAGCGGCCCCGGCTGGTACCGCTACGGCTCGGAAACGCCCGGCACCGAGGACGGCTACGGCGACTGCCACGAGCCCGACCCCACCGCCTGCGCGCCGTCGGGCAGGCCGTGGCCCACCGGCAACACCGGCTCGGGCCACGTGTGGCCGGTCCTGGCGGGCGAGCGGGCCGAGCAGGCGCTGCAGACCCGCGACCGGGGCACGGCCGCCGCGTTGTTGTCGGCCATGCGCGCCATGTCCTCGGGCACCGGGCTGGTCCCCGAGCAGGCGTGGGAGAACCCGGACCTGGCCGCCTCGCCGTACGGGAGCGACCCGGCCACCGCCTCGATTGGCTTCAGCGACGGCGGGCCCGCCGGTTCGGCGTCGCCGCTGACCTGGGCGCAGGCCCAGGCCGTCCGGCTCATTCTGAGCATGGGCGGCACCGAGCCGGTCGAGCAGCCCGGCGTTGTACGCCGCCGCTACGCCGACCCGCCCCGGGCCGCCCCGCTCACCCTCACCGCGCCGGCCGACGGCTCCCCGGTCGCCGGCGCGTCGGTGGCGGTCGCGGGCACCACCGCCCCGGGCGCGCGCGTGGACGTGGCCGCCACGCCGATCGACACCGGCGCGGCCACCCAGATCGTCTCGGTACGCGCCGGTTCCGACGGCGCGTTCACCGCCTCGGCGCCGGTCTCGTTCGGCGAGGTCGTGCTCACCGTGACGGCCACGGCCTCCGGCGGGCGCACCGGGTACGCGCGCCGCACGGTCATCGGCGACATAGCGGGCGCCACGACCGTCCTCGACGTCGCCGACCCCGAGGGCGACGACCACGGGCCGGGCACCTACGCCTACCCGACGGCCGCCGACTTCCAGCCAGGGGCCTTCGACCTGCGCAGGTTCCAGGTCATCACGGACGCGAGCACCGTCTACCTGCGCGCCGAGGTACGCGACCTCAGCCCCACCTTCGGCAACCAGATGGGCGCCCAGCTCCTCGACGTGTACGTGCGGAACCCGGCCGTGGCCACGACCTCGACCGAGGCGGCCTTCCCGCAGCGCAACCACCGGATCGCCGAGCAGGACGCCTGGACACAGCGGGTGGAGGCGCAGGGCTTCGCCGCGCCGGTCTGGGTGACGGCGGCGGGCGCGGCGCTCCCTGGGGCGGCCGTGCGCGCGTCGGGGACCACACGCACGATCACGATCGCGCTGCCCAGGGCGTCGTTCGGCACGCCGGGGCCGGGCTGGCGCTTCGCCGTGGTGCTCACCGGGCAGGACGGCTTCAGCGCCGACCAGGCCAGGCCGTTCGCCGCTACGCCGCAGCCGTACCAGTTCGGGGTGTGCGCGGCGGGCGGCACTGACCCGCTGTGCGCCGTGGACCCGGGCACCGTGCCCAAGACCATGGACGTGATCGTCCCGGCCGGCCAGTCGCAGCAGGACGTGCTGAACCCCCTCCTCGGCCCGGTCACGATCCCCGCCGTGCCGGTCCCGTGAGGGTCAGCCGAGCCGAGAAGGGCGTTCCAGAAGCGAGGATCAGCCGTCCCAGGAGCGGCGCAGCGCGTCGCGGACGCGGTCCCGCGCCGGTGGCGGCACGTCGCCGTTCCCGCTCGGGGGCAGTGCGGGCGGCGCGGGCCGTGCCGCGGGGACCAGCACCGCCGTCTCCTCCTCGCTCGCCGGCCGCTCCACCTCGCCATAGCCGCCCTCGTGCCCGCGCACGATCACCCCGGTCTCCACCCCGTGCGCCACGGTGTGCCGGTCGCGCGCCAGCAGCCCCAGGCAGATCCGCCGCGTGAGAACGAACCCCAGCACCGGCCCGGCCACGACCAGCACCCGGAAGATCCACGTCGTGGCGTACAACGAGATGTGGAACGTGGTGGCGATCAGGTCGTTGCCCCCGGCCGCCCACAACACCCCGTAGTACACGATCCCGGCCACCCCGAGCCCCGCCCGCACCGGCACGTCGCGCGGCCGGTCGAGCAGGTGGTGCACGGCCCGGTCCCTGGTCACCCAGCGTTCCAGGAACGGGTACACCGCCAGCGCCACGAACAGCAGGCCCGGTGCCCCCAGGGCGGGGATCAGCACGCTCATGGTCACGGTCTGGCCGAACACCGCGAACTCCCACGGCGGCATGATGCGCAGCGCGCCCTCCAGGAAGCCCATGTACCAGTCGGGCTGGGAGCCGGCGCTGACCGTGCTGGGCACGTACGGCCCGTACAACCAGATCGGGTTGATCTGGAACACCGTGGCCAGCAGCGCGACCACCCCGAGCACCCACAGGAAGAACACCGTCGTCTTGGCCAGGAACGTCGGGAAGAACGGCGCGCCGCGCACCACCCGGTCATTCAGCCCCTTGGCCCGGAACTGCGTGTGCGTCTGCCGCCAGGTCAGCACCACCGCGTGCAGCGGGATGAGCAGGAGCAGCAGACCGGGGATCAGCAGCACGTGCAGGCTGTAGAGGCGGGCGATGATGTCCTCGCCGGGGAACTCCCCGCCGAACAGGAACGCCGCCACGTACGTCCCGACCAGCGGCACCGACACCGTCACCCCGTGCAGGATCCGCAGCCCGGCCCCCGACAGCAGGTCGTCGGGCAGCGAGTAGCCGAACAGCCCGTTGAGCATCACCAGCCCGAACAGCGCCACGCCGATCAGCCAGTTCAGGTCGCGCGGCTTGCGGAAGGCCCCGGTGAAGAAGTTCCGCAGCGCGTGCGCCACGATGGCGGCCAGGAAGATCAGCGTGGCCCAGTGGTGCATCTGCCGCATCAGCAGGCCGCCGCGCACCTCGAAGCTGATGTCCAGGGAGGAGGCGTACGCCTCGCTCATCGTGACGCCGCGCAGCGGCACGTACGCCCCGTTGTAGACGACCTCCTGCATGCTGGGCTTGAAGAAGAACGTGAGGAAGACGCCCGTGATCAGGATGACCACGAACGCGTACAGGGCGATCTCGCCCAGCAGGAAGGTCCAGTGGTCGGGAAAGACCTTCCGCATCGCCTTCTTCAGGAACGCGGCCCCGCCGACCCGGTCGTCCAGCGCCCTGGCCAATGAGCTCGTCTTCATCGCCACCCCGCATACGGCTCGGTTGCATTCGCCTCACAACCAAGACGGGACACGGCGGGGGAATGTGACACTCACCGGCCGGCGAATTTCAGGCGAAGCGCTCCACGGTGACGGGGATGAGGCCCTGCTCGCGGATCGCCTGCCGGTGATGGTGCAGCAGCGCGCCGAGCGTGGTGGCCGGGCCGGAGCCGAGCCGCGCGGTCACGTCCACGCACCACGCGATGCCCTGCCCGATCCGGCGCAACTCCCAGGTGAAACCGTGGCCGCCGGAGCGGGCCGAGGCCGTGCCGACCACGCGCGGGTCCCCGGTCGGCTTGAGCCGCAGCGCCGTGCGCGCGTTGGCCAGCCCGTCCTCGCCGAGTTCCCCGGCGAACAGGATGCGGTAGCGGCGCGCCCTGGCGTCCCTGCCCAGGTTGAGCGGGGCCGTGGTGGGCAGTGACCGGCGCTCCTGGAACAGGGTGCGCAGGCCCGCCTCCTCCGGCAGTTCGCCGCCGCCGAGCAGCGCGAAGGCCTCGCCCGCCTCGTACCTGCTCACCGGCGTCACCCGGGAGCGCAGCGCGGTGTCGGCGCGGATGGCCCTGCTCATCTCGGCGGAGGCGGACCAGGCGCCGATCTCGGGTTGCCACTCCGCGCCGTCGATGCCGGAGGCCGTGAAGTCGTCGGCCAGAACGAACTCCTCCACCAGGAGCCCTTCGGGGGATCGATCGCCCGCCGCCGCGGAGATCAGGTAGTAGTCCACCGGCCCATGATTGTGCTCGGCGCGACACCAGATCAAGATCATCGCAACGCGCCGCGACGGGATGTCACTCCGTCGCGTCGCGTCTCACCGCGTCTCACCACGGATCGCGCGACGTCACCCATGTCATGACCGGGTACGTCTGGCGGGGATCCGGACGGTGGGCACCTCCATGGCGTTCAGCGGGGGATCCGGACGGCGGGCGTCTCCATGGCGTTCGGCGCGGGATCCGGACGGTGGGCGCCTCCATGGCGTTCGGCGCGGGATCCGGACGGTGGGCGCCTCCATGGCGTTCAGCGGGGGATCCAGACGGTGGGCACCTCCATGGCGTTCAGCGGCCGGCACACCAGTCGGAAGGCCTCCCTCGGCATCGGCCGCACCCGGAACCGGCCCGCCTCGTCGAGCGAGACCGTGGTGATGTGGCCGGACAGGGTCTTGACGTCAACGTCGCCGGGGCCGCAGCAGAACTCCGGAGCCGTCGAGATGAGCTGGCCGACCACCTCCTCCTCCGCGAACCCGAGCTCGATGATCGCCGTCGCGGAGGACAACGTCACCAGCCGCACCACAGCGGTGTCGCCCCTGCTCGCCGACACCTCCTCCGGCATGGCCTCGGCGGAGTCGTAGGTCATCGCGGCCAGTTCCTCATCCAGCGAGTGCAGGGCGAAAAGGGCCTTGCCCGTCGCCACGAACTCGGGCGGCACGGTATCCGGCTCGGCCAGAGCCCTCTTCAACGCGGCCAGGAGCGTTTCGTCGCTCTCACTCATCCACGGGCTCGACATGGGTTCTCACCTTCCCGTGGTTCTCAAGCCGACACCGGCCATATCCATTTCGACGAGCTTCTTGCGCAGCGCCGCCAGACTTCGGGCCCGCTGGGGACCGATGCTGCCGATCGGCCTGTCCAGGCGGCGGCTGATCTCCTCGTAGCTGACCGGTGGGTCCGCCATGAGGAGCAGAAGGAGTTGCCGATAGCGGTCGGGGAGCTGCGCGAACGCCTCGCGGAGCAGCGCGTTGTCCCGAGCGGCGGCGTTGCTTTCGAGCAGCTCGTCGAAGGCGTCGGCATGCTCGGGAGGTTCTCTTTTGATCCGCTCCTCCGTACGTTCCAGCCTGCGCCTCGACTTCGCGACGCGCAGGCATTCGTTCTTCGTCGTCCTTTCGAGCCAGCCGGGCAGCGCCGCCGGCTCGCGCAGCCGGGGCAGGTTCTCCAGCAGCCGCAACCAGACCGTCTGCCCGACGTCGTCTGAGTCGAGCCGGTCGAGCCCGAAGCGGCGGCAGACCGACCAGACCAGCGGCGCGTACCGATCGACGATGGCGTCCCAGGCCCGCTGATCCCCGTCACGGGCACGCACGACGAGAATGGTCACTGCCGATTCGTCACCCATGCGGCACTCCCTGGCGATCGGCTACGGGTTGAGCTTGCGAACACTGCCTTCGGCGACCAGTTTCCCCAGTGCCGTGAGCGCCCCACTGCGGCCCTTCAGACCGCTCGCCGCCATGGTACGGGCGATCATCCCGGTCAGCGTGGCCGTCGCGAACGATGCCCCGGACCACTTGGCGAACCCGTCGGGGAACGTGCGCGGCTCGGGATTCGGGATCGGGTTGCCCTTTTCGTCCTTGAGGTCGCGCAGCAGGTTACCGTGCGCGTCCCGGCGCTCGATGCTGACCCCGCCCCTGAGGTAGGTGCCGCGGACGTTGACGCCGGGCAGCGCGTACCGCAACCATGGCGGAGCCTGCGGAGCCTGGTTCGGCCCCGCCGGATAGATCTTCGGCGTGAAGGGCGCGAGCTCGCCGTCGTCGGTGAGGCTGCCCACGGAGATGACCTCCTGCATGGCGGCGGGCCAGGTGGGGGTGCCCCGGCTGAGGCCCGCGGGCAGGCCCGTCATCTTTTCCGGGTCGATGTTGCCGTGGTTGCCGCCCGCCGCGATGATCAGCGTGTCGGGGAACATCCGGACGATCGCGTCGAAGATGAGCGGCTTCCTGCCGTCGTCGGTGTGCATCTCACCGAGCGAGAGGTTGAGCAGGTCGGGCGCCGTCCACGCGAAGTCGGCCAGCTCCTTGGCCAGCACCCACGCGTTGACGGAGGCCGACGGGTCGAGGATCCGGCGCACGGTCACGCCGGCGCCGGGGGCCTCGCGCAGGATGAGTCCCGCGACCATGGTCGCGTGCCCCTCGGTGTGCTTGGGCGCCTCGCCGTCCGGCTGCAGGCGGTCCTTGGGCCGGACCGTGACGGTCTTGTCGGCGAAGTACGGGTGCTCGTCGTCGATCTGCGTGTCGAAGACGCCGACCGAGATGCCGCCGCCCTCGCCGGCCGTGCGCACGTCCCAGTCCGCGCCGCCGGCGGGGGTGGGGTCGCCGTCGCCGCCGCCGTCGATGTAGGGCTCGCCGCGGACCTGGGAGATGCGGTTCTTGCCCATCTCGGGGACGTAACCTTCGAGCAGTTCGCCGAAGTGGTGCCGCAGCAGGGACAGGATGCGGTCGATGGCGTTCGCCGAACCGTCGTGGCCCTGGTCCTTCAGGCCCGGGTAGTGCGCGAGCAGCTTCTCCGGCACCGCGTCGGGATCGTCGATCTCGACCAGGGAGAGCCCGAGCACCTCGCTCCTGTCCACGACCGACGCGTGGTCGTGCGCGGCAAGCCTGTTCAGCTCCTTGCACACGAACTCGTCGTGCGGCAGAGCCACTACGAGCTGTCCCGACTCGTAGATCTCTCGGGCGCCGAATGCTAGTGCCATGGTTAAGCCGTTCCTTCCGGGGGGACGGTCGGTCGCCGCCTTGCCCGAAGCAGAAAGCGCTCGCCCGCTCCTGATACACTCAGGGCAGAAAAAATTTGACACCCGAGAGCCTGACGCGCTTGTCTCAGGTGTGACTGTCAGCCCCGGCCAGCAACGAGCTCGTCAGGCGCTGCGCCTGGCGGACACCGACCCGGCGCGATCGGTGCGGATCGCGGAGGGCATCGCGCGTGACGCGCGGGCCGCGGGCGACCTGGCCTCGGCCGCGATCGCCCTGCGCGCGGTGGGCCTGGCCAAGCTCCACCTGGAGGATCCCGACGCCTCGCTGCGGCGGCTGCGCGAGGCGGTCAAGCTCGGCCACCGTTCCGGCTCCGAGGTCGTCGAGGCCGAGGCGCGCATGTCGCTCGCGTTCGTGCTGAACGTGCGCGGCAAGCCCGGGGCGGCGCTGCGGGAGATCGACAGCGCGCTGACCGCGCTGAACGGGGTGGAGTGGGCACGCGCGCACTCTCAGCGGGGCTCGATCCTCCTCCAGCTCGGCAGGCTGGAGGAGGCCCAGGAGGGCTATCAGACGGCCCTGCCGATCCTGCGGGGCGCAGAGGACCACCTCTGGGTGCAGCGCACGCTGCTCAACCGTGCCGTCGCACGCGGGCGGCGGCACCAGTTCGCCCGCGCCGAGGCCGACCTGGTCGAGGCGGGCAACATCTGCGTACAACACGACCTGGGGTTCAGGCTGGCCTTCGTGTTGCAGAACCACGGCTGGATCAAGGCCGTGCAGGGCGACGCGCTGCCCGCGCTGCGGCTGCTGGGAGAGGCCGAGCAGCGGCTGCGGGAGCAGAAGGCGCAGGTGGCGTGGCTGCTGATGGACCGTACGGAGCTGC
Source organism: Nonomuraea sp. NPDC050404 (assembly GCF_040655495.1). Taxonomy (NCBI): domain Bacteria; kingdom Bacillati; phylum Actinomycetota; class Actinomycetes; order Streptosporangiales; family Streptosporangiaceae; genus Nonomuraea; species Nonomuraea sp. NPDC050404. The sequence continues at coordinate 218,562 of NZ_JBFAKB010000004.1, forward strand.
TGCTGTCCCTGCGGCTCACGGCCGAGGCCAGGGAGAGCGCGCAGGCGGCCGTCACCGCGTTCGAGCAGGAGCGGCGCTGGATCGGCCGGCCGGAGGCACGCCTGCTGCTGGCCCAGGCGCTGACCCTAGACGGCGACCCCGACCAGGCGCTGCGGCAGGCCGGGCTCGCGGTCAGGGAGTTCACCCGGCAGCAGCGGCCCGGGTGGGCGGTGCTCGCCAGGTTCACGGCCTTCCAGGCGCGCATGCGCAGGGACGGGCTGACCACGCGTACCCGGCTGGGTCAGGTCGAGGAGCTGGCGCAGGAGCTGGGGGCGGCGGGCTGGCAGGCGGCCGCCGCCGAGGCCGGCATCGTGGCGGGCAAGCTGGCGCTGGCCCACGGCCGGTCCGAACGCGGCGAGCGGCGGCTGCTCGAAGTGAGCGGCAGGCGCCGTCGCGGCGCCGCCCAGCTGCGGGCGCTCGGCTGGCACGCGGAGGCGCTGCTGCGGCTCTCGGCAGGCAACCGGCGCGGCGCCGCGTCGGCGGCGCGGGCCGGGGTCAGGATCCTGGCCGAGCACGGCTCGACGCTGGGCGCCACGGACCTGCGCGCGCACGCCGCGGCCCACCGGGTCGAGCTCGCCGAGTTCGGGCTGCGCATCGCGCTGGAGGAGGGGCGGGCGCGGCAGGTGCTCGAATGGGCCGAGCAGGGGCGGGCGGGCCAGCTCATGTCCAGGCCGGTCCGGCCGTCATCCGACCCGGAGCTGGCCGCCATGCTGGCCGAGCTGCGGCAGGTGATGGTGGAGGTCAGGGACACCGAGGGCCGCGCCACCCCCGCGCGGCTGCTGCACCGGCAGGTCGTGCTGGAGCGGCGGATCCGCGACTACTGCCGTACGCATCCCGCGCGCACCGGCCCAGGCCGCTCGCCGGGGCTGGACGTCGCCGGGCTGGAGGCCGGGCTGGGCGAGACGGCGCTGGTGGAGTTCGTCTGCCTGGACGACTGCCTGCACGCGATCACGCTGGCGGCCGGACGGCTGCGGCTGACCCCGCTCGGCCCGGTAGCCGCGCTGCGCGACTCCATGGCCTTCCTGCCGTTCGTGCTCCAGCGGCTGGTCAGCCCGCGCACGCTGGAGCCCAGCCGCGCGGCGGCCCGCAGCCTGCTCACCGACATCACCACCCGGATGGACCGCACGCTGTTCGCCCCGCTCGCCGCGATACTCGGCGACCGGCCGCTCGTCCTGGTCCCGACCGGCCTGCTGCAGGCCGTGCCCTGGTCGCTGCTGCCCACCTGCGCGGGCCGCCCGGTGACCGTCTGCCCGTCGGCGGCCCTGTGGCAGTCCGGCCACGACTCTCCCAGACGCCCGGGGGACGGCCGGGTCGTCGTGGTCGCCGGTCCCGACAGGAGCGGCACCGACCTGCTCGGGGCGCACGAGGAGGCCAGGGACGTGGCCGCGCTGTACGGGGTGCCGCCGCTGCTGGGCGCGCGGGCGAGCGTGCGCGAGGTCATGTCGGAGCTGGACGGCGCGGCGCTGGCGCACCTGGCGGCGCACGGGCGCGTGCACTCCAGCAACCCGCTGTTCTCCTCGGTCCTGCTGTCCGACGGCCCGCTGACCGCCTACGACCTGGAGACGCTGCCCGGCGCGCCGGAGCTGGTCGTGCTGGCGGCCTGTGACGTCGGCAGGTCCGCCGTGCTGGCCGGCGACGAGATCCTCGGGCTGTGCGCGACCCTGCTCGCCCAGGGCACCCGCCAGATCATCGTCCCGGTCATCTCCATCCCCGACATCGAGACCGCGCCCGTCATGGTCGCCTTCCACCGCGCGCTCTCCTCGGGCCTGACCGCCGCGCAGGCCCTGGCAGAAGCCCAGACCTCGGTCTCCGGCAGCCCGGCCGCGCAGGTCTCGGCCATGTCCTTCGTCAGCCTGGGAGCCGACGGTGTGCTGAAAAGACCGCATGGGGTCAGTCAAATCGGGCAGGAGTCAGCCGGATCACCCGTAACGGTCTAATCTGAATGACTGCCTATATGTCAGGCGCGGGAGGCATCGGAGATGCGGAACGGCCAGACCAGCAAGACAATCGTGAGCATGGCGGCGGCGGCGCTGCTCGTGACCGCCGGATGCACCTCGTCAGGAGGTGCGGGCCCGGCGGGCGCCCCCGCCCAGGAGCAGGGCCCCGTGGCCAAGTTGTCGATCACCCCGGCGGACGGCACCAAGAAGGTCGCCCCCGACACCGGGATCAGCGTCAAGGCCACCGGCGGCCAGGTCACCAAGGTCGCCGTCGCCGACGCCAAGGGGCGGGCGGTGAAGGGAGCCGTGGCGGCCGACGGGATGTGGCGGCCCCGGTGGCCGTTAAGGCCCTCGACCGCGTACACGGTCAGCGCGGCGGCCACCGGCACGGACGGCAAGCAGGTGACGGGCGCGGCCACGTTCACCACACTCAAGCCCAAGCGGGCGCTGGAGAGCGGCATGTCCCCGCTGGACGGCGAGAAGGTCGGCGTCGGGATGCCCGTGCAGCTCCTGCTGTCGCGGCCGATCGCCGGGCAGCAGGTCAGGGCCGCGATCGAGCGGTCGCTTGAGGTACGGATGGCCAAGCCGGTCGAGGGCGCGTGGAGCTGGGTGAGTGACCGGGAGGTGCAGTTCAGGCCGCGCGAGTACTGGCCGGTCGGGCAGAAGGTCACGGTCGTGGCGCACCTGGCGGGGCTGCGGGCGGGATCGGGCGTGTGGGGCACCAAGAACCGCAGCCTGACCTTCACCGTCGGACCCGAGCACATCACCAAGGTCGACGCCAAGGAGCATCGGGCGGTCGTGCGCGAGGACGGCGAGGTCGTCAAGACCATCCCGGTCAGCCTGGGCAAACCGGGAACCGACAGCTACTCGGGCGTCATGATCGCCCAGGAGAAGACCGCCGACATGGTCATGGACTCGGCCACGATCGGCGAGCCCGGCGAGTACCGCATCCCGACGAAGTGGAACGTCCGCATGACCTACAGCGGCACCTTCTTCCACGCCGCCCCCTGGTCCACCGGCGCGCAGGGCAGCTCCAACGTCAGCCACGGCTGCGTGAACGCCAGCCCCGCCAACGCCCGCTGGTTCTACGAGTTCACCCAGCGCGGCGACATCATCGAGGTCACCGGCACCTCCAGGAAACTGGAGTTCGGCAACGGACCGACCCCCTGGGCCAAGTCCTGGGAGGACTGGCTGGCGGGCAGCGCACTGGGCAAGCCGGTCAATGGGTAGGTAGAGCGGGTGCCTGTAGATCGGAGCGGCCGGGGGTCCATCGGGCTCCCGGCCGCCGCTTTATGGCTGCTGGTCTGGACGCTGAACCTGTACGAGTTCCTGGTGACCTTCTAGACACTATCCCCCGACAAACAACTAAATTGATCCCATAGGGGACATACATCGGATGACATGTACCCCCTCGTCTGATGGAGCTAGGAGCAGGCATGCAGATCGTACGGTTCACAAGCCCTCTGACCAGTGCCGACGCGGTCGGAATCGATGACGGCGAGCAGGTGGTGGAGCTCAAGGGGGTCAGCAGTGTGGGTGAACTGCTTCGGTTGTCCTCCGATGAGCTGAGGGCGCGGTGTGAGGGGGCGGACGGGGCGCGGCATCCGTCCGGGTCGGTGGCGTTGTTGCCGCCCGTGGACGGGCGCATGGAGGTGTGGGCGGCCGGCGTGACCTATCGGCGCTCGCGTGAGGCGCGGGTGCTGGAGAGTGAGCGTGCCGCCGACGTGTACGAGCTGGTCTACGACGCCGAGCGGCCCGAGTTGTTCTTCAAGTCGGTGGCCTGGAAGGTGGCGGGGGACGGCGGGCGCATCGCGGTGCGTGAGGACTCCGAGATCGACGTGCCGGAGCCGGAGCTCGGGCTGGTGCTGAACGCGGCGGGCGAGATCGTCGGCTACACCGTGGTGGACGACGTCAGCTCCCGCACCATCGAGGGGGTCAACCCGCTCTACCTGCCGCAGGCCAAGATCTACCTGGGCGGATGCGCGGCGGGGCCGGGGATCAGGCCCGCGTGGGAGGTCGCGGACCCGTACGCGCTGGACATCTCGCTCAGCATCGCCAGGGGCGGGGAGACGGTGTGGGACGGCAAGGCGAGCACCTCCCAGCTCAACCGCCGCCTGGACGACCTGGCCGGCTACCTGTTCAGGGCCGACGTCTTCCCCGACGGCGCGGTGCTGGCCACCGGAACGTGCCTGGTGCCGGACCTGCCGTTCACGCTCCAGGACGGCGATACGGTGACCATCGGCATCGGTGAGATCGGCACGCTGACGACGACCGTGGTCAGGGGTGTGCCCGAGCAGCTGGGCTGACCCGCTGACCGGCCCCACGTAGTGCGCGAGGGGGTGTGTACCGGCCCCCTCGCGGCTCGTACAGTGTGCGAAGGGGTGTTGCGGGCCCCCGAGCGGCCCCCGAGCGGCTCACACGTGAGCGGCTCATGCGCGAGCGGCTCACGCGCTGTGCGAAGGGGTGCGGTGGTTCCCTCGTAGCGTCGCGGTGCTCGCGACGACGAGCGAGAGCGGCAGCTCACCGCACGGATGCGCCTCGAAGCCGTCCTCGCCGCGGAAGACCGAGCCGCCGATCCACTTGGCGGTGCTGGAGGCCACCACCCGCCCCGCCGCGCTGATCACGAACGCGGGCGCCGGCACCTCGCGCAGCACCGGCACGACCGCGCCCTCGAACCGCCGCACGAACACGTCCGCCGCCGCCACCCCCGCGAAGACGCCCCCGGCCGTCACCGGCACCGACAGCGTGAGGCTGTACTCGTCGGTGCACAGGTAGTCCACGTACGGCCCGCAGATCGTGCGTTCCGCCCCCTCGCACGGCCCCGCGTACCACTCCCAGTGCGTGTAGTCGTAGAACGCGCTGCCGGCCGGGTCGAGGTCGCGCAGGAGTTGCACCGGCCTGCCGGAGGGATCGTCCTGCCACCACTCCAGGTACCACGGCGCGTCCACCAGCAGTCCGGGCGCGGCGATGAACCCGATGCCCGCCACGAGCCCGCCGAGGTGGGCGAACAGCGCCGGCCGCAGCGCCGCCAGGTCGGCCTTCGCCGGCCGCCGGCGCGTCCCGGCGAGCGCGGCCGTGCGGTCGCGTACGTCGTCGAGCAGGGCGAACACGCCCTCGACGATCTCGCTGATGCGCGCGGCGGCCCGATCGGCGGCCTGCCGGGTGGGCTGGGGCATCGTGCACCTCCGTGCCTGTGGTCGCGCCCGCCGCGCCCGGGTCGCCGGCGGCCGGCGGGTCAGGCGTTCGCCAGCCGCAGCTCGATCAGCCGTTCCAGTGCGTCGAGCACGTGCTGTTCGGCCAGGTCGCGGGCCTGGCCGGGGTCACCTCGGCGGATGGCCTCGGCGATCGCGCGATGCTGGGCCGTGACCTCATCGTGCCCCTCCGGCCCGTCGTACGGAAGCCACAGCAACGGCCCGATGTCAGCCTGTAACCGGATCTCCTCCTGGGTGAGCCGCGCCGACTGGGAGGCGGCCGCGATCTCGACGTGGAAGCGGCCGTCGAGCCGCCGCAGCGCGGCCGTGGAGTCGGCGCGCTGCGCGGGCTCCACGGCACGGCGCGACGACCGCGCCGCCCGCGCCATGTCGTCCAGCGAGCGCCACAGCGGCGCCAGGTCACCGGGCAGCGCGCGGCGGGCCGCCAGCCGGGCCGCCGCGCCGGCGATGGCCGCGTAGTGGTCGCCCAGGTCCCGCAGCTCGTCCACGGTGAACGCGGCCAGCCGCGCGCCCAGCTCCGGAGGTTCGCGCGGCGTGCGTACGAAACTGCCGCCGCCCCGCCCGCGCCTGGTCTCCACCAGCCCCTGCTGCCGCAGCGCCATGAGCGCCTCCCGCAGCGTCACCGTGGAGACGCCGAGCCGCCCGGCCAGCTCCGCCTCGCTCGGCAACTGCTCACCGTCGGCCAGCAGGCCGAGCGCGATGGCGTCGGAGAGGCGGCGCACGACGGCGTCCACCCGGCCGGCGCCCCCCACCGGGGCGAACACGGCCAGATGAGGTCCGCTCCCCGCCATCGCCCCACCCCTCCCAACGTTCACGACATTGATACAGGAATCGCCCTTGTCGTAAAACCTTTGAAATCATATGTTTTCGGTTATGCCAGGCAGCGAGACGGCGGTCGGGTTACGCGGGCTGCGCAAGGAGTTCGGGCCGGTCACGGCCGTGGCCGGGATCGACCTGGAGGTCCGCGACGGCGAGTTCTTCGCCATGCTGGGGCCGTCGGGATCGGGCAAGACCACGGTGCTGCGCCTGATCGCCGGCTTCGAGCCGCCCACCGCGGGCACGGTGGAGCTGGGCGGCAGGGACGTCACCCGCCTGGCCCCGTTCGAGCGCGACGTCAACACCGTCTTCCAGGACTACGCGCTGTTCCCGCACATGAACGTGCTGGCCAACGTCGAGTACGGCCTGCGCGTGAAGAAGGTGCCCAGGGCCGAGCGGCGCGAGCGGGCCGTGGCCGCGCTGCGCTCGGTGCGCCTGGAGGGCCTGGAGCAGCGCCGCCCGACCCAGCTGTCCGGCGGCCAGCGCCAGCGGGTCGCGCTGGCCAGGGCGCTGGTCAACCGGCCGCGCGTGTTGCTGCTGGATGAGCCCCTGGGCGCGCTGGACCTCAAGCTGCGCGAGGAGATGCAGGTCGAGCTGAAGGAACTGCAGCGCGAGGTCGGCATCACGTTCCTGTTCGTCACGCACGACCAGGAGGAGGCGCTGACGATGAGCGACCGGGTGGCCGTGTTCGACGCGGGCAGGATCGAGCAGGTCGGTACGCCCGCCGAGATCTACGAGCGGCCCGCCACCGAGTTCGTGGCCGCCTTCGTGGGCACCTCGAACCTCATCTCCGGCTCCGCCGCCGAGCAGATCCTCGGCCGCCCCGGCACGTTCAGCGTCCGTCCGGAGAAGCTCCGCGTCCTGTTCCGGGTGCCGGGTGGAGGGGAGCCCGCCGGGCCCGGTCCCGGCGAGCACAGCGCCACGGGCACGGTCGCGGAGGTCGTGTACGCGGGCGCCGCCACCAGGTTCGTCGTGGACCTCGACGCGGGCGGCCGGCTGATCGCGCTGCAGCAGAACCTCCAGGTCTCCTCCATGGAGGTACTGGGCCTGAGAGGCGCCCGCGTCCGGCTCGTGTGGCAGCGGCGGCACGAGTTCGCGATCACCTAGGAATTCCGGGAGAAGGCATGCGACCGACAACAACGGCCATCGCGGCGGCGGCCCTCGTCCTGCTCGCCGCCTGCGGCACCACGACCAGGCCGAGCGCGCTCGCCCCCGGCCAGACCGGCTTCGTCCCGCCCAAGCTGGAGGCTCAGCAGTCCCTCGGCACCGGCGAGGGCCAGGTCAACCTCGTCGCCTGGGCCGGATACGTCGAGGACGGCGGCAACGACCCCAAGGTGGACTGGGTCACCCCGTTCGAGCAGGAGACCGGCTGCCAGGTCAACACCAAGGTCGCCGGCACCTCCGACGAGATGGTCGCGCTCATGCGGACCGGCCAGTACGACGCCGTCTCCGCCTCGGGCGACGCCTCGCTGCGCCTGATCGCGGCCGGCTCCGTGGCGCCGGTCAACACCAGCCTGATCCCCAACTACACCGACGTGTTCGACGGCCTGAAGAGCAAGTTGTGGAACTCCGTGAACGGCGTCCCGTACGGAGTCCCGCACGGCCGCGGCGCCAACCTGCTGATGTGGCGCACCGACACGGTCAAGCCCGCCCCCGACTCGTGGAGCGTGGTCTTCGACCCGAACTCGCCGTACAAGGGCAGGGTGACGGCCTACGACTCGCCCATCTACATCGCCGACGCCGCCGTCTACCTGATGAGCAACCGGCCGGACCTGGGCATCAGGAACCCGTACGCGCTGGACGACAAGCAGTTCCAGGCCGCCGTGGACCTGCTCAAGCGGCAGAAGCAGATCATCGGCGAATACTGGTCCGACTACACCAAGGAGGTCCAGGCGTTCAAGAGCGGCGACTCGGTCGTGGGCACCACCTGGCAGGTCATCGTGAACGTGGCCCTGAGCGAGAAGGCGCCCGTGGCGGCGGTGCTGCCCAAGGAGGGCGCGACCGGCTGGTCGGACACGTGGATGGTGGCCGCCAAGGCCGCGCACCCGAACTGCGCCTACCGCTGGCTGGACTGGATCATCTCGCCCACCGCGAACGCCCAGGTCGCCGAGTACTTCGGCGAGGCGCCGTCGAACGCCAAGGCGTGCGAGGAGACCACCGACCCCAAGCACTGCGAGACCTTCCACGCCACCGACGAGGCGTACTTCGCCAAGGTCCACTACTGGATCACCCCGATCAGCCAGTGCCTCGACGGCCGCACCGGCGTCACGTGCAAGGACTACGCCGCCTGGACGCGGGCCTGGACGGAGATCAAGGGTTGACCCGGGCCGGCGCCTCTCCGCACCGCAGGGCCGGCGCCGCCCAGCACCGGAGGGTCGGCTCCTTCCTGCACCGCAGGGCCGGGCTACGGCTGTCGCTGCTGTTGTCGGCGCCGCTGGCGTGGCTGGGCCTGGCCTACCTGGGGGCGCTGGCGGCGCTGTTCGTCACCGCCTTCTACTCCGTGGACACCTTCACCGGCACCCTGGTCAGGACGTTCACCTGGGCCAACTTCCAGGACCTGGTCACGGGGGAGGTGTACAGGACGATCGCGCTGCGCTCGGCAGGGGTGGCGCTCGCGGTGACGGTCATCGACCTGGTGGTGGCCTTCCCGATGGCGTTCGCGATGGCCAGGCTGGCCTCGCCGCGGGCGCGGCGCTGGCTGGTGATCGCGGTGCTGACGCCGCTGTGGGCGAGCTACCTGGTCAAGGCGTACGCGTGGCGGGTCATGTTGTCCTCGGGCGGGCTGCTGGGCTGGGGGTTCGGGGTGCCGGCGACCGTGCTGACGCTGGCGTACCTGTGGTTGCCCTACATGATCCTGCCCATCTACGCCGGGCTTGAGCGGCTGCCCGGCTCGCTGCTGGAGGCGGCGGGGGATCTCGGGGCGCGCGCGGGGCGGGTCTTCCGCACGGTCGTCTGGCCGCTGACGTTCCCGGCCGTGGTCGCCGGGTCGATCTTCACGTTCTCGTTGTCGCTGGGCGACTACATCGCCGTCAAGATCGTCGGCGGGCGTGGCCAGCTCATCGGGAACGTGGTCTACGACAACATCGGGGCCGCGGGCGACCTGCCGTTCGCCGCGGCGGTGGCGACCGTGCCCGTCGTCATCATGCTCGGTTACCTGGCGGCGGTGCGCCGTACCGGAGCTCTGGAGAACCTGTGAGACTTTCCCGGCTTTCCCGATGGCTGCTCTGGCTCGCGCTCGCGGCCGGGCTGGCGGTGATCTACGTGCCGCTGCTGGTCGTGCTGCTCAACTCGGTCAACGCCGACCGCACGTTCGGCTGGCCGCCGTCCGGGCTGACGCTGCGCTGGTGGGGCGCGGCCTGGGCCTCATCCGGGGTGCGCGAGGCGCTGTGGACCTCGGTACGGGCGGGGCTCGGGGCGACGGCCATCGCGCTGGTGCTCGGCACGATGGCGGCCTTCGCCGTGCAGCGTTACCGCTTCTTCGGCCGCGACGCCGTGTCACTGGTGATCATCCTGCCCATCGCGCTGCCGGGCATCGTCACCGGGATCGCGCTCAACAACGCCTTCCGTACCGTGCTGGAGCCGTTCGGGGTGGGGCTCGGGCTGTTCACGGTGGTGGTCGGGCACGCCACGTTCTGCGTGGTGACCGTCTACAACAACGTGCTGGCCCGGCTGCGGCGTACCGGGATGAGCCTGGAGGAGGCGTCGGCCGACCTCGGGGCGGGGCCGTTCACGACGTTCCGGCTGGTGACGTTCCCGATGATCAGGTCGGCGCTGCTGGCGGGCGGGCTGCTGGCCTTCGCCCTGTCGTTCGACGAGATCATCGTGACCACGTTCACGGCCGGGGCGGGGGTGCGGACGTTGCCGATCTGGATCTTCGAGAACCTGTTCAGGCCCAACCAGGCGCCGGTGGTGAACGTGGTGGCCGCCGCGCTCATCGTGGCCTCGGTGGTGCCGGTCTATCTGGCCCAGCGGCTGTCGTCAGACGTGGGCGCTCACTGAGAGCGCCACTGCTCGGCCGCGGCCTGGACGGTGGGATGGATGGCGATCAGGCGGGCCATGCCGATGATCGCCAGCGTGCGGTTGACCGAGGCGGGCACGCAGGCCAGCGCCATGCCGGCGCCCACCTCCGCGGCCTTGTTGTAGGCGGCGATCAGGGTGGCGATGCCGCTGGAGTCGCAGAACGTCAGCCCCGCCAGATCGACGATGAGCTGCTGACCGGCCGTCAGCATGATGTCCTGCACCGCCTGGACGGCCTCGGGAGCGCTGTGGTGGTCGAGGTCGCCCGCGATCTCGAGCACGGGCCCGCCGGCGATGTCATGGACGGCGGTGGTCATCGCGGTCATGCCGATTCCTCTGTGGGCGAGTGGTCCTCTGTGGGCAAAGGCACGCCGAGGGCGAGGACGGCGGTGTCGTCGTCCAGGCCGTCGGCGAAGCTGTCGAGCAGGCCGGCCACGGCGGTGACCGCCCCGGCCGCGGTGGTGGGGGCCAGGGCGGCGGCGAAGGCGAGCAGGGCCTCGTCCCCGTAGCGGCCGTCCTCGGTGCCGGTGCTGTTGGCGGGACCGGTACGGGCCTCGATCAGGCCGTCGGTGTAGAGCAGCAGGGTGTCGCCCGGCGACAGCCGCAGCGTGACGGAGGTGAAGCGGGCGTCGGGCAGCATGCCGATCAGCATGCCTCCGGGAATGGCCTGATAACCGGCGCTGCCGTCGGCCCGCAGCAGCAGGCTCGACGGGTGGCCGCCGCCGGCCAGCGTGAGCTCGAAGCCGTCGCCGTCCGGGGCGAGGATGCCGAGGACGGCGGTGCAGTACCGGGGGTCGTCGATGAGGTGCCGGCCGAGCTCGGTGTTGAGGGTGCGCAGCACGGCCACCGGGTCGTCGTCGTAGACCGCCGCCGCGCGCAGCGTGTAGCGGATCATCGAGGTCACCGCGGCGGCGGAGGCCCCCTTGCCGCACACGTCCCCCAGGAAGAAGCCCCACCGCTCGCGGGCCAGCGGGAACAGGTCGTAGAAGTCGCCGCCGACCTGGTCGCGCGAGGCGATGCGGTAGTGCGAGGCGGCCAGCAGGCCGGGCACCCGCGGCAACGACGACGGCAGCAGGCTGTGCTGCAGGGTGGCGACCAGCCGTTCGAGGCGCTCGCGCTCGCGTTCGGCCTCCTGCCGGGCGCGCAGCAGTTCCTCCTCGTACGCGCGGCGGTCGGAGGCGTCGAAGACGGTGGTGAAGAGCGTCTCGTCCACGCCGTCGCCGGTGGGATCGGGAGCCTGCCCCGCGCCCGCCATCATCCCGAGCCTCCGGCGGCGAAGGAGACGATGGCCTCCAGCGTCGCCTCCGGCGCGCTGAGCTGCGGGCAGTGGCCGGTCGCGGGCAGGGTGTGCCGGATGCTGCCCGCGATCTGCTCGTGCACGAACGTGCCGACCCCGGGCGGCGCGATGGCGTCCTGCCGGCAGTCGAGCACCAGGGTCGGCACGCCGACCCTGGCCAGGTCGGAGCGGTTGTCGGACAGGAACGTGGTACGCGCGAAGGCGGCGGCGATCCGCGGGTCGGTCCTGCAGAAGCTGTTGGTCAGCTCGTCGCCCAGCTCGGGCCGCTCCGGATTGCCCATGATCACCGGGGCCATCTGCGCCGACCACCCGAGATAGTTGCTGTCCAGCGAGGCCAGCAGCTCGTCGATGTCGGCCCGGCTGAAGCCGCCGCGGTAGTCGCCGTCATCGAGGTAGCACGGCGACGGCGCCAGCAGGACCAGCTTGGCGAAGGGCGCCGGGTCGCGTACCGCCGCCAGCACCCCGATCATGGAGGCGACCGAGTGCCCGACGAACACCACCTCGGACAGGTCGAACTCCGCGCAGATCTGCAGCACGTCCTCGGCATAGCCGTCGAGGCGGGCATAGCGGTCGGGCTGCCACGCCGACAACTGCGATTTGCCCGCGCCCACGTGGTCGAACAGGACGACCCGGAAGTCGTTCACCAGCCCGGGGGTGATCAGACGCCACATGTTCTGGTCGCAGCCGAAACCATGCGCGAGCATGACCACCGGTCCCGCCGGGTTGCCGGTGATCACCACATTGTTCCTGCGGCCGACGTCCATAATTGTCGAAACCCCGCCTAACTGGATCGCGTCCGGTACGCATGCCAGGTTAGCGGCCTGTACTTACGCTCTGTCCATTGGTGTGAAGCTATCTGCCACTTTGGCGCTTTGTGGCGGATCACGCCAGTTCCGGCACCTCGGCGGCGTCCTGGCGCAGCCGCCTGGCCCTGCGGCGCAGGTTCTCGGCGGTGGCCAGGCACGAGTCCGCCAGCTCGGCCAGCTCGCGGCGCAGCCGGAGCGCCTGGGTGAGGTAGCGCTCGGCGGCCGGGCCCGTCCAGAACGCCGCGTGGTCGCCCTGCGCGGCCGGGATGCCCTCGAACGCCTCCGGCAGCGACCTGGCGTAGCGCGTGAACGTGGCGGCCAGCGACTCCTTCTCGCCCGCCTCGCGCAACAACTGGTCCCTGGTGGGCATGCTCAGCCGTCCTCGACCCGCAGCGTCGCGCCGACCCCGCGCAGCACGTTGGACCAGGCCCGCTGCCGCAGCCCGTCGGCGCCGACCTCCGGCCTGAGCGCCTCGTGCAGCGCCCCGGCCAGCGCGGGATCGCCGGCGGCGATGCTCAGCAGGGTCTCGGCCGCGGCGGGCTGTTCGGCGAGGAACTGCTGGAACGCCAGCGGGTTGGCGGCGTAGGCGGTGACCAGGCCGTGCGGGTCCCAGGCCGGGTCCGGGCGGTCGAGCAGGGTGAGCGCCGCCCGGTTGAGGAACGGGCCCGACTGGCCGGCGTGTGCGATCAGCGACGTCAGGACGTGCGGCGGGGCCGTTTCCGCGAACGCCTGCCACTCCTCGCCGAGCCGCCCGGTCCGCTCGGCACTGGCGAAGGCCCTGGCGAGGGTTCCGGCCGGTGCTCCGGCCGGTGCGTCCTCCTGGTCGTCAGGGACCGCCTCCAGGAGCCGCACGAGAGTGTGCGGGCCGAGCGCCGCCAGCAGCGCCGCCGCGTAGGCGGGATCGCCGGCCTCACCCCGGACGTCCGAGAGCACCCGCCCGACCCGCGCGGCCGTGCCACCCTCACCGTCATCCGCCGACGAGCCGTCATCGGCCCGTGCGCGGTCGTTCGTCGGCGAGTCGTCGTCCGTCGGCGGGGTCTCCAGCGCCGTGCGGATCGTGTCGGCCGTCTCCTCGGCGCTCCGCCTGGCCTCGGCCTCGCCGTCGAACGGGAACGTGGCCGTGAGCAGCCCTCGCTCACGCACCGGCACGAGCTGCTCGATCGTGTCGATGCGCCACTTCAGTTCCCGCCGGGACTCGTGGAAGAAGCCCAGGGCGCGGTGCAGGGCCGTGCTGCCCTGGTGGCCGGCCCAGTCCTGGCCCGCCTCGTCGATGGCGGCGTCCAGCCTGGGCCGCGTCCTGCCCAGCAGTGCCTCACCCGCCTCCATCCGGCGAATCAGCTCAAGTGCCCCTCGGGGGTCGATCCCCACGAACTCCCCCATGAACCCTCCCAGAGGGTGTGGTTGCCAGGCGGGAGTCAAGCACACCGGGCCTCCCGGGGAGAGCCGTTTGGCAGAACGGGAATCGCCCCCGACAACCCTTCGTCACCGGGGGGCAAGCATCCTCAGCCGGTGCTCTCCTTCTCGAAGGAGCTCAGCGTGGGGTCGTAGTCCAGGGCGCCGATGTCGTACATCGGGGTCATCCAGTGGTAGAAGTTGTCGCCCCGGTCGCGCAGCAGGTCGTACAGCCTGCGCATGAGACGGCGGCGGACCCCGGCCATCTCCGGATGGGTGTAGCGGTTGCTCAGCTCGTGCGGGTCGGCGGTCAGGTCGTACAGCTCGTTGACCGACTCCGGGTTGACGATCAGCTTGTAGCGGTCGTCGCGGATCATGCGCTGCGGGTAGGGGAAGTGGTGGCCGTGGAACTCCGCGAGCAGCTCGCCCGGCCATTCGGGGTGCTCACCGCGTACCAGCGGCACCAGGCTGCGGCTGTCCACGGCCGGCTTGGTGTCGCAGCCGGCCAGCTCCAGGATCGTCGCCGTGCAGTCGGTGAGCGACACGAACTCGTTCCTGACCTGCGGCGGAGCACCCGGGATCCGGACGATGCCGCAGATGCGGTAAATGTCCTCGTACATCGCGGGGCCCTTGTCGTGCAGCCGGTGCGCGCCGGTGAACTCGCCGTGGTCGGAGGTGAACATCACCGACGTCTTGTCGGTCAGGCCCAGCTCGTCCATGCGGTCGAGGATCCGGCCGATCTGCTGGTCGATCAGGGTCACGTAACCCCAGTAGACCGCGATCAGCTTGCGGGTGACCTCGATCGGGATCGTGTCGAACGTCCAGTGCTCGCTGTAGTTGCGCTGCACCGGCGGCTTGCCCTCGAACGTCTCGGCGATCGACGGCGGCAGCTCGACCAGGCTCGGGTCGTACATGTCGAAGTACTCGTCCGGCAGCAGGTACGGCAGATGCGGCCCGAAGAAGTGCGTGGCCAGGAAGAACGGCCGCCCGTCGGCCGCGTACCGCTCCATGTGCTCGATCGCCCGGTCGGCCAGGTAGTGCTCGAACGTGGCCTCGACCGGCTGGTGCAGCCGCGCGGCGAGCAGGTTGCCCTGGTTGCCGTTGGGCGTGGTGCCCCGGATCAGATCCGAGATCCGGTACGGCGGCAGCCCCCGCTCCTCCAGGTAGGCCAGATAGTCGGGGTGGTCGACCGGGTTGTGCCAGCCGGGCAGGTCGGGCCCGTCGAACCCGTAGGAGGCGGCGTTCCTGCTGGTGCCGCCGTGCCACTTGCCGATCAGCCCGAGCTGGTAGCCGCGCTCCTTCAGCGCCTCGGGGAAGGTGAAGGCGTCCTCGCGCAGGTCCTCCAGGTAGCCGACGTTGCGCTCGTAGTTCGCCAGCAGCCGGTGCCTGAACGGAGCCTGCCCGGTGAGCAGGCTGGCCCGCGCGGGCGTGCAGATGGCCGTCGGCGTGTAGAACCGATCGAACCGCGTGCCGGTGGCGGCCAGCCTGTCGAGGTTGGGCGTGGCCACGTGCGGGTTGCCGTAGCAGCCCAGGGTGTCCACGCGGTGCTGGTCGGTCATCAGGAACAGCAGGTTCACTTGGAGAAAGCCTTCTGGTAGAGGTCGCCGGTGTAGTACGTAGCGGGGTCGGGCCTGGACTTGAGCTGGCCGGTGCTGACGAAGAAGTCGCCCAGGCTGTTGAGCCACTTGGCCACGGTGCCGTCCTTGGTCTTGTTGACCAGGTCCTCGGTGCTCATCACCTGCACGTTGGCCGCGTCGGCCTTGACCTTGGCCGCGTCCAGCTTGAGCAGGGCGGCGGCCTCGGTGATCGACTCCTCGGGGTGCGCGGCCCGCCAGTCGTTGGCCTCCTGCAGCACCTTGATCACCTTGTTGGTGAGCTCGTCCTTCACCTGGGTGCCGCCGACGAAGGCGGTCGGGAACGAGCTGTCCGGCCACTCCTTGGTGCTGGCCAGCTCGACCATGCCGGGCACCTGCCGCTTGATGTTGTCGATCAGCGGGTACCAGATGCCGGCCCCGTCGATCTGCCCGGAGGAGAAGGCCGACACGACGGTCGCCGGATCCATGGGCACCTTCTGGATGTCCTTGACCGTCATGCCGGCCTTCTGCAGCGCCAGGTTGAGCACCATGTCGCCGGACGTGCCTTCGGGCACGCCGACCTTCTTGCCCTTCAGGTCGGCGATGCTCTTGACGCCCGGCCGGCCGATCACGCGGTCGGCGTAGGCGAGCGTGTTGATCGCGACGACCTTGGCCTTGCCCGTGGCGGGCAGCCACATCGCGCCGGGGCCGATGTAACCGAAGTCGAGGTCGCCCGCGCCGAGCGCCTGGATCTGCAGCGGCCCGTTGGTGAAGACCTTGATGTCGGGGGTGAGGCCCTGCTTCTCCCACAGGCCCTGCTTGTCGGCGATCGCGAGCAGGCTGGCGCCGTTGTAGTCGCTGATGTAGCCGAACCTGACCGTGGAGCCGTCGTCGGAACAGGCGGTCACGGAGAGGGCGAGCAGGCTCACCGCCGTGGCGGCCGTCAGGGCGCGGCGAAGGGAACGCATGGCGGATCAGTCCTTTCCGGGGGGTTGGTGCCGGGCCGCGGTCACGGCCGGAGCCTGGACGGTGCTAGGCCGCTGGTACGGCCGGAGCCTGGTGGTAGACGGCGTGCCAGACCTCGTTGCGGATCCGCCCGAACTCCGGCGAAAGCCGCATCTCCTCGGTCCTCGGGTACGGCAGGTCCACCTCGATGACCTGCTGGATCCGGCCGGGCCTGGCGGCCATCACGATGACCCGCCTGGCCAGGTAGACGGCCTCGTCCACGTCGTGGGTGATGAACATGACGGTGCGCCGCTCCTGGCTCCAGGTGTCCAGGAGCTGGTCCTGCAACTGCACCCTGGTCAGCGCGTCGAGCGCGCCGAACGGCTCGTCCATGAGCAGGACCTCGGGGTTGACCGCGTACGCGCGGGCGATGGCGCAGCGCTGCTTCATGCCGCCGGACAGCGTCTTGGGCAGCGCGTCGGCGAAGTCGGCCAGCCCGACCAGCTCGATCGCGTGCTGGGCCCGCCGCCTGCGCTCCTCGGCCGGCATTTCCATCAGCTTGAGCCCGAACTCGACGTTCTTGCGCACGGTGAGCCAGGGGAACAGCGCGTACTGCTGGAAGATCACCCCACGGTCGGGGCCCGGCCCGGTGACGGGTCTGCCGTCCACCAGCACCTCGCCCGAGGTGGGCTCGACCAGTCCGGCGGCCATGCTCATCAGCGTGCTCTTGCCGCAGCCCGACGGGCCCACGACGGTGACGAACTCGCGGTCGGCGATGTCCAGCGACACGTGGTCGAGCGCGACGAAGGTGTCGTCCTTCATCGGGTACGTCCTGACGACGTCCCTGAAAGAGATCTTGGCGTTCATCGGCGCTCCTGCCAGTTCGTGAGGCGGCGCTCGGCCAGCAGCAGCAGGCGGTCCATCAGCAGGCCGAGCACGCCGATGGCGATCAGGCCCACGAAGATCGTGGACAGGTCGTAGTAGAGCTGGGCCTGCTGCATCCGGAAGCCCAGCCCTTCCTGGGCGGCGATCAGCTCGGCGGCGACCAGCGTGCCCCAGGCCGAGCCGAGCCCGACCCGCATCCCGACCAGGATGAACGGCGTCGAGGCCGGCACCACGACCTTGAGGAAGATGGTGCGGTCGGAGGCGCCGAGCACGCGGGCGGCGTTGATCAGCGTCTTGTCCACGTCCACGACGCCCTGGAAGGTGGACACGACGCTGGACAGGAACGACGCCAGGAAGATCACGAAGACCTTCGGCACCTCGCCGATGCCCATGAGCACGATGGCCAGCGGGATGATCGCCAGCGGCGGGATCGTGCGGAAGAACTGCACGTAGGGTTCGAGCAGGCCGCGCGCGGTGGCGTACCAGCCCATGAGGAAGCCGACCGGGATGGCCAGCAGCGTGCCGAGCAGGAAGCCGATCAGGACCCTGCGCAGGCTGGCCAGCGAGTCCATCAGCAGCGTGCCGTCGGCGATCAGCTCGCCCGCCTTGGCCGCCACTTCGAGCGGGCCCGGCAGGCCCTGCACGCCGATCGTGGCCAGCAGCGTCCACACGACCAGGCCGATGACGACCGCGATCAGGTTGAGCACGATGGCGCGCCGTGAACGTGCGGGGCCGCGCCGCGCGGTGGGGGCCGCCGGCGACTTGCCCAGCGCGGTGAGCTGGGTCATGGATGCCTCGATTGCTTCGTGGTGACGGGTCTTCTGTCGACGGAGGGCGGGTGTTCCGCGAGGTCCGGGCCGGCCGGGTAGCGGGAGAGCAGCGGGGATTCGTGCAGGACCAGGGCGATGCCGCCGAGCGCGCCAGCCACCTCGCCGAGCGTCGCGCGGCGCAGGCTCACGCGGTGCCTGGAGACGGGCATGACGTGCTCGTGCAGCGCCCGCTCGATCGGCTCGATCAGCGCCGGGCCGGTCTCGACGAGCTCACCGCCGACGACGATGACGCTGGGGCCGATCGCGTTGCACAGGGCCGCGAGCATCTCGCCGATCCTGGCGCCGACCCCCTCCAGCAGGGTGAGCGCGGTACGATCCGCCGCCTCCACGGCCTTGACCAGCTCGCGCACGTCCGTGGCCCGGCCGCCCGCGGCGCGGTAGGCGTCCAGCACGGCTCTGATCGAGGCGACGGTCTCCAGGCAGCCCCTGCCGCCGCAACCGCAGCGGGCGCCGCCCGGCTCGACCGTGATGTGGCCGAACTCGCCGGACAGGCCGTACGCGCCGCGGTGCAGCGACCCGCCGACCACCAGCCCGCCGCCGACGCCGTGGGACAGCCGCAGGTACAGCACGTCCTGGCCGTCGGCGGCGGCGCCCCAGATGGACTCGCCCAGCGCGGCCAGCCGGGTGTTGTTGTCCAGCAGCACCGGTACGCCGAACCGCTCGCGCAGCAGGACCTGCACGGGATGCGGCGCCTCGGCGGCCACGTCGTCGTCCTCGGCCGCCCGGCCGTCCACGGGACCGACCACGCCGACCCCGATCGCGTCGAGCGCACCCAGCCGCAACGCGCCGGTGCCGGTCCCTGTACTTGAAAGGGCGCCGATGCCGGAGCCGGAGAGGGCGGCGTTGTCGAGGCCCGTGCCGGTGATGGTGAGTGAGCCGATGAGCCGTTCGGCCAGGTCGACGCGCTGCGCCCATGGCAGGTCGGCGTCGTGTGGTTCGCTGGCCGAGCCGACGATCTCATGCGCCAGGTTGATGGCCGCGACGTGTAGCCCGCGGCGGGCGAAGTCGATGCCGATCGCCTGGCCGGCGTCCGGGTTGAGGGTCAGTGTCTCGGCCGGTCGGCCACGCCCGCGCGGCCCCTCCTGGGAGGTGGTGGCCACCACGGCGCCGGCGGCGACCAGGTCGGCGAGGATGTCGTAGAGGGTGGTACGCGACAGCCCGCAGTGCTTGCCCAGCTCGCTCCGGCTGAGCGGGCCGTGCTTGCGCAGCAGCCCGAGCACGAGCTCTTCGTGCCCACGCCGGAGTTGTGACAGGGGGCCACGGGGATGTGACATGACGCAGAGTCTGCCGATCCCCGATGTTTTTCGTCAATAACCCGGAAAAAAACTTACCCAATCCGCAATTGGGGCCGTGAGCTGGGATGAACGCTTCCGCATGAAGGGTGCGCGGTTCGTAACGTTCCAATAACGGGGGGTTCGGGAGTAAGGTTGGGTCCGGCGCCGTCCCGCGCCCGACCTCCTGACCGCGCGCCCACGCCGTGCGGCGAAGCGGAGGCAGAGGGGATCGATGTCCTCGGGGCGACGTCTCGATCGTGCCGGTACCTCCTGTGCGGCGGGCCGTGCGTGCGGGAGCGTGGGTCCGGTGCGCGGGCCGCCTCTGGAGCACTGCCATGACCGATCACAAACACCTCAAGCGCCTCGTACGCGACCGCATGGCCCGCACCGGCGAGTCGTACACGACCGCGCTGCGCCACGTCGCCGGCCGCGCCCGCCGGCACCACCACGAGTCCGCCCTCCTGCGCCACGTGCTGGACGGCGGCCTCTCCGAGGCCATGCTGCTCGGGCTGGGCGGCGGCATCGGGTTCATGTACTTCGTGTTCGAGTACACCGGTCACCCTCCCATGCTGACGATCGTCGCCCAGGCCCATCCCGAGCCGATGATCCCGCTCGCGCTCACCAGGGCCGGCGTCCCGCACGAGGTCAGGCGGACGGGCTCGCCCAGGGTCGCCGAACGCAACCTGCGCGCCGCGCTCGACGCGGGACGCCAGCCGATCTGCCGGGTCGCCCGTCACCAGTTGCCCTGGCGGGAGTCGATGCCGTTTCCCGACCCCGTGGACGTCGCGGTGACGGGCCTGTCGGGAGACACCGTGCGGGTACGCGACGAAGTCCCCGGCGAACTGCCGCTGGCGGACTTCCTGGCGGCCTGGTCGGCGGTGCCCAAGGCCAGGCACCACCTCATCGAGATCACCGGGCCCGCGACCGGGGCGCCCGACGTGCTCGGGGCGATCAAGGACACCGCCGTCAAGCTGACGGGGCCGGTGCTCGGCAACAACTTCGACGTCAACTTCGGGCTGTCGGGCATGCGCAAGCTGGCCGCCCAGCTCGCCGACCCCACCGGCAGGCAGGGCTGGGCCCGCAGGTTCACCGACCTCGGCCCGGCACTCGACCGGCTCGCGGAGTGCCTGGAGGTGGACTACACCGCCCCCGGCGCCACCAGGCCGCTGTACGCCGACTTCCTGGCCGAGACCGGGCACGCCGAGGTCGCGGCGGTCTACCGCGAGGCGGGCCGCCAGTGGTCGGGGGTGGCCGCCGCCGCGGCGGGGCGCGAGCCGCTGCCCGACCTGGCCGCGCTGGTCGCGGACGCCGTGCGGACCGAGGAGCGCGGGGCCGGGCTGCTCGCCGCGATCTGTTGACTTTTGTTTGGATGGTCGCCAAATTAAGGGAGCGCGTGCCGATCCGAGCCCACCCCCTGGAAGGCGACCATGAGGCGCTTGCCCGCGGTGCTCCTGGCCATGCTCCTGACCTGCGCGACCCTGGTCGTGCCCGCGCGGGCCGGCACCGCGCGCGAGGTCACCTACGACAAGTACTCGCTCACGGTGGACGGCCGCCGCATCGTCCTGCAGTCGGCAGAGTTCCACTACTTCCGGCTGCCCAGCCCGGAGTTGTGGCGGGACGTGATGGAGAAGTTCAGGGCGGCCGGGTTCAACGCCGTCTCGCTCTACTTCTCGTGGGCCTACCACTCGCCGGCGCCGGGGGTGTACGACTTCACCGGCGTGCGCGACGTGGACCGGCTGCTGCGCATCGCCAGGCAGGCCGGTCTGTACGTGATCGCGCGGCCGGGGCCGTACATCAACGCCGAGAGCACCGGCGGCGGCTTCCCCGCCTGGCTCAAGACCGTCCCCGGGCGGGCGCGCAGCAGCGAGGCCGGTTACCAGGCCGCCTACCGGGAGTGGCTGCACCGGATCAACCCCATCATCGCCCGCCACCAGGTCACCGAGGGCGGCCCGGTGGTCCTCTACAACGCCGAGAACGAGTACCAGGTCAACACCGACGCCGCCTACATGCAGGACATCCAGGACCAGGCCAGGGCGGACGGCATCGAGGTGCCGATCACCACCAACGACTGCTGCGACGGCGGGAGCTGGAGCTCGACCTGGGCGACCGGGCCGGGCGCGGTGCAGATCCCCGGCGTGGACGACTACCCGCAGTCCTTCGAGTGCGCGAACCCGGACCTGTGGGGGCCGTGGGGCGAAGGGCTGACCGAGCGGCTGCGCGACGACATCCCCGTCTTCGCCGCCGAGTACCAGGCGGGGGCCATCGACCTGGGCAACGCCGGTTACGACAAGTGCCGGGAGCTCACCGGGCCCGCCTTCATGAAGTTCTTCTACAAGAACAACCTGATCCAGACCGGCGCCACGATGTTCTCGTACTACATGGGCTACGGCGGCACGAACTGGGGCTGGCTGGCCCAGCCCAACGACGTCTACACCTCCTACGACTACGGCGCGGCGATCACCGAGGCGCGGCGGCCGACGCCCAAGTACGACGAGTTCAAGCGCCAGGGCTACTTCCTGGAGGCGGTCGCCCCGCTGGCCAAGACCGACGCGATCACCTCACCGGCCGCCCCCGGCAACGGCGCCCTGACCACCGTCGCCCGCGCCAACCCCGACACCGGCACCCAGTTCGTCCTGCTCCGCCACACCGACCGCGCCGCCACCGGCACCGACGCCGCCACCCTTGACTGGGCCGCGCCGGACGGCCGCTACCAGGTGCCGGCGCGGGTCAAGGGGCGTGACGCGCATGTCCTGGTCGCCGGGTACGACCTCGGCGGCCAGCGCCTGGCCGTCTCCACCTCCGAGATCATGACGCACGCCGCCATCGGGGGCCGCGACGTGGCGGTCCTGTACGGGAGCGCCGGCTCGCCCGGGGCCACGGTCCTGCGGTACTCCGCGCAGCCGTCGGTCAAGGTGCTCGAAGGGTCGGTGCGGGCCGCGTACGACGGGGGTGACCTGCGGCTCGACTACGCCCACGAAGGGCTGGCGCGGGTGCTGGTCATGGGCGGCGGGCGGCGGCCCCTGCTGCTGCTGATCGGCACGGACGAGGAGGCGGCCCGGTTCTGGCGAGCCGGCACCCCGATGAACCCGGTGCTGGTACGCGGCACCGAACTGGTCCGCTCGGCCGCCGTGACCGGCGACACCGTGCGCCTCTCGGCCGACACGGTGGCGGGGGAGGTGGAGGTGTTCGCGCCGCCCTCGATCAGGCGGGTCGAGCTCGGCCGGAGCGGTGGGCAGAGCGGTGGGCAGGATGCGGGGCAAAGCGGGCAGAGCGCGGGTCGCGATGAGGTTCGTGTCTCGCGGACGGCGAGTGGGTCGCTGATCGGCGCCACCCGCGCGCCCGCCTCGGCGAAGCTGCCCGACCTGACCGGCTGGCGGGCCCGTGCCGAGGCTCCCGAGGCCGCGCCGGGCTTCGACGACTCCCGCTGGAAGGTCGCCGACCACACCACGACCGGCAACCCGCACCAGCCCAAGACCCTGCCCGTCCTGTACGCCGACGACTACGGCTACCACTACGGCAACGTCTGGTACCGGGGCCGCTTCACCGCCACCGGTGCCGAGACCAGGGTGGACCTGAACGCCATCACCGGCCTGCGCGGCAACTACCTGGTCTGGCTGAACGGCCGCTACCTGGGCACGGCCGCCGGAGGTGTGCAGGCGGACTCCGGAGACCTGTGGACCCCGCCCAACCCCGACCCGGGCCCGGGCCGCTTCGACATCCCCGCCGGCCTGCTCAAGCCGGGACAGGACAACGTGCTGGCCGTGCTCGTCGCCAACATGGGGCACAACGACGACTGGATCGCCGACGACCTGCGCTTCAAGCAGCCGCGCGGCCTGGTGGCGGCCTCGGTGGGCACCACCCCGATCACCTGGAAGATCCAGGGCACCGCCGGCACGGACAAGCTGCGCGGCCCGCTCAGCACCGGCGGCCTGTACGGCGAGCGCACCGGCTGGCATCTGCCGAAATATCGGGACAAGGCGTGGAAGGAGGCCGCCCCGGACGCCGCTCTGGCCCCCGGCGTCACCTGGTATCGGACCTCGTTCAGGCTGGACCTGCCGAAGGGCCAGGACGTCCCGATCGGGCTGCGCTTCGGTGGCGACCCGTCACCGGCGTACCGGGTGCTGATCTTCCTCAACGGCTGGAACGTCGGCCAGTACGGCGGCGACATCGGCCCGCAGCGCGACTTCTCGCTCCCGGCGGGCCTGCTGACCGAGCACGGGGCCAACACCCTGGCCCTGGCCGTGACCGCCGGGCAACCGACGTCGGGCCCCGGCCCGCTCAGCCTGTTCACCTACGGCAACGTGCGCGGCGGCCCCTGAGCGAGGAGACCTCAGCCCTGCTTCGTGACGGCCATCTCGCCCAGTTCGGACCAGTCGTCCTGGGGGAGGGTGGTGTTCACGATGCGGGGCGTCTCGGCGAGGTGCGGCGGCAGCGTCTGCTGTGCCTGCTTGAAGTGCTCGGACTGCACGTGCGCCGCGCCCGCCTCGCCGTCCCTGAACGCCTCGACCAGGACGTACTCGTGCGGGTCGTCCAGGCTGCGCGACCAGTCGAACCACAGGCAGCCCGGCTCGGCGCGGGTGGCGGCGGTGAAGTCGCGGGTGATCGCCGGCCAGTTGTCGGCGTGTTCGGGCAGGACGCGGAACTTCGCGGTAATGAAGATCATCGTTACGGGCTCCCTCGCTCGTCGGCGGCGTTACGGGACGAGACTACCGACGGCCAATTCTCTATATCTCATGTAGGAAATGTTGACTTTGATCCGCCGGGCTCGTAGCTTCGTACGCATGAGCCGGCAGCACGCCCTGTTTCCCTGGCGCTCAGCCCCGGGCCACGTGAAGTTCGGGCTGGAGGCCAAGAATGTGCACCCGCCGCCTCGCGTCCGAGCGCGGAGTGTCACGGATGGACGATCCGTCGGCAGGCCGGACGCGCGAGAGGCCGGCGGCGGCACTGGAGCGGAAGGTGGCGGCCTGCCATGGCTGAGCTGGAACGGGAACCGGGGGAGCGCGAGGGCGACATCCACTGGTACGACCTGCCGGACGACGAGGCGGAGGAGGACTGGGTGCGCGACATAGGAACACCGGAGGGTGGCGGAGAGCGATGAGCGTCGTCGCGCTGGTGGGCAACCCGCGTGCGGGCTCCAGGACGCTGACCGTGGCCGTCGAGGCGGCCCGCGCGATCGGGCGGCGGCTCGGGGCGGAGGAGCCGCCGGAGGTGGTGGACCTGGCGGCGATCGCCTCGCACCTGCTCGCGCCGGGGCCGTACCCCGATGTGGAGGTGGCGCTGGAGCTGGTGGCCGAGGCGAGCGTGCTCGTGGTGGCCAGCCCGACCTACAAGGGCACCTACACCGGGCTGCTGAAGTCGTTCCTGGACCGGCTGCCGCCGCAGGCGCTGGCGGGCAAGGCGGCGCTGCCGCTGCTGGTCATGGGCGACGCCAAGCACGCGCTGGCGGTCGAGGTGCACCTGCGTCCGCTGCTGGTGGAGCTGGGCGCGAGCGTGCCCACGCCCGGCCTGGCCGTGCTGGAGTCCGAGCTGCCCGGACTGGCGGAGGTCCTGGCGGCCTGGGCCGACCGGGTCGCGCCGCAGACCGCCGCAGCGCCGGGGCAAGTCTTCACGGGAAGTTAGTGGTGCGTCCCCTCACATAAGTGCCATGATCCGGCCACAGGTTCACGTGAGGGAGAGGCCCATGATTTTCCGTTCCGCGCTGGCCGTCGCCATGGCGGCGGCCGTTCTCATGCCGCTCCCCGCGCAGGCCGACGGCGCGGAGAACGCCGACAGAGCCGAGAGCCGGGTCAGGTTCGCCACCTTCAACGCCTCGCTCAACCGCGCCGCCGAAGGGCAACTCGTCGGCGACCTGTCCACGCCGGGCAACGCCCAGGCGAAGGTCATCGCCGAGATCGTCCAGCGGTCCCGCCCCGACGTGCTGCTGGTCAACGAGTTCGACTACGACGCGGAGGGCCGGGCCGCCCGCCTCTTCCAGGACAACTACCTCTCGCGCGGCCAGAGCGGCGCGAAACCGATCACCTACCGGTACCGGTACACCGCCCCCAGCAACACCGGCATCGCCTCGGGCCACGACCTCAACAACGACGGCATGACGGTGACCACGCCCGGCGCGCCCGGATACGGCGACGACGCGCTCGGGTTCGGCGCCTTCCCCGGCCAGTACGGCATGGTCGTCTACTCGAAGTACCCGATCGACGTGCGTGGCGTGCGTACGTTCCAGAAGTTCCTGTGGGAGGACATGCCGGGGGCCGCGCTGCCCGACGGCTGGTACTCGGAGGAGGAGCTGGCGTCCCTGCGCCTGTCCTCCAAGAGCCACTGGGACCTGCCCGTACGCGTCGGGCGCCGTACCGTGCACTTCCTGGTCAGCCATCCGACGCCGCCCACGTTCGACGGCGCGGAGGACCGCAACGGCCGTCGCAACCACGACGAGATCAGGCTCTGGGCCGACTACACCAACCCGTCCAAGGGCGGTTACCTCTACGACGACCGGGGCAGGCGCGGCGGGCTCGCGCCGGGGGCGGAATTCGTGATCGCCGGCGACCAGAACGCCGACCCGAACGACGGTGACAGCTTCCAGAACGCGATCCGCCAGCTTCTCGACCACCCGAAGATCGACGCCGGGCGTGTGCCGTCGAGCGCGGGCGCGGCCGAGGCGGCGGCGCAGCAGGGCGGCGCGAACACCACGCAGACCGGCGACCCGAAGTACGACACGGCCGACTTCGCCGACACCGCGCCCGGCAACCTGCGCGCCGACTACGTGTTGCCGTCCAAGAGGCTCAGGACGGCGGGCGGCGGCGTCTTCTGGCCGACGGCGAGCGACCCGCTGTCCCGGCTGACCGGTGTCTTCCCGTTCCCGAGCTCCGACCACCGCCTGGTGTGGCTGGACGTCAAGGCGCGATAACCGAATTTCACCTGGTACGCGGAAACTTATCCACCGCTTATACGCTGATATTTCTGTATTTACAAGATCTTGTCAGCCTGAGTAGGCGGTGTTACCTCTTGCGAAGATGCGCGAGACCTGCGCATCACTGACACGCGGGAGGAAGAACGTGTCGTCCAAGTCCTGGTTACGCAGCACACTCGTCATCACCGCGCTCACCGCGTCGGTCCTACCCCTCGCGGGGGCTGCCCGGGGAGAACCCGGCGGGCAGGCCCCGGAAATTCACGACTTCCAGGCAGAGAACCATGGCGTGCCCGACGTGGACAACCGTCGGGGCAGCGTGCCGCCGCCCGCCAACCGGCGCGCGGCGGCGCCCGGCGCCGAGATCCGCTGGAACGCTCTTGGCACCCCGGCCGCCATCGTCAGCGCGCAGCCGCTGGCCGAGGGCCTGAGCTCCGACCCGGAGCAGGCCGCGCGGACCTATCTCAAGAACAACGAGGCCACCTTCGGGCTGCCGGCGCAGGCGGTGGACGCGCTGGAGACGGTGGCGGTCAACCCCATCGGCGAGGGCTCGGCGGTGCTGCTGCGCCAGCGGTTCGGCGACCTGCCGGCCGGCGTGGACGGTCTCGTCGCGATCGGCGTGTCCGGCGGCCAGGTCAGGCACGTGACCTCCTCGTTGTCGCGCGAGACCGGCGCGCCCCCGGCGGCGGCGATCACCGCGCAGCGGGCTCTGGAGATCGCGGCCGGGGACGGCGGCATCGACCTGGCCACGGCGGTCACCAAGCAGGCCACGCCGGTGGCGGTGCCCGCGCCGGACGGGGTGCACAACGCGTACCAGGTGGTGCTGATCGGCGGGCAGAAGGGCGCGGAGGCGGGCTACACCACGCACGTGGACGCGGTCAGCGGCGCCATCCTGACCCGTGAGAACCTCGTCGACCACTTCGACCCGGACAACCCGCGCTGGGAGGTCTTCCCGGCCAACCCGCGCGCCGACTACTCCTCGAAGGACACCCGCGAGACCTGGTGCCACGCGCCCGCGCCCGGCTGCGACTACGTGACCGGCGGCGACCCGCCGACGGGCAAGGCGTGGGACGTCGACCACACGACGAACGAGCCGACCAACTCCAGCCTCGGCAACGCGGCCAGGACGTTCGAGAACCGGGCGAGCAGCAACTCCTTCAGCGTGGGCACCCGCCCGAACGTGCTCACGCCGAGCAGGAACTACGCCTACCCCTGGCAGAACACCTGGTACGAGGCCAAGTGCGACCCGGCCGTGTTCGACCAGCCGGGCGAGGCCGACCTGGAGGCCGCCATCGCGAACCTGAACGCGATGCACAACCGCATGCACGACTGGTCCTACCGGCTCGGCTTCACCGAGACCGCCTGGAACATGCAGGGCGACAACGGCGGGCGCGGCGGGCTCGGCAACGACCCCGAGCAGGGCAACGCGCAGGCCGGCGCGCGGATCCTGTCCATCCGCGACAACGCCAACCAGATCACCGGGCCCGACGGGGTCGCGCCGATCACGAACATGTACCTGTGGCAGCCGATCGCCGGCTCGTTCTACGCGCCCTGCGTGGACGGCGACTACGACATGTCGGTCATCGGCCACGAGTACACGCACGCCATCTCCGGCCGCATGATCGGCGGCCCGAACGCCGGATGGAGCGGCGCCCAGGCCGGAGCCATGAACGAGAGCACCTCCGACCTGTTCGCCATGGAGTACCTCTGGGAGTACGGCTTCCGCCCCGCCGGTGAGACCCCGTACGTGACGGGCGGCTACGTCACCGGCGACAAGGGACGCGGCATCAGGAACTACGACATGTCGAAGTCGCCGCTCAACTACAGCGACCTCGGCTACGACATCGTCGGCACGCAGTCCCACGCCGACGGCGAGATCTGGTCGGCCACGCAGTTCGACGTGCGGGCGGCCTTCGTCAAGCGGTACGGCCAGGGCTCGGACAGGCTGCAGCGCTCGTGCGCCGACGGTAGGACGGCGGTCGACAAGTGTCCGGGCAACCGGCGCTGGGCGCAGCTCTCGTTCGACGCCCTGCTGCTGATGGCCTCGGGCGCGGTGGACTACGTGGACCACCGCGACGCGCTGCTGGCGGCCGACGCCATCCGCTTCGGCGGCAAGAACCAGGACATCATGTGGCGCGCGTTCGCCGAGCACGGCCTGGGCCAGGGCGCGGCCAGCAACGGCCCGGCCGACGCCGACGCGACGCCGAGCTTCGTCAACCCGTCGGGCAAGAACGGCTCGTTGCGGCTCAAGCCCCTGGGCGAGGCGGAGGACGCGGCGCTGCGGCTGTACGTGGGCGACTACGAGGCCCGCGCGGTCCCGGTCGCCGACACCGACCCGGCCACCCCGCTGGGCGACACGGTCGAGATGACGCCGGGCCTGTACGACTTCGTCGTCGCGGGCGCGGGCTTCGGCCACAAGCGCATCAAGTACGCCGTCCTGCCCGGCATCACGCTGCCCCTGCCGCTGGCCATGACCCGCAACCACGCCTCGGCGTCGAACGGGGCGGCGGCGAGCGGCGACGGCGTCAACCAGGCCGCGCTGATCGACGACACCGAGGCCACGAACTGGGCCTCGCGCACCGGCGCGCCGGCCGGCAAGTCGGTGGTCGTGGACCTGGCGGGCGACGAGCCGGTCAAGATCCGCAGGGTGCAGGTCAGCTCCATGCTGCGCCCCGGCACCGATCCGGCCGACCCGGGCGTGCAGAACCGCTTCTCCAGCCTGCGCTCCTTCGAGGTGCTGGCCTGCAGCGCGAACTGCGCCGACCCGGCGAGCTTCAGGAAGGTCTACACGAGCAAGGCGAACGCGTTCGACGCCACGCTGCCCCGGCCGCGGGGCGCGAACATGACCATCAAGTCGTTCGACGTGCGGACCACGAGCGCGACGCATCTGATGTTGCGCGCGCTGACCACACAGTGCACCGGCAACCCGCTGTACGCCGGTGAGCAGGACAACGACCCGAACTCGGCGACGGACTGCGGCACCGCGAGCACGACGCGGGAGCACGTCAGGGCGGCGGAGTTCCAGGCGTTCTCGCACTGACCTCACCGGCCAAGGGCCCGCGCTCCCACCGGAGCGCGGGCCTTTTAGTTCGACGTCTAACTAGTTAAGGTAGAGTTAGTTAGACATCGAACTACCTTTGCGAGGAGAGCCATGCGTACCCTGATCAGAAACGTGCGCGTCTTCGACGGCGAGCGCACCGTGCCCGCCACCGACGTGCTCATCGACGGCGACCGCATCACGGAGCCCGGCGACGACCGGCCGGCGGACACAGTGGTGGACGGCACCGGCAGGACCCTGCTGCCCGGCCTCATCGACGCCCACGCGCACGCCTACGACGGCGACCTGGCCGAGGCGCTGCGTTTCGGCGTCACCACTGAGCTGGACATGAACAACCTGCCGCCCATCCTGGCCGCCCAGCGCCGCCTGGCCGCCGAGCGCGACGACGTGGCCGACCTGCGCAGCTCCGGCATGATCGCCACCGCGCCCGGCGGGCACCCCACGCAGATCATGACCCCGGACGTGCTGCGGGCCATCGGCAGCCCCGGCGCGGGGCTCGACACGGTCGCCGACCCCGGCCAGGCCAGGGCGTTCGTGGAGGCGCGGCTGGCGGAGGGCGCCGACTACCTGAAGATCGCCGTGGACGACGGCGCGGTGTCCGGCATGGATCTGCCCGTGTTGTCCCCTGACCTCGCCGCCGTCCTCGTGCGGGCCGGGCACGCCGCCGGGCTCAAGGTCATCGCCCACACGGTGACCGCCAGGGAGGCGCTGATCGCGCTGGACGCGGGCGTGGACGGCCTGGCGCACCTGTACTCGGACGTGACCGAGGAGGCGGCGGACGACGTGGCGGCCAGGATCGCCTCCTACGACGCGTTCGTGGTCACCACGCTCGCCTACATCGAGGCCGTCACCGGCGACCCCGGCGGCGCCGAGCTGCTGCGGGACCCGCGCACGGCCGGGCGGATGTCGGAGCGGCAGAAGGCCACGTTCAACCGGGAGATCACCGGCGTCCCCATGCACGCGGCCGGTGTGCGCAACGCCTCGCACGCGGCGCTGGCGCTGCTGCGCGCGGGCGTGCCGGTGCTGGCGGGGACGGACGCGACGCCGTTCGGCCCGGTGCACGGGGCCGGCCTGCACCACGAACTGCTGCTGCTGACCCGGGCGGGGCTGCGGCCCGAGCAGGCGCTGGCCGCCGCGACCGGCCGCACGGCCCGCTGCTTCGGCCTCGCCGACCGCGGGCGGATCGCCGCGGGGCTGCGCGCGGACCTGCTACTCGTGGACGGCGACCCGACCACCGACATCACCGCCACCCGCGCCATCGCAGACGTCTGGCGGGGCGGCGTCCGGCAGAAGAGCGCGTGAGGGTCAGCCCAGGACGTTCTCGTGCAACGCGCGCAGGACCGCGTTGGTACGGTCCCGCGCGCCCAGCTTGAGCAGCAGCGTCGAGACGTGGTTCTTGACCGTCCCCTCGGCCAGGAACAGTGCCCGCGCGATCTCCCGGTTGTTGTAACCCTCCGCCACGAGCCGCAGCACCTCCAGCTCCCGTTCGGTGAGCGGCTGGATCCTGGGCAGGTCCTCGCCGGCGGCCGGCCGGCGGCGGCCGACCGCGCGCAGCAGCCGGCTGGTGATCGAGGGGGAGATGAGGGTACCGCCGTCGGCGAGCGTGCGGATGGCGCGGGTGAGCTGTTCCAGGGTCACGTCCTTGAGCAGGTAGCCGCACGCCCCCGCGCGCATCGCGTCCAGGACCAGGGTGTCGGTGTCGAAGGTGGTCAGGACGAGCACCGGCGGCGGCTCGTGCGCCGTGCGCTCCCGCAGGGCGTTCAGCGCCCAGATGCCGTCGTGGCGGGGCATCCGCAGATCGAGCAGCACGACGTCCGGCGCGTGCTCCTCGACGGCGGCCAGCGCGGCCATGCCGTCGTCGGCCTCGCCCACCACCTCGATGTCGTCGGTCAGGTCGAGCAGGCTGCGGATGCCCTGCCGCACCAGGGTCTGGTCGTCCACCACGAGCACCCGGATCATCGCGCGGGCATCCAGGCGGTGACCCGGAAGCCGTCGCTGCCGTCCAGCCGCACGTCGCCGCCCATCGCGTCGATCCGCTCGGCCAGGCCGCGCAGGCCGTTGCCCGGCGTGATGCGCGCGGCGCCGCGGCCGTCGTCCACGGAGGTCAGCCGCACCGTGCCGTCCGGCCTGCGCTCGATGTCGATCCGCAACGAGGTCGCCTCCGCGTGCCTGATGGTGTTGGTGACGATCTCCTGGACGACCCGGATGAGCGTCATGGTCTGTTCCTCGGCGGTCTGCACGTCGTCGTCCACGCGTACGTCGATGTCCAGGCCGGGGATGCCGCGTACCACCGAGGTCAGGGACTCGCGCAGGTCGGGCGCGTCGGCGCGGAGCTGGCCGACGGTCTCGCGCACGTTGTCGAGCAGGTCCCTGGCCACGTGGTTGGCGCGTTCGACGTGCTCGCGCGCGGCGGGGCCGTCCTGGTGGCGTGCCACCTCCAGTTCGAGGGTGAGCGCGGTGAGCTGGTGGCCGATGAGGTCGTGCAGCTCCCTGGAGATGCGCAGCCGCTCGTGGGCCCGGGTGGTGTCGGCGAGCACCACGCTGGCCGCCCGCAGCTCGATGTGCGCCTCGGCCAGCTCGCGGCGCATCCGCTGCTCCCTGATGGTCACGGTGGTGCTCAGCACCGTCGCCACCTGGATCAGCAGGTAGAACAGCGTGCCGGTGGCGGCGCCGGCCGGGTCGGCCCCGCCGCCGCCCATGGCCAGGGCGATGACGACGGAGTTGAGCGCGATCACCACCGCCCGCACCCACAACGGCATGAGGTACGCGCTCATCGTCGCGGTGAAGACCAGCAGGATCGGCAGCCACCCGGCATTCGGCGCCGTCAGCACGGTGGCCCAGCCCAGGACGACGGTCAGGCCGTAACAGGCGCGGGCGATCCTGGGCCTGAGCACCTCCCACATGGCCACGATCAGCAGGGCGACCAGCAGCGCCACGAACAGTGAGATCCACACGGGACGTGGCACCCGCATGCCCGTCCCGATGAGCAGGGTTGGGGTGCCCACCGCGACGCACAGCAGGAGCATCACCAGGCCCGCCCAGGCATCCGGCCCGATTCGCCGCATAACGCCACTGTACTGTCGGCGCCCGCCGGGCCGGGGGTGCCGAAAGTCATGGCCGGGAAGGCTGACCATCGGCACGGGCCGGAAGTCATGGCCGGGAAGGCTGACCATCGGCACAGGCCGGACCCGCACCCTGACTCCTACCGTCGGGATCATGTCCGAACCACCCCTTGCCGTCGAGGCCGACGGCCTGCACAAACGTTATGCCGCGAAAGTGGCCGTGGACGACGTCAGCCTCTCGATCGCCGTCGGCGAGATCTTCGGCATCCTCGGCCGCAACGGCGCCGGCAAGACGACCACCGTGGAGCTGATCGCCGGGCTCAGGAAGCCCGACCGTGGCACCGTACGCGTGCTCGGCCTGGACGTGCGGCGCGACCGCGCCAGGCTCCGGCAGGTCCTCGGCGTGCAGTTGCAGAGCAGCCACCTGCACGCCGCGCTCACGGTCGCCGAACTGGTCCTGATGTACGGCACCTTCTACCCCGACCCGCTGGACGCCGACGAGCTCATCGAGTCGGTGGGCCTGACCGAGTCCCGCCGCATCCGCTTCGAGCGGCTGTCCGGTGGCCAGCAACAACGGTTGTCGATCGCGCTGGCCCTGGTCGGGCGCCCCCGGGTGGTGATACTCGACGAGCTCACCACCGGGCTCGACCCCGAGGCGCGCCGCCAGATGTGGACGACCGTCGAGACCCTGCGCGACTCCGGCGTGACCGTGCTGCTGGTCAGCCACGCCATGGAGGAGGTCGAGCGGTTGTGCGACCGGGTCGCGCTGCTCGACGCGGGCCGGGTGGTGGCGCTCGACTCGCCCGCCGGGATCGTCGGGCGGGCCGGATTCGCCCAGCGGGTGACCTTCCGCGCGTCCGAGCCGGTGCCGGACGGGCTGCTGGAACGGATCGACGGGGTCGAGCGGGTACGCGCGGACGGCGACTCGTTCGTCGTCGAAGGCAGCGGCGACCTGCTGCAGGCCGTGAGCGTGGGCCTGGTCCGCGCCGGCGTCGTGGTCACCGGCACCCGCAGCGAGCAGGCCACCCTGGACGACGCCTTCGTCGCCCTGACCGGCCGGCACCTGGAGAAGGAGGAGAGCACCTCATGACGAGCGTCGCCGCCCATCGCCCCGGCCCCAGGGCCTGGGGCGTCATGCTGATCAGCGAGCTGAAGATGACCACCCGCGACACCGCCGGGCTGATCGTGCCGTTCGGCCTGCCCCTGCTGATCCTGGTGATGAACGCCGCAGCCGCCGCGGAACAGCAGATCGCGCACGGCAGGACGGCACTCGACGTGTACGTGCTGCCGCTGGTGTTCACCATGGTCGTGGCCACGACCGGCGTCATCAACATGCCGAGCTTCCTGGCCTACTACCGCCGCAGCGGGATCCTGAGACGCCTCGGGGTGACGCCCGCCTCGCCGGCGATGGTGCTCTTCGCCCAGGTGGCCGTGAGCGTGGCGCAGACGTTCGTCGGGATCGCCATCGCCTGGACCGTGGCGATGCTGGCCTTCGACGCCAAGCCCCCCGTGAGCATCGGCGCGGCGATCGGCGTGTTCGCGCTGGCCACGGCCGCGATGTACGCCGCCGGCCTGATCGTCGCCGCGCTGGCCCCCACCCCGAACTCCGCCGTGGCCATCGGCCTGGCCCTGTACTTCGCGATCGGCGCGCTCGGCGGCATGTTCGGGGGCCGGGACAGCCTTCCCGGCGTGCTGGCCACGATCGGCGAATGGTTGCCGTTCGGCGCGGCGGTCGCGTCCATATCGGCCGCGTGGATCGGCGCGCCCGTGGCGGCCGCTCACCTGATCGCCCTGGCCGCCGGCGTAGTGCTGGGCGGTGTCGTCGGAGCCGCCTTCTTCCGCTGGGAATGAGCCTGTCGATCGTGGGCGGTCACACGTGAGGCCCGGCGCCCCCACCGGCGCCGGGCCTCAGACGGTTGCGGCCTGGTAGACGGCCTAGTAGATGCGGTACTTCTTGCCGCAGTTGTCGAACTTGCCGGCCCAGCAGGTGAAGGTGTAGACCTTCTTGATCCCGTGGCCGCTCCACGCGCCGGTGACCTTGCCGTCCCAGGACTTGTTGAACTTGTGCCAGGAGCCGTTCTTGTAGAACTCGAACCAGACCCAGCCCTTCTTGCCGCCGCGCTTGTCCACGCCGTACCACTTCGTGTACACCTTGCCGCCGGACTTCCAGGTTTTGCCGAAGGTGTAGGCCTTGCGGTCGCTGGAGAAGAACTTGCCCCAGCTCTTGGCGGTGACCGTGGCGGTGGTCACGGTGGTGGACTGGGTGGCGGCCTGGGCGGTGGCCGGGCTGAGAGCGAGGCCGGTGAGAGCGGTCGAACCGGCCAGAGCGGCTATCGCGAGGGTCTTACGCATTTCGGGTTTCCTCCCCTGTCGGTGCTGCCGGGTGGTCCGGCAACAGGGACATTACGGAGGTCCGCGGCGATCATCTGTGCAGGAATCCACAGATGAGAAGTGATAGGCGACACACCTAGCGCCGCACCGTCAACCGGTCCACGGCGAAGGGGACCAACGACGAGGATCGGGTCGCGCTGGTCTGGCCGCACGCCGCCAGCACCAGGTAGTCGACGAACGCCCGGTCGATCGGGTGCGGCAGGGGGTACCTGTTCTCGTCCAGATCGTGGTACATGGTCAGGTTGACCCCCATGGAGAGCTGGCGGTCGCCGTTCTCGCTGATCAGCGACTCGGTGGCCATGCCGAAGACGCCGCCGCTGTGGCCCCAGAACCTTCCGCACGGCAGGTCGTAGGTGTACA
Source organism: Nonomuraea sp. NPDC050404 (assembly GCF_040655495.1). Lineage (NCBI taxonomy): Bacteria > Bacillati > Actinomycetota > Actinomycetes > Streptosporangiales > Streptosporangiaceae > Nonomuraea > Nonomuraea sp. NPDC050404. The sequence goes on from NZ_JBFAKB010000004.1 coordinate 253,358, forward strand.
GGCCGAGGCCGTAGTTCAACGTGCCCAGGCCCACCCACACGGGCACCGTCTTCCGCATCTCGGCCAGCTCGGCCGCGCCGATCAGCCTGCCGCCCAGCAGCGCCCGGTAGAACCGGTTGATGTCGTCCATGGTGGAGACGATCGCGCCGGCCGTACTGGCCCAGGACATGTTGTAGACGCTGTAGTCGCGGGGCGGGTCGATCAGGCCGTAGAACCGCTCGTACGCCTTGGAGTGCGGGCCGGGGATGCGCGGCGTGCGCGGGAACGACGTGTGCCGCAGGCCCGCCTTGCGGATGACGTTGCGGGTGACGTGCTCCTCGGCATTGGTGCCCGTCACCTTCTCCAGGAGGAGGCCGAGGATCGCGTAGCCGGTGTTGGAGTAGGACCCGGGCGCCACCCCAGGCTCGCCGGTCGGTGGGGCGTCCAGGCCCAGCTTCGCCAGTTCGCGGCGGGTGAACGTGCGGAAGCGGTTGTCGTCCAGGCTCCGGGGGGAGTTTTCGAGGAAGGAGGGGAAAGCCGGCAGGACGTAGTCGGCGATGTGGCTGGTGTGGTTGAGCAACATCCGTACGGTGATCTTCTGGCCGCGCTCGCCCGGCACCACGTCCGGCAGGTAGCCGCCGATGGGGGCGTCCAGGTCGATGGCGCCCCTGGCGACCTGCTGGAGCACGGCCACCGAGACGAACGTCTTGGTGATGCTGCCGACCCGGTGCACCATGCCCGGATGCACCGGGCGGCCCGTGTCCACGTCCGCCACGCCGGAGGCGCCCCGCCAGGTCTGCCGGCCGTCGCGTACCTCGGTGTAGATGCCGTACATGCCGGCTTCGTGCACCTCGTTCAGCGACCTCTGTAACGCTTTCGGATCGAGCTTGGTGTCCGCCTGGGCGGGTGGGGCGGTGGTGGCGAGCAGCACGCCGATGGTCACCGCGACGATCGCGCTCTTCTTGCCGAAGGTTCGGATCTCCATGGCATCAGCATGATCTCGGGCACGCCTGCCTTCAATCTCCGGATTCCAGGCCGGCCTGGTGGGCGAGCAGGCCCGCCTGGGTGCGGTTGGCCAGGCCGAGCTTGTCCAGCAGGCGCGAGACGTAGCTCTTGACCGTCGTCTCCGACAGGAACAGGCGGGCGGCGATCTCGCCGTTCGTCAGGCCCTCGCCGAGGCAGCCGAGCACGTCGCGTTCGCGCTCGCTCAGCTCGGCCACCCGCTCCCGTACGGCCCGGCGGGCCTCGTCCGTGCTCGACGAGCGGGACAGCAGGTGGCGGGCGGCCGACGGCGACAGGACCGTGTGGCCCTGGGCCGCGACCTTGACGAGGTCCAGCAGGTCCTCCGGCGGGGTGGACTTCACCAGGAAACCGCCGGCGCCCGCGTGCAGCGCCCGCAGCACGTGCGTGTCGGAGTCGAACGTGGTCAGCGCCACCACCGCGGGCGGCTCGGTCAGCCTGGCGATCTCGGCGGTCGCGGCGATGCCGTCCACGCCCGGCATCCTGATGTCCATCAGCACGACGTCGGGGGACGCGCGCAACACGGCCTCCACCGCCTCCGCCCCGTCCTCGGCCTCTGCGACCACCTCGATCTCATCGGCCGAGGTGAGGATCGCCCTGAGGTGGTGGCGGACCATGGGGTCGTCGTCCACCACGAGCACCTTGATCGTCATGTCGTCTCCAGGTCGTCGGTGCTCTTCGGGCGCGCGGTGCTTTCCGGAACGTCGGTGGTTTCCGGGCCGTTGGTGGTTTCCGGGGCGTTGGTGGTTTTCGGAGTGTCGGTGGTTTCCGGGGCGTCGGTGGTTTCCGGGCTGTCGGTGGGGACGGAGGCGGGGAGGGTGGCGGCGACGTGGAAGCCGCCGTCCGGGGTTTCGGTGGCGGTCAGGGAGCCGCCGAGCAGGGTGACGCGGCGTCGCAGCCCGTCCAGGCCCATCCCCGAGCCGCTCGCCGCCAGCTCGGAGGCGCGCAGGGGAGGGGAGTTGGTGATCGTCACGGTCATGGCGCGGGGCTCGTAGGCGAGTTCGATCTCGACGGCCGTGGCGGGCGCGTGCTTCCTGACGTTGGTGAGGGCCTCCTGCAGCACCCGGTACGCGGCCCGCGCGATCGCCGGGGTCACCGCACCGGGCCGGCCGGTGACACGCAGCACGGCCGGGTTACCCGCCGCGACGGCCGACTCCACCAGGGCATCGAGGTCGGCCGCCCCGACCACAACCCTCTGCCCGCCGGACGCGCCCGGCTCGTCCGGCGGGTCCGGTCTGTTCGGCCCGCGCGATGTGTCCGGCCGGTCTGGCGGGCCCTGCTCGATCGGGTCGTGGCCGTTGCGTAGGATGCCGATCAGGTCGCGTAGCTCCGTCAGAGTTCGGGCGCCGGCGTCGCGGATGTGTTCGGCGGTTCCACGTACGGCGCGGTCGCCGGTTGAGACCTTGAGTGCGCCGGCGGCCAGCACGATCTCGGTGACGTGGTGGGTGACGATGTCGTGCATCTCCCCGGCCAGCCGCTGCCGCTCCTCCGCCTTGGCCCGCTCGGCCAGCAGCCGCCGCTCTCGCTCCGCACCGCGCGCCTGCTGTTCGAGCAGTCTGCGCTCCCGTTCGGCGCCCTGCGCGCGTTCGGCGAGGAGACACCCTTCCCGTTCCGCACTCTCGGCCCGGTCGCGCAGGGAGGCGACCAGTTCGCGGCGGGCCCGGATGTAGAGGCCGAGCAGGGCGGGCAGGACGGTCGCGGTGATCCCGCCGTACACCGTCTCCCAGTCGGGCGTCCACGGCCGGGTCGCCGCCAGCGCCAGCACCGTCACGTACGCCAGCGCCTCGCGGCGCGCCAGCCCCTGCACCAGGAACCACACGATCACCGGCGTGCACAGCGGCGCGGTCACCTGCGTCACCGGCTCGACCGGCGTGAACGTCCCCGGGGACATCGTGTCACCGACCGCCGCCACCGCGGTCGCCGCGCTCGCCACCAGCGCCACCGCCCTCGGGAAGCGGCCGAGCAACGGCAGGCAGGCGTCCACGACCAGGCTCAGCACCAGCCCCGCGGCCGGCCCGAGCGGACCGCCCGTGCGCTGCACGCCCCGGTACAGGGCCAGGTCGAGGAGCATGAACGCCGCCATGGTGAGAACCAGGAAGGCCGTGGCCCTCCTGGCTTCGTTCACCTGTGGAGTGAAGGTCATGGGCGGTCGAAGGGGTTTCGTCGTGGGGTGGCTGAGGTCATGGGCGGGGGAAGGGGGTGGCTGAGGTCATGGGCGGGGGAAGGGGACGGCGGAGGTCATGGGCGGGGGAAGGGGACGGCGGAGGTCATGGGCGGTTGAAGAGGTCGCATCGGGGCGCGGCCGTGGTTGCGGTGCTGCCCGGTCGTTCGGTGATCAGGCGGGCGGACCTGTGCCCCTGCCGCCAGCGCGGCCACGCGTGGCCGCCCGACGCCGGCGTGCCGGTCCGCGCGAACGTGGTCCAGGCGGCCACCATATCCCGGGCCACCGACCGCTGGGCCGCGGTGAGCGGCACGGGCCGGCCGTCCAGGCTGATCGGCTTCTCCTTGACCTCGAAGAGGTAGGGCAGCTCGGTGGCGTGCCCGGCGCCGGCGGGGAAGCCGGGCAGCGCCGGGATGAACGCGGGCGCGGTGTCGTCGCCGAACACGTAGGCGTACACCTTGGTGCGCCGGGCGAGCGAGTCCTGGGCGGTGGCGTGGGGACAGGCGAAGATCGCATCCGTGTACGGCGCCGCCCACGCCTCATCGGCGCTGCCGTACCTGTCGCGCGGGTAGCGGCGGGCGACCTCGCCGGCCCGGTCGCCGAAGCCCTGGCGGAGGAGATCGGGCAGCTCGCCGTCGGTGATCGGCTTACCGAGCAGCCCCATCACCCCTGCCATCATCAGCGCCTCCTTGGAGGTGTGGCCGGACAACACCGGCACCCGGGCGAAGTCCCCGTCGCGCAGCGCCCGCTCGGGAGCGACGGGCAACTGGGGACCTCCGTACGAGGCCGCCGTGAAGTACCCGGTCAGCTCCAGCAACTCCTTGACCGGCTTGGCACGCAGGCACTCCAGCATCTTCGCGCCGCCACCGGAGGCGCAGCCGACCTGCCCGGCCGCCTTCCTGGTAGCGGCGTGGGTCTCCTTGAGCGGGCGCCAGTACGGGATCCTCGGCGTGCCGGGAGCGACCGCGTTCGGCAACATGACCGTGCCGCACGCGCCGCTCTGCACGATCGCCTTGTGGAACAGGCCGCGGCTGCCGGGAGAGGTGAGGTGGCCGCAGGTGGCGATGCCGCCGCCCGACTCGCCGAACAACGTCACGTTCCCGGCGTCGCCGCCGAAGGCCGCCGCGTTGTCCCGTACCCAGCGCAGGGCGGCCTGCTGGTCCTGCAGCCCGAACGTGCCCCCGCCGGGCATCCCGGGTGTGGCCAGGTAGCCGAGCACGCCGAGCCGGAACTCCACGGTCACCACCACGACGTCGCCCTGGACGGCCAGGCGGCGCGGGTCGTAGTCGGCGCCCCTGCCCGCGTTGAACCCGCCGCCGTGCAACCAGACCATCACCGGCCTCGGCCCGCCCGCCTTCTTCCGGGGCACGGTCACGTCGAGCGTGAGGCAGTCCTCGGCCTCGCTGCTCTCCTTCGGGTTGTCGCTCGCCTGGGGACAGGCCGGGCCGGAGGCCATCGCGGGCACGACGCCCCGCCATCGGGCGACGGGCTCGGGCGGTCGCCATCGCAGGTCGCCGACGGGCGGCCGGGCGTAGCGGATGCCACGGAACCGCAGGACGTCGCCGTCCCCGGCCCCGCGGATCCGCCCGCCGTCGAGCCGCACTTCGGGTCCCGCGGTGGCCGTCGCGTTCGCCGGGCCGGTCGCCCGGTCCCCTCCGGTGGCGCAGGCGGGGATGAGCAGGAGCGGCAGGGCGGCCAGAACCAGCGCCGACCGGCGGTTCGTGTTCCGTGGTGAATGCATGACTCGACGCTAGGAACCAGGCCCCGTCCCCCGGTACGGCCGCAGGTTGCGATCGCCCGCCCGAAGGTTGACAGTACTCTTCATCGCAGGCGGCTCGGGAAAGGACAAAAGCGGATGCCCCACGCGGCGAGGCCCACGGTCACGCTGCACGACGTGGCCGCGGCGGCGGGGGTCTCGGTCGCCACCGCCTCCCGGGTGCTGGGCGGCAGCGCCAGGAAGGTCGCGCCCGAGTACGAGGCCCGCGTGCTGGCCGCGGCGGCGGCCCTGCGCTACACGGTGGACGCCTCGGCCAGGGCGATGCGCCGGGCGAGCGACTCGATCGCGCTCATCGCCGACGACCTCACGACGCCGTCCATGGGTGTGGTGGTGGCCGCGATGGAGCGCGAGGCCCGTACGGCCGGCGCCTTCGTCACGGTGTCCTCCACCATGGCCGCGCCCGAGCGGCAGTCCGAGACCGTCCGCGTGTTGCGGTCGTTGCGCCCGCGCGCGCTCGTGCTCACGTCGAGCCGCTATCTGGGCGACGACGAACGCCTATTCCGTGAACTGTCCGCGTATGAGCGGGAAGGCGGGCGGGTCGTGATCGTCGGGCATACGGACATGCCTTTCGATCAGATCGGCTTCGACAATGTCGCCGCCGCGCGGTCGATGGGCTCATTCATCGGCGAATCCGGGCACCGCAGGGTGGCGATATTCGCGGGCGTCGAAGGCATGCGCAACATGACGGAACGCACCGCCGGATTCATCGCGGGACTACGCGGCGCGGGCGTCGAAGAGCGGGCCATCCGGGTGGTCCACTGCCAGGTCAGCAGGCAGGGCGGGTTCGACGCGGCGCGAGAATTGGCCCACGCGGGATTGGCCGGCACGCAGGCGGTTCTCGCGGTCAACGACACCATCGCGATCGGCGCTCTGTCGGGATTCCGGGAAGCCGGAGTGAGCGTTCCCGATGACGTTTCCGTGACGGGAATCGATGACATTCCGCTCACCCGCGACGTGACGCCGCGACTGACGACCGTGGCGCTTCCCTTGGCACAATCCGGCGTCGAGGCGATCCGATTCGCCCTGGGCGGCACAGGCGTCCCGCGCCGCCTGACCCTGGAGAGTCGCCTGGTCATCCGGGACAGCACCGGCCCCCGCCGGTGACGGGAGTAGTTCCGCGCACCACCCTTGACGCTCGCGTAACGGACATTGCAGACTGCGGAATACGTTTTCCCGCAGGCGGGCCACCCTCCCCGGCGGAACCCCTAGAGAAGGATCATCTTGTCTCAACGCACTTACCGGGCCGCGATCGTCGGAACCGGCGGCATCGCCGGTGCCCACGCCAAGGCCGTGCAGGCGTCCGGCGGCCGGGTGGAGCTGGTCGCCGTGGCCGACGTGGACACCGGGCGGGCCGCCGAGTTCGCCGCCAAGTTCGGCGGGCCGAACACGTACGCGAGCGCGGAGGAGTTGCTGCGCGAGGAGCGGCTGGACTTCGTGCACCTGTGCACCCCGCCCCAGTTGCACGCCCCGCTGGCCCTGGCCTGCCTGGAGGCCGGGGTGACGGCGCTGGTGGAGAAGCCGCCGACGTTGTCGCTGGCCGAGTTCGACACGCTGATCGAGGCCGAGCGCCGCACCGGTTCGCACGTCGCGACCGTGTTGCAGCACCGTTTCGGCGCCGGCGCCGTACGGCTGCGGCGGCTCACGGAGGCCGGCGCGCTGGGCCGCCCGCTGCTGGCCACGTGCCTGACCCAGTGGTACCGCGACGAGGCGTACTACGCGGTCCCGTGGCGCGGCACCTGGGAGTCCGAGGGCGGCGGCCCGACGATGGGGCACGGCATCCACCAGTTCGACCTGCTGTTGTCGGTGCTCGGCCCGTGGCGTGAGGTCACGGCCGTGGCCGCGCGCCAGTACCACGCCGTGGACACCGAGGACGTGTCGATGGCGCTGGTGACGTTCGAGAGCGGCGCGGTCGCCACCGTCGTCAACTCCGTCGTCTCCCCGCGTCAGACCTCCGAGCTGCGCTTCGACTACGAGCGCGCCACGGTCGAGGTCGAGCACCTGTACGGCTACACCGACGACGACTGGACCGTCACCCCCGCCCCCGGCCAGGAGGATGTGAAGTCCCTGTGGGCCGCCGACCCCGGCAGCGGCTCCAGCGGGCACGGCGGCTGGCTCAAGGCCGTGGTCGAGGCCCTCGACGCGGGCCAGGCGCCGCCGGTCACCGTCACCGACACCCGGCGGACGATGGACTTCATCGCCGCCCTGTACGCCTCCGCCTTCACCGGCGAGCGCGTACGGGCCGGACAGATCACCGCGGACAGCCCGTTCGCCCGCCGCATGGACGGCACGGGCGCCCCCTGGAGGAAGAAGTGACCCTGCAGGCCACCCACCGCCTCGGCCACTCGATCGCCGTCACGACGGGCGACGTCGAGCTGTTCACCTACGTCTACCGCCCGGACACGCCGGTGCTGGAGTCGCCGAAGCCGTACCTGCACCCGATCCGCACCCGCGGCGGCCGGCTGGTGTCGCTGTACCGGCCGCACGACCACGTCTGGCACAAGGGCATCGCCTGGTCGTTGCCGCACGTCGGTGAGCACAACTTCTGGGGCGGGCCGACGTACGTGCAGGGCAAGTACGTGCAGCTCGACAACAACGGCAGCGCCACGCACCGCGAGACGACCACGCTGACGGCCGACGGCGGCAAGGTCGAGATCGGGCACGCGCTCGACTGGACCGCCCAGAACGGCGCGCCCGTCATCGAGGAGCGGCGCGCCCTGACCGCGACGCTCGTGGACGAGCGGACCTGGGCGCTGGTCTTCGAGACGGCCATGCGCAACATCTCCGGCGCCACGATCGACTTCGGCTCTCCGACCACCAAGGGCCGCGAGAACGCCGGCTACGGCGGCCTGTTCTGGCGCGGCCCCCGCTCCTTCACCGACGGGATCATCCAGTCACCCGACGGCGCGGGCGGCGACGAGCTGCGCGGTAAGCGCGCCGAGTGGTTCGGCTTCCGCGGCCGGCACGACGAGACCGGCGACCACTCCACGATCGTCATGGTCGACGACACGGCCAACCCGCAACACCCGCCGCAGTGGTTCGCCCGCAGCGAGGACTTCGCCTGCCTCAACCCCGCGCCGTTCTTCAGCGAGGAGGTGCCGCTGCCGGACGGCGAGACCATCCGCTTCCGGTACGCGGTCGTGATCGCCGACGGCGACCGGGGCGAGGAAGGCTCGGCGCTGCTGGCCAAGCAGGGGAGGGACGCGCTGCGATGACGTTTCCCGGAGGGACCTCGATCAGCCGCCTGACCGTCTACACCGGGGCCTGCGCCGACGGCCTGGAAGGCGGCACGCCGCACCTGCACACGGCCTCCACGGAGGCGTACGTGGTGATCGGCGGTCGCGGCACGCTGCAGTCGCTCGACCTCAACGGCCTGCGCGAGACCGAGCTGCAGGCGGGCTCGACCGTGTGGTTCACGCCCGGCACCATCCACCGCGCGGTCAACCGCGGCGGCCTGGAGGTCGTGGTGCTGATGTCGAACGCCGGGCTGCCGGAGGCCGGGGACGCCGTTATGACGTTCCCGCCCGAGGTGGTGGCCGACCACGGGCGTTACCGGGAGGCGGCGACCCTGCCCGCCGTGGACGTCGAGGAGGCGGTGGCCCGGCGGCGGGAGCTGGCCGTGGCGGGCTTCCTGGAGCTGGCCGAGGGCGGTCCCGAGGCGCTTCGGCGCTTCTACGACAGCGCGGTCGCCCTGGTCAGGCCCAAGGTGTCGGGCTGGCGGGAGATCTGGGAGTCCAACGTCGCCGAGCAGGCCCGCCGTACCGCCGGGATCCTCGACGCCCTGGAACGGGGTGACGGCGCCCACCTCCAGGAGGCCGCCCTGATGGAAAGCCCGGCGCAGGAGCGCTGGGGCATGTGCGGCAACCTGCGCGCGCATGACGTCGCCAATCCGATCATCCATACTCCTGTCTGATCGCCGACTGTCTGATCGCCGACTGTCGATCGCCGACTGTCGATCGCCGACTGTCGATCGCCGACTGTCTGGTCCGATCGTCTGATCGCCGGCACCGGTGCTCCGGCGCCCACCCCCCGACCAGGAGCACGATGACACCATGACCGCCGCTCCCACCCTGCACGACGTGGCCAGGGAGGCGGGCGTCTCCGTCGCCACCGCCTCCCGCGCACTGAACGGCAGCTCGCGCAACGTCAGGGCGGAGAACGTCTCCAGGGTCCGCGAGGCGGCCGCCCGCCTGGGCTACCAGCCGCACCTGTCGGCCCAGGCCATCGCCAAGGGCTCGACCAGGACCGTCGCGATGGTGGTGCGTGACGTGGCGGACCCGTACTTCTCCTCCATCGCCGCCGGGGTCGCGCAGGCGGCCGAGGCGATGGGCCTGATCGTCACGATGGCGGTGGCCGGAGCCTCGCCGGAACGCGAGCTGGAGATCGTCAGGACCCTCAGGGGTCAGCGCCCGCGCGTCATCATCGTGGCCGGCAGCCGCATCGACGACGCCGGCACCAGGGACGCCCTGATCGAGGAGCTGAGGCAGTACCGTACGGCGGGCGGCAGGGTCGTCCTGATCAGCCAGCGGGACCTGCCGTTCGGCACCGTCACGATCGACAACCACGGCGGCTCCGCCGCGCTGGCCCGCGCCCTGCTCGGCGCGGGCTACCGCCGCTTCGCCGTCCTGCACGCCCCGCCCTCGCTGCGTACGTCCCGCGACCGCCACGAGGGTTTCCTGGCGGGCCTGGAAGGGACGGGCAGCGTGCTCGCCATCGAGACCGGCTTCACCCGCGCGGGCGGCTACGAGGCGGCCCGGCGGCTGGTGGCGGAGGGCCCGGCCGACGTGGAGGCGGTGTTCGCGGTCAACGACGTGATGGCGATCGGCGCGATGACGGCCTTCCGCGACGCCGGGCTGATCCCTGGGCGGGACATCGCGGTGGCGGGCTTCGACGACATCGCCTCGACGGTGGACGTGGTGCCCGCGCTCACCTCGGTGGCGGTGCCGCTGCGGGAGGCGGGGCTGAGCGCGATGCGCCTGGCGATGTCGGACGACGGCGACGCCGAGACCTGCCTGCCGGTCACGGTGGTCCTGCGCGAGAGCACCCCGCCCCGTAATTGAGATGCGCCGTCACCGGCGCTCGGGAAAAGATCGCTCGCATGGACTTCGCGGAGCTGATCCAGGAGGCGCTGGCCACGCCGTTCGAGGGCTGGGACTTCTCGTGCTTCGGCAACCGGATCACCGATGACGGCGAGTTGCCGTGGGACTACGAGAGCCTGGCCCGCGACCGCCTGCCCCGCGCCGCCTCCCTCCTCGACCTGGGCACGGGCGGCGGCGAACTGCTCGCCTCCCTCCTCGACCCCGGCACGGGAGACGGCGAACCGCTCGCCCCGCCGCACGTGGACGCCGCCTGGGACCTCACGGCGGCGACCTCGGCCCTGGAGGAGGCGGGACTGAAGGTCACCTGGAGCCGGGAGGCGGCCTTCACCACCACCTTCCACGACATCGGCGCGCTGGTGTTGTTCCTGCGCGTCATCTCCTGGCAGGTCCCGGACTTCGACGTCCGCGCCTACGACTCCGGGCTGCGAGCCCTGCACGAGGCCATGGAGGGCGGCCACCCGCTGAAGGCCACCGCCCACCGCTTCGCCCTCACGGCCACCGGTCAGTAGGTCCAGCTCGACTTCAGCTCGGCCTGCCACCCGTCGTTCGGGAAGTAGTTGTGGATGACGAACGCCGGCCCCATCCCCTTGGCGAAGACGTTGTCCCGCTGGTGCCGCAGCTCCAGCTCCCCGCCCGCGGTGCCGCCGTTGCCCGGGTTGTTGTCCTTCCAGATCTCGAACTGCTTGACGCAGGTCTTGCCCTGGTGGAAGGTGTTGGCGCAGTTGGGCGCCGACGGCGGGAACCACACCTGCTTGTGGTAGAAGTCCACGTCCGTCCCGCCGGGGATGAGGATCTTGCCCCATGCCTCCAGGCAGTACGCCTCCGGCTGGATGTCCCACTTCACGTAGTGCTGCTTGCCGGACAACGAGAGCAGCGGCTTCATGTTCTTGCAGTTGACGTCGCCGACCTGCTCCCTGGTGACGCGCTGCTTGAGCATCCCGTCGGCGTTGCCGTAGCCGTCGAGCAGCACCCAGTCACCGCTGCGCTCGAACTTCTCGTAGTTGGCCGGCGGCCACTTGCCCGGGTCGCCCCAGCGGATGTGGGAGACGTTGCCGCCCTGCGGCTCCCACGCCCACTGGTTCTGCCATGAGCCGGACGCGAACAGGCCCGCGCTGCGTTCAAACATCCGCGAATAGTCGCCGTACGTGCCCAACGCCCCTGCGGAGGCGGCGGCCACGGGCGTCGTGCAGGCCGCGAACGCCAGCGCCAGAGCCAGCGTCACCGCCATTGACCTTCTGATTCCCGAGAACATTCACCCGAGGGTAGTCAGGCGCCCACCTCGGGCGGCGACGCTTCAAGGAAAGGGCAAGTGTCTACGCATCCTTTCATTTCGTGTTTATTCGAATCGATATCGTGACGGGTCGCGTTCGCCGTAGGGTGTTCGCCGGACGCGTACGCACAGGCACGGGAAGTGAGTCGGTGGCCAGTCGGTGGCGGAGCGCGGCGGGGCGCCGGGCGGCGGAAATCGTCGCGGGAGTGCTGGTCGTCGTGCTGATGGGAGTCGGCCTGTTCGTGGGCACGGGCGCGTCCAGCGCCCGGCCCGAGCTCGCCGACGTCGGAGCCTGGCTGGCCAGCTCGTCGAACGGCGAGGTGGTGCACGCCAACGGCCTGTCCGGGCAGGTGGACGGCCGGGTGGACCTGGCCTCCGCCGAGGGGCAGAAGCTCCAGGTCGTGCAGGACGGCGACAACGTGCTCGTCGTGGACGAGTCCACCGGCCAGGTCAGCCGCATCGACCCCACACAGCTCGAAGTGGCCCAGATGGGTGAGCTGGGCGCGGGCGGCACGCAGATCGTGATGGGGGCGGGCAAGGCGTACGGGGTCGATCGGCGGCGCGGCACCGTCCAGCAGCTCGACCCGCTGACCGTGAACGCGATCGGCTCGCCGATCACCCTTCCTGCGCCGCTCGGCGCGGCGGGCATCGACAAGAACGGCACGTTGTGGGTGCCGGTGCCGCAGGACGGCACGCTCGCGCAGGTCAACGGCGCGCGGCAGGGCAACGCCGTGGAGGTCGGCGAGCCGGGCGACCCGCTGACGCTGACGATGGCGAACGGCGTCCCGCTGGTCACCAACTCCGCCGACGCCTCGGCCATGGTGGTCGGCCTCACCAGCACCCTGATGCAGATGAAGTTGCCCAGCACGGTCACCGGCGCCGGGAGCGCGGGACTGCTCGTCCCGACCGTGACCGAGAGCCAGGTCGTGCCGATCCTGGCGCCCAAACAGGGCGCGCTCGTCATCGTGGACACCTCCAGCGGGGCCCTGACGACGGTCGCGGTGAAGGGCGGCAAGCTGGGCGCGCCGCAGGCGCTCGGGCGGCGCGTCTACATCCCCGACGAGAGCACGGGCAAGCTCATCGTGTACGACACCGAGGCCGGGAAGTTCGAGGCCCAGAAGGTGGTGACCGGGAAGGCCGGGCCGCTGGAGGCGTTCGTCAAGGACGGGCTGCTCTGGGTGAACGACCAGTTCAGCGAGACCGCCCTGGTCATCCAGCGGGACGGCAAGGGGAACCGGGTCGGCAAGTACGACGAGGCGCTCGGCCAGAAGGACACTCCGTCGCCGCCGCCCGTACCCACCGACCTGCCCACCGTACAGCGGCCGACGTCCGTGCCGACCCGGCCGACGGGCGGGCCGACGTCGGCGCCGACGCGGACGAAGACCGCCGCGCCGACGATCACCGTCACCGCCACGCCGACCCCGACGCCGACCCGCACGGTGACCGCCACGCCCAAACCCACACCTACGCCCACGCCGACCCCGACGCGCACCCCAGAGCCGCCGGGCTCCGTCACGGCCAAGTCCGGGCCCGGCTGGATGGAGATCGTCTTCACCCGCTCCGGCGGGGGCGGCGTCACGGGCTACACCCTCAAGGGCGCGCCCGGCGGGGCCGACGTCACCCCGTCCAAGGTCGATCCGGACGGCCCGTTCCAGTTCAAGGTCACGGGCGGGAGTTGCGAGCAGGAGTACACCTTCCGGGTCGCGGCCCAGTACGACGGCGGCGAGGTGGAGTCCGCCTCCACCATCCCGGTACGCCCCTGCGTCGCCCCCGGCCGCCCGGAGAACTTCACCGCCAAGGGCAAGAGCCGCGGCGCCGACCTGAACTGGTCGCCCCCGGCCAACGCCAAGAACGTCACCTACACCCTGGAGGGCCCGGGCAACCACCCCGCCAACCCGGAGGGCACCAGCGCCGAGGTGACCGGCCTGCAGAACGGCCAGTCCTACACCTGGAAGCTGCGCGCCAAGAACGAGGCAGGCGAGAGCCAGGACAGCGCCGAGGCGACCGCCGACCTGAACCCGCCGACCGCGCAGTTCGGCAACGCCAACAACGACCACCGGGACACGCTCATCCGCTCCGGGCCCAGCGCGAGCGGCGAGGCCGGGCGGATCCCGAAGGGCGAGTACATCACGATGACCGTGCTCTGCCAGAAGAGGGGCGCCGGCTACACCGACACCGACACGGGCATGAGCAGCGACGTCTGGAACAAGGTGGAGTCCAGCCGGGGCAACGGCTGGCTCAACGACGTGCTCATGAACACCCCGAAGGGGGGCTTCCCCGCGGCCCCGCTCTGGGAGTGCGAATGATCACCAGGGCGGGGTGGGGCCTGACGGCCGCCGCGGTGCTGGTCTACGCCGTGGGGGCGCCCTTCGGCTACCCCCAGGCGGCGGTCCTGGCGGTGGCCGGGCTCGCCGCCGTGGGGGCGGGGGCGTTGTGGACGCTGCGCGGGGCCGGGCTGGACGTGCGGCGCGAGGTGACGCCGCTGAAGGTGGCGCGCGGCGATCCCGCGGTGGCCGTCCTGCACGTGCGCAACACCGGGCGATGGCGGCACTCGGGGCTGGTCGCCCGCGACACCTGCCGCGGCACGTCCGTGACGGTCGAGGTGCCGTCGCTGGCGCGGCGCTCGGCGCGAACCGTCTCCTACCGGCTGCCCACCCGCAGGCGCGGGGAGACGCCCGTGGGGCCGCTGCTGCTCGACCGCACCGACCCGTTCGGGCTGGCGCGCCGCTCGATCGCGTACGGCCGCCCCGACCTGCTCCTGGTACGGCCCCGCACCGTGCCCCTCACCCCCTTGCGCTCCGGCCGCCGCCGGCACCTGGACGGCCTGACCGCCCGCTCGACGCCGGCCGGGGCGAGCAGCTTCAACGGCCTGCGCGAGTACGTCGTCGGCGACGAGTTGCGGCACGTGCACTGGCGCTCCACGGCCAGGACCGGCGTGCTGATGGTCAAGGAGATGACCGACGTCAACCTCCCGGACACCGTCGTCGTCCTGGACACCCGGCACTCCTCCTACGAAGGGGACGACGAGTTCGAGCTGGCCGTGGACGTGCTGGCGTCGGTGGCCTGCGCGGTGACGCGGGACCGGTTCCCCGTGCGGGTGTTCGCCGGAGCGGGGGAGCTCGTGCGCGCCAAGGGCGGGCCGGGGGAGGACGAGGAGGTGCTCGACCGGCTGGCCGTGGTGGAGCGTGCGGAGAGCGCCGAGCCGCCGCTGCACGCGTTGCGGCAGGCGGTTGCCGGCGGCGCCCTGGTGCTGGTGAGCGGGTCGGTCGCGGCGCTGGCCGACGCGGCGGCGGTGCGGCGTCGCTTCGATCTGGTGGTGTTCGTGCGGGTGGGGGATCCGACGGAGGGCGGGGCGCCGAGGACGCCGGGGGTGACCGTCATCGAGGCGGGCGATCTGGAGGAGCTGGCTGCGGCATGGCCACGCTGACGCGGCTTCGTAATGGGCAGCCCGGTGACCCCGGGCCGGGCTCCCCGTCGCCGCCCGGTTCTCTTCGCCCGGGTTCCCCATCGCCCGGTCCCGCTTCCGCGCCGCCCGGTGGGGAGCCGCAGGTGCGGCGGGTGGCGGCCGTCGTGGTCGTGGCGCTGCTCGTCGGGGCCGCCGGGATGGCGTTCGACGGGGTGTTCCCGCCGGCCGCGCTGCTGCCCGTGGTCGGGCCGGCCGCCGCCGTGCCCTGCGTGCTGGCGCTGCTGCTGTCCGGCCGGTTGCCGCTGTGGGGGTTGCTTCCGGCGAGCGCGCTGGCCTGGCTGGCCCTGGTGTCGGTGACCATCTTCAGGTCCGAGGCGTGGCTCGGGTTCGTGCCCGGCCCGGCCGCCATGCGGGCGGCGGTGCTCGGCGTGCGGGACGCGGGCGGCTGGCTGCTGACCACCATCCTGCCCGCCGCCCCCGACAGCACGGCGATCGTGCTGGTCAGCTTCCTGGTCTGGGCCGGTGCCACGGTGGGGGCCGAGATCGCGCTGCGCTCCCGGGCCGTCATGTTGCCGGCGGTGGCCGGGCTGCCCGTGCTGGCCGTCGCCGTCGTGCTGGGGGTCGGGGGCGGCGGGTCCGTGGTGCCGTACGCGGCCGTGTTCGCCGGGCTGGCGCTGCTCCTGGCGCTCGTCAGGACAGGCCGGCCGGCCGGTGCGCTCGTGACCGGTGCGCCGCTGCTGGCCGTGCTCGTGCTGGCCGGGGTGGTCGTGGCGCCCGTGTTGCCCATGGCGGACGAGCCGTACGACGTGCGGCGGCTCGTCGAGCAGCCGCCGCCCAAGCCGATCAACGGCGTGAGCGCGCTGGACCAGGTGTCGGCGTGGTTGCAGAATCCCCAGCGCGAGTTGTTCACGGTCGCCACGACGTCCGAGGCGAACCTGCGGCTGGCGGTCCTGGACACCTTCGACGGGGTCACGTGGACGTCGAGCGCCGGTTTCGTGCCCACGGGCGGCCGGGTGCCGGGACCGGACGGGACGGCCGACGCCGTCGGGCAGCGCTTCACCGTGCAGGGACTGCCGGGGCCGTGGCTGCCCGCCGCCGACCGGCCGCTGCTGGCGAGCGGGCCCGGCATCGTGGTCGACCCCGCCACGGGCATGCTGGCCAGCACGCAGGCGCGCGAAGGGCTGACGTACCGGGTGAACTCGGCGATCAGGACGTTCCCCGCAGGGGCGTTGCGCGGGGCGGCGCCCGCCGAGGACCCGGCGGCGCTCCGGCTGCCCGACGGGCCCGACGGGCGTACGCCGCCGCAGCGCGCCCGCCTCACCGAGATCGCCCGCCGTGCCACGGCCGGCGCCCGCAGCCCGACGCAGCGGGCCGCCAAGCTGGCCGCCTACCTGCGCAAACTCGCCGTGAACGACGTCAACGCGCCGCCGGGGCACGGCTATCGCAGCATCGAGTTCTTCCTCACGGAGTCCAAGCGGGGGACGACCGAGCAGTTCGCCGCCTCGTACGCGCTGCTGGCCCGCTCGATCGGGCTGCCGGCCCGGATCGTCGTGGGCTTCCGGCCCGGTGAGAAGCAGGGCGATCTGCGGCAGGTGCGCGGCGGGGACGTGCTTGCCTGGGCCGAGGTCTCCTTCCGGGGGATCGGGTGGGTGCCGTTCTATCCGACGCCCTCGCGTACGCGGGCGGGCGACGGCGGCGGCGTGGCCGAGGGCGCGCCCAAGCAGGCCCAGGAGATCGAGCAGGCGATCAACAATGACACCGCGCAGCCCGAGCCGGCCAGGACCCCGGACGGCCGGCCCACCGCCCCCGCCCAGTCGCGCCCCGACGGTTCCTCCTCCTGGTCCCTCCTCTGGGTGGCCGTGCCCGGCGGCCTGGTGGTCCTCTATTTGCTCGCGGTGGGCGTGACGCCGCCCGTGCGGCGCCTGCGCCGGCGCGGGGCCGCCGCGCCCGCCGACCGCGTGCTGGGGGCATGGCGGCAGACGGTGACGCGGTTGCGTCTGGCCGGGATCCCGGTGTCGTCGGGCGCGCTGACCGCGGGGGAGGCGGCGTACCTGGCGGAGGGGGTGCTCGGGCCGGACTCGCGGGAGCCGCTCACCGCGCTCGCGGACCTGGCGAACCTGGCCGCGTTCGGCGCCGAGCCCGTGGACCAGGCCGGCGCCCAGCTGGCCTGGCGGCACCACGCGACCGTGGACGCGCTGGTCAGGCGGCGGGTGGGGCTGATGAGGAGATTCCTCCTGCGGTTGTCCCCGCTATCCCTGTTCGGCTGACGGTGGGGTGATCGGGGGCAGCACGATCGGCGGCTGGGCGTCGTCCCGGTCCTTGTTCTTCTCGGCGGCTCCTCTGATGCACAACGTCGTCGACCAGGCCACCGACGACGGCCGGCCCAGCCGCACCACCGTGCCGACCTTGAAGCAGTAGCCCTTGGCCGGGTCGAGGCCGCCCATCGTGTGCGTGCTGCCGCCGGCCGCCGCCGACACCAGGCGGTCGCCCGGGGCCTGCTGGATGACCGTGGGGTAGTCGCTCCTTCGCCCCGCCTTCCAGGACAGCGTCACCGTACGGCCCTTGTCCGAGACCACCTTGAGGTTCCTGGGCCGGTACGCGGCCACGTCGGCCGTCTGGCGGCTCGACCGGGGAAACGTGGACGGCTGGCGGGCGGGCGACTCGCTCGGCTGGGCCTGCCGGTCGGAGGGGGTGGCCGTGTTCTCCGGGCCGGCGGTGGGCGGCCGGTCCTCGGGGCGTGCGGCCGTCGCCGGAGCGTCGGTCCGTCCGGCGGGTCGGGTGTCTTCGGCGGCGGTCGTGGTGCCCTGGTCGCCGCTCGTCGTCAGGGCCACGGTGACCATGCCCACCAGCCCGACCAGCGCCGCCAAGCCCACGACCAGGAACGGCACCTTGCTCCGGCCACCGTCCGTCTGCGCGGGCGATGGCGCCTGGGCCGGCGGCGCGGCCACGGGATGCGGAAGGTATGGCTGGGGCCCGGCCTGAGGATGCGGCGGGGAAGGGGCGGCCCCTGGAACTGGCGGAGGGGCGGCCTGGGGATGCGGCGGGGGAGGGGCGGCCTGGGGGTGGAGCGGCGGTGGCGTGGCGGGCCCGGGAACCGACGGGGAGGCGGCACCGGGAGGGGACGAGGGGAAGGGCTGGCCGGGGCCGGGGGCCGGCTGGTGGAGGTTGCGGGGCCGGGCGGCGTTGGCCAGGTCCAGGGCGCTGGGGCGGGAGGCCGGATCCTTGGACATGGCCTTGATGATGATCCGGGCCAGGTCCGGCGGCACCGAGGCGGGAAGCGGCGCCGGGGCCTGGGTCAGGACCCCGAGCGCGAACGTGGCACGGCTCCCCGGCCCGTCCAAGGGGAACGCGGGCCTGCCGGCCAGCAACTCGTACGCCATCGACCCCAGCGCGTACACGTCCGAGGCGGGCACCGGCGGATTCCCCTCCAGTTCCTCGGGTGCGGCGTGCACCGACGGCAGCGTCCCGTCAGGAAGGTCGACGATCGACATCAGCGCCGACATGGCGAACCCGGTCAGCACCACCCCGCCCGTCGTCATGACGACGTTCGCGGGCCTGACGCCGCCGTGCGCCCCGCCCGCCTCGTGCGTCGCCGCGACCAGGCGCGCCACCGTCCACAGCAGCCCCATGGCCTGCTCCACCGGCATCGGCCGGCCGCGCTCCGGCCGCTCGGCGAGCGTGAGCCCGTCGTGGCGCGGCGTCACGAGGTACGGCCGCCCGTCCCCGGTGGCGCCCACCTCCAGCACCGGGATCACGCCCGGGTGCCGCGCCAGCTCCTCGGGAAAGCCGAAGTCGCGGATGATCCGCTTGAGCGCACGCCTGTCCACCTGATGGCACGAGAGCGTCTTGACCAGCACGTCGGCGCCACCGGTCGCCGGCCGCGCGAAGTGCACCGTCCACGGGCCGTCCTGACCGGCCCGCGCCAGCAGCTCATACCCGCGGACCTGCTCCCCGATGACGCTCATGCCACCCTGCCTACAGGGTCCGCCACCAGGGGAACCTCATTTCCGGGAAAAATGGAGGAGAGCGTAGGAAACGGGTCTATCGGCACCAAACCGTAACGTCACCGTCGGAACAACTCAAGCAGTTCCTCGGCTCGACGGGTACGGGCGATCCACACCTCACGCCCCCGGCGCTCCCTCGTGATCAGCCGCCCGGCGCGCAGCCGGTCGCAGTGGTAGGTCAGGCCGCTGGGCGCGATCTGCGTGTCCGTGGCCAGCATGGACATGGTCATCGGCTGGTCGAGCGCGCAGAGCAGGTCCGCGCGGACCGGGCCGACCAGGGCCGAGAGCTCGTCCATGGCGGGCGTGACGGGCTTGCGCCACAACGAGTCCGCCCCCGGCACGGGGTAGGCGATCCACACGGCGCCGGGGTCGTCCAGGCTCAGGATGACCGCGTCCCGGCCGGCCAGCATGGGCACCAGGACAATCCGGCGCTCCCCCAGCCGCTGTGGAGGGTCCTCCATGCCGGCCATGAGCGGAGGGTCTTCCTTGCGAGCTATGAGCCGGCGGCGGTCGCCCAGGCTCTGCGGAGACTCTTCCATGCCGGCGATGAGCAGGCCGCGCTCGCCGTACACGATGTGGGGGCTCAGTGTGCTCAGCAGCAGTTCGGGGCCGCCGCGCACGCTCGTCACGCCCACCCGCTGGATCTCCCTGTCCAGCAGCGGTCTGGCCTGCCGCCACAGAGGTTCCGCGGTGCTCCAGACCTCGGACAGGGCGGCGGCGTAGCCGCGCAGCCAGCGGGCCGGCCGCTCGGCCGCCGCGCGCCAGGGCGCGGGCAGCGGGCCCGCGCCGAACGTGCGCTCCAGGTCCGCGGTCAGCGTGTCGGGCGTGAGGTCGCGCAGGGCGTTGAGCTGCGCCCGCATCGAGACGTCACCGCCGGCGGGGGAGCGCGGCACGAGGCTGTCCGGCGCGATCGAGCAGCCGGGCGCGGACAGCGGGCGCACGGCCTCGTGACCGAGCGGGCCGACGCGGGCGCTGAGCGCCCCGCGCCACGACTCGGGCAGGCCGCGCCGGCGGCCCGCGAGCGCGTCGGTGATCATGGCGAGCGCGGTGAGGCCGGGCGAGATCGAGATGCCGAGCCGCGGTGCGGAGCTCACGCGCAGCTCGCTCCACACCCTGGTCTTCGTCGCTGGGGCCCCCACGGATGGGAAGCTACGCTCGGCCGCTAATTTCTGGTTAAAAAGTCACACGTAGGGCGGAAGGTGCTCCGTCGGGCCCTCCAGGGCGGTGGCCGTGTAGCGCGCCTTGGTCAGGTGCACGCCGGTGGCGCGCTCGGCGAGGGCGAGCGCGGCGGTCACCGGCGGGCCGGTCCAGCCGAGGTCCTCGGCGTCGGTCTCCATGCCGAGGTCGCGCATGTGGGGCTGGAGGCGGTCGGGGTCGTCACCCTCTCTGGTACGGCACCAGCAGAGGTCGAAGGTGGTGATCTTGTCAGGGAGGACCGACTGTTTGAGTCGGCCGCCGCACTTGCTGCTTTATGGGCGATGTGTCGGGTTTGTCGGGCGGCCTTTCTATCACCGAGGTCAATGGAACGAACTCTCCGTAGAGGGTTTCCTCACCATCCGGCTCACGGAACCGGTGGCCGACGCGGCAGCGGGGTGGAAGGCTGCCCACACCGCCCCGGTCCTCCTGCGAACGGGTGGCCGGGGCGGAGCCCGCAACACCGGAAGGAGTGCTGCTGATGACACCGGACGCCAGCCGCGTCGCGGCAAAGCGGATCAACGATCACGTGGAGCTCATCCACGTGGACAACCCGGATTCGGTGCTGGAGGTTCCACGCCGGGACTGGGAGGCGTTCACCGCGGCCGTCAAGTCGGGCGTGTTCGATCTGGAGACGCTCAATCGTCAGGCCGAGGGTAGCGCGGCCTGACCTTCCGCAGCACAAGGACGCCCGCTCCCTCACCGAGGGGGCGGGCGTTACCCTGCGGCCCGCAGGACCTCTGACCTCGCCGACGAGGATCCGGGAGCGCCCCCGATGTGCGGCCCCCGGTACCCCGACGTCAACCGCGGCCGGACCGGTACCTCGATGTCAGCGGCCGGACCGGTGCCCCGATGTCAGCGGCCGGACCAGTGCCCCGGTGTCAGCCGCGGCCGGACCAGTAGGCTTTCGCGCGGTCCCAGGCCGCCCCGCCGACCGCGCGGCCCAGGGCACGGCCCTCGAAGTCGCCGGCGCGGAAGTGGATGCCGCCGTACCTGCGCGACAGCCCCGCCTCATCGGCCGCCGCGGTGAAGGTGGGCCAGTTCAGCGTCACGTCCTGCGCGGGCGTCACCCCCGGCTCCACCAGGGACGATCCCGCGGCGACCACGGTCTGCCCGCCGAACGTGTCGGCCCCCGTGAAGCGCTTGAGCACCTCGGCCGCCGCCGCGCTGAACGTGCTGTGCCCCGACACGTACTCGCCGAACGGCGGCGTCGGGAACCACGACACCTGGTAAGGCACCCACGAGGCCCCGTCCACCGTCCGGCCGCCCCAGGTCGGGATCTGCCGCCCCTTGTTGAGGAAGCGGATCGCGGTGATCGGCCGGGCCGAGTCGTGGTCCCGCTTGGTCTCCCACGAGGCGATCCCGGCGTCCATGACGGAGTTCGCCAGCGCGAAGAAGAGCTTGGCGTCCTGGTCGAGGCCGTGCCCGTCGCGCGCGGAGACCTGCTGGGCGAACAGCGACCAGTGGCCGGGCGGCGTCTCGCTGTTCGGCCCGTCGGCCCAGTACTCGGCGATCGTCTTCTGCCGGTCGTTCAGCGCGGCGGTGGTGGCGATGATGTCGGCGGCCTGCCGGCTGAACCCGGCGGAGCCGTACGCGTGCGGCGCGGGCACACCGTCACCCAGCGAACGCGCGGCCCCGCTGAAGGAGGTCACCCGTCCCCAGTGCGGCGCCAGGAACGGCGGCGTCACCGTGACACCGGCCCGGTTGACGTACGTCAGCGGCGCCCAGCGGCCGGGCTCGGCGAGCGTGGTCAGCGGCTGGGCGACCACGACGGGGGCGTTGAGCGGCGCGTACCCGGTGGTGTCGGCGTAGCCGCCCTGCTGGTTGGAGCCGTCGGTACGCCGGTGGTCGAGCACGGCCTGGCACGCGGCCAGCCCGGTGCGGGCCGCCTGGCTGCCGGCGTTGGCGGGATCGTAACCGAGGTCGGCCATCAGCGCGTCGAACCCGGCCCGCTGCGCCGGATAGAGGTCCACCGCGGCAAGGTGAGCGGCGAAGCTGATCGCCTCGGTCTTGTTCGCCTTGGTGCGCTCGGCCGCCGGCCGGCGCAGCGAGCCGCCCAGCCGGGTGCCGACGGCCACCGCGTCATAGGCGGCCCAGGCGTCGTAGGCACAGGTGTGCACGACCGCCAGCGCCCTGGCCACCTGCGGCGGGCCGAGCGTGCCGGTGCGGATGGCGGTCAGCAGCACCTGGTTCCACCGGACCACCACGTTCGGCCCGGTGGCCCGGGCAGCCTGGGTGGACTGGGCGGCCTCGGCGGTGGAAGCGGGCAAGGTGGGAAGGGCGATCGCGACCGCGGTCGTGAAGGCGATCGCGATCGTGCGTAAGGACCTGGGTCCGGGCATGGGATGTCTTCTCCTAGTGTCATTGAGCCCTGTGTCATTGAGCCCCGTGCGACAGGAAGAACGACAATGGCACGCTCGAACAGGTATTCGAGCTAGCGCGTAGGTGACACCGCCCTAACCCTCAGGGCAGGCGGACCAGTGGTCCTGAAACTTTCATGTGTGTGGTCAAGGCGCGTGTGCTGGTCGGAAACCTGAGTGACGGACGATGGTGAACGCTTGCAAAGAGTGGCGCCGAAATTTTCGGCATCTCTACGAAATATTCTTGACGAGTATGCGGGCGACACATAAAGTCCCGGCTTAATGATCGGGATGAATCTCTCGAAAGTCGCAACCATGACATCTGTCAACGCGCAGGGCCTCGCGCCCTGGCAGGACGCCGCCCGTACGACCGGCGAGCGGGTGGAGAGCCTGCTGGCCGAGCTGACCCTGGAGGAGAAGGTCGCGCAGCTCGGCTCCGTGTGGTTCCAGACGGGCGAGACCGGCAACGTCGCACCCCTGCAGGACCGCTTCGCGGTCGCCGACGGGCCGGAGGAACGGCTGCGCTACGGGCTCGGGCACCTCACCCGCGTCTACGGCACCGCCCCGGTGAGCCCCGCCGAGGGCGCGGCCCGGCTGCGGGCGCTGCAGGAGCAGGTCAGGTCCGCCAACCGGCACGGGATCCCGGCGATCGCCCATGAGGAGTGCCTGACCGGGTTCGCGACGTACGGGGCGACCGCGTACCCGACCCCGCTGGCCTGGGCGGCGACCTTCGACCCCGGCCTGATCGAGCGCATGGCCGAGGCCATCGGAGCCGACCTGCGGGCGGCCGGGGTGCACCAGGGGCTCTCACCCGTCCTGGACGTGGTGCGGGACTACCGGTGGGGGCGGGTCGAGGAGACCCTGGGCGAGGACCCGTACCTGGCCGGGCAGCTCGGGGCGGCGTACGTGCGCGGCCTGGAGTCCGCCGGGATCATCGCCACGCTCAAGCACTTCGCCGGCTACGCCGCCTCCCGCCTGGGCCGCAACCAGGCGCCGGTCAGCATCGGGCCCAGGGAACTGGCCGACGTGATCCTGCCGCCGTTCGAGACGGCGCTGCGCGAGGGCGGGGCCAGGTCGGTGATGAACGCCTACATCGACCTCGACGGCGTGCCCGTCGGCGCGAACCCGCACCTGCTGCGCCGGCTGCTGCGCGAGGAATGGGGGTTCGACGGGACGGTGGTGGCCGACTACTGGTCGATCCCCTTCCTGGCCTCCATGCACGGGGTGGCCGAGGACCTCGCGGCGGCGGGCGCGCTGGCCATGCTGGCGGGCATCGACGTGGAACTGCCCGAGACCCACGGCTACGGCGGCCACCTGGTCGCCCACGTCCGCGCGGGCCGGGTGGAGGAGGCGCTGGTTGACGATTCGGTACGCCGGGTGCTGCGCCAGAAGATCGAACTCGGCCTCCTGGACACCGACCGGCTGGTCCCCCCGACCGCCGACGACCTGGACCTGGACAGCCCGCGCAACCGCGACCTCGCCGCGACCGTGGCGGAACGTTCCATCGTGCTCCTGGGCAACACGGGTGCCGTCCTGCCCCTCGACGCGGCCACCACCTCGACGATCGCGGTCATCGGGCCGTGCGCCGACGACCCGCGTACCCTGCTGGGCTGTTACGCCTTCCCCAACCACGTGCTGGACCGCTACCCGGGGCACGGCACGGGCCTGCCGATCCCGTCCGTCAGGGAGCGGCTGGCGGCCGAGTTCCCGAGCGCCGAGCTGCCCTACGCGCTGGGGGCCGACGTGGCCGGTGACGACGCGTCCGGGATCGGCCCGGCGGCGGAGCTGGCCGCGCGGGCCGACCTGGCGCTGCTGTTCGTCGGGGACAGGGCGGGGCTGTTCGGCGGCGGCACCTCCGGCGAGGGCTGCGACGCGGCCGACCTGCGGCTGCCCGGCCTGCAGCCCGATCTGGTCGAGGCGGTCCTGGCCACCGGCACGCCGACCGTCCTCGTGGTGGTGTCGGGGCGGCCGTACGCGCTGGGCGCCTACAAGGACCGGGTGGCGGCGGCGGTCCAGGCGTTCTTCCCCGGCGTCGAAGGCGGCACGGCGCTGGCCGGCGTGCTCAGCGGCCGGGTGAACCCGTCGGGGCGGCTGCCGGTGCAGATCCCCGCCTCGCCCGCGATCAACCCCTCCACCTACCTGCAGCCGCCGCTGGGCAGGAGGACGGAGGGCATCACGGTGCTCGACCCCACGCCGGCGTACGCGTTCGGGCACGGGCTGTCGTACTCGCGCATCGAGTACCTCGCCCTGGCCACGGGACCCGCGCGATGCCCCACCGACGGCGAGATCGAGGCCCGGGTGACGGTGCGCAACGCCGGGGACCGCCCGGCCGAGGAGGTCGTGCAGCTCTACGCCTCCGACCCGGTGGCGCAGGTCGCCAGGCCCGCCCTCCAGCTCATCGGGTTCGCGCGGGTGCCGCTGGAGCCGTGGCAGACCCGTACGGTGGCGTTCGACGTGCCCGCGGACGCCTTCTCCTACACCGGCGTCGAGCTGCGCCGCATCGTCGAGCCGGGCACCATCACGCTCGCCGCCGGGCCCTCGGCGGACGAGCCGCCGCTGCGCGCGGTCATCCGGCTCACCGGCGAGATCCGCGAACTGCGGGGCGCGCGACGGCTCACCACCACGACCAGGTTGCTCGCGGATTAGGGAGACGCGGCGCCGGTCGGTCCTGGCACGTCTAAGGAGGCGCGGCGCCGGTCTCCAGGGGAGCCGCGGCGCCGGTCTCCAAGGGAGTCGCGGCGCCGGTCGGGTCCCGGCGCGTCTAAGGGAGCCGGAGTTCGGCGAAGACGCCGCGGTGGTCGGTCCCCGGCACGTCCAGGATCTCCACCCGGCGCACCGCCGCCCGCCGGTCGGCCAGCACGTGGTCGATGGCGATGATCGGCGGCATGGGCCGGAAGTTCGGCCAGGTCGGGGTCAGGCCCTTGCCCACCTGCTCGGCCGCGTCCACGTACCCCCGCCCCAGCAGGTCACGGAAGGCGCGGTGGTCGAGGCTGGCGTTGAAGTCGCCGGCCAGCACCCTGACCACCGACGAGGAGGCGGAGGGGAGGGCGCGCAGGTCGGTGTTCCACTCCGTCTCCATGCGCCCGAGCGGCGGGTTGGGATGCACGGCCACGACCTCGACCCTGCCGCCCCCGGGCAGCGTCACCGCGGCGGCCGGCATGTTGTGGCCGATCGGCTCGAACAGGCCGGGCAACTCCGTGGCCGGGTACTTGGAGTAGATGCCGCTGCCGGTCGCGCCGAACTCGGGCTGCAGCACCCGGTGCGGCAGGAGCTGCTTCAACCCGGCCGCGTCGAGCTGCTCCACCTGCTCGTAGGTCAGCTCAAGGGCGCTGAACACCTCGACGTCGTGCTCGCGTACAAGATCGACTACGGTCTGGGCGTCGCTGCGGCCACCGAACAAATTGACCGTCAGCACCCGCAGCGGCGGGCCGTCCGCCACCGGCTGCTCCGCCGCGATCGTGCGCGGCACCAGGACCGCGACCATCGCCACGCACACGAGCGCGGCGGCCAGCGCGGCCCGGCGGTTGCGCCGCAGCAGCGACAGCAGGGCGGTCAGCGCCGCCAGCCCCGCCCCGTACGGCGTCACGGTCATGAGCTGCGTCAGGAACGAGCCCTGCTCCCAGCCGAAGATCCGCAGGACGGCCCACCCGGCCAGCAGCGCGACGACCGTCCACGCCAGCCACCGCCTGCGCCTCTTCTTCGGTTCCGGCTGCTCGTCCGCGGCGGCCCGCTCGATGCCGGCCGTCGTGCTCACGCCGCCGTCCTGTCCCCGATCCGATCCACAACTTGAACCTTAAACGGCTCTGGAACGGTTCGATCGCGGTCCTCAGCGTATCCTCAGCTTCGCAGGTCACGCGGTAGCGAACGACGGTTCAGCGATCAGGCCGCGATGAACGACGGTTCAGCGATCAGGCCGCGACGACCTACGGTTCAGCGATCACGCCGTGACGAACTCGGCGATGATCACTGTGGCGTCGCCCTTCGGCTCGACGGCGGCCATCTCGTCGTACAGCCGGTCCAGGCAGGCGATCGGCGACGCGCCCCCGGTGAGCAGCTCTTTCATGCGCCTGTCCCCGAGCGCTCTGACCGCCCCGTCGGTGACGATCGCCACCCGGTCACCGGGGCGCAGCGCCACCGCGCCGACCTCCGGCTTGAGCGTGCTCGGCCGGCCGAGCACGCGCGGCGGCGGGCCGGCGTCATGGGCGGGCGGCGTCGTGAGCCTGCGCGGCTCCCCGCCACGGGGGCAGTGCCAGATCGCCCCGTCGCCGACGTGCGCGTACCGCAGCCGCGGGCTCTCCGTGCGGTCGAGCACGACCAGGTCCAGCGTGCTGACCAGTTCCGACGGGCCAGGATCGCGCAGCGCCGCGGCCCGTACGGCGCGGTGCGCCGCCTGCGCGCACCCGTTCAGATCCCGCTCGCGGTTGTCGGTGTGCTGCGGCCGCTCGGCGACCACCGCGCCCAGGGCCAGCACGGCCGCCGCGTGGGCGCGCTCCGTGCCGCCGACGCCGCGGGCCGCCGCGATCAACCGCTCCTGCACGACGTACGCGTCCGACGGCCGGCCGTTCGCCCCCTCGTAAGTGCCCCCCACGGCCACCAGCCGGGGCCGCGCCACCGGCATGCCGGCCGGCCAGTTCCCCTGCCTTCCCCTGACCGTCATCACGGACAGGCAGCCCAGCAGAAACGTCATCACCAAGACTGTCATGTGGTCCCCTCCAGCCGCGATCTTCGCGGCGCGCGCGTACCAGTACACGCCTTCGCGAAGGAACGCGACTGACGGCCGTTCGGCCGTCGTAGCACTCCCTGACGGCTGATCGACCGTCATGCCGGAGGACACCGCGCGGGACAGGGTTGCGGGGACGGGCGACGAACACCCGCCAGTGCCTGCCGAGGAAGTGTGCCATGAGACCCATGACCTGCGTTATCGTGATATCCGTTCTGTGCCCATCTCGCGTGCGGACGGCTCATGGCTCACTCCGGCTCCACGGGATACGACTCAGCCACCAGGCAGTTAGTGAAGGCCGTCGCACGTACGGGCGCCGGAACGCGCAGCGCGTTCGGCTCCGTGGCGGTGGTGGCGGCCTTGTTCGGCGCGGTGCCGCCCGTCTCCATGCGGTGGCTGGCGCCCATCCTGGTGGTGCAACTCCTGTGGACCGCCCTGTACATGCGGGTGTTCTGGCGCAAGGAACTGCTGCACCACTGGCTGGTGGCCGGTGATGTGGCCATCACCGTCGCGATGTGCCTGGCCCAGGTCAACCTCGTCCCGCCGCAGACACTTGTCACCGGGTCGAGCTGGGTGGCGGGGACCGTCACGATGACCGTCGTCATAGCCGGGGTCACCTGGCGGCCGAAGGTGGCCGTACCCGTCGGGCTCGTCCTGGCCGGGGCGTTCGCGGCCGGCCTGCGGCTGGCCTCGCCCGCCCACGACATCTACGCCACCCTCGGCATCCACCTCGTCCAGCTCACCGCGATCGTGCTGCTGATGACGCTGCTGCGCCGCTCGGCCGCCGCCGGCGACGCTTTCCTGCGGCAGAGCGCCCGCGCCGAGATCTCCCTCATGGTGGAACGGCTGCGCCGCGAGGACGAGCTGCGCCAGGTCGGCAGCATCCACGAGACCTTCCTGCACACGCTGACCCAGGTCGGCCTGGGCACCTACGACCGGCCGTCGCCCACCCTGCGCGCCCAGGTGGACACCGACCTGGCGGCGCTGGAGCAATTACGCGACCAGCCGCGCGCCGACTCCGTGCCCATCGCCCTGGACACGTTGCTGGAGGAGGTGGCCGGGCGGGCCACCGGCCTGGACGTACGCCGCCGCCTGATCCCCGAGACCGTGCCCGGCGAGGTCGCGGAGCGTTTCGCCCGAGCCGTCACCGAGGCCCTGGCCAACGTGCGCCTGCACGCGGGCGTACGCGAGGCCGAACTCGTCTCCGCCAGGCGCGACGGCGAGATCGTGGTCGAGGTCGCCGACGCCGGCCGCGGCTTCGACCAGGAGCGCCTGCCGCCCGACCGGTTCGGCGTGCGCGGCTCGATCCTCGACACGATGCGCTCCCTGCCGAACGGCGGCGCCGAGATCTCCTCGGGAGACCGGGGCACCAAGGTCAGCCTGTGGTGGCGGCCATGACCGAGGAGATCGAGCAGATCGCCCGCCGCTACTCCCGCTACACCGCGCTCGGCTCCGTCATCATCGCCGCCGTGTGGCACCTCGGCTACGACCTCACCGTCACCATCGTCGGCTGGGACTCCTTCCGCTGGCCGCTGGTGGCGCTCACCGCCTGGGCCCTCTACACCGCCATCCTCGTGCTCGGCGCGCTGTCGTTGTCGCGCACCTCGCGCGGCCCGGACCGGATCCTGGAGCTCGCCCTGGCCGCGCTGGCCGTCGAGGTCGCCACGATCGTCTCCAGCGGGCCCGGCGAACTGCTCGGCATCAGCGACTGGGGGTTCAGCTCGATCGGGTGGCTCGGCGTCATGCTGATGTGGGGGCGGCCGCGCTGGCGTATCGAGATGGTGACGTTCCTGGCCGCCAACGCCGGCATCATGCTGGCCGCGATGGTGATCGCCGGCTCGCTCGACCGCGTGTCCATCTCCACCTACCTGGTCGTCCTGGCCGGCGGCGTGACCATGCAGCTCGGCTACATGGCGGGCTGCCACATGCTGATCACCCGCGCCGAGGAGACCGTGTTGCTGGCCCGCAGGCTCGCCGCCGACGACGCCTGGCGCGAGTCCGCCCAGCGCATCCACACCGACCGGCTGCGCCGTTACGAGGCCATCCGCGACGTGGCCGACGGGCTGCTCAAACAACTCGCCAACGGCGCCGACCCCGGCGACCCGCGGGTGCGCGAGGACTGCACGGCCGGGGCCATGCGGCTGCGCCGGCTCATCACCGAGCGGGAGGACGTGCCCGACGAACTGGTGTCGGTGCTGCGCGAGCACATCGACGCGGCCGAGCGGCGCAAGGTCCTCGTCACCGCCCCGCCGTTCGGCGAACGGATGCCCGCACTGCCGGACGGCGTGCGCGAGGACCTGCTCAGAGCGCCCGTCCGGGCACTGGACGGCGCCATGACGCGCGCCAGGGTCACCGTGTCGGCCATGTCGACCATGGTGAGCGTGGCCGTCGTGGCGGACAACGACGATCTGCCCATCAGCCCGACCCCCGTACGCGAGGCGAGCGGGGTCATCGTCAGCTATCAGCGGCAGGGGGGTGAGGTATGGGTCAACAGCATCTGGGAGGGCCCGTGACGGTCGCCCTGGTGGAGGATCACCAGGTGGTCGTGGACGGTGTACGGGCGTGGTTCGGCCCGCCGAGCCGGGTCGAACTCGTCGCGCAGGGGCCCACCATCGAGTCCGTCCGCGGCACGCCCGCCGACGTGCTGCTGCTCGATCTCAACCTCAACGGCACCATGGTCGTGGACCGGGTGGCCGAGTTGTGCGGGGGCGGGCAGCGGGTCATCGTCTTCTCCGAGCACGAGGAGCCGGAGACCGTACGGACGGTGCTGGACGCCGGGGCCTCCGCCTTCATCGGCAAGGGCCGGGCGACGCGCGAGTCCTGCCTGGAGATCATCCTGGAGGTGGCCGCCGACCGGCCGTCCGTGACGCCCCCGATGGCCCAGGCCATGGCGACCGACGAGGGCCCGCACCGGCCGCAGCTGTCGGACAAGGAGAGGGCGGCGCTGCTGTACTGGTTCCAGTCCATGTCGAAGGCGTCGGTGGCGGCGCGCATGGGGATCAAGGAACGTACGGTGCGGCAGTACATAGACCGGGCGCGGGTCAAATACGCGGCGGCCGGACGGCCCGCGCCCACTAAGGAGAAACTGCTCATCTGCGCGATCCAGGACGGTCTCGTCCGTCCCGACGAGGTGACCGTCTACACGTCACTGGCCGCGCAGACACCGCCCGAGCAGGAGTGAAGCTCCTGGACCCCGGCACTCCCGGCCGGAGGGGGCCGGCAGAACCGGGGTCCAGGTCAGGTTCGCTTCCGGACGAGGTCGGCCGGGTCGAAGCTGATGGGGAACGGCGACGTCAGTCTGGCGACGGTGCCGGCCTTGTAGACGGCCGGTGGCGAGTAACCGTCGCCGTCGAGTTCGTAGACGTACAGCGACGGTCCTTCGTCCGGCTCGACCCGCCAGTAGGCCGGGATGCCGGCCTCGGCGTATGCGGCGACCTTGAGCACCTCGTCCCGTTTCGCGGTGCTCGGGCTGCCCACTTCCACCGCGAGCAGCAGATGCGCGGGGGCGAACATGAGACCCACATCGTCCACCGACTCGTCAGGAACGACGACGAGATCGGGGATGTAGAAATCCTTGTCGGTCACACGGAGATTCACCGTTGAGAGGGGCTCCAGCCCGGGCGGCAGCGCGTCATCGAGTATCCGTTGCAGCCGGAAGATGATGCGCTGGTGCAGGGGGACAGGGGCAGGGCTCACCAGTAGGCTCCCGTCACAGAGCTCGTAGCGGTTCCCGTCGTCGGGGAACTCCAGCAGGTCGTCGACAGTGAACGGCGGTTTACCGGGAAGCACCGTGCGCTGTGTGCCGGCTGGTTCGATCGTCGCCATTGCGGTCACCTGCTCAGTATCGGGAGCCTCGCCCTCGCCCACATGCTACTTCCCCGAATTCCGTCACTTTAAGTTTCGATGCCGTCACATAACGGACAGGGCCGGGCGGCGAGTTGAAACTTTCAACTCTGTGACTCGTTTCGGAAAGCCCTTTCCGCTGTTCATGGGGAAGTCGCCCCCGGTTGACAGGTGCCATCACTTGGCCGCGCCCGAACCGTCAGATACCGTCGCCCACCGGGAGCGCTCCTCATCAGCCGGAAATCCCCGACCGGAAGCACGGAGACCGCACCATGCCCCAAGTAGCACCCCGCCGGGCGAAGCGCGCCCTGATCCTGCTGATCTCCTTAGCGATGATCTTCACCATCCCGCTGACCGGCACCGCCTCGGCCCACGGCTCGGTCGTCGACCCGGCCTCCCGCAACTACGGCTGCTGGCTGCGCTGGGGCAGTGACTTCCAGAACCCCACCATGGCCCAGTCCGACCCCATGTGCTGGCAGGCGTGGCAGGACAACACCAACGCCATGTGGAACTGGAACGGCCTCTACCGTGACGGCGTCAACGGCCAGCACCAGGCCGTCATCCCGAACGGCCAGCTCTGCAGCGCCGGCCAGACGCAGGACGGCCGCTACCGCTCCATGGACACCCCCGGCGCCTGGAAGACGACGAACCTCGGCAGCACGTTCGACATCCGCCTGACCGACCAGGCCTACCACGGCGCGGAGTACATCCTCGTCTACATCACCCGCCAGGGCTACAACGCCACGACCACCCGGCTCGGCTGGAACCACCTGGAGCTCGTCCGCACGACGCCCAAGTACGCGCCCGCCGGCCAGTACCCGATCACCGGCATCAACAAGGGCTCGCGCACCGGCCGCCACGTGGTCTTCACGGTCTGGCGCGCCTCGCACATGGACCAGACGTACTACTTCTGCAGCGACGTCAACTTCAGCTGAGCCGCCCGCCCCGCCACCCCCGCCGGACCCGCGTCCGGCGGGGCCCTGTCATGAGCTGGTCGAGGCGCGGATCTCCAGTTCGATGGGATGTACGCGCTCCGTCCCCGCCTGCGCCGTCCCCGACAGCAGCTCGAACAACAACTCGGCGCAACTCGCCCCCGCCTCGCGCGGGCGCAGGTCGATGGCGGTGATCGGCGGGTCGGCCATCCGCGTGCCGTCGCTGTCCACGCACGAGGCGAGCAGCACCCCGGCCCCGGCCTCCCGCAACAGCGGCGCCACCTCGGCCGCGGCCCCCGCGGGGGCGCACACCAGCGCGTCCATGGCCGCAGCCCCGCCGAGCAGGGCGCGGGCGGCGGCGCGGATCTCCTCGCCCGTGGCGTCGAACGACACCCTGCGCACCAGCGGCGAGACCTCCTGCGCCGTGCACCAGTCCTGGTAACCCCGGTGCACGCTGGCCGCCCAGTCACTCTCGTCGCCCGCCACGATGAGCCCGGGACGCGCGGAACCGGCCGAGCGCAGGTGGTCGAGCAGCCTGGCGAGCATCTGCGCGTGCTCCGACCACACCACCCCGTCCGCCTGCCGCGCCCCGGGGAAACGTTCGCACGAGACCGTCGGCAGGCCCGTCGCCATCAGGCTCTCCACCACCGGATCGCCGCCGAGCGGGTCGCCGAGCACCAGCCCGTCCACGCGGGGCGGCCGGGCGCGGCGCTGGCCCGAGGTGATCAGCGTGACGTCGTAGTCGTGCCGCGCCGCCTGCTCGACCACGCCGAACACGAACGACATGTAGTACGACGACCGGGTCAGCACCTCGGGCACGTGCAGCCCGATCGTGCCGGTGCTGGCCTTGCGCAGGTGGCGGGCCGAGCCGTTGGGCACGTACCCGAGCCGCTCGGCCACCCGCACGACCGTCTCGCGCGTGCGCTCGGACACCCGCCCTGAGCCGCGCAACGCGTCGGAGGCCGTCGTCTTGGAGACCCCCGCCTCCCTGGCGACGGTGAGGATCGTGACCGGCTCGTCTGCTTGCACGCCCCGATGGTAGCGGCCCATCCGTCCCCTTCCTCCCGCCCCGTTCGAGGGCTTCGGCCGGGGTGGTCCCCGTAAACGATGTGTTTCGCATCGGCCTCAGGTCTTGTGCGCTCCGGCCCGCGCAATTAAGTTAGCGCGAAACTTGCCGGAACGTTCCGGCATCAGGAAGGGGCCGAACGTTGCATCTGTCCACCGGGAAGCATCCCCACCCTCTCGACCCGCTCGCCGCCCAGGAGATCGACGAGGTCAGACGGGTTCTCATGGTGGAGGGCCTGCTGACCGACACCGTCCGGGTGGCCTATCTCGGGCTTGAGGAGCCGGTCAAGGACGAGGTGCTGGCGTACGAGCCGGGCACCCCCTGGAACGGCCGCCGCGCCCGCGTGTTCCTGCTGGACCTGGCCACCGAGGCCGCGCAGGACGTGATCGTGTCGATCAGCGCGGGCAAGGTCGAGTCGAGCACCCCCATCGACGCGGCCACGGACGGCCAGGTGCCGATGCTGGACGAGGAGCACGCGCTGGTCAGGCGCGTGCTCCGGGAGCACGCGGGCTGGGCCGAGGCGCTGGCGAGGCGCGGGATCGAGGATCCGGCGAGCGTCTACCTGGCGGCGCTCAGCGCCGGCCACTACGGGCTGGCGAAGGAGGAGGGCCGGCGGGTGGCCAGGGTGCTGGCGCACCTGATGCCCACGCCGGAGAGCCTTCCGTGGGCGCACCCGGTGGACGGCCTGGTCGCGTACGTGGACCTGGTCAAGGGCGAGGTCCTGGAGATCGTGGACACCGGCCCCCAGCCGATTCCGCAGGAGTCCGGCGACTACGGTCAGGGCCCGTACCGCACCACGCAGAAGCCGATCCACATCACCCAGCCGCAGGGCCCCAGCTTCACGGTCGACGGCCCGCTGATCACCTGGGAGAAGTGGAGCCTGCGCCTCGGCTACGACATGCGCGAGGGACTGACCCTGCACCAGATCGGCTTCGAGGACGACGGCCGCACCAGGCCCATCGTCTACCGGGCGTCGGTGGCCGAGATGGTGGTCCCGTACGGTGACCCGAGCCCCATCCGCTTCTGGCAGAACTACTTCGACACCGGCGAGTACCAACTCGGCAAGCTCGCCAACTCCCTCGAACTCGGCTGCGACTGCCTCGGCGACATCACCTACTTCGACGCCGTCGTGACGGACGGCGCGGGCATGCCCAAGGTGATCACGAACGCCATCTGCATGCACGAGGAGGACTACGGCGTGCTGTGGAAGCACACCGACCCGGCCAACGGCTCCAGGGAGACCCGCAGGCAGCGGCGCCTGGTGATCTCCTTCTTCGTGACGGTGGGCAACTACGACTACGGCTTCTACTGGTACCTCTACCTCGACGGCACCATCGAGCTGGAGGTCAAGGCCACCGGCATCGTCTTCACCGGCGCCTACGACGAGCGGGCCGCCCCGTACGCGTCGGAGGTCGCCCCCGGCCTGGCGGCGCCCTACCACCAGCACCTGTTCGGCGCCCGGCTGGACATGACGGTGGACGGCGTGGCCAACGCCGTGGACGAGGTGCAGGCCGTCCCGGCCGTCAGCGAGTACGGCAACGCCTTCGGCCGCGCCGTCACCCGCCTGCGCACCGAGGCGGAGGCCAGGCGCGACGCCGACCTCAAGGCAGAACGCACCTGGCACGTCGTCAACCCCGGCGTGCGCAACCGTCTCGGCGGCCCGGTCGGCTACGCCCTGCACCCCGAGGGCAGGCCGACCCTGATGGCCACGCCCGGCTCCAGCATCCACCGCAGGGCCGAGTTCGCCACCAACCACCTGTGGGTCACCCGCTACCACCCAGCGGAGCGCTATCCCGCCGGCGACCTGGTCAACCAGCATCCCGGCGGCGCGGGCCTGCCCGCCTACACCAGGGCCGACCGCGACATCGACGGCCAGGACATCGTGCTGTGGCACACGTTCGGCCTGACCCATTTCCCCCGCACCGAGGACTGGCCGATCATGCCGGTCGACACCTGCGGGTTCGTGCTCAAGCCGGTCGGGTTCTTCGACCGGAACCCGACGCTCGACGTCCCGCCGAGCGACCGGAACCCGACGCTCGACGCCCTGCCGAGCGACCGGAACCCGACGCTCGACGCCCTGCCGAGCGCCGCCGAACGTTCCTGCCATTAGAGGAGAAGAGGCCCATGCGTCCCATACGCCTGG
This sequence comes from Nonomuraea sp. NPDC050404, assembly GCF_040655495.1. Classification (NCBI taxonomy): domain Bacteria; kingdom Bacillati; phylum Actinomycetota; class Actinomycetes; order Streptosporangiales; family Streptosporangiaceae; genus Nonomuraea; species Nonomuraea sp. NPDC050404. The sequence goes on from NZ_JBFAKB010000004.1 coordinate 288,329, forward strand.
CCTGCGGTGTCGCGGCAGCCCTGCTCGCTTCCGCCTGCGCCGCCACCGGAACGACCACCACCCCCACGGCCGGGGGCCAGGAGACGGCCGCGCCCGGCTACCTGACCGTCGCCGACCAGGCCCTCCCCCCGGGAGGCGCGCTCAACGTGCAGGTGCACATCGACAGCGGCGCGGCCACCGGGTACGACCCGCAACTCGCCGACGTCGCCACCACCTGGCAACTCCTGTCGCTGTCCTACGAGACGCTGGTCACGGTCGGCCCCGACTTCAGCGTCCAGCCGCTGCTGGCCGAGAAGTGGGACACCCCCGACGACAAGACCTACGTCTTCCACCTGCGCGAGGGCGTCTCCTTCTCCAACGGCAGGAAGATGACGGCCGACGACGTGGTGGGCAGCCTGAAGCGGCTGCTGGCCTCCAAGTCGGTGTGGCGGGGTCAGCTCGGCCCGGTCGAAGACGTCGTCAAGGACGGCGACGACAAGGTCAAGGTCACGCTGAAGGAGCCGTACACGCCGTTCCTGACCGCCCTGGCCAACGTGCCCGCCGCGGTCCTGCCGATGAAGGAGATCGACGACAAGTCCGTCGATCCGGCCACCACGCTGCTCGGCACCGGCCCGTACGTGGTCCAGGACCACCGCCAGGACGTGTCGTGGACGTTCAAGCGCAACGACAAGTACTGGAGCGAGGGCAAGCCGGCGGCCGACACCCTCAACATCACGATCGCCCCCGAGGAGGCCGCGCGCATCGCCTCCCTGCAGAACGGCAGCGCCGCGCTGGCCACCCTCGGCAACGTCGACTCGGCCAGCATGCTGGCCGGCGCGAAGGACGTGCGGGTCGTCACCCAGGCCACCACGGACTTCTACTATCTGATGCTCAACAGCCTGAAGGCCGGCTCGAAGCTCGCCGACCCGAAGGTGCGCCAGGCCATCAACATCGCGCTCGACCCGAAGCAGATCGCCGACGTGGCGCTCGGCGGCAAGGGCAAGCCGACCGCCATCACCCCGGTTGACCTGCCGGGCGCCTGCGACCCGGCCGCGCTGCCGTCGGCCGGGCAGAACGTGGAGCAGGCCAAGAAGTTGCTGGCCGAGGCCGGCGCGCAGAACCTGTCGTTCACGCTGAGCATCTACAACACCGAGCCGGCCCCGGCCGTCGCCCAGGTGATCCAGCAGAACCTGCAGCAGGCCGGCATCACCGTCAAGATCGAGCAGATGGACGAGGCGAGCTGGTCGGGCAAGGTGTACGGCAAAGCGCCCGCCGACTTCGACGCCGCCCTGTCCTGGTTCGCCGGCTACGCCGACGCCGGCATGGTCACCAAGTGGTGGAACCCGGAGTCGGCCGGCTTCAACGTCGGCTTCATGAAGCCGGACAAGGAGCTCAACGCGGCCATCGACGCGGCCGGCAAGGAGCCCGCCGGCGCGGCCAGGGACAAGGCGCTGACCGAGGTGTGCGCCAAGGCCGACGCGGACGCCCAGATGATCCCGCTGGTCACCCGCCCGGCCACGGTCGCCTTCAGGGGCGACGCGCTCAGCCCGAGCCTGTACGCCACCGAGGGCTACGGCAACGTGCTGCGCCTGGTCTCCGACGCCCGAGTGAAGAAGACCCAGTAACCATGCGGCTGCTGATGTGGTGGTCCGGCCGGGCGCTCAGCTCGGCCGCCACGCTCCTGGGCGTCTCGGTGCTGATCTTCGCGGCCGTGCGGCTGATGCCGGGCGGCTTCGCGGAGACCGTGCTCGGGCCGTTCGCCACCCCCGAGCAGAAGGCGGAGCTGGCCGCCCGCTACGGGCTGGACCAGCCGGTGTTCATGCAGTACGGGCACTGGCTGGGCGCCGTCGCGGGCGGCGACTTCGGCGTTTCCATGATCAGCCGCCAGCCGGTGGGCGCGGAACTGCTGGCCCGCCTGCCGGTGACGGCCGAGCTGACCGTGCTGGCGGTGGCCGCGAGCGTGCTGCTCGGCGTGCCGCTGGGCGTGCTCACCGCCGTGCGGGCCCGCCCCGGCGGCGGCGGCGCGGCCGGGCGGCTGCTCAGCGGCCTCGGCGTCAGCGTGCCGGAGTTCGTGCTGGGCAGCCTGGTGGTGTTCCTCTTCTCCCGGTACGCCCTGGGCCTCCAGGTCGGCACCTGGGTGCCGATCGGCCGGGACCCGGCGGCGAACCTCGCCACGATGATCCTGCCGGCGGCCGTCCTGTCGGTGTTCTCCATCTCGGTCACCGCCAGAACCACCCGCGACGCGGTCATGACCGTGCTGGTCGAGCCGTACGTCACGGCCGCCGTCGGGCGCGGCGAGTCGCCGTGGTTCATCGTCAGGCACCACATCCTGCGCAACGCCGCCACGCCCGTGGTCACGCTGATCGGCACGACGACGGCGTACCTGCTGGGTGGCGCGCTGATCGTGGAGCACGTGTTCAACCTGCCGGGCATCGGCTCCTACATCGTGCAGGCCGTCGGCCGCAGGGACTACGCGGTCGTGCAGGCCGGGGTGCTGCTCGCGGCCGGGGTGTTCATCGTGATGAACGTGCTGATCGACCTGCTCGTCGGAAGCATCGACCCCCGGCTAGGGGTAACGGCGGGAGGTCGCTCGTGAGGAAGCTGGACAGATTGTCCATCGGCGGGCTCGCCTGCCTGGCGGTCCTGGTGTTGTTCGCGCTCGGCTCGCTGGTCGGCGCCGGCGGAGACCCGGACGCGATGGTCGGGCCGCGCCTGCAGCCGCCGGGCCCCGGCTGGTGGCTGGGCACCGACAACCTGGGCCGCTCGGTGCTGCCGCGCGTCATGGAGGGCGTGGGCACGACGCTGCTGCTGTCCTCGATCGCCGTGCTGGTCACGGCGGTGCTGAGCGCGGCGTTCGGCATCATCGCCGGATACCGTGGCGGTTACCTGAACGAGCTGGTGATGCGCCTGGTGGAGGTGCTCTACTCCTTCCCGGCCATCGTGCTGGCGATCCTGGTCGCCGCCGTGCTCGGCCCCGGCCAGACCGCCGCCCTGGCCAGCATCGTGCTGGTGACGATCCCGCTGATGACCCGCCTGGTGCGGGCCGCCGCCGTGGCCGTCTCGCAGCGCGACTACGTCACCTCCGCCGTCATCAGTGGGGCCGGGCTGCCGCGCGTGCTGGTGCGGCACGTGTTGCCGAACGTGGCCGGCACGATCGCCGTGCAGGGCACGTACGCGCTGTCGGTCGGCATCGCGGTCGAGGGCGGGCTGAGCTTCCTCGGCTTCGGGGTGCAGCCGCCGCAGGCGTCGCTCGGGGTGCTCATCCAGCAGGGCGGCACGTACATGATCGCCGCGCCCTGGCTGGTGCTCGGCCCGGGGATCGTGCTCGTGGTGGCGATCCTGGCGATCAACGTGGTGGGCGACGGCCTGCGCGACCGGCTCGAACCCAGGGAGACGAGGTCTTTGACATGAGCCTGCTCTCAGTACGGAACCTGGTGATCGACTACGCCCGCACCCGGGCGCTGGACGGCGCCGACCTGGAGCTGACGCAGGGGGAGACGGTCGGGCTGGTCGGCGAGAGCGGGTCGGGCAAGTCCACGCTCGGCTCCGCCGTCGGCCGGCTGCTGCCGCGCTCTGCCGCGCGGACCGGCGGTGAGCTGCTGGTGGCGGGGGAGCCGGTGTTCGACCTGCCCGACGCCAAACTGCGCCGCCTGCGCAGGAAGCACCTCGGGTTCGTCTTCCAGGACCCGATCGGCTCGCTCGACCCGACCATGCGCGTCGGCAACCAGCTCCGCCTGGTGCTCGGGCGCGGCGGCGACGTGGGCTTCCACCTCGCGCGGGTCAAGCTCGACGAGGCGCGGGTGACGCGCGCGTACCCGCACCAGCTGTCCGGCGGCATGGCGCAGCGGGTGGCCATCGCGATGGCGATGGCCACCTCGCCGGAACTGCTCGTCGCCGACGAGCCGACCGCCGCCCTGGACAGCCAGGTGCGCGAGGAGGTGTCGAACGTGATCTTCTCGCTGGCCGCCGAGGCCGGCGCGAGCATCCTGTGGCTCAGCCACGACCTGCCGGCGGTGGCCCGCCGTTGCGACCGGGTGGCGGTCATGTACGCGGGCCGCGTGGTCGAGTCGGGACCCGCCCGCCAGGTGCTCGGCCATCCCGCCCACCCCTACACGGCGGCGCTGGCCGGCTCCGCGCCCGCCGCGGCGGCGCACGGCGTGCGCCTTGAGCCGGTCCCCGGCCGCCCGCCCATGCTGACCGGCCGGTCCCCGGGATGCGCCTTCGCGCCGCGCTGCCCGTTCGCGCAGGAGCGCTGCGAGCACGAGCGCCCGGCCCCGGTCAGGATCCGCGAGCAGGACGTCCTGTGCCACCGCGCCGCCGAACTGCAGGAAGAGCTGACCGGGCGGCAGGAGGTGAGCGCGTGATACTCGAACTCGACGACGTCACCGTCACCTTCGCGGCCGGACCGCCGCTGCGCCGCATCCACCTGGACGCCATGCGGCACGTCTCGTTGTCGGTGGTCCAGGGCGAGACCCTCGGCCTGGTCGGCGAGTCCGGCTCGGGCAAGACCACCACCAGCCGGGTCGCGCTCGGCCTGCAACGCCCCACGTCCGGCACGGTCAGGTTCGACGGCCGGCCCTTCCCCAGGCGGCGGCGCGAGCTGGCCGGTCGCATGCAGGCGGTGCTCCAGCACCCGCACTGGTCGCTGAACCCGCGCATGCGCGTCGGCCGCTGCGTTGCCGAGCCGCTGGACGTGCTGGGCCGTACGGACAATGACGCCGTGACCGGGATGCTGGAGCAGGTCGGCCTCGGCGCGGACTTCGCCGACCGTTACCCGCACGAGTTGTCGGGCGGCCAGCGCCAGCGCGTCTCGATCGCCCGCGCGCTGGTCACCAGGCCGGAGTTCATCGTCTTCGACGAGGCGGTCAGCGCGCTGGACGTCTCCGTACAGGTGCAGATCCTCAACCTGATCAAGGACCTGCAGGCCGAGTACGGCTTCGGCGCCCTGTTCATCTCCCACGACCTCGGCGCGGTCCGCTACGTCGCCGACCGGATCGCGGTCATGCGCAGGGGCGAGGTCGTCGAGACCGCCGACACCCTCACCTTCTACACCGCACCAGAACACGAGTATTCCAAGCAGTTGCTGGAGGCATTGTGAGTTACGAGCCAAGGCTCGCCACCCCGTCGGAGTTCGCGGCGGGCGTCCCGCGCAACGCGGACCTGCCGCTGAGCCCGCAGCCCAGCCCGGGCCGCGCCTCGGTGGCGTTCGACCTGCCCGGCGTGCATGTCGGCACGGCCGAGTACGGCGAGGGCCCCACCGGCTGCACCGTGATCCACCTGCCCAAGGGCGCCCGCACGGCGGTGGACGCGCGCGGCGGCGCGGTCGGTATGAGCGGCGGCTACGACTACAACCACGCCATCTGCCTGGCGGGCGGCTCGGTGTACGGGCTGGCCGCCGCGGCGGGCGTGAGCGACGAACTGCTGGCACGCAGGGAGAACCGCACCAAGTGGGATGAGCTGCAGCTCGTGTCCGGAGCGGTGATCTACGACTTCTCCTGCCGCGACTCCGCCGTCTACCCCGACGCCGAGCTGGGCCGGGCCGCGCTGCGCTGGGCGAAGGAGGGCGAGTTCCCGGTGGGCCGGTGCGGCGCGGGCCGCACGGCCAGCGCGGGCAAGGTGGACTTCGGCCGCGCCGAGTTCGCCGGGCAGGGCGCCGCGTTCGCCACGTTCGGCGAGGCCAAGGTGCTGGTGGCGACCGTGGTCAACTCGGTGGGCGCGGTGATCGACCGCGAAGGCCGGGTCGTGCGCGGCAACTACCACGCCGAGCGGGAGGCCCGCCGCCACCCGAGCGAGGACTACGCCGAGCTGATCGAGGCCCCGGCGGTCATGGGCAACACCACGCTGACCGTGATGATCACCAACGTGAAGCTGAGCGACGTCGAGTTGTTGCAGGTGGGCCGCCAGGTACACAGTTCCATGCACCGCGGCATCCAGCCGTTCCACACGCTGACCGACGGCGACACGATGTTCGCCATGACGACCGACGAGGTCGAGCTGACCGGCGTGAAGCCCACGGGCCTGGGCACGCTGGCCTCCGAGGTCGCCTGGGACGCCATCCTGAGCGCGGCGGAGTAACGGCATGTGGACGTCCCCGCGTTACGCGGCCAAGGATCCCGCGCACGAGACCGAGCTGATCAGGGAGAACCCGTTCGCTCTGGTGGTCAGCACGGTGGACGGCGTGCCCCTGGCCACGCACACCCCTGTCCTCCTGGGTGAGGGCGGCACGCTGGTCGGCCACATGGCCAGGGCCAACCCGCACTGGCGCTCCTTCGAGTCCGGGCCCGAGGTGCTGGTGGTGTTCTCCGGGCCGCACGGTTACGTCTCGCCCACCGTGTACGGCACCGATCCGGCCGTGCCGACCTGGGACTACGCGGCCGTGCACGTGACCGGCCGGGTGGAGCTGATCGAGGACGCCCTGGAGGTGGTGGAGCGCACGGTCGCCGCGGCGGAGTCGTTGCGCGCGCCGTCCTGGGAGCCCACGCCCGCCTCCAGGGAGAGGTTCCACGCGCTGGTACCCGGGGTAGTGGCTTTTCGTGTGCATGTTCGTACGCAGCAGAGCGTGTTCAAGCTGAGCCAGGACATCGACGCCGAGCGGTACGCCCGAGTCCGCGCCGCCGCCTCCGTCGAGAACCCCAGGCTCGCCGAGTTGATGGACAGGTCATGACATTTCCCACGTTCACCTCCAGCCAGACCGAACCCCGCGCCCGAGGCAAGGAGTTCGGCACCCACCTGCGCGACCAGATCGCCGCCAACCTCGCCGGTTACACGGACCTGTTCACGGTCGCCGGCGCCACCGGCGCGCAGGTGCGCGCCTGGGGCGAGCGCGCGCTGGAGGCGAGTGCCGCCTGGGCGCCGTCGCTGGCCGAGGAGATGGCCGGCATCGCGGCGGGCGCGGGGCTGGAGCCGTGGCAGGTCGCCGTGATCAACGCCCGCACCGAGATCCTGGCCGGCATCGACATGATCGGCCACGGCGAGTGCTCGACCTCGGTGGTGCTGCCCAAGGACGGCCCGCCGCGGACGATCCAGACCTGGGACTGGCACGACCACCTGCGTGACGCGCCGGTGTTGTGGGAGTACGAGCACGAGCGGGGCCGCGTCGTGCGCACGTTCACCGAGGCCGGGACGCTGGCCAAGATCGGCATCACCACGGCCGGGCTCGGCGTGCACTTCAACATCCTGCGCCACGACTCCGACACCTCCGACCTGGGCGTGCCGGTGCACCTGATCGCCCGCCGCATCCTGGACGAGGCGTCAACCGTCGAGGAGGCGACCGAGATCGCCCGCTCGGCCACCGTCTCGGCCTCCACCGTCATCACGGTCGTCACCGAGGCGCAGGCGGCCTCCATCGAGATCTCCCCGGCCGGGGTGGCCGCCATCCCGCCGGACCCCGATGGCGTCCTGCTGCACTGCAACCACTTCCTCGACCCGGACCTGGCGACGGGGGAGCGGCACGCCACCGCGCGGCCGGGCACCTACCGCAGGCTGGCCCACCTGGAGGACAACGTCGAGGGCCTGAGCGGCGCGGACCTGAACGCGCGGGCGCTGGCCATGCTCAGCCACGAGCCCGACGGCGCGCCGGTCTGCGCCCACCCCGACCTCACCCAGCCGCTCAACCAGCGCTGGGAGACCATCGCCACGATCGGCCTCGACCTGCCGGCCGGGCGGCTGCGGGCCCATCAGGGCGGGCCCTGCCAGGTCACCGAGGCGACCTGGCAGACCTTCTGAGCGCTCTACTCGCAGACCTTCCGAGCGCTCTACTTGAAGGCGGCGATCCCGGTCAGCGCCTTGCCGATGACCAGCTGGTGGATCTCCGAGGTGCCCTCGTAGGTCAGCACGGACTCCAGGTTCACCGAGTGCCTGATCACGGGGTACTCCAGGGTGATGCCGCTCGCGCCGAGCAGCGTGCGGCACGTCCTGGCGATCTCCAGGGCCTCGCGCACGTTGTTCAGCTTGCCGACGCTCACCTGCTCGGGGGTGATCGTGCCGGCCTCCTTCAGCCGGCCCAGGTGCACCGCCAGCAGCAGCCCCTTGCCCAGCTCCACCGCCATGTCGGCGAGTTTCTCCTGGGTGAGCTGGTACGACGACAGCGGCTTGGCGAACACCTCACGGTCGCCGGCGTAGGCGATGGCCGTCTCCAGGCAGTCCAGCGCCGCGCCCATCGCGCCGAACACGATGCCGAACCTGGCCTCGTTCAGGCAGCCCAGCGGCCCGGACAGGCCCCTGGCGCCGGGCAGCATGGCGTCGGCGGGCAGGCGTACCCCGTCCAGCACCAGTTCGCTGGTCACGCTAGCGCGCAGGGAGATCTTGTGCTTGACGTCGTTGACGGTGAAGCCCGGGGTGCCGGCCGGGACCAGGAAGCCCCTGACGCCCTCGTCCGTACGCGCCCACACCACCGCCACGTCCGACACCGAGCCGTTGGTGATCCACAACTTGGTGCCGTTGAGCACCCAGTCGCCGCCCTCGCGCTTGGCCGTGGTGCGCATGCCGCCGGGGTCGGAGCCGAAGTCCGGCTCGGTCAGGCCGAAGCAGCCGATGCGCTCGCCGGCCGCCATCGGGGGCAGCCACTCCTGCTTCTGCTCCTCGCTGCCGTACTTCCAGATGGCGTACATGGCCAGCGAGCCCTGCACCGAGACCAGGCTGCGCAGCCCGGAGTCGGCGGCCTCCAGCTCCAGGCAGGCCAGGCCGTAGGAGACCGCGCCCATCCCGGCGCAGCCGTACCCCTCCAGGTGCATGCCGAGCACGCCGACCGAGCCGAGCGTGCGGGCCAGCTCCCGGGCGGGCAGTTTGCCGGACTCGAACCAGTCGGCGACGTGCGGGCGGATCTCGCGGTCGCACACGCGCCTGACCGTGCTCCTGATCTCGCGTTCCTCCTCGGTCAGCAGCGTGTCCAGGGCGAACAGGGCGGTGGGCGTGGTCATGAACTGCTCCCGTATTTTGGATCCAATATTGAAAATCCAATATTGCACAGTTAAGGTGCGTTGACCATGGACGTTCTGAATCTCATCGGTGGCCGCTGGGTCGAGGGAGAGGGCGAGGAGTTCGCCGACACCAATCCCGCCAAGCCTTCCGAGGTGGTGGCGCGCGGGCGGTTCGCCTCCGCGCGCGAGGTGGAGCGGGCGATCGTGGCCGCCCGCGAGGCCGCGCCCGGCTGGGCGGCGACCCCGCACCACGCCCGCGCCGCCCTCCTGGTCAAGGCCGCCGACCTGGTGGACGCCAACGCCGCCGCGTGGGGCGCCGAACTGGCCCGCGAGGAGGGCAAGACGCTGGCCGAGGCCACCGCCGAGGTGGGGGGCGCGGCCCGGATGTTGCGTTACTACGCCGGCGAGGCCGACAGGGAGAGCGGCGAGATCTTCGCCTCGCCCCGCGCCGGCGAGAACGTGCTCGTCGTGCGCAAGCCGATCGGCGTCGCCGGGCTGATCACGCCGTTCAACTTCCCGATCATCATCCCGGCCTGGAAGATCGGCCCCGCGCTCTCGTACGGCAACACCGTCGTGTGGAAGCCCTCCTCGCTCGTGCCGCTGCTGGCCTACCGGCTGGCCTGGGCGCTCACCGAGGCCGGGCTGCCCGACGGGGTGCTCAACCTGGTCTACGGCGAGGCGGAGGTCGGCTCGGCGATCGTCGATCATCCTGGCGTGGACGCGGTCTCCTTCACCGGCTCCACGGCGGTCGGGCGGGCCGTCATCGCGCGCTGCGGCGAGTTGGGCAAGCCGGTGCAGACGGAGATGGGCGGCAAGAACGCCTCCGTCGTGCTCGCCGACGCCGACCTCGACCACGCCGCCGAGCAGGTCTGCCTGGGGGCGTTCCGCTCGACCGGGCAGAAGTGCACCGCCACCTCCCGGCTCATCGTGGCCTCCCAGGTGGCCGACGACCTGCTGGAACGGGTCGCGGCGCGGGCCGCCGGGCTCGTCGTCGGTGACCCGCTGTCGCCCGAGGTCGAGATGGGCCCGCTGGTGAGCTCCACCGCGCGGGAACGGGTGTCGGCCGGGGTGGCGCGGGCCGTGGGTGAGGGGGCCAAGCCGCTGGCCGGGGCCGCGCCGCTGGAGCGGGAGGGCTGGTTCGTGCCGCCTACCGTGCTGGACCTGCCCGGGACCGGGGTGGACTTCTGGCGTACCGAGCTGTTCGGGCCCGTCGTCGGCGCCGTGCGGGCGTCCAGCGCCGAGGAGGCGCTCGGGCTGGCCAACCTCAGCGACCACGGGCTGTCCGCCGCGATCTTCACCCGGGACCTCGGGGTGGCGCTGTCGGCGGTCGATCGGCTGGAAGTGGGGGTGCTGCACGTCAACTCCGAGTCGGCGGGGACGTTCCCGTACGTGCCGTTCGGCGGCGCCAAGCAGAGCGGGTACGGGCCCAAGGAGCAGGGACGGGCGGCCAGGGAGTTCTACACCCGCACGGTCACCGTCTACCTCGGGGCGCCGGCGTGAGCGGAGCGCTCGACGGGCTGCTGGTGGCCGACTTCAGCCGGGTGCTGGCCGGGCCGTACTGCACGATGTTGCTGGCCGACCTCGGGGCCGAGGTGGTCAAGGTGGAGCGGCCCGGCGCCGGGGACGACACCCGGCACTGGGGGCCGCCGTACGCGGGCGGGGAGGCTACGTACTTTCTCGGCGTTAACCGGAACAAGCGCTCGATCGCCCTGGACCTGAAGGCCGACGCGGAGGTGGCGCGGGCGCTGGCGGCGCGGGCCGACGTGCTGGTGGAGAACTTCAAGCCCGGCACCATGGACCGGCTCGGGCTGGGGTACGAGGCGCTGCGTGAGCTCAACCCCGGGCTCGTGTACTGCTCGATCACCGGCTTCGGGTCCGGCGCCGGGGCCGGGCTGCCCGGGTACGACCTGATCGCGCAGGCGGTCGGCGGGCTGATGAGCGTCACGGGCGAGCCGGACGGGCCGGGAACCAAGGCGGGCGTGGCCCTGGTGGACGTGATCACCGGCCTGCACGCCGCCCTGGGCATCATGGCCGCCCTCCACCACCGCGACCACACGGGGGAGGGAGGCCGCGTGGGCGAGCCCGGTGCCGGGTCGCGTGACGGCGAGTCCGCTCCCGGGTCGCGCGACGGAGAGCTCGCTCCCGGGTCGCGCGACGGCGGTCGTGGGCGCCCGGCCGGAGTCGGGCAGCACGTGGAGGTGTCCCTGCTGTCCTCACTTCTTTCCGCGCTCAGCAACCACTCCTCCGCCTACGCGGCGGCCGGGGTCGTGCCGCGCGCCATGGGCAACCGGCACCCGAGCATCGTCCCCTACGAGGTGTTCCAGGCCGCCGACCGCCCGATCGTGATCGCGGCGGGGAACGACCGCCAGTACCGTTCCCTGTGCCTGGCCCTGGACCGGCCGGACCTGGCGGAAGACGCCCGCTACGCGACCAACGCCGCCAGGGTGGCCGCCAGGGACACCCTGGTCGCCGACCTGAACGCGGCCCTCGCCGGACGCACGGCCGACGAGTGGTTCGACCGGCTGACGGCGGCCGGGGTGCCGTGCGGGCCGATCAACGACCTGGCCGCCGCGTTCGCCCTCGCCCAGGACCTCGGCCTGGAGCCGTCCGTCGAGCTCGACGGCGTCGGCCAGGTCGCCAACCCCATCCGGCTGAGCGCCACCCCGCCCGGCTACCACCGCCCACCGCCCGCGCTCGGGCAGGACGACGCGTGGCTCCGTGAGATATTGGGATGATGAGTCCGGAAGAGGCACGACGCAGGCCGCCCACGGCCCAGCAGTTCGTGCTGGGGGAGCTGCGCCGTGCCATCACCACGGGCAGGCTGCGGCCCGGCGCCCCCATCCGGCAGGACGCGCTGGCCGAGGAGTTGCAGGTCAGCCGGGTTCCGCTGCGCGAGGCGCTGAAGATGCTGGAGGGCGAGGGCCTGGTCACGTACCAGGCGCACAAGGGCTACTGCGTCGCCACGCTCTCGCTCGACGACCTGCGCGAGGTCTACCGCATCAGGGAACTGCTGGAGGAGGAGGCCGTACGGCGGGCCGTGCCGCTGCTCACCGACGCCGACCTGGCCCGGCTCGACGCGGCGCAGGACGACGTGGAGCGGGCCGCGGCGGCGGGTGACGTGCCCGCGATGGCCGCCGCCAACCGGGTCTTCCACATGACGCTGTTCGACTGCGCCGGCATGCCGCGGCTGGCCCGGCTGATCAGGACGTTGTGGGACACGACGGACGCCTACCGGTCGATGTACTACGGTGACGCGGGCAACAGGGAGCGGGTGATCAAGGAGCATCGCGCCACCCTCGACGCCCTGCGCCGCCGCTCCGCCGACGAGGCCGTGACCACGCTCAACGTCCACCGTGACCACGCGGTGGCCGAGCTGGAGCCGCTCCTGCATGCCTAAGATCGTCAATCATCGGGCGCGACGGCTGCAGATCACCGAGGCCGTGCACCGGATCATCGACGCCAAGGGCATCGACAGCGTCAGCCTGCGTGAGGTGGCGGCCGAGGCCGGGATGTCCATGGGCGCGGTGCAGTACTACTTCGCCACCAAGGACGACATGCTCCGGGCCGCGCTGGAGCAGCTCAACGTGCGCAACAGCCTGCGCGTGGCCGCCGACGACGAGGGAGATCCGCTGCGGCTGCTGCGGATGGCCATCCTGGAGCTGCTGCCGCTGGACGAGACCCGCCGCTTCGAGGCCCGGATCGGGCTGGCGTTCCTGGCCAGGGCGGTCGTCTCCGACGAGCTGGCGGAGCTGTTCAGGGCGGGGCTGCCGCTCGTGCTGGAGTTCTACGCCGACCAGATCAGGGCCGCGCAGGCGACCGGGCAACTGGCCGCCGAGCTCGACGCGGACAAGGAGGCGGACGTGTTGTTCGGGTTCGCGCACTGGCTGGCGCACGCGACCCTGCTCGGCCACTACTCGCCGCAGGCCGCGGTGACACTCGTGGACCACCACCTGGCCCGCCTCGCCCCCCGCTAAGACAGGCTCGTGGCCCACCGCCTTGCCCGCCTGGCCCCCGCTAGTCCAAGGTCAGGCCGGAGACGGGTCTGCCTCTGTGGTCGAGCAGGTCCAGGTCCAGGCCCTTGCGGCCCGGCCGCCACGCGAACGCCTGCAGCCCGTGCTCCGGGACCATGAGGTCCCGCTCCCCGATCCGTACGACCGCGACCTCGGCCGACAGCCGCACGATGCCGTAGGCCAGCCACCGGCGCGGCCAGCCCAGCCACGGCACGGGGCTGGCGTTGTGGCGGGCGCTCTCCCCGAAGACGGCAGGGCCGCCCAGCGGGCCGGACGCGGGGCGCGGTCCCAGCACGTCCTCGTCCGTCGGGTCGGCCGGGGTGGTGGAGCCGGCACGCAGGTTCCAGCGGCCGCCGCGCCTGGCGGTCAGCAGCCAGACGTCGAGCCAGAACAGGCCCACGCCGTCGAGCCGCGCGAAGGCCGTGGCCGCTTCGCGGTCGCCGACGTACAGGGAGAGAGGGCTGAAGCGGTGCCGGCCGCCGAGCGTCTCCGGCAACTCTTTCGGCAGGCCGTGCGCGATCAGGCGGTGGCTCTCGGTGACAGGGGTGTACCCGAGGTATTCGGCACGATCCACGGGTCTCATCGGACCTCCTGGCTCGCGGTCAGTTGGCGCAGGCCTGGCTGCAGCCGCCGAACCGGGTGGTGTCGGGTGGGGTGAAGGACGTGTCCTCGGTGCCGTCCAGGGCCGCCTTCATGGAGTCCTTCCAGATGGGGCCGGGGATGGTCGTGCCGCGGACGTGCTCGTAGCGCTTGCCCCCGATGGTGACGTCACTCAGCTTGTTCGACTGGGCGCTGCCCGGGTGCCCGAGGCCGACGGCGGAGGCCAACACGGGCGTGTATCCGGCGTACGTGGCGGTCGTGTAGGAGTCGGCCGTGCCGTCCATGCCCGCCGCGTCCCGGCCCAGGCCCTTCAAGGGGCTCTTGGCCAGCGCGGTCGCCAGCACGTCGGTCACGGCGTCGGCGACCTGCGCGTCCAGCACCTGCTCGCACCGGGCCGGGAGGGCGCGCGCGAAACCGCCGTCGGCGCGCACCTCCGTGACCACCCTGGGCGCGCAGCGCAGGCCGCGGGCGGCGAGGGTGGCGTACGTGCCGGCCACCGCGATCGGATCGACCTCGTTGATGCCGAGCGCGAACGTCGAGAACTCACGCAGCGGGAGCCCGTCGCCCCGGACGAGCCCGAGGCGCTTGGCCATCGTCACGCTCTCACAGAGCCCGACCCGCTCGGTCAGCTTCATGAAGAACGTCTCCTCGGTGGCCAGCGTGCCCGAGCGCAGGGTGGTGAAGTCGCGGGGCTCGCTCTCGGGGTTGGTCACCGTGTGCGCGGGGTCGGCGATGTTCTCCCTCTTGCAGTTCTTGAACGTCGAGTATTTGGGCGCCCGGTAGGCGGCGGCGTAGGGGAAGCCGTCGTCGAAGCGCAGGCCCTGCTCCAGGGCGGCGGCCAGCGGATACACCATCGCGGTGCCGCCCTGCTGGAGGTTGGGGGCGTTGCCCCGGCTGGTGGCCAGCGCCCTGATCTCGCCGGTGGCGGGGACGATCATGGCCTGGGCGGCCACGTGTGGATCGTCGCGGCCCACGTGGCGGTCGATGGCCTCCTGGGCGGCCCGCTGCGCGACAGGGTCGATCGCCGTTCTGATCGTGAGGCCGGCCTTGGTCAGCCACGTGTCGTCGACCTGCCGCAGTTCGGCCCGTACCCGCTCGCACAGGTAGACGTGGCGCCTGCCCGCGCAGTCGCCGGTGAACTCTTCCAGGACCGCGCCCCCGGCGCCCACCAGTACGCTCGGGCCGGTGCTCGCGGCGGCCACCACCAGGCGTTCCCTGGCCGGTTCCGCTGCCTCGCCGCTCCGGAGCACCAGGACTCCGGCCACGGCCAGCGCTCCCGCCGTCGCGACGGCGGCGATGACGATCCGTAAGGAGGCCACGTGCGGATCTTACGTGGGCGCGAGGCTCGCCGCGATGCCGTCCAGGACGAGCTTCAGCTTACGGTGGAACCACAGCGCGGCAGGTTCCGCCAGCGCCCGCCGCATGACCGGCGCGACCGCCGGGCCCGCCGCCTCGACCCAGGCTTCCGCCGTGCTGTCGCGCAGCATGGTCCCGTCGGTCGGGGCGTCCATCTGCTGGCCCCTGCTGAAGACGTCGATGGCCAGGTCGAAGACCGTGTCCACGGCCAGGAAGGCGTCCTCCACCGCGAACCCGCAGTCGATCAGTCGCCGCACGGCCCAGCCGAAGCGCAGCATGACCTCTTCCGGGAACTGCTTGAGCCTGAGGAACTCCTTGATCAGCCCCGGATGGGCCTCCAGGACCGACCAGATCGCGCCGGCCTGTGCCTCCAGGTCCGAGCGCCATTCCCCGGTCGGCTCCGGCCAGTCGGTGGCGCTGATGGCGCGGTTGATCGCCACCACCACCAGTTCCTCGCGGTCGGCTATGTGGCGGTAGAGGGCCGAGTGTGCGACCCCCAGCCGGTCGGCGACCAGGGCCAGGGTGAGGTTGTCGAAGCCGATGGCCAGCGCGGCGTCGGCGATGGCGGCCCTGGTGATGCGCGGGGGGCGGCCACGCGGGCGGCCGTGCACGCGCCACTCACGCGTGCCCTCTTCGCCGCCCATCACGTCCCCCCGGTCCGCGCGTACCGTGCCGGGCCGGGCCGCCGGCCGTGCCGACCCTCGCTCATGCCGGCACTGACACCTCGGCCCGTCATGCCGGCTGGGTCAGGCGCCAGCCTCTGGCCCGTGCCCGTTCCTTCCAGAACGCAGCGTACCGGCCGTCCAGGTCCAGCAGTTCCCGGTGGGTGCCGCGCTCGGCGATGACGCCGTCGGCGAGCATGACGATCTGGTCGGCGGCGGCGATCGTGGTCAGCCGGTGCGCGATCACCAGCAGCGTACGGTCGCGCGCCAGCGTGGTCAGGGCGTCCATCAGGGCCGACTCGTTCTCCGGGTCGAGCGCGGCGGTGGCCTCGTCCAGCAGCACGATCGGCGCGTCGGCCAGCAGCGCGCGGGCGATCGAGACCCGCTGCGCCTCGCCGCCCGACAGGTGGGCGTCCTCGCCGACCACGGAGTCGTAGCCGCGCGGCAACTCGGTGATCCGGTCGTGGATCTGGGCCGCGCGGGCCATCCGCTCGACCTCCTCCCGCCCGGCTCCGGGCCGCCCGAGCGCGATGTTGTCGGCCACGGATGTTCGCAGGAGCTGCACGTCCTGCAGCACGAAACCGACGTGCCGGTACAGCTCCGCCGAGCCGATCTCGCGCACGTCCACGCCGCCCACGCTCACCCGCCCCGAGCCCGGGTCGTAGAAGCGGGGCAGCAGCTTGGCCAGGGTGGACTTGCCCGACCCCGACGGCCCGACCAGCGCGGTCACGGTGCCGGGCTCCAGAGCCAGGCTCACGTCACTGAGCACGGGCGTGCTGCCGTCGTAGGAGAAGGACACCTCACCGAACTCCACCCGGTGCCCGGCAGGCGGCACCGGGTTCTCGGGCTCGGGCAGCGGCGGCGTGGCCAGCAGCGCGGCCACCCGCCCCGCCGACTCGGCGGCCCGCCGCAGCCGCATCGAGCCCATGTCGAGGGTCAGGAACGGCGCCGTCAGCGCCACCCCGACCAGCACGAACGGCAGCACGTCCACCGGCGCCAGCCAGCCGTTCGCGGCGAACCACACGCCGCCGGCCGCCGCCACGAACAACATGGTCGGCGGCGAGATGAGCGCGGTGGACACGCCGCTGAGCTTCAGCATGGGCCGCACCCAGGCGCCGAAGAAGTCGGCGAAGTCGTCGGCCGCCTCGGCGAAGCGCCGATAGGAGCGCCGGGTCTGCCCGAACGTCTTGATCACCGCGATGCCCTGCACGAACTCCACCACGGCCGCGCTGATCCTGGTGTTCGCCTCGCTCCAGCGCCGCATCTGCTCGTCGTAGCCGCGCATCATGACGGCGAAGGCGGCGGCGAACAGCGGCACCGGGATGAGGACGACGAGCGTGAGCCGCCAGTCCACGTACAGCAGGTACGCCAGCGCCGCCACCGGCGTCACCACGGCGGCGAGCAGGTCGAGCAGCGCGTGCGCGACCAGGTGGTGCATCTCGCGTACGTCGTCCTGCAGCACCTTCTTGACCTGGCCGGAGTTGCGCTCGCCGAACCAGCCCAGCGGCACCTTCGACAGGTGCGCGGCCATCCGGCGGCGCAGGTGGAGTTGCAGGTCGGCGTCCGCGAAGTGGGTGATGGCGCCGGCCGTGCCGAAGGACAGGAACCTGACCAGCAGCCCCGCCACGGCGAGCCAGGCGATCAGCCAGATCCGGTCCCGGTCCGATCCGGGGGTGAGCAGGACGCGGGCCAGTTCGGCCACGCAGATGAACGGCACGAGCGCCGAGACCGCGTACACGATCTGCAGCCCGGCGGCGACGAGCAGCCGCGGGCGGATCGGGGTGAGCAGCGCCAGCAGCGCGGCACGGTCGGGGGCGGGCGGGTCGCCGTCCGGCGCGGGCGTCACGGGGACGGCCGGTTCGGCGGTGATGGTCATGGTCGGGCCTCCAGGGGAGAAGCGAGGTTCCGCCATTTTGTTACAGACTGTCTTGAATTGGCAAGGGTTGCCTAACTATGGTGCCGGGCAAGGAGGTTTCCCGATGCGTGCTTCACCCGCCTGGTCCCTGGCGCTCGTCACGGCCACCAGCGTGCTGCTCATGCTCGAGGCGGCTGCCCGCCGACGCCGCCCGGCGCGGGCCCGTGCGCGTGGACGTCGCCGGGGTGATCACACCGGCCGTGGGCATCTCGGCGATCACGCCGGCCTGACCGCCGACCCACCCGCTTCATCACGATCGGCGCAGATCCGTTAAAACAGGGCCAGTACTACTTGACTGTCAGCCGCCTGTGGCAGGACGTCACGGGGGCGATGGGCCGTCCCGAGCGCCCGCCCAGCGGCCGCCGAGGAGATCGCATGACCTGGTTCCACGCTTCCGACCCCCGTCCCAACGCCGCCGTGCGGCTGTTCTGCTTCCCGCACGCCGGCGGCGCCGCCGCCGCTTTCCGCGAGTGGCACCGCGCCGTGCCGCCGGGCGTGGAGGTGCGGGCCGTGCAGTACCCCGGCAGGGCCGAGCGGGTGCGCGAGCCGTTCGTGGACGACGCCCACCAGATGGCCGACCTGATCGCCGCCGCCATGCGCCCGCTGCTCGACAGGCCCGCCGTGCTGTTCGGGCACAGCATGGGCGCGCTGCTCGCCTACGAGACCGCGCTGCGGATCAATCCCGCCCACCTGATCGTGTCGGGCCGCCGGTCCGCGCACGTGCCCCGGCCGGGCATCGTGCACACGGGCACCGAGGACGACCTGGTCGCCGAGCTGCGGCGGCTCGGCGGGACCGAGCCGGAGCTGCTCGCCGACGCCGACGCGCGTGACTACATCCTGCCGATCGTACGGGCCGACTACACACTGGCCGAGTCCTACCGCAGCCGCCCGGCAGAGCCGCTGCGGTGCCCCATCACGACCGTCATCGGCGACCGCGACCCCGAGGTTGACCCCGGCAACGCGGGCGAATGGGCCGAGCTGACCAGCGCCGGCTTCGCCCTGCACGTCCTGCCCGGCGATCACTTCTACCTGGCCGCGCGCCGCGCCGAAGTGATCGACCTCATCCTCACCGCCGCCGGACAGGCTTGGCCCTCAAACCCCTAGAAGGTCTCAACCGCACGGCGTCCGGGTGGCCGGCCGGAAGCGGGCGGCTCATCCCTTTCCGCGTACCCGCCCGGCCAGCTCCACCACCGAGCCGATCAGCTCCCGGCCGTTCAGCAGGACCAGGTCGTTGTGCCCGGCGCCGGTCACCTCAACGGTCGTCGCCCGCGCCGCCTCGGCTACCGAGCGGCTCAGGCCAGGGGGCACGATCGTGTCGCCGGTGCCGTAGACGACCACGACCGGGGCCGCTACCCGGCCGACGCCCTGCGCCACGGGGAAACGGTCGCGCAGCAGGGCGCGTACCGGCAGGAAGGGGTAGTTGGCCTGGCCGGCGGCGGCCAGGTCGGTGAACGGGGAGCGCAGCACGAGCCCGTCCGGCGGTTGCCTGAGCGCGAGGCCGGTCGCCACCGCCGCGCCGAGGCTCTCCCCGAAGTAGATCACCCGCGGGGTGTTGACGGCCTCGCGGGCGGCCTGGGCGTCGAGGAGCAGGCCCTCCTCGGTGGGGCTGCCCGGATTGCCGCCGTAGCCGCGGTAGTCCATGAGCAGGACCGGCAGGCCGTGCGCCGCCAGCGCCCTGGCCAGCGGCGCGCGATGCAGCCGGTTGCCCGCGTTGCCGCCCATGACCAGCACGGTCACGTCCTCTCGCGCGCCCGGGACGTACCAGCCGGACAGGCGCACGCCGTCGCGCGTCGTGAACGAGACGTCGCGCGCCCCGGGGATCACCTCTGCGGCGGGCGGCGGCGGGGCGCGGTCCGGCAGGTAGATCAGCCGCCGCTGGAACACCCACAGCAGCCCGAGCAGCAGGATCAGCACCACCACCACGACCAGGGCGGTGCGCGCGAACGTCGTCACCCGGACAACGGTACGCGCGCCTGAGCGCCGGGCAGATCAGACGACGGCGCCCGCCTGGACGACGTGGCGGATGTGCTTCGGGTCGGCCAGGACGCCGATGTCCTCCAGCGGGTCCCCGTCGAGCACGAGCAGGTCGGCGTGCGCGCCCACGGCCAGGGTGCCGATCTCGCCCGTCAGCCCGGCCAGCTCCGCCGCGCCGGTCGTGGCCGCCCGCAGCACGTCGATCGGCCGCTGCACCTCGGCCCGCAGCCGGAACTCGTGGTTCTGGTGCCGGTGCATGCCGCCGAGCAGGTCGGTCCCGAACGCCATCCGCACGCCGCCCCGTGAGGCCCGCTCCAGCGCGACGAGCCCGGCTTCGAGCACCTCGTCCACCTTGCGCCAGCTCTGCTCCGGCAGCCCGAACTCCATCCCTTCCTGCTTCAGCGCCCAGTACGTGACCAGCGTCGGCACCAGGTAAGCCGCGTGCCGCACGAACAACTCCACGCTGGCGTCGTCGATCAGGTTGCCGTGCTCGATGGAGCGTACCCCGGCCTCAAGGGCCCGGTTGACGGCGCGGGCGGTGTAGGCGTGCGCGGCGACGTACCGGTTGGCGGCCTCGGCCTCATCGACGGCGGCGCGCATCTCGTCCATGGAGTACTGGGTGGAGTCGATGCGGTCGGTCGGCGAGGCGACCCCGCCGGAGGCCATGAGCTTGATGTGGTGCGCGCCCTTGCGCAGCTCGTCGCGGGCGGCGGCGCGCACGGCGTCCACGCCGTCGGCCACCCGTCCGACGCCCGCGCAGCACGGGTGGTCGTCCTTGAGGTGCTCGCCCCGGCCGCGGAAGTCGGCGTGACCGCCGGTCTGGCTCAGCCCCTTGCCGCAGAACAGCAGGCGCGGGCCGCTGATCAGGCCCTCGGCCTGCGCGTCGGCCAGCCCGAAGTCGGCGCCCGAGCAGTCGCGGACCGTGGTGAAGCCGCGCCGCAGCATGCCGCCCATGATGCGGGTGCTGTGGGCGGCCACGTAGGCGGGCGACATGGAGCCGAGCGTGCCGAGGTTCGCGGTGGAGGCGGTGACGTGCACATGCGCGTCGATCAGGCCCGGTACGACCCGCGCCCCCGCCACGTCGATCACCCGCGTGTCGCCCGGTGCGGACAGCCCGCGGCCCGTCTCGGCGACGCGGCCGTCGGCGCACCGCAGGTCGGCCTCCTCGTACTCGCCGCTCGCCACGTCGAGCAGCAGCGCGTTGCGCAGCAGCAGGCTCATGCGGCGGCACCTCCGCGCAGCGCGCCGGCCGCGTCCCGGGCGATCGCCTCGGCGGCGGCCACCGAAGAGTCGTTGTAGCTGCCCTCGGCGTCGAGGATGTTCAGCACCCCGAGCACCTCACCGTCGTCACCGACGACGGGCACGTTGATGATCGAGCCGCAGCCCAGGCTCTCGATCAGCTCGTAGTCGGCGAAGATCTCGCGCACCGCGGCCCTGTCCCTGCCGAAGTAGGTCTGCCGCCCCTCGATGCACATGCTCAGCCAGCCCTGGGCGACCTCGACGGTCTTCTCGCCGCCCACCGGGTACTGCTCCGGGTGGCTGCTGTGCACGCGGCGCAGCGCCCGCCGCTCCGGCACCCAGGCCAGCACGGTGAACAGCCGCACGCCGACCTCCCGGCGCACCCGCTCCTCCAGCTCCTTCATTTGGCCGCCTCCTCATTCGTCGGTTCCGTCAGTTCTTCAAGCGATCGACCGGCCGTGGCCAGGCCGAAGACGACCACGCACACCACGCCTATCACCAGCACCGCCGTCGTCAGCCCGAACACCCCGGCGAAGCCCAGGCTCGCGGCCGACACACCGATGATCGTCGGGGCCAGGATGCTGCCGATGCGCCCGAAGGCGCTCGACAGGCCGGTGCCCGTGGCGCGGATCCAGGTGGGGAAGACCTCGGGGGTGTAGGAGTAGACGCCCGCGTACGTGCCGTTCAGGAAGAACGACAACACCGCGCCCGCGATGGTGATCGTGACGGGCGAGTCCATCTGGGACAACCAGAACGCGCTGACCGCCGAGCCCGCGAGGTAGAGCGCGATCGTGTTCTTGCGGTCCATGCGCTCCGAGAGCCAGGCCGCCGAGAAGTAACCCGGGATCTGCGCCAGGTAGATGATGATCGAGAACTCGAAGCTCTTGGTGGTCTCGATGCCGCGCTGCACGAGCAGGGTGGGGATCCAGGTGAAGAACCCGTAGTACGAGAACGTGATCACGAACCATACGAGCCAGATCACCGCCGTACGCCTGGCCATGATCGGGCTCCACAGGAAGCGCAGCGCGCTGAACAGGTTCACCTTCGGCGCCTTGGCCGTGGGTGCGACGGCGGTCTCGGGCACCGGCGGCAGCGGCTGGTTGGTCGCCAGCTCCACGCGCCTTTCCAGGTCGGCGACCACCTGCTCGGCCTCGGCCGTACGGCCCTGCTGGAGCAGGAAGCGCGGCGACTCGGGCAGCGAGCGCCGCCACCACAGCAGCATCACGATCGGCAGCGCGGTGACCAGCTGCGCGATCCGCCAGCCGTCGTCGAACGGCTGCACCACGAACCGCCCGAGCAGCGCCGCCATCACGAACCCGAACGAGAAGAACCCGGCCAGCGCCCCGATGAACCAGCCGCGCCGCTTGGCCGGCACGAACTCCGACAGGAACGGCGCGATGATCGCACTCTCCGCTCCCGCGCCGGCTCCGGCCAGCACCCGCGACCCCAGGAACACCTCGTAGTTCGGGGCGAACGCGGCGATCACCGAGAAGAAGGCGTAGAAGGCGAGAGCGTACATCATCACCTTCTTGCGGCCGATGCGGTCGCCCAGCAGGCCCGCGATCGTCGCGCCGAACAGGAACCCGAACGGCGTCGCCGACCCGATGATGCCGAGCTGTCCGTTGGACAGGCCCCATTCCTCCTGCGCGCTCGGCAGCAGGAACGCGACGACGGCGGAATCCATGCCGTCGAAGGTGTAGCCGAGGCCGCCGATCAGGAGCAGCAGATAGTGCGGACGGCTCAGCGGCAGCCTGTCCAGACGGGCCAACAAGGTCATCTGACACACCTTTCCCCAGGTCATGGCCCTGCAAGTCGATTGCGAAGCAACATACTGTGCGAAATGGCAAAATTGCAATGCTCTTTGCATACTGGGCGTGTGGCGAGCGCGTAGCATGTTCCCGGCCAGGGGATGAAAATCCCGCTACGAGCAGGGAAAGGGATCGCGTGACAGAGCGCGCTGCGCACAGCGCTGCGGCCGGCGGCGTGGTCGGCGGCGTGGCTGACAACGCCGCGGATGGCGCTGCGGACAGGGCTGCGGACAGGGCCTCGGACAGCTTCGAGGAGTGGCTGCGTGAGCGGCTGCCGGTGCGCGGGCTGCGCGGCAAGTCGGCCGCCGTGGTGGAGGTCCTGCTCTCACAACCGCGCCGGGCCTCCTACGGCTCGGCGGTGGAGCTGGCCCAGCTCGCCGGGGTCAACGTGGCGACCGTCACCCGTACCGCACAGGCGCTCGGCTTCGCCGGCTGGCCGGCCCTGCAACAGGAGTTGCGCGCCCGCTACCTGTCCTCCCTGAGCGCCGGCCAGGTCCACGCCGTGCACCGGGGCACCGGCTCACCCAGCTCCCGCTCCCTGCGCCGCGACCTCGACGGCCTGGCGCTGCTCAACCGGCGCCTGGACGAGCGCGTGCTGCTCACGATCGCGCAGGCCATGGCGGCCGCCCGCCGTACGGTGATCGTCGCCGACGGCAGCTACGCGGCCGTCGGGCTGGCGCTGGCCCACAACGCCCGGGTGGCGGGCTACCCGGTGACGGCCGTGACGCTGGGGGACGCGGAACTGGCCAACACGATGGCCGCGATCGGCGCGGGGGACGTGCTGATCGCGATCAGCTTCTGGCGGCTGTACGAGAGCACGGTGCTGGCCGCCAACGAGGCCCGCTCGCGCGGCGTCCGGGTGTTCGCCCTGACGGACGCGGCCAGCCCGGCCCTGGCCAGCGCGGCCGAGGAGGTCGTGATGGTGCCGGCGGAGGGCGAGGCGTTCTTCCCGTCACTGACGGCCGGCATCGCGGTCGCCCAGGCTTTGGTCACCCAGCTCGCCGCCGTGGACCCGGCACGCACGGGCGCCGCGATCGAGGCCGCCGAGGCCATGTGGACCAAGTTCGGCCTCCTCCACCGCCGCCCCACCTCCCCCTGACCTCCCCAGCCGCCGCTCAGAAGGCCGGCGGGCGTTCGCCGTGGGTAGTCACTCCATCTCGTGCTTCCGCCTACGCTGGCAAGGAAGGTGATATCCGGACCTCGGGAAAGGGTGACACCCATGAGCCCCGTCGGCACCAACATTCTGATCATGGATCAGGCGGGCATTGGCCCGCGCGTCGCCGAAGCCCGCAAGCTCGCCGGACTGACCCAGGACGGTCTGGCCCTGCTCGTTCCCTGCTCCAAGAGCCTGGTGTCGCAGGTCGAGCGAGGCCGCAAAGCCGTGACCCCTTGGTTCGTGGCGGCGGTGGCCCGAGCGTTGCGCGTTGACGTCACGGAACTGACCGGTCAGCCGTACCGAGGCTCCACCCGGCACACCGACCGGGTGCACGCCAGCATCCCGGCCATCCGCATCGCCCTCAACTACTGGGATGTACCGCCCGATCCGGAGATCGTGCCGAGGGACCTCGCCGGGCTGGGCCAGGATGTGCGGAAGGTCGCCGCCCTGCTCGACAAGATCAATTATGTCGAACTGGGCAAGTGCCTGCCTGGGCTCATCGAGGAAATGTGCGTCGTCCTGCACGACAGCGAGGGCGCGAAACGACGAACCCTCGCCGAGATGCTGATGCACGCCTTCGTCGCGGCCAAATCTGTCGCCTACCGGCTGGGTTACGTCGATCTCACATCAGTGGCCGTCGGCCGAGCGGCTCAGGCCGCACGCGAGACCGACAATCCCGAGTTGCTCGCCTATGTCGCCGAGGAGCGCAGCCAGGTGTTCTTCGCGTCGGCGGCATACCGCGCCGGGCTCACCTATCTCGATCGGGCGCATCAGAGGTACGACTCGCTGATCTCCGCGCGCGAACCGGGTCTGGCCATAGCAGGCTCCATGCATCTGCGGTCCGCCATTCTGGCGGCACGTCAGCATCCCCGCGGCGCGGACGCGTGGGAGCACCTCGGCAGAGCACGCGAATATGCAGCACGCATAGGACGCGACACCAATCACTACGGCCTTGCCTTTGGCCCGAGCAACGTCCGGATTCATGAGATTGCGGCAGCGATCGAACTTGAAGATCCGGATGAGGCAACGAGGAGGAACGAAGGCTTCAGACCACCACGCAATCTGACGCCGGAGCGTTCCTCCCATCACTACATCGACCTCGCGCGGGTCCAGCTCATGGCCGGAGATCCTGATCGTGCGCTTGAGTCTCTGAACCGGGCCGACAGGCTGTCCCCGCAGCACACGGTGTATCACCCGATGGTGCGCGAGACCGTCAACAGCCTTTTGCGGTCCTATGCCCGGATACCGGAGACGTTGCGGTCGCTGGCGCGGCGCATTCAGATGACCAGACCCGTTTAGGCGACGGTCAGCAAGTCGCACCTAGCGTGCGTTTTTTGCGCCGGAGCCACCTCTAACTTCGGTGACATGCCGGCAAGTGAACTCGACGGTGCCATTCTCGTCCCCGCTCTGAACATGGCCATACAACTTCAACAGGAGCTGGCCAGACTGCGAATCGCCTCGGACGTCCACAACGGTTATGGCCTGGCACTGGTATCGGTCTGGGTGGGATTGATCGTTTGGTGCGATGGCGGGCGCTTCTGGTGGCGTACAGGATGGGAGGCGAGAAGACAACGATTCATCTACGACTGGCATCCCTCCATGGAACCTTCTCTGGCCGCCCATCGGATCGCTTTCCGCTACGCCCAACTGCGGGCGTCTCACCCGCTCTCAACATTGGTCGCGGAAGTGCAGCCATGACCGTGACCTGGCAAGAGCTGAGCAACACGTATCCGGAGTGGCAGATCAACGAAATGGCCGGAGGCTGGGTGGCCATGCGTAGGAATCTGGTTCCCAAAGGAAAGGCGTTGTCCAACGTCCGCTGTGGGAGACCTTGGATGAACTTGCCGGCAACCTGGCGTCAGAGTCCAGGCTGGAGACGATGAAGCAGCCTAAGCGTCCTGGTGGTGGAGCCCGACAACCTGCCGGGTGATCCGCTGGCCACCATACGATGTGATGACTCGACAAGTCCGGTGTGGGAAAGTCACGTCGGCTGGTGACGGGTGTCTATGGGCGGGAACGGGGGCGGTTTTCTAGCGTTTGGGGTGAAACCCGCAGCACGCTCCGAGGAGGGAAACCCGTGCCACGCATTCCGATCAACCGCAGCCACGGCGCCGGAGTGGGAGCGGCCTCATGACGGCGCTGGGCCTGGCCATCGCGACGGCGGCCGTCACCTTCGGGGCGGGAGCGCCCACCCCCGCCCCGACCGACCCGCCACCCGAACGCGCCTACGTCTGCGAGTGGGGTGGCCGCGGCCCCTACCAGTGGAGGCCCGGCTACACGATTCTGGCCGGTGGTTGCACCGGACCCGAGAATGGCGGCGCGGCCACCATTTCGTGGACGTCCGGGGGCCTCACCCAGACCTACCGCTGCTTGCGAGTGGTGTGGATCGCCGAGGACGGGGTGCTGGGCGGCGA
This sequence comes from Nonomuraea sp. NPDC050404, assembly GCF_040655495.1. NCBI lineage: Bacteria > Bacillati > Actinomycetota > Actinomycetes > Streptosporangiales > Streptosporangiaceae > Nonomuraea > Nonomuraea sp. NPDC050404. The sequence continues at coordinate 314,360 of NZ_JBFAKB010000004.1, forward strand.
CTGCTGAGAACCGCTCGGTTCCGGCCGCGTTACAACCAGCTCGCCCGCACGCTCGTCGCCGACTCGGCGCCCTCGGGGGCGTTCGGGCTCTCGGCGCGTATGGTGTCCAGCAGCCTGGCCACCGTCTCGACGATCTCCGGGGTGCGATCCCGCAGGCCGGTCACGTCCGCCGGGCTGGCCTCGTCGCGGTCCACCCCGGCCTCGTCCAGCACGCCTTCCAGGTCCGCCAGCCGTGCGCCCAGCCACTTCAGCGGCTCCTTCGACAACTCCTTGTCGAACACCCGCCGCCCCGGCTCCCAGCCCTTGATCCCAGGGTGGTGATGTGTACGGTCGAAGCTGCCCGGAGTACCGGTGACCGACTCCAGGAGGTCCACCCGCCAGATCGGCCGCTCGACGGTGATGGGCCTGGCCGAGTAGATCGAGCCCTTCAGTTCGCCGGGCTCCAGTCTGCGCAGTTCCAGCCGTACTCCACGCTCGGCCCCCTCCTGACCCTTCTCCGGGTTGGGGTCCACGAAGTAGATGTCGCTCACGGCCACGCCGATCCGCTCGAAGCCGAACAGGTAGAGCACGGTAACCACGTCCTTCACAGGTGTCGGGCACGCCTTGATTTCAACGTAACACCGCACTCCACGGGGCGATCAAGGCTCGCCAGGTGGAGTGCTGCATATGCCGCAGATCCGGCATATCGTGCCTGGCATGTACGTGTTGGCCACCGCCGGGCACGTCGACCACGGAAAGTCCACTCTGGTACGCGCCCTGACCGGCATCGAACCCGACCGCTGGGCCGAGGAACGCCGCCGTGGCATGACCATCGACCTCGGCTTCGCCTGGACCACGCTGCCCTCGGGCCGCAGGCTCGCCTTCGTTGACGTACCGGGACATGAGCGGTTCGTCACGAACATGCTGGCCGGGCTTGGGCCGGTGCCGGCGGTGATGTTCGTGCTGGCGGCGGATCAGGGGTGGCAGGCGCAGTCGCAGGAGCACTGGGAGGCGATCGAGGCGCTCGGGGTGCGGCGGGGGCTGCTGGTGGTGACGCGGTGCGACCTGATGGATCCCGCGCCGGCGCTGGAGGAGGCCAGGGAGCGGGTCTCGTGGCCGGCGGTCATGGTGAGCGGGCGTACGGGGGAGGGGCTGGCGGAACTGCGGGACGGGCTGGACCGGCTGGTGTCCTCGCTGCCGCCGCCCGACGTCCGGGCTCCTGTGCGGTTGTGGATCGATCGGGCCTTCAGCATCAAGGGCGCCGGGACCGTGGTCACCGGGACGCTGGCCGCCGGGACGATTGCGGTCGGCGACGTACTCACGCTGACCGGGACCGGGACCGGGACCGGGACTGGGGCCGGGACTGGGGCCGGGACTGGGGCCGGGACTGGGGCCGGGACTGGGGCTGGGGCTGGGAGTGGGGAGCGGGTGCGGGTCAAAGGGCTTCAGGTGACGGGGCAGCCGGTGGAGGTCGTGGGGGCGGCGGCTCGGGTTGCGGTCAATCTGCGGGGGGTGGAGCTGGAACGGGTGGCGCGGGGGAAGGCGCTGCTCACGCCGGGAGCGTGGGTGGAGACGGACTTGGTGGACGTGCGGCTGGACCTGGGGGCGCCGGTCGATGCGCCGCGTGACGCGCCACGAGATGCGCCACGAGGTGCGCCCCGTGATGCGCCACATGATGCGCCGCGTGAGGCCCCGCGTGAGGCGGTGCTGCACGTCGGGTCGGCCTCGGTGCCGGTACGGGTGCGTCCCTTCGCCTTCGGCTCCGGCTCAGGGACCGGCTCCGGCACTGGTGCGGCGAGGCTGGTGCTGGCTCGGGCGATTCCGCTGCGCGTCGGCGACCGGGCGCTGCTGCGTTGCTCGGGGCGGCCGATCGCCGGGGTGCTCGTGCTCGACGTCCGGCCGCCCGTCCTGCGCCTGCGGGGTTCGGCCGCCAGGCGGGCCGCCGAACTGGCCCCCTTCGTCATTACGGGTGGTGGGGTGGGGCGGGTGCCTGATGCTGCGACCGTGCTTGGCTGGCGAGGGGTGGTGCGCAGGTCGGAGCTGGTCGCGATGGGGCTTGACCCCCGCCCGCTGGACGTGCCCGGTGCGGGGGACTGGATCGTCGAAGCCGGGAAGTGGAAGGAGCTTGGTGAGCGGCTCGGTGCGATCGTGGCGGGGCAGCCGGGTATCCCGGTGGACGCCGCGCGCACCGCTCTCGGACTGCCCTCGCGCGAACTCGTCGAAGCGCTGGTCGCGGGGTGTCCGCCGTTGCGGGTGGCCGATGGGCGGATCGATGGTGAGGGGGTGCCCGAGGCGGTGGTCAAGGCGGTGGAGAGGTTGCGGGCCGAGCTGGGGCGGTCGCCGTACCTGGCGCCGGAGGCGGTGCGGCTGCCCGAGCTGGGGCTCACCCGGCAGGTGGTGGCGCTCGCCGCGAGGGCGGGGCTGGTGTTGCGGCTGGCCGATGGGATCGTGCTGATGGCCGGGGCCGATGTCGTGGCGGTGCGGGTGCTGGCGGGGCTGCCGCAGCCGTTCACGGCCGGGGACGCACGGGCGGCGCTCGGCACCAACCGCCGCGTCGTGATCCCGCTGCTGGAGCATCTGGACCGGCTCCATCTCACCCGCCGCCTCGACGACCGGCTGCGGGTCGTCACCACGCCGGGTTCGGGGGAGAGGGCGTCGTGATGGGAGAGGGCAAGGATGAGGGTCCCGTGATGAGGGAGGGTGGGGACGAGCGCGTCGTGATGGGGGAGGGCAGGGGCGAGGGCGCAGGTGCGGGGGGTGGGTCCGGGCGTGGGTCGGTGAGGATGAGGGTGAGGGTCGGGGTCGTGTTGCCCAGGCCGTCGGACGATCCGGGGGAGTGGCTCACCGATGCGGTGGCGTTCGAGGCGGCCGGGGCCGATGCGCTCTGGGTGGAGCACGGTGCGGCGCCCGCGCTCGACCCGCTCACGCTGACAGCCGCGCTGGCTGCGGTCACGTACCGGTCGCTGCTGGTCGTGGCCACGGTGCTGGACAGTGGTCAGGCCCGCGCGCTCGCCACGGTGGAGCGGCTGAGCCGAGGCCGGCTCGCCCTCATCGCCGCTCCTGAAGCTGCTGCCTCCGAGGCTGCCGGATCCGAGACCGTCGCCCCCGTGATCGTCGCCTCCGAAGCTGCCGTCCCGGATGCCGTCCCGGATGCCGTCCCGGATGCCGTCGCCATGGATGCCGCAGCCGGAGATTCTGCGGTGGCGGTGATCGTGCGGTTGGAGGACGGGAGTTACCGGGAGGGCGGGTCGGTGGGGCGGTGGGTGCCGGTGGGGGTGCCGGATGGGAGGGTGGCGTGGCGGGAAGTGTTGCGGGTGGCGGGGGAGCGGGGTGATCGGGGGGTGTTGGTGCCGGCGGATCCCAGGCTGCTCGATCTGCTGCGTAACCCGGAGGACCCGGGCGGTCGTCACGACCTCCAGCTCGCGCAGGGCTAGACGTGCCAAGCGTCCGATCATACGGTGAGAAAACGGTACCCAGCGGCTAGAGCTGAGGGGAGCCCGGCATGGAGGTCAGCCGACGTCAGTTCCTGAGCATCGGACCTGTGGGCGTGGTCGGCGGCTCGGCACTGGGGTTCGATCTGACCGAGTCGCTCAAGGTGCGGCAGCGCCTGCGCATCGAGGGGGCCACGTTGTCCCGCTCGTTGTGCCCGTACTGCGCGGTGGGTTGCTCGATCGTCGCCTACACCAAGAAGGCCGCGAACGGCAGGACGGAGCTGCTGCAGATCGAGGGTGATCCGGACAGTCCGGTCAACGAGGGCACGCTGTGTCCCAAGGGCGCGACCGCGTTGCAACTGGCCGTCTCGCGGAGGCGGGTGCCGCATCCGCTCTACCGGGCCCCGGGCGCGGCGGGATGGAAGCAGGTCTCCTGGGAGTTCGCGCTCGACCGCCTGGCCAGGAACATCAAAGCCTCGCGTGACGCCACGTTCGTCACGCAGGACGCCGACGGCAACGTCGTCAACCGCTGCGAGGGCATCGCCTTCGCCGGAGGGGCGGCGTTCAGCTCGGAAGAGGGATATCTCGCCACGAAGCTGATGAGGGGGTTGGGCCTGGTTCACCTCGAACAACAGGCCCGTGTTTGACACGGTCCCACGGTGGTCAGTTTGGCTGCCACGTTCGGCCGAGGGGCCATGACCAACCATTGGCGTGACATCAGGCACGCCGATCTCATCCTGGTCAACGGGGCCAACCCGGCCGAGGCCCATCCGGTGGGCTTCCGCTGGCTCATGCGCGCCAAGCTCGACAGGGGCGCGAAGATCATCCATGCGGATCCCCGGTTCACCAGGACCTCGGCGGTCGCGGACACGTACGTCAGGATCCGCACGGGCACGGACGTCGCCTACTTCGGCGGGCTCATCAACTACGTGCTGAGCAACGGGCTCCAGCACGACGAGTACGTGCGCTGGGCGACCAACGCCGGTTTCGTGGTCAAGGACGGCTACGCCTTCAAGGACGGCATGTTCAACGGCTTCGACCGGCAGCAGGGCGTCTACAACACCAAGCTGTGGGCGTACGAGACCGACAAGGACGGCCACGCCAGGATCGACCTCGACCACCCGCGTTCGGTGCTCAACCTGCTCAGAGAGCACTACCGCCGCTACGACCCGGACACGGTGAGCCGCATCACCGGCATCCCGCGCGAGCAGTTCCTCCAGGTGGCCAGGCTGGTCGGCGAGACGGGACGGCCGGACAAGGTCATGACCATCGTGTACGCCGTCGGCCTGACCCACCACACCACCGGCGTGCAACTCATCCGCTCGGGCGCCATCCTGCAACTGCTGCTCGGCAACATGGGCCGCCCCGGCGGCGGCATGAACGCCGAACGCGGCCACGCCAACATCCAGGGCAACACCGACCACGCCATCTCCTGGGACATCCTGCCCGGCTACCTGCGCATCCCGGCCCCCGGGCAGAAGGACATAGCGGCGTACCTGGACGAGAGCGCCAGCATCAAACAGCACCCCAGGGCGGTGAACTTCTTCGGCGAGAACTACCGCCGCTACCTGGTCAGCCTGCTCAAGACCTGGTACGGCGACGCCGCCACGAAGGACAACGAGTGGGCCTTCGACTACCTGCCCAAACCGGCCGCCAACGCCTCCTGGATCTCGATCTTCGACCAGGCGCTGAGGGGCAAGATGCAGGGCGTCATGTTGTCGGGGATGACCGCGACCAGCATCGGCCCCGACTCGGGCCAGGTGCTCCAGGCGCTGTCGAACCTCAAGTGGTTGTGCGTCCTGGACCCGTTCAACACCACCAGCTCGGAGTTCTGGCGGGCCCCCGGCCTGGACCCGGCGAAGATCCAGACCGAGGTCTTCATGCTCCCCGCCACCCACTGGATCGAGAAGGACGGCTCGTTCACCAACAGCGGCCGGTGGTCGCAGTGGAAGGAGCAGGTGCTGCCGCCCGACGGCGAGGCCCGGCACGACCACTGGATCATGGCCGAGCTGTTCCTGCGGGTCCGCGACCTGTACGAGTCGCAGGGCGGCAAGTTCCCCGACCCGCTGCTGAAGCTGACGCTGCCGTACCGCAACCCGAGGAAGCCCGAGCTGGACGAGATCGCGCAGGAGATCAACGGCCGGGACCTGAAGACCGGCAAGCGGCTGATGACGTTCGTCGACCTCAAGGACGACGGCACCACCACCGCCGGAGACTGGATCTACACCGGCCACTACCCCGAGGAGGGCAACCTCACCAAGCGGCGCGACGGCGTGCAGGACCCCGCCAGGAACGACCCCAGCGGGATGGGCCTGTACCCGAACTGGGCGTGGAGCTGGCCCGCCAACCGCCGCATCCTCTACAACCGGGCCTCCGCCGACGAGAACGGCCGCCCCTGGGACCCGGAACGTCCGGGAATCGCCTGGGTCGGCGGCAAGTGGGTGGGCGACGTGCCCGACTACCCGCCGACGACCGGTCCCGGGCCGGACGCGCCGCTGCCGTTCATCATGACCGGCGAGGGAGTGGGCCGCCTGTTCAGCAACGCCGTGGCCGACGGGCCGTTCCCCGAGCACTACGAGCCCGTCGAATCGCCGGTCGCCAACCCGCTGCATCCGCAGGTGTCGGCGACGCCGGTGGTCTTCAGGTACGACGAGCGGGCCGGGCGCCCCAACCGTTTCGGCACCCCGGCCGACTATCCGTACGTCGCCACCTCCTACCGGCTCACCGAGCACGAGCACTACGTCACCCAGAACGTCGAGCACCTGGTCCAGCTCCAGCCGGAGGCGTTCGTCGAGGTGCCCGCCGGGCTGGCCGCCGAGAAGGGCATCGAGACGGGCGATCTGGTACGGGTGTCGTCGCGGCGCGGGAAGCTCGAAGTGCGGGCGGTGGTGACCAAGCGGCTCGGGCCACTGGAGATCGACGGGCGGCGGGTGTACCAGATCGGCATCCCCATCCATTGGGGGTTCGTCGGGATCAACACCGGACAACACTGGCTGGCCAACGCCCTGACGCCGTTCGTTGGGGATGCCAGCGCGCGGACGCCCGAGTACAAGGCGTTCCTGGTCGACATCGAGAAGCTCTGATGTACGGACGGGAGCGGGCACGGGCCCTGGAACTGCGGGAACGGTATCCGCATGCGCGGGAGGTGCTCGGCCTCTACCTGGCGCTGGCGGAGGTATGGGAGTCGGCCGCCCACCAGGACGCCCCGCCACTGGAGTGGGCCAAGGTTACGGGGCGGTCCGAGGCTGTGGAGTGGGTCAACGCTGCGGGGCGGTCCGAGGCTGTGGAGTGGGCCGGGGCGAAGGTGTTGCCGCGTGTGATGGCCGTGACCGCCGCCGCAGGTCCCCGGCCGCTCGCCGAGGCCATGGGCGGCGCCGTGCTGAACGGCGGCGCCGAGCCGCTGCTGGCCGCCTGGCTGGCGGACGAGGAGCTGACGCCGGTCGAGCGCTACCTCGCCCGCGCCACGCTGCACGCCCTCGCGCCCAGGCCCCGCCACACCGACGCCACCCCGTCAGGCGGAGTGGCCCCGCACCCGCGCGGGGAGGCGGCGGGGCGCTGTCCCGTGTGTGGTGGGCCGCCGCAGCTCAGCTACCGGACGGCGAGCGATGACCCGCTGGTCAGCGGCCGTCGCATGCTGGCCTGCGCCAAATGCCCGAACGACTGGAGCTTCTCCGCCACCACCTGCCCGAACTGCGGCGAGAGCGGCAAACGCACGGTCCACGCCGAGCAACAGCCGGGCCCGCACGTGGGCCGCCCCACCCCGGACGGGGACGGGTTCTTCCCGCACCTGCGCGCCGAGTCCTGCCAGACCTGCCGCCGCTACCTGATCGACATCGACCTGGGCCGGGACCCGGCGGCGGTGCCCAGGGTGGACGAGCTGGTCGCGATCCCGCTCGACCTGCACCTGGCCGGCCAGGGCCAGACCAAGATCACGCCCAACCTGATGGGGTTCTGAAGATGCCGCACATCACACCGGGCCAGGCGTACGGGTTCTTCACCGACACCAGCGTGTGCATCGGCTGCAAGGCATGTGAGGTGGCCTGCAAGCAGTGGAACCAGCTTGAGGGCAACGCGCCCTCGTTCCTGGACGGCTTCGACAACACCGGCAGGCTCGACGCCGAGACCTGGCGGCACGTGCAGTTCCACGACAACGTGCCCGACCAGGCCGTCTCGCCGGGCAACGGCACGGCCTGGCTGATGATGTCGGACGTCTGCAAGCACTGCCGGCAGGCCAGCTGCATGGAGGTCTGCCCGACGAACGCGATCATCCGTACCGAGTTCGACAGCGTCTACATCCAGCCGGACGTCTGCAACGGCTGCCGCAACTGCATCGCGGCCTGCCCGTACGACGTGATCGGCGCCAGCGACACGACCGGCATCGCGCAGAAGTGCACGCTCTGTTACGACCGCCTCCAGCACGACATGACGCCCGCCTGCGCCAAGGCATGCCCCACCGAGTCGATCAAGTTCGGCCCGGTCTCGGAGCTGCGCCAGACGGCGGCCAAGCGGCTGAACATCCTGCGCGGCCAGGGCGTCACACAGGCCCGCCTGTACGGCCATGACGAGAAGGTGTACGGCGGCCTGAACGCGTTCTTCCTGCTCATGGACGAGCCGGAGAAGTACGGCCTGCCCGATGACGGCGACGACGTGCTGCCCAGCCGCAACAACGTGCCCAGCTACCTGACCGCCGCCGTCACGGCCGTGCTGGGCGTGCTCGGCGGCTTGATCGCGCTGCGCCGCCGCAAGGAGAAGGTCGAGGCCGAAGATGGATGAGATCCAGCACTTCGCCGGCCCGCCGGACTGGCTCTGGTACATCCTGTTCTACTTCTTCCTGGCCGGCCTGTCCGGCGGCTCGTACACGCTGGCCACCCTGCTGCGCCTGCGCGGCGGCCCGGGGGACGAGCCGATGGCCAGGATCGGCTACTACATCGCCTTCCCGCCGATGCTCATCGCGCCGCTGCTGCTGGCGCTGGACCTCGGGCAGCCGCTGCGGTTCTGGCACATGCTGGTCAACACCACCCCCGGCCACCTGGGGCTCAACTTCAAGTACTGGTCCCCGATGTCGCTCGGGGTGTGGGTGGTGACCGTGTTCATCGCGGTCACGGCGGTGTCGTTCGCGGCGGCGCTCGTACGGGACGGCAAGGTCAGGCTCCCGCTCGTCGCCCGGCTGGACGGCCGGGTGTTCAACGTGGCCGGATCCCTGATCGGGCTGTTCGTCGCCGGGTACACGGGCGTGCTGCTGTCGGTGTCGAACCAGCCGGTGTGGAGCGACACGTGGGCGCTGGGCGGGCTCTTCCTGGCTTCGGGGCTGGCCGGATCGGCCGCGCTGATGTTGCTGCTGGCCCGCTACCGCCCCGAGGCCCGCCCGAGCACCCCCATGTTGTCGGTCTCCGAGCGGCTGTACTCGCTGCTCGAACTGGCGCTGATCGTGGTGTTCGCGCTGACCCTGATCGCCGCCGGCACGCAGGAGACCGTCTTCGGCCCGCCGTGGTTGCTGCTCTGGGTCGTGGTCCTGGTAGGGCTGCTACCCGGCCTGTACGGCCTGGCCACCGAACGCCTGTCGGCCGGCTCCGCGGCCGCCCTGCGTCACTCGATCGCGCTGCCGCTGCTGGTGCTGGCCGGCGGCCTGGCCCTGCGCGCCGCGATCATCTTCAGCGTCCAGCTCTGACGATCGTGTCGATCAGGTACGCGACCAGCCGGTCGTTGTCGACGCCGTCGAGCACCTCGATGGGCTCGATCTCGGGCAGGCTCAGGCCGGTGGCGCGCATGACCTGGCCCGTGGCGTCCCAGGCGATCGGGCGGGCCCGGGTCAGGGTGCCGCGCAGTTCGACGTCCACCCGCGCGCGGTGCCTGGTGGCCAGCCCCGGCTCCAGCAGTACGGCGACGGCGAGGGGGTCGTGCAGGTAGCAGCCGGGCAGGCGGCGGGCCTCGGCGACCCAGCGGACCCACGGGCGGGTGGTCTCGGCCAGGTAGTCGGCCAGCGGGCCGTGGCCGGCCAGGCGGTCGAGGTCGGCGAGGGTGAGCGAGGTCAGGCGGGTGACGTCGTACGGGACGAGGGTGATGGGGGCGCCGCTGGTCAGGACGGCGTGCGCGGCCTCGGGGTCGTAGCCGAAGTTGAGCTCCTGGAGCAGCCCGGGCACCGCGAACGCGCCACCCATGATCGTGAGCGAGGCGAGCTCCTGGGCCAGCTCCGGGCGCAGTTGCAGCGCGTGCGCCACGTTCGTCAGCGGGCCCACGGCGACCAGGTGGATCTCACCGGGCGCGGCGGCCACCCGCCGCACGATCTCGGCGGCGGCGACCGGCGCGGCGTCCGTGTCGGGAAGAGCGGCGGCGGTGGCACCGAGGGCGGCGGTCGCCAGCGACGCGCCACCGGTGGCCGAGGTAGTGGCGGGGAAGCCGAAAGCCCCGGGCGCGGCGGGGACGTCAGGGGACGTCCCGGGGACGTCAGGGGACGCGGCGGAGGTGCCCGACCTGCCTGACCTGCCCGGACTGCCGGAGGGCGTGCTGGGGACGCCGGGTGTCGTGGTGACGCCCTGCCACAACTTGCGGGCGCGCTCGGTGTCGCGGCGGCCGTCCAGGTCGGCGCGCCACGGCCCCGGATCCTCGGCCAGCGGCACGGCGGCCCCGGGAAAGACCGGCACGTCCCCCGCGCCCGCCCGGGAGAGCAGATCGCGCGCCACCGCCACGCCCACCTCACGCGGCGTGTTCCCGGCCACCACGGTGACGGCCTCCAGCGTGACGCCGGGCGCGGTGAGCGCGAGCCCCAGCGCGAGCCCGTCATCGACGTCCGAGGCGGGAACGGTGTTGCCGGGGTCGCAGTCGACGATGATCCGCATGAGCCCTCCAAGCTGAGTACAGTGCTTCTACTCCTTGGTCCCGCTGCTGGCCAGCGAGGCCGTGAACTGGCGCTGGAAGATCAGCAGGACGAGCAGCGGCACCCCCGCCGCCAGGATCGCCCCCGCGAACATCTGCCCGTAATCCACCCCCAGCTCACCGGCGAAGTCCGCGATGGCCACCGGCGCCACCTTCATCGCCGGGTCGGGCGCGATCAGCAGCGGCCACAGGAACGACTGCCACTGGAACACGAACACCACCAGCCCGGCCCCCACCAGCGAGGGCCGCGACAGCGGCAGGTAGATGTGTCGGAACACGCCCCACCACGACAACCCGTCGATGCGGGCCGCCTCGGCCAGCGACGGCGGGATGTTCATGAAGAACTGCCGCAGCAGGAAGATGGCCAGGCCGCTGCCGATGCCGGGCAGCACGAGCCCGATGTAGGTGTTCTGCATCTCCATCGCACGGAACGTGGTCGCCAGCGGGATGGCGATGGCCTCGAACGGGATGAGGAAGCTCAGCACCAGCACCCCGAACACCGGCCCCCGCCCCGGGAAGCGCAGCACGGCGAGCGCGAAGGCGGCGGTGGCCGACAGGAACGTGCCCAGCACGACGCTGAGGAACGCCACGATCACCGAGTTGATCAGCGCCCAGTGGAACTCCCCGCCGAGCAGCGTGACGAAGTTGTCGAACGTGACGGTCTCGGGGATCAGCGTGTGCCAGGACAGCGGGTACAGGTAGCGGAACACCTCGTCGCTGGGCCGCAGCGCCGAGCTGAGCGCCCACACCAGGGGCAGCACCGACAACACCGCGGCGGGTATCGCGATCCACAGGGCACGCCGCCCGGAGCGGGTCTCGGCCTTCGTGGCGGTCTCCACGTCACTCCTTCCCGGGCAGCAGCTTGAACTGCAACGTCACCACGGCCAGCACGATCGCGATGAGCACGACGGTGCCCGCCGACGCGGTGGCCATGTCGCCGGTGACGTACGCGCGCTCGAACACCTGGTTCATGATCAGGTCGGTGGAGCCCTGCGGCCCGCCCTGCGTCAGGATCTGCACGGGGGCGAAGACCAGGAAGTTCGACACGGTGTCGGCCACCAGCACGAACATCAGGGGCCGGCGCAGCCCGGGAAGCGTGATGTGCAGAAAGCTGCGCCACGGGCCGGCGCCGTCCATGCCCGCGGCCTCGTACAGGCTCTTCGGGATGTCCTTGATCCCGGCCACCAGGAACGTCATCCAGTACCCCACCCCGACCCAGCTGCAGACCACGACGATCGACAGCAGCGCGGTGCTCGGGCTGATCAGGAAGGGCACGCTGGGCAGGCCGAGGGCGTTGATGACGCCGTTGAGCGGGCCTTCGGGACGGAAGGCCACCGCCCACACGATCGCCGAGACCGTCTGCGGGACCGCGACGGGCAGCAGGATGAGCGTGCGCCACAACCCGACCGCCGGTACGCGCTTGCTCAGCGTGACCGCCAGCCACAGCGCCAGGGCGATCTGCAGCGGGTTGACGATGACGCTGAACAGCAGCGTGACCTTGAGCGAGTTCAGGAAGGTCGGGTCGCTGAACAGGCGGGCGAAGGTGTACCAGACGGGGCGGTCGCCGGTCGGCTGCAGGGAGGTGACGATGGCGCTGATCGAGGGCCACAGCCGCAACAACGCCAGGGCGATGATCGCGGGCAGCAGCATGATCGCGGCCGTCGTCCACATCGAGCGCCGCGCCGACCTCATCGGGCTTTTCGACGGTGCTGAGGTCATGGGCCTTCCGAGGGTTCGAGGTCGCGGTAGCGCTGCAGCAGCCCGCCGAGCCGGTCCTGGGCCGCCCGCAGCGCCTCGGGCACGTCGGCGCCGTTGCGGATGTCGGAGAAGGTCTTGTTGATCGTGGTCTCGAAGTCCACGTATCCGACGCTGCGCGGCCGGTGGTGCGCGGTCGTGTCGAGCTCGTGGCTCAGCAGCTCCTTGAAGCCCTTGACCGAGTCGCCTCCATTACTGACGGTCTGCTGTACGTACCGCTCGTAGGCGACCTTGTTGGCCGGCGGGAGCGTCTGCTTGCCGGTGGTCGCCAGCGCGCCCGCCGAGTCCAGCGACAGGAAGCGGGCGAACTCGCGGGCGTCCTTGGGATGGGCACTGTACGCGCTGACCCCCACGGCCCACGAGTCGGTGGGCGTGACCTGCTTGCCCCCGGCGAAGTACGGATGGGGGGCGATGCCCCAGTTCAGCCCCTCGGCCTTGGTGAACTGCCCGATGCGTCCCGGACCGCCGACGAAGTAGGCGAGCTGGCCGGAGGAGAACACGTCGGGCATCTGCTGCGGGTCGATGCCGCGCGGCGACAGCCGCGAGGAGTGCAGGCCCGCGTACCAGTCCATGACCCGCTTCCACCCGGCGTTGTCCACGTCGGGCGTCAGGCCGTCAGGGCCGGTGAGCCCGTCGCCCGCGCCGGCCGAGGCCAGCAGCGGCTGCAGCTGGAAGTAGCGGTCCACCTGGTCGAACCCGAACCCGTAGCGCGCTCCCGCCCGCTGCGCCGCGCGCCCCTGCTCGGCCACCTGCTCCCAGGTCAGCCGGTCGGCCGCGGCCGGTCCCGGCGGCCGCACGCCGGCCTTGGCGAGCAGGTCGCGGTTGTAGAACAGGAAGGAGCTGGAGGTCCACAGCGGGTACGCCCACACCTTCCCGCCCCAGCTCACCGAGTCGAGCGCCGGTCCGACCACGCCCTGCCGGATGGCCTCGGCGTCGTCGCTGACGTCCACCAGGAATCCGCGCGAGGCCTGGCTGGGCACCCGGGGCGGGTCGGCGGCGAAGACGTCGATGGAGGAGTCCTGGGCGCCGACCCTGGCCTGGACCTGCGCGTTCAGGTCGTCGAACGGGACCGGCTGCTCCTCCACGCGCACGCCGGGGTGGCGGGCCTCGAACAGCTTGATGGCCTCGGCGAAGGTGCCGGTCGGCTGGGAGTGCAGGAAGCGGATGATCCGGGACCCGTCGTCGGCCGTCGTGCTGCTGGTCCGGCCGACGCACGCCGTGGCCGTCAGGAGCACGGCCAGCGCGACGAGCGCGGCCGACACCCTGGCCGGCCTGCGGTGGGTTGTGGCGGGACCCGTGATGACTCTCATTCCTGACCCAGTTTGTGACGTGTTCTGACACACGACGTTAACCAGATAACGTCCCGACCACAAATTTCAGGGTTCTACGAGGCCGGCCCGGATGGCGTACCGGGTCAGGTCCAGGCGGTCGCGCATGCCGAGCTTCTGCAGGATGTTGGCCCGGTGCCGATCGACCGTCTTCACGCTGATGACCAGCGTCTCGGCGATCTCCTTGGCCGAGTTGCCCTCCGCGATCAGCTTGACGATCTCCTCCTCACGGGGCGTCAGGATGCTCTCCGGCATGCGCTCGCCCTCCTTGTCCCGCTGCAGGTAGTCGCGGATGAGCGCGGTGACCGCGCCCGGATAGAGGAACGGCTCCCCGCGCATCGTGGCCCGGCACGCCTCCAGCAGGTCCTGGTCGGCGACCGACTTGAGCACGTAGCCGGACGCGCCTACCTTGAGCGCCTCGAAGAAGTACTGCTCGTTGTCGTACATCGACAGGATCAGGATGCGCACGCCCGGCGCCCGCCGGGAGATCTCCCTGGCCGCCTGCAGTCCGGTCATGCGCGGCATCGCGATGTCCAGGATGGCCAGGTCCACGGCCTCCTCCGTGGCCTGCGCCACCGCCTGCGCGCCGTCGGCGGCCTCGGCGACCACCTCCAGGTCGGGCTCGGCGTCGAGGATCAGCCGCAGCCCCCGGCGGACCAGCGCGTGGTCGTCGGCCAGCAGGATCCGGGTCTTGTTCACGAAGATGTGCTCCGATTCGCGATATCCGGGATGACCAGGCTCACGCGGGTGCCCTCGCCTGGCGGGGAGTCGAGGGTCAGCCGGGCGCCGATGAGCAGGGCGCGTTCGCGCATGCCCCGGATCCCGGCGCCCTCCGTGTGCGCGCCGCCCCGGCCGTTGTCGGCGACGCGCAGCACCAGGCCGCCGTCCTCGGTGGCCAGGCACAACTCGGCACGGGTGGCGCGGGCGTGCCTGGCGATGTTCGTCAGGCTCTCCTGCGCGATCCGGTACAGCACCAGCTCGACGTCCGCGCCCAGGTCCGGGTGGTCGTGCTGCATCGAGCGGGTCACCTGGATGCCGGCCTGGGAGACGTCGCTGGCCAGGGCACTGAGCGCGGCGTGCAACCCCAGGTCATCCAGTACGCCGGGGCGCAGGCGGCGGGCGACCTGGCGTACCTCGTCGAGGCTGGCGCGTACCGTCTCCTGCACACCGTGCAGTTCCTCACGCAGGTCGGCGGGGGCACGGTCCACCACCCGCTTGAGCCCGAGCAGCACCACGGTCAGGCTCTGGCCGATCTCGTCGTGCAGTTCGCGGGCGATGCGCCGGCGCTCGCCCTCCTGCGCGGCCAGCGCGTGGGCGCTGCTGGCGCTGCGCTCGGCCTCCAGCCGGTCCAGCATGGCGTTGAAGGTGTCGATCAGGTGGGTGAGGTCGCTGTTGCCGCTGTCGGCCAGCCGGTCGCCGGTGCGCAGCAGGTCGACCCGCTGCATCAGCGTGGTCAGCGCGTTCAGCGGGGCCAGGCTGCGGCGCAGCAGCAGCGCGTTGGCGCTCAGCATCACCGCCAGCCCCACCAGCAACACCGGCACCTCGGCCCACACCACCGGAGCCGATACCGTGGCGGGGGAGACGGCGAGCACGAGCGTGCCCACCGCGAACACCAGGCCGTTGATCAGGACGAGCCGCCGGAACAACGCCTGAGCCGGCGGATGTGACAGAACGCCCTCCGCGTGGGGCTGCCGTTCGGCGCGATCGTCCATCTCACCAGCCTGTTCGTCGCAGGGTGCGGTTGTCCATGCGGTTTGTCCCCCATCCGGAACGTCGTCCCTACATGTTCTATCCATGCCCAGATGGGTGTTGAACCCGATGGTCATCCGATCCGCCCGCCCGGAGACTTGAGCGGAGCCGGATTGGAGACAGCGACATGGACGTCACCCGCACGACCGTGCCGGGCAAGGGCACCGTGCACCACCTCGTCACCAGGAGGGGGCAGCGTTTCGGCGTCCTCGTGGAGGACGGCGGGCGGCGGCTGCTGGTCTACGATCCCGCCGACCCGGACGCGCCCCCGCAGGAGATCACCCTCGGGCAGGACGAGGCCGACCAGGTCGCCGACCTGCTGCACAGCAGGCCCGTCCCCGACCGGCTGGCCGACCTGGAACGCCGTGTCGCGGAGATCGCCGAGGCGGCGCGATGACCCGGCCCGGAACGCCGTGCCGCGGAGATCGCCGAGGCGGCCTGATGACCCGGCCGGGGACCCCCGGTCGCCTCGCCGAACGGGATGAAGTCATGCATGCCAGCAATATCGCCGTGAACCTGCCGACCGTGACCGTGAACGACCCGGTCACCAAGGCCGTGCGGCTTATGGCGCTGGGCCGGATGCCCGGCCTGATCGTCGTGGACGGGCGGGGCAGGCCGGCGACCGTGCTGCCGGGCACGCAGGTGTTGCGGCTGGCGGTGCCGGGGGCCTACCAGGAGGATCCGGCGCTCTGCCGGACGATCGACGAGGCGCACGCCGACCTGTTCTGGGGTGAGCTGGGCGAGCTGACCGTGGGCGACTGCCTGCCGCGCCAGCCCCCGACCCCGGCGACCGTGCCGCTCGACGCGACCCTGCTGGAGGTCGCCGCGCTCATGGCGCGGCTGCGCAGTCCGCTCGTCGCGGTCGTCGGCCGCGACGGCGCGCTCACCGGGGCGATCACCCTGGAACGGCTGCTGACCAGCCTGGCCCTCTCCAGCCCGGACGACTGAGCCCGGACGACTGAGCCCGGACGACTGAGCCCGGACGACTGATCCCGGACCCTGATCCCGGACCCTGATCCCGGACCACTGAGCCCGGCGTCCGACCCGGACGAATACACCCGGCCTCGGCCGGCACAACTGACAGACCCCCAGATCACCGGGCGTGTGCCGGCGGCCACGCCCGTTTACGCATGTCCATCATCCGAAAGGCTTGCCGTGTTCCCCCACCACCTGTGCCCTGACCTACCCGTCTCATCCGTCTCGGGCGCCCTGTCCGCCGGACCGCCGGGGCGAGCCGGATGAGCGCCATCATCGCACTGGCGATCTTCCTGGTGGCCTTCTTCTTCATCGCCACGGAGAAGGCCAACAAGGTCAAGGTGGTGCTGATCGCCGCGGGGCTGATGGCCGTGACGGGCCTGATCCCGGGCGCCGAGGTGTTCTTCTCCGAACACGAGGGCATCGACTGGAACGTCATCTTCCTGCTGCTCGGGATGATGATCATCGTTGGCATCATCAAGCAGACGGGCGTCTTCGACTACCTGGCCATCTGGGCCGCCAAGAAGTCCAAAGGCCGGCCGTACCGGCTGATGGTCATGCTGATGGCCATCACCGCCATCGCCTCGCCCTTCCTCGACAACGTCACCACGATCATGCTGGTCGCGCCGGTGACGATCGTGGTCTGCAACCGGCTGCGGATCGCCGCGCAGCCGTACCTGATCGCGGAGGTGCTGGCCTCCAACATCGGCGGCGCGGCCACGCTCATCGGCGACCCGCCCAACATCATCATCGGCAGCCGCGCCGGGCTGACCTTCAACGACTTCCTGATGCACATGGCGCCGATCGTGGTGGTCATCTTCGCGGTGTTCGTGCTGGCCTCCCGGTGGTTGTTCGCCGGCACGTTCGAGTACAACGCCGACCGGGTGGCCGAGGTGATGGCGCTGCAGGAGAGGCGGGCCATCACCGACCCGAAGCTGCTCGTGCGCTGCCTGGTCGTGCTGGGCGCGGTCGTGGTCGGGTTCGGGCTGCACGCGGTGGTGCACGTCGATCCGTCGATCGTGGCGCTGGTCGGCGCCGGGGTGATGCTGCTGGTCTCCCGCGCGAACGTCTCCGACGTGCTGCGCGAGGTCGAGTGGCCCACGCTGGTCTTCTTCATGGGCCTGTTCGTCATGGTCGCGGGCCTGGTGCACACCGGGGTGATCGCCTCGATCGGCACATGGGCGGTGGAGACGCTGGGCGACAACTACTTCGTCGCCGCGACGGCGCTGCTGTTCGGTTCCAGCGCGCTGGGCGCCTTCTTCGACAACATCCCGTACGTCGCCACGACCGCCCCCATCGTCGAAGGCGTGGTCGCCGCGGCGCCCGACCCGGGAGTCGGGCAGGCGCTGTGGTGGGCCTTCGCGCTCGGCGCGGACTTCGGCGGCAACGGCACCGCGATCGCGGCCAGCGCCAACGTGGTGGCCATCGGCATCGCCGCACGCAACGGACACAAGATCAGCTTCTGGCAGTTCACCCGGTACGGCATCGTCGTCACCATCGCCAGCACGCTGATGGCCTGGCTGTACGTGTGGCTGCGCTACTTCACCTAAGGAGATCCCAGGGGTAAATCAGGGCAGATCACCGATGATCGGGGGCCGCGGCACCCGGCATCGTGAAGGGTATGAACCCCGCGAACCGCCTGGCCCAGCTCTCCTTCACCGCCGGACCGGCCGCCCTGCTGGGCGGCTGGTTCCTCATGCGCGTCATCCACGGCGACCTCGTACCGGGGCCCTGGTGGACGGCCGCGCACGCGGTGTGGCTGGTGGCCTACCTGATGTTCGGCGTCATGACGCTGGCCATGCGCGGCCTGGCCAGGCCGGTGTCGGGCGGACGCCGGGTGGCGGTGGAGGTCGTGACCGTGGCGGCGCTGCTCAGCGTGGCGGCCAACATCGTCCAGATGGGCATCGACCTGTACGCCGGTTTCGCCGCCGCGGACGGTGCGGCGCTGGAGGCGATCCTGGACCAGGTCCGGGGCTATCCCGGGGTCGAGCCGATCGTGTACGGCCCGGGGGCGCTGCTCTTCTTCGCCGCGGTCCTCGTCCAGGCGATCCTCCTGGCCCTGCTGCACCGGGTCACGCCCGTCAGCGCCGCCGTCACCGTCGGGGGCGTGGTGCTGCTGGCGGCGGCCACGTTCCTGGACGGCAGGAGCTCCGCGCTGGTCGCCGTGGGCATGGCGGTGATGTGGCTGGGCACCCTGCTGCTGGGCCGGGGCCGCTCCGGCGGACCCGGCGCGCTCACCACGTCACCCGCGCCCGGCCCGCTCACGACGTCGCGATGAGCCCCTTGACGTCCGCGGGTTCGTCGACATAGCCGAGCCGCAGCACGAGGTCGGCCACCTGCTGCAGCCGCCGGGGGTCCAGTGCGGTGGGGTAGGAGCCCAGCGACACGCTGGCGGCCGTTTCCGCCTCGATCTTCGTGTACTTGGGCAGCACCGCCTCCACCTCCTTGCGGTCACTCGCGGCCCGCTGGCCCTTGGCCAGCGCCCGCTGGAAGGCCGCCAGCGTCGCCGGGTTCTTCGTGCGCCACTCGTCCGTCGCCATCCAGCCGCCGGACGGCAGGTCCGCATAAGGTCCCGAGGCGGTGCCCGGCAGGGCGCGCAGCACACCCTTCCTGATGCCCTCGGTGAGGAACGGCTCGGCCACCCAGGCGGCGTCCGCCTCCCCGTCGTCGAGCGAGTGCGCCATGACGGGGAACGGCTTCTCGACGAAGGTGACGTTCTTGTCGCTCAGGCCGGCGTCCTTGAGCAGCGCGGTGACGCCGAGCGTGGCGGAGCCCTTGAGGTTGTTGACCGCGACCTTCTTGCGCTTCAGGTCCCGGACGGATTTGATCTTGGAGTCCGCGGCCACCACGATGCCGTAGCTGGCGATGCCGGCCTGGGCCAGAGCGCCGACGATCTTGAGTTCCTTGCCGGCGGCCCCGGCCACGATGGAGGCGACGTAGTCGGTCTGCGCCAGGTCCAGAACTTCGGCCTCGACCTGCGGGACCATGGCGCCGGCACCCGTGCCGGTCACCGGCTCCACCGCCAGGCCCTCCTGGGCGAAGTAGCCCTTGGTCAGGGCGATGAACAGGGGCGCGACGTCGGCGGTGGGCAGGACGCCGACCCTGATCGTCTGCTTCTCCGGTGCGGGTTGCGGAGGCGGGGCCGGTGTCGCCGTGCAGGCCGCCGTCATGACGGCTAAGACGGCGGCTGCCAGGATGGTCCGGAGTCTCATCACGGTGCTCCTCAAGGGGGGGGACGGGCAGGGGAGCGTACCGGAGGAAGATCAGTGTGCGAAAGGGCAATTCCGCTCGAAGGGACGGTCGGGCAGGTAACGGCGCCACTCGGCCGCGGTGAGCGCGCGGCCCGCCCGCTCGCACGCCGTCCTGGTCAGGGCCGCGACGGTGGTCGGCAGCCTGGTCAGCCGCCCGCCCCTGCCGATGGCCAGCAGTTCGGCGGAGCCGGCGGTGAAGGCGACGGATCTGGCGCTGTCGGGCAGGCGCACCATCGGCCCGATGCGCCGCCCCTGCCGCACGTCCCAGAGGCCGAGCTGTTTCTCCTGCGAGGCGAACGCGAACAACTTCCCGTCGGGGGAGAACGCCCCGTCCCACGCCGCGCTGCCGGTCCGCAGCCAGTCGCCGATCTGCTTGCCCGTGGCGACGTCCCAGACGCCGGCCTTGCCGGAGAAGTGCACCGCGACCAGCTTCTGGTCGGGGCTGAACCAGACGTCCTGCGCCTGCGCGGGCAGGGACAGCCGCGCCCCGATCGGCCGGCCGGTCTCCAGGTCCACCACCCGCAGCCGGTCGGCGTCCAGCCCGATCAGCCGCCCGTCCGCGCCGGCGGCCCAGCCGAGCAGTCGCGGCCTGGGCACGTCCTTGAGCCGCCGCCCGCCGGGCAGCGACCAGAGCGTGAAGGTCTTCTCGCCGGCCGTCCAGAGGCCCTTGGGTGTCGGCAGGGCGGTGTCCGGCTCGCTCGTGACGGCGAAGGCGGGCGTGAGCTTCGCGAGCTCACGCCAGGTGGCGGTGTCGCGGACGGAGACGTCGTCGCCGTTCCTGATGGCCAGCGCGCGGCCGTCGCGGCTGAAGGTGAACTCGCCGTCGTACGGGTCGAAGGCTTCGATCGGCAGTTTCCTGCCGTCCAGCGTGACCTCGGCGGCCTCCAGCGCGTGGGTGATCGAACGGCCGGCGTCGCCCAGCCGTACCGCGTCCATGGGCTCGTCCGCGTCCGGGCTCGGCCGCAGCGTGACGACGGTGCCCTCGCTCAGGTAACGCAGCCCGCCGGTCCCGAACGCGGCGGCGCCCGGCCGGTCCTCCGGCTCCCGCTTGAGCAGCAGCGGCTCGTCGGCGCCCGGCCGCCAGACGGTGATCGTCTCTCCGACGCCCGCGAGCAGCTTCCCGTCCGGGCTGAACACGGGCGTCGCGCCGGGCTCCCAGCCGTCGAGCGTGTAGAGCTCCTTGCGGGTAGGCGTGTCGTACACGGTCAGGCCGGCGTCGTCGCTGACGGCCAGGCGCAGGCCGTCGGGGCTGAAGGCGGGAAAGCTCTGGCAGTTGCCGCAGATGCCGCGAAAACCCGCCCGCTGCCTGCCCGACGGCAACTCCCAGATCGTGCGCCCGGCCACGGCGTAGTCGCCGCCCGGATGGACGGCGGCCATGAACATGGTGGGCAGCGGCGTCGTCTTGCCGCTGGTCCAGTCGAAGACCTGAAAGCCCTGCCCGATCGACGTCAGCAGCCGCCCGCCGCTGAACGCGACCGTTACTTCGAGCTCTTCGGCCGCGGGCAGGCTCTTGCCCACCTGCCGCCCCGTCGCCAGCTCCCAGACGCTGACGGCCCGGATGTCGGCGATGGCCAGCAGTTTCCCGTCCTGGCTGAGCGCGGCCTGGCGCAGCTGCCTGCCGGGCAGGCCGGTGAAGCCGCCCGTCCGCCTGCCCGTCGCAACGTCCCACACCCTGACCTCGTCCGGGCTGACGCTGACCAGCGAGCGGCCGTCGTGACCGAGCGCGCGCACCACGTCGGGGCCGGTCGCCGGGTCGTGGAAGACCGCCGTGGCCGGGTCCGTCACCGAGGCGACCAGGCTGGACCTGGCCTCTTCCGTGGGCGACAATTCACCGGCCGCCGCGCTGAGCAGCATGCCCAGCACGGGGTCCCGGCCGCGTACGGCGTCGGCGGTGGCCGCCAGCCCGGCCGACTCGGCGGCGTCGCGCTGCCCGGCCAGCGTGGCGCCCTGCTCGGCGAGGTCCGCGCTCTGCCGCAGCGCCAGCCCGCCCGCCGCCAGGGCCAGCACCAGCAGCCCGGCCAGCGCCACCGACACCAGCCGGGTGCGGCGCGAGCGCCGCCTGGTGAGCGCCGCCCCCGCCGCCAGGAAGTCCCGCTCGGCCGGGGTGAGCGTGAAGTGGCGGCGCCGGACCGCGGCCCAGCCCAGCGCGTCGTCCAGCGTGCTGCCGGAGAACAGGTCGCCGTCGTTGCGGCCGCGCTGCAACCAGCGGACGGCCGCGCTGCTGATCCGGCGGTGCACGGCCAGCCCGTCCCGGTCGGCCGCGATCCAGGCCCGCAGCCGGGGCCAGGCCAGCGGCAGCGCCGGGCGCAGCAGCCGCACCGGGTCGCCGCCCGAGACCAGGTAGGTGAAGGCCGCCAGCACCGGCTCCATGCCCTCGGGCAGCTCGGACCTGCGCGGCTCGCGCAGCGCCAGCTCGCCCTCGTCGGTCACCGTGACCAGCCGCAGGAACAACTCGGGCACCAGCTCCTTGTCGGCGGGCCCGAGCGCGGCGTAGGCGTCCTCGGCGATCGTGCCGAGCGCGGGGTCGTCGGCGGCGGCGCCGATCCGGCGGCCGTCGCCGGCGCCGAGGGCGAGCAGGCTGGGGGTCGCCAGGGTGCCGTCGCCGCTGAGCAACCCCAGCAGCAGCTCGCGCGACGACGGGCGCAGGGCGGGATCCTTGGCCAGCGCCGCGCGCACCGGGCCGCGCAGCGTGTCCGGCAGCACGCCGAGGTCGGGATCGTGGGTGAGCACCCGGTGCATGACCGCGCCGAGCGCCTCACCGGTGAACGGATCACGGCCGGTGGCCGCGTACAGGACGATCGCGCCCCAGGCGAAGACGTCGGCGGCCGGTTCCGCGCGCTCGCCGGAGAACACCTCGGGCGCCATGTAGCCGGGCGTGCCCCGTACCATCCCGGTCGAGGTCAGCGACATCTCCAGGGTGCGCGCGATGCCGAAGTCGATCACCCGGGGCCCGTCCGGGCCGAGCAGCACGTTGTCCGGCTTGAGGTCGCGGTGCACGACTCCGGCGTCGTGGATCGCGGTCAGCGCGGTGGCGATCGCCGTGGCCAGCCGGTGCAGCTCGGCGCCGCCGAAGGTCCGGCCCGCCGTACGCAGGCTCGGACCCTCGACGTACTCGCTGACGATGTACGGCCGCGGCCCCTCCAGATCGGCGTCCAGCACCTTGGCGGTGCAGAACGAGGCCACCCGCTGCGCCGAGACCGCCTCCTTCACCATCCGGTCCCGCAGCCCCGGCTGCCCGGCCGGGTCACCGCTCAGCACCTTGACCGCCACCCGCGTGCCGGCCGGGTCGTAACCTTCGTAGACGACCCCCTGGCCGCCCGCCCCGAGGCGGCCGGCCAGCCAGTAGTCACCGAGCCGCTGCGGATCCCCGTCGATGAGCGCTGTCCCCATGAGAGGTCTGACGCCGGCGAGGGCGATTCAGTTGCGGCAGGTCACACGCGCTTGCCGTTGATCCACACGTTGCGCAGCTCCAGGCCCCGCACCTCGGTCACCTCGTTGGGCTCGGCCATCTCCTCGAACACGCTGTTGCTCACCCGCACGCCCCTGATCGGGTTGCCCGGGTTGCCGATCAGGTAGAACGCCTTGGGCGCCGTCCCGGCCCGCAGTCCCCTGATGTCGATCGCGCCGACGTCGGGGAAGTAGGGGCCGGTGTTCTTGTTCTCGTAGTTGAGCGCGATCTCCACGACCGAGTCGGCGGCCTGACCGACCGTGATGTCCCTGAAGTACAGGTCCCTGACGTAACCGCCGCGCTCCGGGTTGGTCTTGATCCGGACCGCGCGCTCCAGCCGGGCGCTGCTCATCTCGCAGTCCCACGCGAACACCCAGCGCACCCCGCCGGTCGTCTCGCTGCCGACCGTCACGCCGCCGTTGCCGTCCCGCATCTTGCATCCGGTCACCAGGATGTTCAGGGACGGCTCGTTCACCCGGCGGCCGTCGGCGTTCTTGCCCGCCTTGATCGCCACGCAGTCGTCGCCGGTGTTGAACTCGCAGCCCTCGATCAGCACGTCCACGCACGACTCCGGGTCGCAACCGTCGTTGTTGGGGCCGTGCGGGCTGTCCACGACGACCTCGCGGATGGTCACGTTCGTGCACAGGACCGGGTGGATGTTCCACATGGGGGAGTCCCTGACCGTCACGCCCTCGATGAGCACGTTGCGGCACCGGTAGAGCTGGATCAGGTTCGGCCGCAGGTAGTGGCCCTCGCCGAAGACCCGCTCCGCCACCGGCACGCCGTCCTCGGCCAGTTGCGCGAGCAGCTTCTTGTCGGGGCCCTCCGACGGCGCGGGGTCGCTCGACCAGTCCCACCAGTGCGTGGCGTCGGCCTGGCCGTCGATCACGCCCTTGCCGGTGATCGCCACGTTCGTCCGGCCGTGGGCGTAGATGAACGGGGAGTAGTTCATCAGCTCGATGCCCTCGTACCTGGTGGCCACGATCGGCAGGTAGTCGGCGGGGTCGCGGCTGAACCGGATGGTCGCGCCCGCCTCCAGGTGCAGCTCGACGTTGTCGGCCAGGTGGATCGCGCCGGTCAGGTACGTGCCCGCGGGCACCAGCACCCGCCCGCCGCCCGCCGCCGCGCACGCCTCGACGGCGGCCTTGAACGCCTCGGTGCACTTGACCGTGCCGTCGCCGACGGCCCCGTGGCCGGTGACGGGGAAGGTCCTGGCGGGGAAGCGGGGCGCGCGGATGCGCCGCCTGATGTGCGGAACCCGGGCCCATGCGGCCCCCGACGGTGTTTCGGCGTGGGCGGGCGCGGCCAGCAGGGCGCCGCCCATGCCCGCCGCCACGGCCAGGAACCTCCTGCGGGAGTGCGGGGTTAATGGCTTCATGGTGTCCTCCGGTTCATAGTGGGGGGTTCAGCCCTTCACCCCGGTCAGCGTGATGCCCTGGATGAAAGTGCGCTGGGCCAGGAAGAACAGCACGATGACCGGGATGAGGATCACCGTGCTGGCCGCCATCAGGGGCCCGAACTGGGTGCTGTACTGGGTGGAGTAGTAGGTCAGCCCGAGTGACAGCGTGTACATGTCGGAGTCCGACAGGTAGATCAGCGGCCCCAGCAGGTCGCCCCAGCCCGCCAGGAACTGGAACAGGGCCACCGCCGCCAGCGCCGGCTTGGCCAGCGGCAACACGATCCGCGCGTAGATCCGCAGCTCGCCCGCCCCGTCCACGCGCGCCGCGTCCAGCAGGTCCCTGGGGATGGCGCGGAAGAACTGGCGCAGCAGGAAGACGAAGAACGGCCCGCCGAAGAAGTGCGGCACGATCAGCGGCAGGTACGTGTTGGTCCACCCCATCTCGCGGAACAACGAGAACAGCGGCACCATCGTCACGTAGAACGGGATCATCATGGTGGCCAGCAGCGCCACGAACACGACGTTGCGCCCCGGCCACTCGATGCAGGCCAGACCGTAGGCGATGAACGAGCTGGACAACACCGCGCCCAGCATCGAGAACGCGCAGATGACCATCGTGTTGAGGAAGTAACGCAGGAACGGGAACACCTGCAGCCCGTCCACGTAGTTCGAGAAGGTGATCTTCTCGGGGAACCAGACGATGGGGAAGGCGTTCAGCACGTCCACCGTCTTCAGCGAGGTCGTGACCATCCACACGAACGGCAGCAGGAACACGATGCTCAGCGTGATCAGCGTGGCGTGGGCGGCCATCGCCTGCAGCAGCCGCCGGTACATCATTGGCCTCCGTAATAGACGCGGCGGCCCACCAGCCGGAACGTGGCGACGGTGATGGCGGCGACGATCGCGAAGAGCACCCAGGCGATCGCCGACGCGTAGCCGACCTTGAAGTACTGGAACGCGTTCTGGTACAGGTACAGGCCCGACACCAGGGTCGAGCCCGCCGGGTTGCCCGTGCCGCCGGTCATGACGTACACCGGCGTGAAGAACTGGAAGCCGCCGATCAGGCCCGTGACCAGCGCGAACAGCATGTGCGGGCTGACGTAGGGCAGCGTGACGTGCCGGAACCTGGACAACCAGCCCGCCCCGTCGGAGGCGGCCTGCTCCTGGAGCGTGGCGGGCACGTCCTGGAGCCCCGCCAGCATGATCACCATCAGGTTCCCGACGCCCCACGCGCTCATCACGATCAGCGCGGGCTTGGCCCAGTCGGGGTCCGACAACCAGCCGGGCCCGGTGAGGCCGACCTTGGCCAGGGCGTCGTTCAGCAGGCCGTACTGGGGGTCGAAGATGTACATCCAGAGCACCGCCGAGGCCACCGCCGGCACGATCGTGGGCAGGTAGAACACGGTCCGGTAGATCGACCTGCCGCCCACCCCCATGTTGAGCAGCAGCGCCAGCCCGAGCGCCACGGCGATGCCGAGCGGCACCGACCAGACGACGATGTAGAGCGTGTTCCACAGCGACGACCACCACACCTGGTCGGTCAGCAGGTCCGTGTAGTTGGCCAGGCCGATCCACTCGGGCGGGTTGACCAGCGTGTAGGAGGTGAAGCTGTAGTACAACGAGGCCAGGACCGGATAGGCGGTGAACCACAGCAGCCCGATGATGGCCGGCGCGGTGAACACCAGCCCCCACATCGTGTTACGTCGGCGCATGTCGCAGTCCCATCTGGTTCTCGAAGCGCTCGGCCTCCCTGCGCGTGTTGTCCCTGACCACGCGCAGGGCCTCGGCCGCCGGGATCTCGCCGTAGATCGCGCGCGCGACGTGGATCTCCAGCTGCTGGCTGAAGTAGTTGGTCGCGGGCAACGACGGCTTGATGTTGGTCGCGGCGAACATCGCGTCGTAGGAGGGCCGCAGGATCGGGTCGGCCTTCATGCGCTCCAGCGCCGGCGAGCCGAGGTAGCCGGGCGGGTAGTTCACGGTCTCGAACTCGGCCAGCGTGCCCTCCGGCGTGGCCGAGAACCAGCGCAGGAACTCCCACGCCGCCTCCGGATGCCTGGCCTCCTTGGGGATGAACGCGCCCCACCCTCCGATCCAGGTGCCCGCGCCCGGCTTGGTGGCGCCCGGCGGCTGGTACGGCAGCAACGTCGAGCCGTAGTCGAAGTCCGGCTCCGCCTCCAGGATCTGCCGGATGCTGCGCGGCCCGAGCGGCGCCATGCCCATGTGCCCGTACCCGAAGGGGTTCATCTGCAGGGTCGGCGGCGCCACGTTGAGCCGGTCGGCGCCGCCCAGCGATTTCGCGTACCTGGCCATCCAGTCCACGGCCGCGACGATCCGCTCGTCGTCGGGCGTCACCTGGCCCGTGCGCGGGTCCACGAACTCGCCGCCGAAGGCGAAGCCCCAGGTGAAGGCGGCGTTGGCGAAGCCGGCGACCTGCCAGGGCACGATGCCGACGCGGGAGGCGCCGGACCGGCCGACCTGGGTGATCTCCTTGGACAGCTCGTCGATCTCGGTGACCGTGCGCGGGGGCCGTTCCGGGTCGAGGCCGCACTCCTCGAACAACTTCTTGTTCCAGTAGAAGGGGAAGTTCGGGTCCACGTCCCACTGGAGTTGCCAGACGCGGTCCTTCCACCGCATGCCCTGCCAGACGGCCGGCAGGAAGTCCTTTTCGCCCAGCCCCGCCCCGCGTACGAGGTCGGTCAGGTCGGTCATGATGCCCAGCTCGGCCCACTGCGGAACCTGGAACGGGATCACCTGCGCCAGGTCGGGCGGGTCGCCGGCGGCGATGGACACCAGCAGCTTCTGCTGCTCGCCCTGGCCGGTCGTCGGCGCGTACACCACCTCGACGCCGATCTCGTCCTGCACCGACTCGAACCGGGTGGCCAGCTCCACCCAGCCCTGCCCGTCGATGCCGCCGAACAGGTTGTAGAAGACGATGTTCGTGCGCCGTCCCGGCGCGGGCTTCTTGCTCAGCCCCTGCGTGCCGGCGACCGGCTCGCCGTCCACGATGGTGCATCCGGACAGGGCGGCCAGGCCGGCCGCCCCGGCGAGGGTGCGCAGCGCCGCGCGCCTGCCGATCCTCAGGACCATGCCACGGAAACCCCCCGCCGCTCGGCCATCGTGCGCTCGCCCACCTGGTACGGCTCCACGCGCCGCACCGCCGTGTAGAAGTGGTGCAGGCGGCCTTCCCGGGTGATGACGGCGGGTTTGTGCGCGTAGGTGTCGTCGGCCGACCCGGCAGGGCCCACGTCGACGAGGATCTCCTCGCCCTTCTCCCAGGTACGCAGGTCGCGCGAGACCGCGTACCCCTCGCGGGCGTGCCCGTCGAAGGACAGCCCGAAGTAGAACATCACCCACCAGTCGCCGTCCCGCAACACGCACGGGTCGGAGGCGAAGCGCTCGTCGAACGAGCCCGGCCCGCCGTTCGGCACGATCGGCGTGTCCCGCGGGCGCTCCCAGTGCTCGAGGTCGGGGGAGACCGCGTAGCCGATCTGCTCGCGCCAGCCGTCGTAGGTGCGGTTCTTGGCGTTGTAGAAACAGTAGTAGAGGCCGTCGTGGCGCATCAGCCACGACTTGTACAGCCCGCCGCGCTCCCACTCGCCGCCGTCCTTCGGATGCAGCACGGAGCCGACGTCCCGCCATTTCCGCAGGTCATCGCTCTCACAGAACCCGATGATCGCCGCGCCGACCTCCATCCCGGCCTCCGGATAGGCGTGGTACGTGCCCACCGCCCTGCCGTCGATCCACGTCACCTGCCCGTCGGAGCCGAGCCGGTTGTCGCGCACGATCGAGGTGAGCGCGGCGTTGTAGCGGCGGTACGGATGATCGGGGTCGCGCGGGAACACCACCTCGCCCGGCGTCCAGCTCTCCAGGTCCGATGAGCGGCTGAGCGCGGTCTGGTAGCCGGTCCCGTCGAAGCCGACGTACGTCATCAGGTACTCGCCGCCGTCGGAGGCCACGAACGGGCAGTCCACGAAGAGGCTGTCGAAGCGGCCCGGCTCACCGGACGGCCCGACCAGCAGCCGCCCGGCCTTGTCGGGGGTCCTGATCCGCGCCGGATCGAACGCGCTCATCGGCCCGCCCCGAACGTCCACTGCCCGGCGGGCACCCGCCAGGCCCGCTCCCCGACCGGGACCGCACCCTCGGGGGCCTTGTACCGTGACAGGCCCAGGTCGGGCAGCCGCACCTCGGCCGACGAGCCGGCCGGCACCTCCACCTCCAGCGAGTACGCCCCGTCCGCCCGCTGCCACGACACGCCGATCGGGCCGAAGGGCGAGGCGGTGCTCGCCCGCACCGAGGTCAGGTCGCCGGGCGCGGCCGGCTCGATGAGCAGGCGGCGGAAGCCGTTGGAGCCGGGGGCCTGCCCGATGCCGCCCAGGCCGCCGTAGAACCAGGCGTCGATGGCGCCCAGCATGTAGTGGTTCTGCGACAGGCCGCGCGTCGGCCCGTCCCACGCCTCGGTGAGCGCGGTGGCGCCGTTGCGTACCTGGTAGCCGTAGCTCGGGTGGGTGGTGGAGGTGGCGAACCCGAACAGCTCCTCGTGCCGGCCCGCCCTGGTCAGCACCTGGTAGAGCGCGGGCAGCGCGATCTCGCCGACCGTGATGTCGCCTTCGCGCACGGCCCCGCCCAGCCGGTCCAGCACGCCGGGCGCGAGGTCCTCGGGGACCACGCCCATGTCCAGCGCGAACACCTCCGACGCCTGCCCGCCGCCGCCGAACCGGCCGTCCTTGAAGAACGCGCCGGTGAACGCGGCCGAGATGGCGTCGGTCAGCGCCCGGTAGCGCTTGGCGTCGTCGTCGCGGCCCAGCACCCCGGCGACCTTCGCCATCGTGCGCGCCGCCCGCCAGTAGCCCCATGTCGCCACCAGCGGCACCGGCGTCGTACGGTCCAGGCCGAACCAGTCGCCGAGCCCGTGGCTGAGAATGCCGTCCCCGGACTTGCCCGTCAGGTAGTCCAGGTAGCGGCCCATCGCGTCGTAGTGCAGCTCCATGGCCGAGGTGTCGCCGTACCAGCGGTAGATCTGCCACGGCATGCGGATCAGCGCGCTGCCCCAGTTCGGGTCGTCCCTGAAGGCGCCGTCGAAGACGACGTACTCGGGCGCGGTGTCCGGGACCAGGCCGTCCTCCGTCTGCGCCTCCGCGATCGTCACCAGCAGCTCACGGCAGTAGGCGGCCACGTCGTAGTTGTAGGCCACGACGTCGAACAGCAGGTGGGCCTGCTCCAGCCAGCCCAGCTTCTCCCGGTGCGGGCAGTCGGTCAGAACGCTGTACATGTTGCCGCGCACCGCGCGGTCGATGATCGTGTGGATGTCGTTGAGCAGCGGGTCGGAGGTCTCGAACCGGCCGATCGGCGCGTTGTCCGCGCGCAGCACCAGCGCGGCGAGGGCGTCCGCGCCGACGTGCTCGGGCAGGCCCTGCGCCTCGACGTAGCGGAAGCCGTCGTAGCGGAAGGTCGGGTGCCAGGTCTGCGGCCCGTCCTTGGTGACGTAGGTGTTGAAGATCGGCGCGCCGGTGGTGGGCTTGGACTGCACCACCCGTCCGAAGTCGTCGAGCTGGTCGCCCGGCAGCAGCCGCAGATACTTGCCTGCCGGAAGGTTGAGCCGCAGCTCGGGCCAGCCCGCGACGACCGCGCCCACGTCGAACACGGCCGTGCCGTCGGTCGCGACCAGCTTCTCGACGGCGGGCAGGTCCTCGGTGACCTTGACGGGCGGGCAGGCGCGGGAACGGAGCATCCCGGCGTCCTCGGGGCGGACGGTCACCGGGCGCCAGCCCGAGCGGTCCGCGCCGGGGGCGTCCCAGCCCGGGAGCTCCAGGCGGGCGTCGTGGTCCTCGCCGCCGTACCAGTGGGAGCGGGTGGTCGGGCCCTGCGTGGCCAGCCAGTTCGCGTCGGTGCCGAACCGGTCGGACGTGCCGTCGGCATAGCTCACGTCGAGCTGCGCGATCGCGCGCGGGGCGCCCTTGGAGCCGAAGAACTTCATGTAGCGGTCCTGGTGCGGGAACACGTGCGCGATCCCGGGGCCGAGCGCGAGGCCCAGCGCGTTGCCGCCCTCGCGCAGCAGCGCCGTCACGTCG
The DNA here is from genome assembly GCF_040655495.1 of Nonomuraea sp. NPDC050404. NCBI lineage: Bacteria > Bacillati > Actinomycetota > Actinomycetes > Streptosporangiales > Streptosporangiaceae > Nonomuraea > Nonomuraea sp. NPDC050404. Next base: position 344,616 of record NZ_JBFAKB010000004.1, read on the forward strand.
TGGACGGCGTACACGACGCGCTGGGTGAAGTCCGAGTACGCCGGCTCCAGCACGGCGTCCGTCACCGGCGCGCCGTTCACCGACGCCACGTAGACGCCGAGACCGGCGACGTACAGGCGGGCCTGGGCGATCGCACCTTTCGCGGTGAACTCGCCCGCGAGCAGCGGTAGCGGGTGGCCCTCGCCGACGCGCGGGTCGTTGTTCTCGTCGTACCAGTCGGGGTGGGTGATCCAGGAGGCCGTCCAGTCGGTGGCTTCGAGCAGGCCCAGCTCGAAGCGGGCCTCCCGGCTCCAATCGGACCAGCGGCCCTCGGCGTCGCGCACCCGCACCTGCCAGCGCGCGGCCGTGCGGCTGGTCAGGGGCTCGCCGCCGTAGGTCACGCGCTGGTCGGCGGACTCGACCTCGCCGCTGTCCCACAACCCCGGCACCCGTACGTGGTAGGCGCTCTGCTCGGCCACGCCGTCGAGCTGCCAGCTCAGCACGGGACGGGCGGTCTCCAGGCCGAGGGGGTCGGTCAGGTCGCACGTTCGCAGGTTCTTCAGCATGACGCTCCCGTGATCTTGAGCATGTGGGCGGCGGTGGTGGGCGGCTCGGGCGGCAGGTCCGCGTGCAGCGCCCCGGCGGTCCGCCGCCAGGGGACGGGGCCGTGACCCAGCAGCTCGACCCGCGACGGGTCGCGCTTCAGCAGCCCGGCCGCCTCGCCCAGGCTGGTGATCGCGGCCTTCCCGGTGCCCGGGTAGGCCAGCAGGGTCGCGTAGACGTCGTCGCCGCGCCGGGTGAAGCGCACGTCGCTGGCCAGGTAGGCGCGGTCGGCCTCGTTGTAGTGCTCGTAGCCCTTGACCTCGCCCATGCCCGTCTCACCCTCGGCGGCGCGCAGCCAGGGGGTCGTGCCGTACACGCCCTCGCCGCACACCCGCAGCCAGTCGCCCACCTCGTCGAGCAGCTTGCGGGCGTGCGCGTCCACGGTGCCGTCGGCGTGCTGCGGGATGTTCAGCAGCAGGCAGCCGTTCTTGGCGACCACGTCGATCAGGGTGTGGATGACCTGCTGGGAGCTCTTGCGCGGATGGAACATCGCGTCGTCGTCGGAGCAGTCGAACCACTCCCCGTCGCTGGTGTCGAACTGCCACGGGTGCGGCTGGGCCTCATCGAGCTGGCGGCGCTCGCAGTCGAGCAGCACCGCCGTCCGGTCGAGGTCGGGCACGTCCTTGATCGAGACGATGCCGCCGGTGCCGCACGTGTTGTAGTAGTGCGCCAGCAGGTCCAGGCCCGCCGTGCTGACCGGCTGCGACTCCACCACGCTGCCCGCGTCGAAGGGCATCCGGCCGTCGTCCAGGTAGACCAGGTCGGGGCGGTAGCGGTCCAGCGCCGCGCGCACCCGGGCGTAGAACCGCTCGGCCTCGGCGGCCGGCGGCTTGGTGCCCGGGTCGTGGCGCGGCGGGTAGAGCTCCGCCGGGTCCAGGCCCTCCCACCAGGTGCCGGTGCCGTCGCCCCTGGTCAGCGCGCCGTCGTACGGCTCGCCGGTCTCCGGGTCCTTGCCGTGCGCCACGTCGAGCCAGCGCCAGGTCCAGTTGTTGTGGAAGCTGAGGCCGAACGGCAGGCCCGCACCGCGCGCCGCCCGCTCCCACGCCGCCACGATGTCCCGCCCGGGGCCCACGCGGGCGGTGTGCCAGCCGCGCTCCCCGGAGTCGTACAGGTCGAAGTTGTCGCAGTGGGTGGCCATCGACATGAAGTAGCGGGCGCCGCTGCGGACATAGAGGTCCATCAGCTCGTCGGGGTCGAAGCGCTCGGCCCGCCAGCGGGGGAACAGGTCCTTGGTGCCGCCTCCCGGACCGAAGTGGGCGCGGTGGTGGGCGTGCTGGCGGTCGGCCCGCTTGCGCTCCCACGGCTCCGACCAGGGCTGCATGCCGTAGAGGTGCCGGGCGTACCAGTCGCCCGAGCGGGCCACGGACTGCGCGCCCCAGTGCGACCAGATGCCGAACTTCGCCTCGCCGAACCACTGCGGGATCCGGTGCGTGCGCAGCGACTCCCACGTGGGCTCAAATCGCGTCATTTCACCACTCGTACGTCGAAGGGGGCCAGGCGCAGCGGGCCCGGTTCCAGGGGTTGGCGGTCGCCGGTCACCTCGGTCGCCGGGGCGGTCAGGGTCACCGTGTGCTCGCGGTCGGACCAGTTGTGCGCGAACCAGAGGCGCTCGCCACGGTCGTTGACCGCCGAGTGCACGGTGACCCGCGGCGCGTCCGTGGTCACGAGGCCCGTGCCCGCGGTGCTCTTGAACAGCTCGGCCGTCAGCTCCCGGCCCGGCAGGGTGCCCACGTAGGTCACCGTGCCGTCGCCCACGCGGTGCCGGGTGATCGCGGGCCAGCGGCCGAAGTGGTGGTGGTCGTAGAAGGCGAGCGCCTCGGCACCCTCCACCTCCAGCGCGTCGGCCCAGAACGTGGCCGTGTCCTGCTTGCCGAGCCCGTGCAGGGGGACCGGCTCCAGCAGCGTCGAGTACTCCAGGTAGCGCACCCCGGCCAGCGCGCGCAGCGGGCCCGGCGCGATCTCGGATCGCGCCCTGGCCTCCTCGTCGGCGTAGCCGGAGCGGAAGGTCAGGATCAGGTGGCCGCCGTCCCTTACGTAGGACTCCAGCTCCGCGGCCATCTCGTCGGAGAGGCAGTAGAGAGCGGGGGCCACGACCGTGGGCAAACGTTTGAACTGTGCGGGCGACATGAACGCCACCTGGCGGCCGGCGTCGATCGCGCCCCGGTAGAAGGCGGCCTGGATACGTTCGTAGGCGTCCCGGTCCGGGTTGCGGCCGTCGAGGGTGAGCGGCGACTGGAAGGTCAGCGCCCACTTGTCGTCGTGCGAGAACAGGAACCCGACGTCGGCGTCCGGCGTCAGCCCCGTGACGTCCTCCGCCGCCCGCTCCAGCTCCGCGCCCAGCGCCGCGATCTCGCCGTAGACGCGGCCGGGCTCCTGGGAGTGGCCGAGGATCCCGCCCCAGTACGTCTCCGCGCCGTAGGGCAGCGTGTGCCAGTGCCAGTACGAGATCATCTCCGCGCCCCGCGCCACCAGCGCCCACGCCGCCTGGCGGAGCTGACCGTCGTAGGGCGGCAGGTTGAGCTGGGACACCGCGATGGAGGTGGCGTTGGTCTCGGTCACCCAGTAGCGCCGTTGCTTGCTGGCGTACATGCGGTCGGCCGCCTGCAGCAGGCCGCTCGGTCCTGTGGCGAACCAGGCGACCTCGGTGGAGTCGTCGCGGGTCAGCGCGTCCTGCGGCAGGTAGTACGCGTTCCCGCTGGTGACCGTCAAATGCTCGGAGAGCTGTACGTCGTTCAGCGCCGGCCGCTGGTAGGCCAGGCACGTGGTGAGCTCCCGGTCCTCCGGCACCAGCCCGCGCACGATGCCCGCCTGCCAGCCGATGAACTCCGAGGTCAGCTCGGCCTGGAAGCGCCGCCACGCCAGGTCGTAGGAGGGCGTTGTGTTGCCGGCGGGCGGCCACAATTCGTCCCAGTGGCCGAGCCGGTGCGACCAGTACGTCAGGCCCCACTCCTCGTTGAGCCGCCCGACGTCGCCGTACCGCTCCGCCAGCCAGCCCTTGAACCGCTCGAACACCGGCTCGTTGTGGATGAGCAGCAGACCGGGCTCGTTGTCGAGCTGGATGCCGAGCACGGCCGGGTGGCCGCCGTGCTCGCCGATGACGGCGCGGATGACGCGCTCGGCGTACCGCAGGAAGATCGGTGAGGTGAAGTCGATCTCCTGCCGCGCGCCCCACGGGATCCGGCGGCCGTCGGCCCGCACGACCGCCAGTTCGGGGTGCTTGCGCTGCAACCAGGGCGGGATGGCGTAGGTCGGGGTGCCGAGCAGGACCTTCATGCCGCGCTCGTGTGCCGCGTCCAGGATCGGTGTCATCCAGTCGAGGTCGAACACGCCGTCGCGCGGTTCCCAGGTGGACCAGACGGACTCACCCACCCTGATGGTGTCGATCCGGGCCTGGACCATGAGGTCGAGGTCGCGCTTGAGATCGGGGGAGCGCTGGTATTCCCAGTAGTAGGCGGTGCCGAAGCGGATGCCGGCCCTGCTCGTCGGGGGTGATGGCGTCATGAGATCCCCAGCGATGTTAAAACGATTTACTAGATGATATATTTATTCAACCTTGGATGTCAATGCCTCTGGGATCTAGAGTCGGAGCGTTCCCGCTTGTAGGGTTTAAAACGTTTTGTCTCACCGGAGGGACGTTCGGATGGTCGATTTCCACGAGGACCCCGGGCCGGGCTCCGGGCGGCGGGCGGCGCGGGCGGACTTCGTCTCCGACGCGCCCCGGTTGTCGCTCAACGGCCAGTGGCGCTTCCGCCTCTCCGGCACCGCCCGGGGCACCGGGCCCGCGCTGCCGGACCCCGACCTCGACGACACCGCCTGGGAGACGATCCGGGTGCCGTCGCACTGGGTGCTGGAGGGCCATGACCAGCCTCTCTACACCAACACCGCCTACCCCTTTCCCATCGATCCGCCGCACCTGCCGGACGACAACCCCACCGGCGACTACCGCCTCCGCTTCGACCTGCCCCCGGACTGGCCCGCCGGCCGCAGTGTGCTGCGCTTCCAGGGTGTGGACTCCTGCGGCGCCGTCTGGCTGAACGGCGAACTGCTTGGCCACTCCAAGGGGAGCAGGCTGCCGTTCGAGTTCGACGTCACCGAACGGCTCAGGCCGGGGAAGAACGTCCTGGCCGTACGCGTGCAGCGCTGGTCGTCCGGGAGCTACCTCGAAGACCAGGACATGTGGTGGCTGCCCGGGATTTTTCGTGATGTGGAGCTTTTGTCCAGGCCCGAGGGCGGCATCGACGACTTCACCGTGCTGGCCTCCTACCGGGACGGCTCCGGCGCTCTCCTGGTCACCGCCGACGCCCCCGGCCTGGTCGAGGTGCCGGAGCTCGGGATCGGCGCCGCCACCGGCGAGCGGGTCACGATCGAGCGGGTCGAACCGTGGAGCGCCGAGCACCCCCGCCTCTACCGGGGCACGCTCACGGCGGCCGGGGAGACGATCGAGCTGGCGATCGGCTTCAGGACGGTCGAGATCGCGGACGGCCGGCTGCTGATCAACGGGGTCCCGGTGTTGTTCAGAGGCGTCAACCGGCACGAGCACGACCCGGACAGGGGCCGCTCGCTCGACCGCGCCACCATGATCCGCGACATCGAGCTGATGAAGCGGCACAACGTGAACGCCGTCCGCACCGCCCACTACCCGCCGCATCCGGAGTTCCTGCGATTGTGCGACGAGTACGGCCTGTGGGTGGTGGACGAATGCGACATCGAGACGCACGGCTTCATCTACTCCGGCTGGGCCGGCAACCCGCCCGCCGAGCCGATGTGGCACGACGCGCTGCTCGACCGGACCAGGCGCATGGTCGAACGGGACAAGAACCATCCCAGCGTGGTCGTCTGGTCCCTGGCCAACGAGAGCGACAGCGGCTCGGCCTTCGCCGCCATCGACGACTGGATCCGCGAGCGCGACCCCACCCGGCCGCTGCACTACGAACGCGACCCCAGCTACCGCCACTCCGACTTCTACAGCCTCATGTACCCCGCGCAGGACGACCTTGAGCGCATCGGTCAGCGCAAGGAGGAGCCGCCGGAGGGGGTCGAGCCGGACTCGCCCGACGACGTGCGGCGTCGGGGGCTGCCGTTCCTGCTGTGCGAGTACGCCCACGCCATGGGCAACGGCCCTGGGTCGCTGGTGGACTACCAGACGATCCTTGAGTCGTACGAGCGGTTCTGCGGGGCGTTCGTGTGGGAGTGGATCGATCACGGGCTGGCGGCGCTCGACGACCAGGGCCGGCGGTACTACCGGCACGGCGGCGACATCCCCTACGAGCCCAACGGCGGCCGGTACTGCCTGGACGGCCTGCTGTTCCCGGACCGCACGCCGTCACCTGGGCTGTCCGAGCTGAGCAAGGCGATCGAGCCGGTGGGGATCGCGGTGGAGGGCGGCGAGGTCGTCGTCACCAACAAGCACGACATGATCGCGCTCGACCACCTGGAGTTCCGTTGGTGGGTGGAGATCGACGGTGAGCGCGGCACCGGCGGGGCACTCCCCGTGCCACACTGCCCCGCCCGCTCGTCGGTACGGGTTCCGCTGCCGCCCGCCGCCGTCGCTGGAAAAGGCGAAACCTGGCTCACGGTCGAGGCGGTCCTGGCGGCCGACACCCGCTGGGCTCCGGCCGGTCACGTGGTCGCGTTCGGGCAGTCCCGCCTTGGCCAGGAACCGCCTCGCCGCCGCCCAGCCCGTAAGCTGCCGGACGCGACAGGGGAGTTGCGGCTGGGCGGGGCGGTGTTCGACGCCAGGACCGGGCGTCTCACCCGGGTCGGGCAGCTCGAACTGGACGGGCCGGTGTTCGACGTGTGGCGCGCCCCCACCGAGAACGACCGTGGCCAGGGTCCCAGGAACGCCCTGGCCGCCGACTGGGAGTCGGTGGGCCTGGACCGCTTCCTGCACCGCACCGGCGACATCGACCGGCCCGACGACCACACCCTCGTCGTGCACGGCCGCAGCGGTCCCGCCACCCGCACCCTCGGCTTCCGCACCACCTACACCTACCGCTGGCAGGACGGCGCCCTGCGCCTCCTGATCGAGGCCGACCCCGTGGGCGACTGGGACGACACCGCCTACGGGCACCTCACCGTGCACCCGCCCCGCGTCGGCACGAGGTTCGCCCTGCCCGGCGGCTACACCGACGTCACTTGGTTCGGCCCCGGCCCTGACGAGTCCTACGCCGACAGCCGGGCCGCCGCCCGCGTCGGCCGCTACTCGCGCCCGATCGACGACCTGCAGACCCCGTACGTCGTACCGCAGGAGAACGGCAACCACGTCGAGACCCGCTGGCTGGAGGTGGCGGGCCAGGGGCTGCCGACCCTGCGCGTGGACGGCGAGCCGCACCTGGACTTCACCGCCCGCCGCTGGACGAGCGAGGCCCTGCAGGCCGCCCGCCGCCCGCACGACCTGGCCGACTCCGGCCGCGTGTGGCTGAACCTGGACCACGGACAGCAGGGCCTCGGCAGCGCTTCCTGCGGCCCGGCCCTGCCCGAGCGGTACCGGCAGGCGGTCCGCCGCTACACCTGGTCGATGATGCTGGCCCTGGTGGACTGAGAGGAAACTGATCGTATGACGGAATCGTCCAAATTCGACTACCGCCCCTGGTTGTACTGGGACCACGCGACCGAGGAGGACCGCCGCGCCCAGGAGGGGCACCTGGCGGGGCTCCGGGACGGGATCGGCCTCGACGCGGCCGGCAAGGTGTTCATCTCGCCGCTGGCCGCCGTGCACACCGACCGCCTGCGGATGGGCGACTTCTGCTACATCGCCGCGCACGCCTACGTCACCGACGACATCGCGATGGGCGACGACTGCACGGTCAACCCGTACGCGGTGGTGCGGGGGAAGGTTGAGCTCGGGGACGCGGTCCGGATCGGGGCGCACACGTCCCTGCTGGGCTTCAACCACAGCACCGAGCCCGACCGCCCGGTCTTCCGCCAGCCGATCACCTCCAAGGGCATCCGCATCGGCGACGACGTGTGGATCGGCTCGAACGTCGTCGTGCTCGACGGGGTGACGATCGGCGACCACGCCGTCATCGGCGCGGGCTCGGTCGTCACCAAGGACGTACCCGCCTGGGCCATGGTCGCCGGCAACCCGGCCCGCCCCCTCCGCGACCGCCGCCACCCCCGCGCCAGCTCTTCCCACAAGGGCGACCTGGAGGGGCGGCTGGCCGAGTTCGCCGGGCGGGCGCGGGAGCAGGCCGGGGAGGTGCTCGCGCGTTGCTGGACCGGTGAGCGGTACGTGGACCGTCCCGGCGCCCGGCCCACCGTGCGCGCCTGGTGCGACGCGGTGGAGATCGCCGACCTCCTGCTCGGCGGCCCGCCCCCGACCCCGGCCCGCGACGAGATCGTCGCCTTCCTCCGCGACCGCCAGGACCCGGCCACCGGCCTCGTCCCTGAGCTCGACGCGCAGGGCCGGCCGGAGCTGGAGGGCGTCACCGCCTACCACGTGCTCTGCGTCGGGTACGCGCTCGACCTGCTCGGAACCGGTTTCCGGCACCCCGTCCACGCCGTGCACGACCTCACCGCGAAGGACCTGACCGCCACGCTCGACGGCCTCGACTGGACCCGCGAGGCGTGGACGTCGGGCTCGGTCGTGGACGCGATCGGCACCGGCCTCTACCGCAACCTCGCCGGCTTCGACCTGCGCGGCGACCTCGAAACCCTGTACGGCTGGCTGCTGACCCGCGTACGCCAGACCCACGGCATGTGGGGCGAGCCGGACAACGACTCGGGCTGGCTGATGGTGGTCAACGGCTTCTACCGGCTCACCCGGGGCACGTTCGCCCAGTTCGGGATGCCGCTGCCGTACCCGGAACGAGCCGTGGACACCGTGCTCACCCAGGCCCGCGACCCCCGCTACTTCGGCCCCGACACCGGCAACGCCTGCAACGTGCTCGACGTCATCCACCCGCTGTGGCTGCTGGGCAAGCAGACCCGGCACCGCCGGGCGGAGGGCGAGGCGTGGGCCAGGGAGCACCTCGCCCGCGCGCTGGACGGCTGGCAGGACGGCGCGGGCCTCAGCTTCGAACTGCGCCAGGGGAGCGCCCCGACCCGCACACCCGGGTTGCAGGGCACGGAGATGTGGCTGGCCATCATCTGGCTGCTGGCCGACTACCTCGGCATCTCCGACGCCCTCGGCTACCGGCCCCGGGGCATCCACCGCCCGGAGCCGGCGATCCGTTACCCGGTCTGAGAGGTCAGTGACGGCAGGTCGATCGCGGCGGCCATCGCGTGGTGGCCGGCCGCGCTCGGGTGCAGGTGGTCGCCGCAGTCGTGGCGGGGCAGCAGGCGGCCGGGGTCGGCGGGGTCCCGGAGGGCCGCGTCGAAGTCGGCCAGCCCGTCGAACACCCCGCCCTCCCGTACGAACGCGTTCACCGCCTGCCTGGCCCGTTCCCCCTCGGAGGTGTGGAACTCGGCACCCGCGAACGGCGTGATCGTCGCGCCGACCACCCGCACCCCGGCGGCGTGCGCGGTGGCCACGATGCGGCGGTAGGCGGCGATGAGGTCCTCCGCCCGCGCGCCCGCCCCGAGGTCGTTGACGCCCGCCGCCAGGATCACGGTGTCGATGCCGGGCTTGGTCAGCACCTCCTCGGCCAGTCGCCGCTCGGCGGGCCGGCCGGTCCCCGCCGCGAGCACCTTCCCGCCCGACACACCCTCGTTGACCACCCCGACCCCGGGCGCGACCCGATGGGCGAGCAGGTCCGCCCAGCCGTGGCCGGTCTCGGAGCCGACGCCGGTGGTGAGGGAGTCCCCGAGCGCCGCCACGACCCGCACCGGCTCGGACGTGACCACGGTCAGCGCGTCGAGCCAGTGCCAGATCGCCACCTCCTCGGTGTACGCGCCGTCGCCCTCGTCGGCGGCGTGATCGCCGGGGAGCGAACGATAAGCGGGCGAGACGGTGGGCTCCCACCCATTGGGAGGCGGCGCGGAGAGCAATGGGGCGGCGGATGGCGGGTCGGACGGGGCGGTGGCGCGGTTGCGGCCGGTCAGGGTGTCGCACTCGCCTCGCAGGTAGATGCTCACGGCGAGCCGCTGCCACGCCCGCACGTACCTCTCCACCGGATCGCTGAGCACCGTGGCACCCGGCGCGAGCGTCACCGAGCAGCCCCCGCCGAACGTCACCCCCCGGTTCGTCCCCGGCTCCAGCGCGGCCCCGGCCCGCCAGACCCCCACGCACACCCGCCCGAACGTGACCGCCCGCCGCCCGAACGCGTTGGTGAGCCGTACCCGCAGCCCGTAACCGCCCACGGCGACCCGCACCACGTTGCGGACCGTCAGCTCGCCCGGCACGCTCCACAGCGCCTCGGAGGCGGCCGCCCAGGTGGTCACCGGGCGGCCGGCCGCTACTGCCATGCCGAGGTGAAGGAGTACTCGCCGGACGACACCTGGCAGATCACCGCAGAAGAGGTCCGTCCGACCGGCTCCACCGGCCCGCCGGACTCCCGCACCGAGGCGGGGTCGGTGGTGGGCACGTGCACGGTGGCCGTGGCGCCCGGCGGGACGCGTACCGTCAGCCGCAGCGTGTCACCGTCCACCTCCCACCGGCTGGCCAGCCGCCCGAGCGGCGACTCGTAAGCGGCCGAGGCCCACCGCAGGTTCCCGCCGGGCAGCGGGCGGATGAGCGGGCGGCGGAAGCCCACCGAGTCCTCCTCCTGCCCCAGCCCGGCGACCCCGCCGTACAACCACGCCCCGACCGAGCCCAGCGTGTAGTGGTTGAAGGAGTTCATCGCGACGGGCCCGAAGCCCTGCTCCTCCGTCCAGCCGTCCCACCGCTCCCAGATGGTGGTGGCGCCGCGCTTGATCGAGTACCCCCACGAGGGGTAGCGGTCGTCGTGCAGCAGCGCGTACGCGAGGTCGGCGTGCCCGTGCTCCGACAGGATCGGCCCGAGCAGCGCCACCCCGGCGAACCCGGTGGTCAGCCGCCTGCCCCGCCGCTCCAGGTCGGCCACCAAGTGGGCGACGGCGGCGGGCACGAGCCCGTCGGGGACCAGGCCGTGCGCCAGCGCCAGCAGGTACGCGGTCTGCGTGTCGCCCTCGATCCGCCCGTCCGCCGCGATGAACTCCGCCGCGAACGCCTTCCCGATGCGTTCCCGCAGGTCCGCGTACCGTTCCCGGGCCTCGGCGTCGCCCAGCACCTCGGCCGCCTTCGCGGTCAGGTCGGCGCTGAGCGCGAAGTACGCGGTGGCCAGCACGTCGCGCGAGGTGGTCACGCCCGCCTGCAGCCAGTCGCCGTAGTGGCTGCCCGTCCGCTTGCGCCAGATCAGGTCGGGGTTGTTGCGCTCGATGTAATCGACCCACGCGCGCATGCTGGGCAGGCTGTCGCGCAGCACCCGCTCGTCCCCGTACACCCGGTAGAGGTGCCAGGGGATGATCGTGGCGGCGTCGCCCCAGGCGGGGGCGCCGTGCCGTTCGGTGATCACGTGCGGCACGACGTCCGTCACCGCCCCCTCGTCGGTCTGGGCGTAACGCAGGTCGGCCAGCCAGTTCGTGAAGAAGGCCGCCACGTCGGCGTTGTAGCAGGCGGTGGGCAGGAACACCTGCGCGTCCGCCGTCCAGCCGAGCCGCTCGTCGCGCTGCGGGCAGTCGGTCGGCACGGAGACGAAGTTGTCCCGCTGGCTCCACCGGATGTTGCTCATGAGCTGCCGCACCATGGCGTCGGAGCAGGAGAACTCGCCCGCCACCGGCGTGTCGGAGTGCATCGCCCGGCCCAGGACCTCGAAGTCGGCGTGCCCGGTGACCTCGACGTACCGGAAGCCGTGCAGGGTGAAGCGCGGCTCGAACGTCTCCTCCGGCCGCCCCGCCGCCACGTAGTGGTCGGTGGCCTCGGCCGAGCGCAGGTTCTCGGTGTAGAGGTCGCCGTCGGCGGTGAGCGCCTCGCCGTGCCGCAGCGTGACGCGGGTCCCGGCGGCGGCGCCCCTGATCGTCAGGCGGACCCGGCCGGCGATGTTCTGGCCGAGGTCGACGATGGTACGGCCGTCGCGCTCGCGCCGTTCCACCGGCGCCAGGTCCTCGGTCACCCGTACGGGCTCGGCGGCGGAGGGCACGAGGATGTCCGTGCCGGTGTCCACGACGCGGGCCGGGGCCCAGGTGGAGTCGTCGAAGCCGGGCAGGTCCCAGCCGTCGTGCTCCAGGCGGGCGTCGTACCACTCGCCATGGAGCAGGTCGGCGTAGCGCAGCGGGCCGGTGGTCTCCCGCCACCGCTCGTCCGTGCCGATCACCGTGCGCGAGCCGTCCGCGTGCTCGGCGACGACCTGCACGAGCAACTGCGGGTGCCGGCCGTAGCGGTTGGCCTGCTGCCGGCCGTCCCAGCCGAGGCTGCCCGACCACCAGCCCTCGCCCAGGATCGCGCCGACGCAGAGCGGCCCGTCCCCGGCCAGGTGGGTGACGTCGTAGACCTGGTACGGCACGCGCTGCCGGTAGTCGGTCCAGCCGGGGGTCAGCTCGGCGTCGCCGACGCGGTGGCCGTTGACGCGCAGCTCGTACAGGCCGCGCGCGGTGCAGGCGATCCGCACGGCGGTCACCGGCGGCAGGTCGATCTCGCGGCGGAAGTGGCGCGGCGCGGGCAGGCTCTTGGTGTGGAACGTGCGCGGCTCGCCGTCGTCCTTGGGCGGCTCGAACGGCGGGTTGCTCTCGGGGTCGTGGCCGATCCAGGCCGTCCGCCACTCGTCGGCGTGCAGCACCCCGGTGTCGAACCACGACTGCGCCGACTCGCCGCCGCGCAACTCGACCTGCCAGGCGTAGCGGGCGAACGAGGCCAGCGGCGCGCCGCCGTAGTCGGCGCTGACGTCCTGGCCGTCGATCCAGCCGCTGTCCCAGGCGAGCAGGCCGCCGGGGCCGTGCACCCGGACGCGGTGCCCGGCCGGTGCGTCGCCGCGCCGGTCGGAGGCCAGCCGCCAGCTCAGCCTGGGCGTCTGCGTGCCGACGCCGAGCGGCGTGCGCAGATGCTCACACCGCAGGTCGTACGGCCGCAGCGCGGCGGCGGGTCCGGCCTCGGGCAGCTGCCAGTTGTCTACCACGTCCACTCCTTCGCCGGCCGGGCCAGCTCGTAGTTCCTGCGCGGGGCGGTCGGATGGACCTTGCGCCCGCTGTACATCGGCCGCGCGGTGCCCTCGGGGCTGATGCCGATCACGTCGTCGCCGCGCCAGCGCACCTGGTACTCGCGGCCGGCCGCGACCTCGGTGCTCGTCGTCTCCGGCACCGGGAAGGTGACCGTGATCCGCTCGCCCGCCCGTGGCGCGGGGATGGACAGGTAACCGTCCGGCGCCCACACGCCGGTCTGGGAGCCGGTGATCTCCTCGCCGCCCCTGGACACGCGCACCTTGGCGTACCCGGCCCAGTCGGGCACCCGCATCCGCAGCTCCGGCAGGTCCTCGTGCACGTCGAGGTCCACCCGGCCCTCGTGGGGGAGGTGGCTGAGCACGGTCACCTGGCGGGTGGCCCGGGTGAGCAGGAGGTTCACCCGGGGGATCCGGTCCTTGACGGTGACGATCGAGTTCCAGCCCCAGAACAGGCCGCGTACGCCGGAGCCGACGCAGCACGCCTGCACGTCGGCGGTGTGACCACGGCCCAGTTCGACGTCGCAGACGTAGTCGTTGGGCGCGCCGTATCCGGCGAAGGCGCCGAGCACGCGCTCGCCCACCCGTACGTGCGTCGTCCAGCCCGGCCTGTCGCCCGAGGTGTCGGGCGCGGACTCGACCCAGCTCAGGTCGGTGAGCTGCGACTCCACCAGGTGGTTGCGCAGGAACCGCTCGACCACGCCCCAGTAGGCGGTGTGCCCGGCCGCCGCCAGCGTGGTGCCGGTGCCGATCAGGTCCACCAGGGAGCAGCTCTCGTGCTCGTAGCGCTGGTCGGTCAGGTCGCCGGGCGTCCAGCCGAACGCGGTGGCCTGGGTCAGGGCCCAGTCGTAGCTGCGGCGTACGAACGCGGTCAGCTCGTGGTCGCCGGTGTGGCGGGCGTAGCGGGCGAGCCCTTCGAGGGTGCCCAGGCGGGTGTGGAAGTGGCCGCTGCGGTAGGCCCGCGCCGGGTTGAAGCTGCCGTCCTCGTTGTAGACCCCGCTCTTGTGCACGATCAGCCGCGCGAACCAGCCGCACAACTCCAGCGCGTCCTGGTTGCCCGTGGCCTGGTGGTAGCGGAGCAGCGGCATGATCAACCGGCCGCTGAAGGAGGCGGGGTCGGGCGCCAGGTGCAGCGCGATGGCGTTGGGGGAGGGCCAGCCGTCCGGGGTGTACTCGGAGGCGGGGTAGAACCACACGTCCCGCTCCTTGATCGCGATCCGCTTGAGCGCGGCCACGTGCCGGTCGGCCAGCCGTTTCGCCTCCGGGTCGCCGTCGGAGACGAACCACGTGGTCAGCGAGAGGATCACGGCCCGCTGGTCGATGAGGTTGGCGTTGGCGGGCCAGCCCACCTCGGGGCGGGCCTGGCGGTAGCTCAGGCCGTCCTCGCCGAAGAAGGTCGCCAGCCGCTCCCTGAAGCCCTTCTCGACCTCCCGCCACGTGTCCTTGCCCGTCATCTGCCGGGCCAGCAGGGAGGCGTCCAGCAGCCGGCCGTGGCTGGAGCCCCAGTCCCAGTCGCCGTGCCGCAGCACCGCAGGGCGGGCCAGCAGGTCGGCGCTGAAGTACGGGATGCCGCCCATGTCCGCGTCCGGCAACCCGGCCACCGCGTTCATCGCCAGCTCGGCCCGTTCCTCGAGCAGCACCGTGTCGGGGATCTCAGGCATCTCTCAAAACCCCTCATAAATATTCAGGCATGCATAGATGTCCCATTCAGCCTCCTTTGCCGCTGGGGTGACGTCAAGAGATGTATAGATATTCATGTCTTGTTGGATATGTTACGCTGAGGCAGGATGGCCGTATGAGCGAAGATTCGGTGGTGCGGCCACGCGCCGAGGCGGCAGTGACCCTGCGACCCGCCCCCGGAGGGCGCATCGAGGGAGGCTTCTGGGGCGCGCGGCAGCAGGTCAACCGCGACGTGACGATCCCCCTGGGCGAGGAGCGGGTACGCGAGTCCGGCGCCTTCGCCAACCTCGAACTGGCCGCCCGCGGTGCCGGAGGGGAGCACCGCGGGAAGGTCTTCGCCGACTCCGACGTCTACAAGTGGCTGGAGGCCGTGGCCTGGGAACGCGGGCGCGCCGAGAGCCGGGACCTCGCCAGGTCCTACGAGCGGGCCGCCAAACTGGTCGAGTCCGCCCAGGCCCCCGACGGCTACCTGCACACCCACACCCAGCTCACCGGCCGCGCCCGCTACTCCGACATGGCCTCCGCCCACGAGCTCTACTGCGCAGGGCACCTCATGCAGGCCGCCGTCGCCGGCCGCCGCGCCACCGGCGACGACACGCTGCTGCGGGTCGCCACCCGCTTCGCCGACCACCTGGTCAAGGACCTGCCGCCGGACGCGCTCGACGGACACCCGGAGGTCGAGACCGCGCTGGCCGAGCTGTACCGGGAGACCGGCACGCGCCCGTACCTCGACCTGGCCACCCGCATGGTCGACGGCCGGGGGCGCGAGCAACTGCCGCTCAAGGGCCACCACGGGCCCGGCATCCGCCAGGACCGCGTGCCGCTGCGCGAGGCCACCACGGTCGAGGGGCACGCCGTACGCGCCATGTACCTGGCCGCCGGCGCGACCGACGTCGCCATCGAGAACGCCGACAGCGGCCTCCTCGACGCGCTCGCCCACCAGTGGCGCGACATGGTGGCGACCAAGACATACCTGACGGGCGGGCTCGGCTCCGTCTGGTACGGCGAGCAGTTCGGCGGCCCGCACGAGCTGTCCCCCGAGACCGCCTACTGCGAGACCTGCGCCGCCATCGCCAGCGTGCACTGGTCCTGGCGCCTGCTCCTGGCCACCGGCCAGTCCGTCTACGCGGACCTGATGGAACGCACCCTCTACAACGCCGTCCTGCCCGGCATCTCACTCACCGGCGACCGCTTCTTCTACGTCAACGCGCTGCGGGTGCGCGCCGGCGCCAACCCCGACGACCGCCGCTCCGCCGCCAGGGGCCGCCAGGACTGGTTCGGCACCGCCTGCTGCCCGCCGAACGTCATGCGCCTGCTGTCCTCCCTCGACCACTACCTGGCCACCCGCTCCGACGACGGCGTGCAACTCCACCTGTACGCCTCCGGCAGCGTCCGCGCGGGCGACGTCCTGCTCCAGGTCGAGACCGACTACCCGTGGAACGGCCGGGTCGAGATCGTGGTCCGCGAAACCCCCGACCACCCGTGGACCCTGTCCGCCCGCATCCCGTCCTGGGCGGACGCGGCTGTCATCGACGGCGAGGAGCTCGTGCCCGGGGATTACCACCGCGTCCGGCGCACCTGGCGTACCGGCGATCGGATCTCCCTGGACCTCGGTGTCCGACCCCGCCTGACCGTCGCCGTGCCCCGGCTGGACGTGGCGCGCGGGCAGGTCGCCGTCGAGCGCGGCCCGCTCGTCTACTGCCTGGAACAGACCGACCACCCCGGCGTCATCGTGGACGACCTGTGCGTCACGGCGGACGCGGCCCTGCGCGACGGAACCCCGGTCCCCGGCCTGCCTTCCGAGGTGGTGCCGGTCATCGCCCGAGGCCGGGCCCACGCCCACCGCGACGACGATGCCGGCTTCCCCTATCGCACCGCCACCGCACCCCGGGAGCCCGAGCACACGGGGCCGATCGATCTCAGGTTCGTGCCGTACTATGCCTGGGCCAACCGTGGCGCCGGGCCGATGACGATCTGGGCGCCCATGCACTGATCGTGGAGGCGCCATGTCAGGTTCGGGGGAAAGGGAAGATCCGGAAGCGTTAGGGTCGTGAGGCGGCTGGTCGCCGAGCGCACCCGCCTGTTACGACTGTCTTTCGAAGATCCGCGGGCCGCCGCCGGCCTGGTGCTGGTGCACGGCCTGGCGGCCCTGGCGCCGGCCGCCACCGCCCTGTCCACCGGCTGGCTGGTGGCCGCGCTCACCGGCTCCTTGTCCGGTTTCCCGCCCGGCTCCTTGCCCGGCTCTTTGTTCGGTTCTTTGTTCGGCGCGCAGGCGTCCGTCGTGTGGCCGCTGGTCGCGATGGCGGCGCTGCTCGCGGTCACCGAGGCGTTGGAGGCGCTCGCGGGGGCGCTGGAGCAGTACCTGGCCGGGCACGTGGACGCCCGCGTGATGCGGCGGGTACGGCTGCTCGCGCTCGCGCCCGCCGGCATGGCGCACCTGGAGGACCCGGCCTTCGCCGATGAGGCGTCCCGGGCCTCCGACCTGGGCGGTGGACGGATCCGCTCGCCGGGCACCGCCGCCGTCGGCCAGCTCCGCCTGGTGTTCAGGATGTTGAGCGCGGCGGGCTCGGCCGCCGTGGTGGCCACGCAGTTCTCCGTGGTGCTGGCGGTCGTGGTGCTGGCCCTGGCGTTGACCCAGCGGGCGTTGCTGCGTCGCTGGTGGATCGGCCTGGCCGAGGTCGCCGACGGGCGGGAGGAGTTGCGGCGGCGGGGTGAGTACTGGTCCGAGGTGGCCTCGACGGGGCCGGCCGCCAAGGAGATCCGGCTGTTCGGGCTGGCGGAGTGGGTGGTGCGGCGGCGTACGCGGGAGGTGCTGGCCTGGGCCCGGACGATCTGGGAGCACCGGCGCGGCATCCTGCGACAGCAGTGGCTGACGGCCGTCCTGGCCGCCGCGAGCGCCTGCTTGGTGCTGCTGTTCCCCGGGCTGGCCGCCGTTCGCGGCGATCTGTCCCTCTCCGCGCTCGTGACCGTGCTGGTGGCGGCGGGGGCCGTCTTCGGCATCGCGGCCATGGGTCATGAGGCGTTCGACATCGAGTTCGGCCTCGGCGCCGTCCGCGCACTCGACCGCCTCACCGCGAGCCATCAACCTATGACATTCAGCGAGGCCGGGCACCAATTCTCCGCGCCGCCGGAGCTCAGGGCCGAGAGCGTGGGCTTCCGTTACCCCGGTGCCGAGCATGGTGTCCTCGGTGGGCTGGATCTGACCGTCCGCCCCGGCGAGGTGCTTGCGCTTGTCGGGCACAACGGCGTTGGCAAGACCACCCTGATCAAGTTGCTGGCCGGTCTGTACCTGCCTACCACCGGCCGCGTGCTCGTGGACGGCCAACCCCTGACCGCCGAGAAGCTGGCCGCGTGGCGACGCCGGGTGGCCGTGGTCTTCCAGGACTTCAACCGCTACCCGCTCCCGGCCGCCGACAACATCGCGATGGCCGCGCCGGAGCACCGCGACGACCTGGACGGCATCCGCGCCGCGGCCCGCCGCGCCGGCATCCACGAGGTGATCGAGGCGCTGCCCGCCGGCTACGACACCCCGCTCACCCGCGACCGCTCCGACGGCGTCGATCTGTCGGGCGGGCAGTGGCAGCGGGTGGCCATCGCCAGGGCCGTGTTCGCCGTCGGGCACGGGCGCGACGTACTGATCCTGGACGAGCCCACCGCCCACCTGGACGTCGAGGCCGAGACCCGCTTCTATCGGCAGGTCGTCGCCGAGGTGCCGGGCACCACGGTGCTGCTCATCTCACACCGGCTCTCCACCGTCCGCAACGCCGACAGGATCGTGCTCCTGGAGGCCGGCCGGGTCGCCGAGCAGGGCGATCACGACGACCTGCTGGCACGGGACGGCGCCTACGCCCGGCTCTTCCGCCTCCAGGCCGCCCGCTTCACCACCATGACGGGAAGCGAAGGATGACCGCCAAGCTCAAGTGGCCGCGACTGCTCCCGCACCTCTTCGCGCTCGCCTGGCGCGCCGACCCC
The DNA here is from genome assembly GCF_040655495.1 of Nonomuraea sp. NPDC050404. Classification (NCBI taxonomy): domain Bacteria; kingdom Bacillati; phylum Actinomycetota; class Actinomycetes; order Streptosporangiales; family Streptosporangiaceae; genus Nonomuraea; species Nonomuraea sp. NPDC050404. The sequence continues at coordinate 362,897 of NZ_JBFAKB010000004.1, forward strand.
CGCATCGTCACGCTGATCGCCGCGCTGTCGGTCGTCCAGGCCGTCACGAACGCGCTCATCGCCCTCGGCCAGCGCTGGCTGGTGGACGCCGCGGGCCGGCACGCCATCGGCCCGCTCGTCCTGGCCGTGATCGTCGGCACGCTGGCCTACGCCGCCCTGGGGGCGTGTGGCCGTACCCGCAGCAACTACCAGGATGACCTGATCAACCGGGTGGACGTCGAGGTCAACCGGGAGATCCTGCACGCCACCACCGCCATCCCCACCCTGGAGCACCTCGAACGCCCCGACTACCTCGACCGCCTGAGCCAGTTGCGCCGCCAGACCCACTCGCTGGCCGGCTCCTGCTGGGCGGTCACCGACACGGCGGTCACGCTGATCAGCGCCGCGCTGTCGGTGTGGCTGCTGGCCTCGGTGCACCCGGCGCTGGGCGGGCTGGCCCTGCTGGCGCTGCCGCCGCTGTGGGCGGCCGGACGCGCCAGCCGCCGCCTGGCCGCCGCCGGCCTGGCCACCGCCGGGCACTCGCGGCTGGAGCAGCGCCTGCACCGGATGTGCATCGAGCCGGAGACCGGCAAGGAGATCTACGTCTCCGGCGCGGGCCCCGTACTGGACGAGGCGGCCCACACCGCCCGCACCCACGTGGTGGGCGCGCTGCTCAGGGCGCGCCTCGGCGCGATCGGCTGGCAGCTCGCGGGCTGGCTCTGCTACGCCGCCGGGCTGGTGGCCGCGCTGGTGCTGACCACCCGGATGGTCGCCGCCGGGCAGGCCACGCTGGGGGAGCTGATGCTGGTCATCACCCTCGGCACCCAGCTCCGCTTCCAGGTCTACAGCACCGTCCACTCCTTCACCCGGATCGCGGGCGCCGCCCACGCCATGGACCACCACCAATGGCTGCTCCGGTACGCCGACAGCAACCGCGCCACCGGCACCCGCCCGCCGCCGGACGGCCTGCAGTACGGCATAGAGCTGCACGGCGTCTGCTTCACCTACCCCGGCGCGGCGGAGCCGGTGCTGTCGGAGGTGCACCTGACCCTGCACGCGGGCTCCACGGTGGCGCTGGTGGGAGCCAACGGCGCGGGCAAGACCACCTTGGTCAAACTCCTGACCGGCATGTACGCCCCCACCGCCGGCTGCCTGGCGGCCGACCGCTTGCCGTACGCCGAACTGGACCTGGACGCCTGGCGGGAGCGGCTGACCGGCGTCTTCCAGGACTTCGTGAAGTTCGAGCTCCCGGTACGCGAGACGGTCGGCGTCGGCCGGCTGCCCGCCATCGACGACAGGGGAGCGGTGAGCCGGGCCATCGACAAGGCCGGCGCGGGCCCGATCGTCGCAACCCTGCCCGCCGGCCTCGACACCCAGCTCGGCCGGCTCTACGAGGGGGCCGAACTGTCCCACGGCCAGTGGCAGCGGCTCGCCCTGGCCCGCTCCCTGATGCCCCGCTACCCGCTGCTCATGGTCCTGGACGAACCCACCGCCGCGCTGGACCCGCAGGCCGAGCACGAACTGTACGAGCACTTCCTGCGCCACGCCGCCGCCGAACACGGCCGCATCACGCTACTGGTCTCCCACCGTTTCTCCACCGTGCGCAACGCCGACCACATCGTGGTGCTGGAGGAGGGGCGGGTGCTGGAGCAGGGCAGCCACGAGGAGCTGATGGAACTGGGCGGCCGGTACGCCACGCTGTACAACGCCCAGGCCGCCGCGTACTCATGACCCGGTGTTCGGTTCTGCGACCGTGACGCGTGTGACGGACAGGCGTTCCACGTCGCTCACCACGTCCGCCCGCAGCACCCCCGTGAAGGTGCTGTCTCGGATGGTGATGTCGCGCAGCGGCTGCTCGGGATAGCCCCGCAGCAGGTACGCGCTGCGGGTGTTAGCGCTGCGCACCTCCGCCACGTTGATGTTGCGGATCGGGGGAGGGTCGTCGCCGTTGTGGCCGTCGCCGTGGTAGAGGTCGATTGAGACGACCTCCTTGGTCAGCCCGTCCACCTCCACGTCGCGCACGAACACGTTCTCCACGAACCCGCCGCGCACCGAGTTCGTCTTGATGTAGAGCCCGAAGTACAGCCCCTCGCCACCCCACCGGCACCGTTGCACGAAGACGTTGCGGATGCCGCCGGTGGTGTCGGTGCCGATGGCGACGGAGCCGTAGCGGTAGCGCATGTCGCAGTCCTCGATGAGGACGTCCTCGCAGGGGACTCCGACGCGGCGGCCGTCCGGGCCGCGCCCGGCCTTGATGGCGATGCAGTCGTCGCCGACGTCGAAGACGCAGCCGGTGATGACCACGGACTTGCAGGACTCGGGGTCGCAGCCGTCGTTGTTGGGGCCGCGTGAGTAGATGGACACGTTCCTGACCAGCACGTTCTCGCATCGCACCGGGTGGATCTCCCACATGGGGGAGCGCACGATCCGCACGCCCTCCACCAGCACGTTGCGGCACAGGTACGGCTGGATCATGTTCGGCCGGAAGTAGTGACCCGCGCCGAAGATCCGCTCCTCGACCGGTACGCCCGCCGCGGCCATGCGCTGCAGTTCGGCCCAGTCCTCGGCCTCGTTCGGCATGCCCTCCCGGTAGCCGAACTCCGGTGTGCCCACCCACGGCCACCAGTGCTCGGGACCGGCCGCCCCGTCGAGCGTGCCGCTGCCGGTGATCGCGATGTTCTCCTGGCCGTAGGCGTAGATGAAGGGCGAGTAGTTGTAGCACTCGATCGCCGAGAAGCGGGTGTAGACGGCGGGCAGGTAGTCGTCGGGGTCGGTGCTGAACAGGATCGTGGCGTCCGCCTCGACGTGCAGGTCCACGTTGCTGAGCAGGTGGATCGCCCCGGTCCTGTGCGTTCCCGGCGGCACCCGGACGTGCCCGCCGCCCGCCTTGTGACAGGCTTCGATCGCGGCCCTGAACGCCTCGGTGCCCTGCCCGTAGTCGGTCACGTCGAACCAGCGGTCGGGGAACTCCGGCGGGCGCACCCGGTCCCGGAGTTCGTCGGCGTACAGCCAGGCCTCTTCCTCTGTCATGACGGCACCCTCCTCATCCGCAGCGCGTGGTAGAGCGGCAGCGCGATCACCCAGGACGGGTTCCACGTGTTCGCCTCGCCCGTACGCTGCCAGTTGGTCTGGAAGAATCCCTCGCCCTGCTCGCCGGGGGTCTGGAACCCCCAGTCGCCGGGCTCCTGACAGATGCCCTGGCCCATGGCATGCAGGATGCGGTCGGCCTGCTCGGCGTACCAGGTCCGGCCGGTCGTCAGGCCGAACTCGCTCAGCTCGGAGGTCGGGAAGAACACGTCGAGGTGGTGGTTCTGCACGCTGACCGCCGGCCAGCCGCTGGCCTTGAAGCCGCGCCGCTCGAACGTGCTGCCGCTGTCGTACTCGGGCGACCACACGTAGACGAACGTCAGCAGCCAGTCGGCCGCCGTCTCCGCCCACTGTGCGTACTGCTCCTGGCCGGTCAGCCGGTACAGCTCGTAGGCGGCCAGGAAGAAGTACATCCCGGCCTCCTTGTCCTCCCCGGAGGCGTCGAGGGTGGCGTGCGCGAACGGCCGCTCGAACGTGGCCGCGTGCAGCCGGTGGTAGGCGGCCAGCACCTCCTCGGCGCGCATCAGCCACATGCGCTTGTCACTCAGCCGGTACGCCCCGAGCATGGCCTGCACACATGCGATCCCCGCCGCGGTGATCATGGGCGAGACCGCGGTCCCGTCCGGGGTCCAGCCGAGTGGGACGACGCCCTCGGGCAGCCGCGTGTGCCAGAAGAGCGCGGCGGCGTCCTCCACCGCCTCCTGCCACTGCGGCGGCACGTCCAGCCCGGCCTCCCTGAACTGCACCGCGAGCGCGGCCAGGTCGGCGATCGTCTCGCCGTGGGCGCGGCTGGAGACGAAGTCCGCGTCGTTCCTGCGGAACATCTCCCACCGCTCCTCGTCGACCAGGTAGCGGGCGTGCCGCAGCCCGCGTACCGGCGTCGCGCTGCCCTCGACGTAGAAGTCCGCCGCGCGGCCGGCCCGCTCGAAGCGGCCGAGCATGGCGTCGCACCGCGCCAGCTTCATGCACTGGCCGGTCCACCCGTACAGGTAGGAGCGGGGGCGGCCGTGGCGGACGCCCTCGTAGGCGAGGTAGCCGTCGCCGTCCCAGCGCGAGTCCATGGCGATGGTCTTCAGCCGGACGATCTCGTCGGCCGGCAGCGGCCGGGCACCCTCGCTCTGGTAGAGGTCGGTGTGCACGAGCTTGGTGAAGCCGAGGCCGCGTGGCTCGACCGGTCCCCAGTCCAGGGTGTGGCGGGTGGTGATCGTCTCGCCGGGGGCCAGGTCCCGGTAGCCGACCGGTCTGTCCGCTACTTCCGCCTTGCTGACGTAACAGACGTCCGGCTCGCCGTCGAACATGATCACCCCGGTCGTGGCGGCCACCGTGAGCCCGGGGGAGCGGACCAGGCCGAGCGAGCCGTAAGTGACCCTGCCGTCCCGGTCGCGTACGGGCTCAGGATGGGCGAACACGCTGACGTAGCGGTCCTCCCAGGCGGCGTTCACGGCGGGGATGGGCAGCCGGTGCTCCTCGCACACGAAACCACGCTCGATGCGGGGCACCTTGCGGGCGGGGTCGGAGGAGGGGTTGCCGTTGTAGAGGACGCCGGGCATGGTCACGTGGGCGTCGTCGGCGGGCAGGGGGAGCAGGAGGCCGGCCGCGACGTCGGTGACCTCCCGCTCGGAGTCGTTGCGCCAGGTGGTGGTGAGGGTGAGCAGGCCGTCCGGGGTGAAGGCCAGCTCCAGGTACGCGCTCAGCGCCCCGGCGCTGGCGGTCGCCACGATCGACGCGTCACGCAGGTGCACGGTGCCCGGTTCTGCGGGCTTGATCCGCCAGGGGCGGCCGGTCGAGGCGGTGAGCAGGCCGCGCAGGGGAGCCCGCAGGTGCGGCCCGTCGGCGTCACGCCGCCCGAGCCGCACCTCGGGGCCGCCAGGCCCGTCCACCACCTCGACGACCTTCCCGCCCGGCTCGGCGATGACGGCCGGGACATCGGAGGCCACGGCGGTCACGGAGGCTGCGGCGGTCGCGGGGGCCGCGGCGGCCGTGGAGGCTACGGCGGTTACGGGGGCCGCGGGGGCCTGGTCTGCGGTGGTCATGGGCGCCGTCGCAGCCTGATCGCCTGGCCGACCGTGCCCGGCAGGGGCACCGTCACCGTCGGGCCCTCCTGCACCTCGCCCCACGTGACCGTCATCTCCCAGGTGTCGATCACCTCGACCTCGTACCGCCCCTCGGGCACGTCGTACGTCCGCTCGGGAAAGCGGTGCTCCCCGCAGAACTCCAGGTAGAACTCGCCCGTCAGCTCCAACATGGGCGCGTCCCGATCGACGTACCGCGCCTCGGCGGGGATCGCGGTCAGGATCTGCCGCAGCAGCGCCAGCCGGGGCACCGCCCCGCCGGACAACGTCCCGCCGGCCTCCGACCAGGTCAGCCCGTCCTCGTCCCGGTAGGACTCCCCGTGCGTGACGCAGCGCCGCCGCACGGTCCCGTCCCACGCCTGGTTCACGACCTCCTCGGCCGTCAGGCTGCGCCACGGGTCGTCGGCGTCGCCCTCGTAGCCGCACATGTCCATCCGCACCGGCTTGTGGTGGTCGCGCGTCTGGACCCAGGCGTCGCGCGGGCTGCGCGCCCGTACGCTGCCGTGGGTGAACGAGCGCCGCCACAACAGCGGCGAGCCGGCCTCCACGGTGATGGACAGCGGATGGTGCCCGGGATCCTCCTCGGCCACCAGGTCGGCCAGCCGCACCCAGTCGTGCTCGGACAGGCCGGGGAACTGGGAGGGGTCGTCGGTCAGGGACCACCACACGTTCCGGTGCACGGCCAGCCTCGGCACGACCTCCGACACGTACCGGGCCGCGGCCTCGACGTCCGTGACCCCCTCCCCGGAGCTCAGCAGCACCAGTTCGGCCGTCACGCCGATCGCGGCCAGCTCCGAGACCCGATCCTCCAGGGAGTCGAGCGAGCAGCGCGAGGCCAGCGCCGCCATCCGCACCCGGTCGAACGGGGAGGACTCCAGCGTGGCGAGCGTCTGGGCTCGCCGCTTGTCCTCCTGGAGGTGCCAGCCGAGCGCGGTGGTCGCCATGCCTTCGTCGATCATCGCTCCACCCTCGTCATCCGCAGCGCCAGGTACGGCCGGCGCGGCAGCCCCACCCGCACCTGGTCCCGATGCACCCCGTCCACCGGGGTGATCGTCATGTCCCAGGTGTCGATCAGCTCGATCCCGTAGTCCCCGCCGGGGGGCAGGTCCACGGTGACCTGGGCCGCCTGCCGCCGCCCCAGGTAACGCAGCAGCACGCCGTCGCGGCGGGCTTCCATGATCTGGCGCAGGAAGGCGATCCTGGCGGGGCTCTCCCCGTAAAGGCCGCCGCCGTTGCCGATCCACGCCCGTTCCTGGTATCCGGCCAGCGACTCGCCGTGGCCCACGTAGCCGCCGCGCGTCATGCCCTCCCAGTAGCGTTCCATCAGCTCCTGGCCGGTGACGTTGCCCCAGCGTTTGCCGATGTTGCCCTCGTAGGAGATCTCGTCGATCACCACGGGCTTGGGGCACTCCTTCAGCCACGTGTCGGTCGGCGTGGAGTCCCAGTGCTGCACGCTGTGGTGGGTCACCCACGGCTTGGTGTTGTCCCACAGGGTCGCGACCTCGAACATGCGGGTCCCGTTGTGGATCGAGCGCAGCCGCTCGTACGGGTCCAGCCGCACGATGGCCCGCAGGATGTCGTCCCAGTCGCGCACGGTCTTGGACTTGTTGAAGTCGTACTCGTTGGCGGCCGACCACCACACGTTCCGGTAGGCGGCCAGGCGGGCGATCGTGTAGCGCAGGAACGCGTGGTCGGTCTCCCACCCCATGTCCTGGATGCCGCGCACGCCGAAGTCGTACGGATGGAAGAGGATGATGTCGGCCTCAATTCCGAGGTCGAGCAGATCCTTGACGCGGGCCTCCAGGTGGCGGAAGAAGACCGGGTTGAACCGGGTCTTGTCCAGCCCGTCGGGGTCCTGCCCGGCGAAGGGCACCTCCGGCGGCCGCATCGGCCCGGTCGGCAACACGCACATGCGCAACTTGTTGAACGGCGAGGCCGCCAGCGTGCGCAAGGTCTGCCGCTCGCGCTCCTCGTCCATGTCGTGCGTCCAGTGGTACGCCGTCGTGCCGAACGGCAGGTACGGCGTGCCGTCCGCGTACGCGAAGTCGATGCCCTTGGTCCGTACGGGGCCATGGTTCCCGGGACCGGGCGGCACTGCCTCGAAGCCGCCCTTGTGCCCGTCCAGCTCTGTCACATTGCTAACGGTGGTGTAGCTCCACGGACCCACCGCGTCCGGCATGAACCGGACGCGGTAGACGCCTTCGCCGTCGTAGAAGCCCTCGGCCTCGACGATGCGATTGCGGAACTGGAACCGGGCCGACAGGTGAACCTCCGCGAAGGGGTTACCGCCGGCCGGCCCGGCCAGCTCGATCTCGTGGACGCCCCAGCGTTCCACGATGGGGGACAGTGTTACCAATCCTTCCCAGCTTCGGACTGCGCCTTGATGTAGTTGGGGATGTCCTGCTGCTGCGAGAGAGCCAGCGCCTGCTCGGGCGTGCCGCCGTCACGCAGGATGTGCTGGCGGTAGACCGACCACAGCGGCAGGTCCCAGTACTCGGTGTTCTGGTAGTTGGAGATCGCGGCGTTCTCGCCCCAGTAGACGGCCGAGGTGTCGAGCTTGGCCAGCTCGGGGATCGCCTTGCCGAAGCTCTGCACGACCTTGTCGGTCTGCAGGACCGCCTTGACGCCGTGGCTGGACAGCTCGGTCTGGCCCTCCTCGGAGACCAGCCACTTCACGATCTGCAGCGCCTGGTCCTTCTTGGGCGAGGACGGCGGGACGAACGCGGCCCGCGTGTTCGGCTGGTAGACCGTCTTGGCGCCCCTCTTGAGCACCGGGATCGCGCTGACGCCGATGTCGACGCTCTTGGCCTGCTCGGCGAAGGCGGCCTCGTCCCCGTCCTCGATGAACAACTCGCTGCCGGCGTACATGCTCAGCCGCGAGATCGTGTCGACCGCCATGGCCAGGTGGCCCGGCTGGCTCATGTCACCCTTGAAGTAGTCGGTGACGGTGGTGAAGTCGTTGCGCGGGATCTCCAGGAAGCGGTACAGGTTGTCGACGTACGTCTTCCAGGCGTCGCTGCTGATGTCGACCTTGATCTCTTCGGGCTTCGGCTCCTCGCTCGACGTCGGCTGGAACGGGTAGAGCCCGGCCTGGTTGAAGTCCAGGTACTGGTCAGGGTGCTGCATGTAGCCCTTGTAGTGGCTCAGGCCGTCGTCCCTGGTCAGCTGCTTGGCCTTCTTGAACGCCTCGTCGTACGTCATCCCCGGCTTGGGGTACTTCACCTTGAACTTGTCGAAGATCTTCTTGTTGTAGAGCAGCACGTGCTCGTCGATGAAGAGCGGCACGCCGTAGATCCCGCCGTCGGAGCGCGACTTGGTCAGCTCCACGGCGGCCTTGTTCAGCGTGTTCACGTCGATGCCGGCCTTCTGCAGGTCGGCGGTGAGGTCGCCGACCCAGCCCATCGGCTCCAGGTCGCGGTCGATGCGGTTCTTCGGGTCCTCGATGATGAGGTCCGGGGTGACCCCGGCGGCCTTGAGCTCGTCGTAGCGCACGGGGTAGTCCCACGTCGCGTACTTGATCTTGACGTTGGGGAACTTCTCGCGCAGCTTGTTGCCGATGAGCTCGTCGAAGACCCTCGTCGCGGCGGCCTGCTCGTTGTCGACGGTCGCCTCGAACGGCTTGAAGTTGGCGGCGAAGATGAACAACTCGTCGTCGCAGACGCTGAACGGCAGGTTGTACCTGTTCGGCACGTCCTTGCAGGCGGCCGAGGGCTGAGGGCTCGCGTTGGCCGCCGCGGGCGCGGCGGCGGTCACGGTGAGGGCGAGCGCGAGCAGGGCGAAGCCGCGGGACTTGCTCTTCATATGGTCTCTCTCCTAAGCCAGGCTATTTGGTGGGGGTGTAGCTGCACTTACGCACGACATTCCGCCGGACACCGTTCTTGAATTCGGTGATCGTGTGCTCGGGCCAGTTCGAGAGCAGGCCCACCGAGTCGCGGAGATACTGCTCGTTGAACACGACGTGGCGAATGTTGTTGCGGTTGTAGGAATAGACCATGTGGATGAATCCGTCGCTGCTCTGCGTCAGCACGGGATAGGTGAACTGCGGGCCGGACTGCGCCTCGACGTCCACCGTGTTCTCCCACGTGCGCCCCTTGTCGGGCGAGAGCGAGAGCCGCATGGGGGAGCGGTGCTCGACCCACGGGTTGTAGGCCAGCACCAGGTTGCCGCTGGCCAGCTTGTGCACGGCGACGCGGGAGTTGGGGTTACCGATCGGCTCGGCCACCGGCGCGCTCCAGGTGCGGGCGAAGTCGGTCGACTCGCTCTTGTAGATCGCGCCGTCCCCGGTCCGCATGTACGCCACCAGCCGCCCCGGCTCCACCTCGGCCACGGTCGGCTGGATCGAGCTCTTCGGCGTCTTGATCCAGTTCGCGTTGTCCTCCGGGTAGGACTTCCACGTGCTCATGTCCTGGCCGAAGACGTAGAAGCCGGAGGAGGAGTTGACCTCGTCGTAGATGGGCAGCAGCACCTCGCCGTTCGACATGCGGATCGGGTTGGTGCCGGTCATCCAGCCCCACTCCTTGCGCAGGACGGTGGGCTCGCTCCAGGTGTGCCCGCCGTCGTCGGAGGTGATGAGCTTGATCGGCGCCTGTTCCCAGCCGTGTCCCTCGATCGTGACGAAGAACAGGTACACGCGCTTGCCGTCCGACCAGAGCACCGGGTTGCCGTCGGCCTTGCCGGCCTCGTCGTACACGACCTCGGGCTTGGACCAGGTCTTCTGGCCGGCCGCCAGCCGCGACATGTAGAGCGCCTGGTTCGCGGCACCCTCCGACGTGCCGCCGTAGTAGACGGTCAGCATGTCGCCCTGCGGGGCCTGCGCGATGGCGGCCGCGTGCACCTTGGGCACGTTCGGGTCGGGGGCGGCCACGTCCTGGCGGCAGGCGTACCCGCCGGTGGGCTCCACCTTCACGTTGCCGTCGTCATGCCCGGCGACGTACGAAGGAACGCCCACTGCCACCGCCAGAGCGCCGTATAAAAGGCTCTGCCGAATTTTCATGATGGATTGATCTCCAGATATTTGATGGTCTTCCGCAAATAGGAGAAGGCGACGTCGAGTCGTCCCTCTCGGCCGTCGATGACGCTCGGATACGAATAGCCGAGCTCGCTCTGCCAATATTCGGAGTCGGAATCCTGCAACACGCGCCGGTGCGGCCAGTTCGCGCCGCCGTCCTCGGAGAGGGCGACGACCAGCGGGGTACGCAGCGCCTTCTTGCGCCGCTTGCCGTTCTTGGTCACCCATCTGAACTGGTCGTTCTCCAGGCTCGCGTCGTTGTAGACGAGCGCGAGCCGTCCGTCGCCGAGCCTCGTGAGCTGGACGGAGGAGTCGTTGTTCGGCAGTTCGGTCCGCTCGGGGGCGGACCAGGTGCGGCCGTCGGAGGAGGTGGAGGCGTAGATCCGCCCCGCCCGCCGGTCGCGGAACATCGCCAGCAGCCGGTTGTCCGGCCGCCGCGCGATCGTCATCTGCACCACGTCGCCGCTGCCGGGGACGTCGTGCTCGCTCCAGGTGCGCCCGCCGTCCGCGCTGACCTGGACCAGGCTGCGGTCGCCCGTGGCGCCGCAGTGGTAGGCGGGCAGCAGCCACGTCCCGTCGGCCAGGATCTGTGGCGGGTTTCTGATGAAGCTGCCGGGACGGGAGAACAACACGTGCGGCTCGCTCCACGTGCGGCCGCCGTCGGCCGAGGTGCGGGCCGCGACGTGCGCGGTCGTCTGGTCGTGCGGCTCCATCGAGGTGTTCAGCAGCCAGACCAGCCCGTCGCCGTCCTCGAACAACACCGGGTTCTGCTCGCTGCGCGCCGGGTCGGCTGCCACCAGCAGCGGCTCCTCCCAGCGGTCGCCGGACAGGCGGGAGACCACGACGTTGGTGCCGGGGTCGCCTTCGTTGGGGCCGCTGAACCAGGTGAGCAGCAGGTCGCCGGCGCGCGTGCGCAGCAGGTTGGCCGCGTGGTTGTCGATGCCGTGCGGCACCGGCAGCAGCGCCTCGCGGGCGCCGGGCAGCACGGCGGACGGGCGGACGATGCCGTCGAAGCGCGGATCGGCCGCCTGCTTCACGGCGCCGTCCTGTCGGGGGTCACTCATGCGTTCACCACCGGGTCCTCTCGTAGGTCGGGGTCCGGCACGCCGCGCAGCTCCAGCTCCTCGGCGAAGTGGCAGGCCACCCGCCGCCCATGGACCTCGCGCAGCGGCGGCCGTTCGGTGCGGCAGGTGTCCTTGGCGTACACGCAGCGCGGGTTGAACGGGCAACCTTCGGGCACGTTCGCCGGGTCGGCGATGTCGCCCAGCAGCTTGATCCGCTCGCGGTGCTTCTTGGCCGCCGGGTCGGGGTCGGGCACCGCCGACAGCAGCGCCTCGGTGTAGGGGTGCATGGGCCGCGTGTACAGCTCCTCGGTCGGGCCCTGCTCCACCACCCGCCCCAGGTACATGACCGCGACCACGTCCGAGACGTGCTCGACGATGCCCAGGTCGTGGCTGACGAACAGGAAGCCGAGCTCCGACTCCTCCTGAAGGTCCATCAGCAGGTTCAGGATCTGGGCGCGCACCGACACGTCCAGCGCGCTGACCGCCTCGTCGGCGACGACCAGCCGGGGCGACAGGGCCAGCGCCCGCGCGATCCCGACCCGCTGTCGCTGCCCGCCGCTGAAGGCGTGGGGGTAGCGGTTGGCGTACTCGGGGCGCAGGCCGACCCGCTCCAGCAGCTCGCCGACCCGGTCGTCGATCTCGTCCGAGGTGCCGATCCTGTGCACCCGCATCGGCTCGCCGATGATCTCGCGCAGTGTCTTGCGCGGGTTGAGCGACGAGTGCGGGTCCTGGAAGATCATCCGCACCTCGGCCCGGTACGGCTTGAGCTCCTTGTCCGTCAGCCCCGCCACGTCGCTCACCGAGCCGTCGCGCCGCCGGTAGAGCATCCGCCCCCCGGTCGGGTCGTGCGCCCGCACGATGCACCGGCCGAGCGTCGTCTTGCCGCAGCCGGACTCCCCGACCAGGCCGAGCGTGCTGCCGGCGGCGATCTCCAGATCGACCTCGTCCACCGCCTTCACCGCGCCGACCTGCCGGCCCAGCAGGCCGCTGCGGATGGGGAAGTGCTTGGACAGCGCTTCGATCTTGAGCAGGGGTTCCGTGCTCACTTGGCCTCCTCCTCGTACAGCAGGCAAGACACCTCTCGGTCGCCCACCTTGAGCAGGGACGGTGCCACCGCGTCGCACTTCCCCTCCATCGCGTGGTCGCAGCGCGGGTGGAAGAAGCACCCGTCGGGCCGCGCGTACGGCGGCGGCACCATGCCCTTGATCGCCGTGAGCCGCCGCTGCTTGGCGCGCCCCAGCCGGGGCATCGAGCGCAGCAGCGCCTGCGCGTAGGGGTGGCGGGGAGCGGAGAGCACCTGCTCGGCGGAGCCGTACTCGACCACCCGGCCCAGGTACATGACCGCCATGCTGTCGGCCACCTGCGCCGCCACGCCGAGGTCGTGGGTGATCAGCATGATCGCCATGCCGAAGTCGTCCTGGAGGTCGCGCAGCAGCTCCAGGATCTGCGCCTGCGTGGTGACGTCCAGCGCGGTGGTCGGCTCGTCGGCGATCAGCAGGCTCGGCCGGCAGGACAGCGCCATCGCGATCATGGCCCGCTGCCGCATGCCGCCGCTCAGCTCGAACGGGTAGGAGTCCACCCGCCGCTGCGGCATGGGGATGCCGACCCGGTCGAGCATCTCGATCGCGGTCTTGCGGGCCTGCGCCTTGCCGACGTTGTCGTGCAGCCGCACCGCCTCGACGATCTGGCTGCCGATGGTGTGCACCAGGCTCAGCGAGGCCATCGGCTCCTGGAACACCATCGCGATGTCGTTCCACCTGATCTGGCGCAGCAGCTTGGTGTCCGCGCCGACCAGTTCGACGGGCCCGCTTTCGCGGTGCAGGGTGATCTTCCCGCCCTCGATCTGTCCCGGCGGGTCCACCAGGCGCAGGATCGAGCGGGCCATGACGCTCTTGCCGCAGCCCGACTCGCCGACGATGGCCAGCGTCTCGCCTTTGCGTACGCGCAGGTCCACGCCGTCCACGGCGCACACCACGCCGTCGTCCATGAGGAAGTGCGTACGCAGGTCCTCGATCTCAAGCAGCACGTCGTCTGCGGGCACGCCTGCTCACCTTCCTATTGCCGTACGGGTCGGCGGCGTCACGCAGGCCGTCACCGAAGAAGTTCATGGCGACCACGACGATCACCACCGCGATGCCGGGCGCGAGCATCCAGGGCGCGTTCGCCACGACGCGCACGTTCTGCGCGCCCTCCAGCAGCACGCCCCAGCTCACGGCGGGGGCCTGCAGGCCCAGGCCGAGGAAGCTCAGGCTCGTCTCGCCGAGGATCATGGCCGGGATGGCCAGCGACAACGAGGCGATGATGTGGCTGGCGAACGACGGGATCATGTGCCGGAAGATGATCGACAGCCGGCCCACGCCGTCCAGGCGGGCGGCGGTGACGAAGTCCTCCTCGCGCAGCGACAGGAACCGTCCGCGCACGTCGCGGGCCAGGCCGGTCCACCCGATTAACGACAGCAACACTGTGATGGCGAAATATCGGGTCATCGGCCCCCAGTCGGTGGGGAGCGCGGCGGACAGCGCCATCCACAGGGGCAGGGTCGGGATCGCCATCAGGAACTCGATGACCCGCTGCACGACGTTGTCGACGCCGCCCCCGAAATATCCGGAAATGCCGCCTATGAGCATGCCGAGGAAGAAGCTGGCCAGCACGCCGACCAGCCCGATCGACAACGACACCCGCGCGCCGTGGATGAGCCTGGAGAAGAGGTCCCTGCCGTTCTCGTCGGAGCCCAGCAGGAAGAACGGCTCACCCTTGACCACGGGCCCGAACAGGTGGATGTCGGACGGGATCAGCCCCAGCAGCTTGTACTCGTCACCGTGCACGAAGAACCCGACCTTGATCACCTTGCTGGGATCCTCGGTGTAGGTCTGCTCGTAGGTGTTGGTGTCGCGCTGGGTCGTGTACCCGTTCACGTGCAGGCCGTGCTCGCCCGAGAACTGCACCACCTGCGGCGGCGCGTACGTCAGCGCCGTGTTCGCCGTCGCGCTGGACATCGGCGCGAAGAACTCCGCGAAGATCGCCACGAAGTAGATCGGGATCAGGATCGCCGCGGCGGCCATCGCCAGCCGGTGCCGGCGGAACTGCCGCCACATCAGCCGCCACTGCGGCAGCGTCCCTACTTCCTGCGTCTTCGGTCGCCTGAGGAACATGCGGCGCTACTCTCTCTTGTACCGTTTGCGAATTCGCGGATCCCACCACGCCAGCGCCATGTCGCTCACCACGGTGCCGATCACCGTCAGCGTGCTGAGGATCATGATGAAGCTGCCGACCAGGTACATGTCCTGGTTCATCACTCCGCTGAGCAGCAGCGGGCCGCCTGTCGGCAGGCTCATGACGACCGACACGATGGTCTCTCCGCCGATCAGCCCGGGAAGCAACCAGCCGACCGTGCTGAAGAACGGGCTGAGCGACATCCGCACCGGGTACTTCAGCAGCAGCTTCCACTCCGGCAGGCCCTTGGCCCTGGCCGTGTGCACGTAGGGCCGGTAGAGCTCGTCCAGCAGGTTCGCCCTGGTCACCCGGATCATGCCGGCGGTGCCGGACACGCCGATGACCACGATCGGCACCCACAGATGGCTCATCAGGTCCAGGACCTTGCCCAGGTTCCAGGCGGCGTCCTGGAACTCCGGTGAGAACAGTCCGCCGACGCTGGCCCCGAAGAAGCGGAACCCGATGTACATGAGGATCAGCGCCAGCATGAACTCGGGGATCGCCATCCCGATGAAGCCGAGGAAGGAGAAGCCGTAGTCACCGATGGAGTACTGCTTGACCGCGCTGTAGATCCCGATCGGGAACGCGATCGCCCAGACCATGAGCAACGAGCTGATCGACAGGATCGCCGAGAGCGCGACCCGCTCGCCGATCAGCGTGGCGACCGGGGCGTTCCAGGCAAACGATTGACCGAAATCGCCGTGAAGCACGATGGCGGTGATCCAGTTCCAGTACTGCACGAAGATCGGATCGTCCAGGCCGTACCGTTGCCGGAGGTTGATGATCTCCGCCGGAGTGAGGCCCTCGCCGCCCGCCTGGGCGTTCGCGATCACCGTTGAGACGTAGTCGCCCGGCGGCAGGTTGATGATGACGAAGGCGGCGATCGAGATCGCGGCCATCGTCACCACCACGTACAGCAGGCGGCGGCCGAAATAACCCAGCATGTCGGCGCCTCAGAGGGAGTACTGCTCGGGCTGGGTCGGCCCGGGGTTCACGGGACAGACGGACATGGAGTCGGGCACGTTCTTGAAGGTATTCGTCGCGATGCCGTACTCGTCCGGGTGGGAGCTGATCCCGATGGCGTAGAACTGGTCCTTGGAGATCCGCACGACCTCCTTGGCGTGCTCGATCGCCTTGTTGATGTCCGGCTCGTTGCGCATCGCGGTGAACGCCTCAAGCTGCTTCTTCACCTCGGCCGGCGGCTCGTCGCCGTTCTTGCCCTTGCTGCCGTACCACAGGGCCCAGCGGATCGCGTAGCGGGCGCTGCCGGAGTTGCTCGGCACGTAGTAGTGGCTGCCGCCGGTGCCGGTGATCACGTCGAAGTCGCTGCACGTGAACGTGGACGCCTGCGGGTTGTTGCCCATCGTGCGCTCGGTGAACAGGGTGTCGGACACCGGGTCGGTACGCAGGCTGACCCCGACCGCCTCCCAGTGCTTCTTGACGAACTCCAGCGCCTGCACGTGGTGCGGGAACTCCGCGCTGGTCATGACGGTGATGGTCAGCGGCTGGCCGTTGGGCCCCAGCCGCCTGCCGCCGGAGTCCTTCTCCGTCAGCCCGGCCTTGTCCAGGAACTCGTTGGCCTTGGCGACGTCGTACTCGGTGTACTGCTTGGCGAACTCCGCGTCGTAGACGGAGTTGTTCTTGGAGGGCGCGGCCTGCCAGGCTTCGCCCTGGCCCGCGTACACGCCGTCGATGATCTCCTTGCGGTTGATCGCGTACGACAGCCCGATCCTGAAGTCCTTCTTCTGGAACAACTCGCGCAGGTCGTCGTCGCCGATCGTCTGGTTGAACTGGATGATCATCGTGTTGCTCAGCCGGCTCGGCACGTTGAACAGCCGGTACTTGCCCTTCGCGGAGTTCTGCGCGACCAGCGGCTTGTTCTCCGGCGTGTTGAAGTTGCGGAGCTGCATGTGGATCTCGCCGTTCATGATCTTCAGCAGCTCCACCTCGACGTCGCCGAGGAGGTCAGACCTGAACCGGTCGATGTAGGGCAGCTGACGCCCCTTGTCGTCGGTCTTCCAGTAGTACGGGTTCCGCTCGGCGATCACCGCCGTGCCGTTGCCGATGGCCTGGGTGATCTTCCACGGGTGCAGAGTCGGCAGGTCGGCGTTGTGCGCGACGTCGTTCTTCTGCATGAACAGCTGGGTCCAGTCCTCGAACTGGGCTTCCTTGGCCAGCTTGTCGGCGTCCTTGTTGTACTTCTTGTGGAACTGCTCGAGATAGTGCTTGGGCAGCAGCATCCCGGACGCGCCGCCGCGCTCGAACGTGGAGACCGCGATCTGGAACAGCAGTCCCGCCTTCGGCTCCTTGTAGACGTAGCGGACCGTCCGCTCGTCCACCTTCTCCACCTTGACCAGCTCGTCCGTGGTGCCGTTCTCCAGGAACAGGTCGTAGACGCCGGTCGTGTGCAGGTCCTTGTAGACGGTCACGTCCTCGAAGGCGAACAGCAGGTCGTCGGCCGTGCAGGGCTTCCCGTCGGACCACTTCAGGCCCTCGCGCAGCTTGAAGACGTACTCGCGGCCGTCGTCCTTGACCTCGAACTCGGCCACGTTCGGGATGATGTCGTCGGGGCCCTTCTGGCCGTTGGTGCCGGGCTTGAGCCGGACCAGGGGCTCGTAGGCCAGGGTGTAGATCAGCCAGTCCCAGTCGTCCTCGCCGACCATGGCCGAGTTCCACGTGCCGCCGTACGCGCCCGGCTCCTGCAGCGGGGTGACGACGAGCGGGTTCTTCGGCAGGCGCTCCGCGAGCGGCGGCAGCTTGCCGGCCTTGACCAGCTCGGCCAGCGCCGGCGCCTCCTTGGCCGACAGGTCGGCGACCCGCGCGGCGCCGTTCGCGCCCGTGTTCGGGCTGGTGTCGAAGAAGCTGCAGCCGCTGACCGTGGCCAGCGCCAGCAGTCCCCCGCCGCGGAGCAGGCTCCTCCTCGTGAAAGCTTGATCTGTCATGGGTGCTCCGTTTCGGGGTCTAACGATTGACCTTTACCAGGCTGAAGGTCGCCGTGGTGTAGGCGTGTACGCCGTTCGCCTCCTGGTTGCCGTCCACGGCCAGGCCGACGTAGAAGCGTCCTGTCCGCATGGCGATGCGCTCGTAGCCGATGCGATCCCAGTTCAGCGAGTTCTCCGAGAGGAAGGCCTCGAACTCGACGTCGTTGCTGGGCAGGCTCCGGCAGACCAGGCGCAGCCAGTACGGCTTCTCGTCCAGCGGGTCCTCACCGGCCGCCGGCCACACGCCGACGCTCGGCGCCGTGCCGTGGGAGGCGACCCTGATCGCCTTGGCGCGCCTGCCGGAGCCGTCCTCGTTGCTGGCCGAGTAGCCGATGCCGGCCATCATGAACGGCGAGTTGGGCTCCAGGTCCTGCCGCACCATGAGCCCGGCCACGGCGTCGACGTGGCCCTTGCTCACCTTGTCGATCCGCGCGGTGATCTCCAGGACCTCGCCGCGCTTGCTGAACCCGACCGCCTTGTAGGCGAGGTGGAAGGAGTCCTTCCAGCCCGCGATCTTGCCGGATCCCTTGATCGTGAACACGCCGTCCTTGAGCGCCGTGTTGCCGGGGATCGGCACCTCGCCGATGTCCTTGACCTGCCACCCGGCGTGCGTCCTGGTGCGGTTGACGTGGATCGGCACGAGCGAGGAGGTGGTGGCCGAGCCGGTGCTGTCGGTGGCCCTGGCCGTCAGGTAGTAGGTGCCGTCCGTGACGCCTTCCCAGGTCGCCTGGTACGGCGCCGCCGTCGCCTCGCCGATCTTCGTGTCACCGTGGAAGAACTCGACCTTGGCGATGGTCCCGCCGTCGAGCGCCTTGGCGTCGGCCTGGATCGCGACGGCCTGCTTGTCCTTGTTCGCCGCGAACACCTGGTCGATCTTGGGGGAGGTGATCGTCACCTCGGGGTTGCGCCCGCCCGCCCGCTGGATGGAGTTGAGGTAGCGCTCCAGGTTGGTGTACCCGTCGGTGCCGACCGTCTGGGCGTCGTCGGCGCTCTCGGGGTTGAGCCCCTGGGCGGTCTCCCACTCGTCCGGCATGCCGTCGTGGTCGCTGTCGGCCGGGGCCGCGACCTCCGACGGTAAGGGCAGGAAGCCGCCCACGTCCTTCTGCGAGTTGATGTGCCGTCCCGTGCCGGCGCGCGCCTCGTTGACCAGGCGGGCGTCGATGGCGTCCCTGCGCGGCAGGGTGGCGCCGGCCTGCTCCAGCACGGTCGCGTACGCCTGCTGCGGCGTCTGCTCGGTGATGCCGTTCTCGAACTCCACCGCCTTGGGCAGCAGCGTGATGCCGCCGATGGCGTAGGTGATGCCGAGCGCGTTGTTCGCCGTGACGTCGGCGTGGCCCTCGATCTCGTTGCCGGTGACGTGCCACTGGCCGAGCCGCCCGGGGGCGACGATCTCCCTGGCGATCTTCGGCAGCGTGTTGGGGCCCGGCTTGTAGTAGTTGCCGACCATGTTGATGCCGTTGGACCACTCGCCGCCGTAGCAGGAGGTGATGCCGTGGTTGTAGATCACGTTGTTGCGGTGGTCCACCAGCATGTTCATGCCCTCGGAGAAGCTGAAGCGAGGGTTTCTGGCGTTCTGGTGGATGAGCAGGTTGTGGTGGTAGGTGATGTTGTCGCCGCCCCACAGCCCGCCCATGCCGTGCCGGCCCTTGTCGTGCACCGAGTTCGTCAGGCCCTCGGAGATGATGCACCACTGCACGGTCACGTTGGTGTTGCCGTAGACGGAGAAGCACTCGTCCACGCCCCAGGAGAAGGAGCAGTGGTCGATGAGGATGTCGCGCACGTTGCGGGCGCTGAACGTGTCGATCGGGGTGCCCAGCTCGTCGCCACCGCGGAAGCGCAGGTGGCGCACGATGATGTTGTTGCCCTTGATCTGCGTCTCGTTGCCGATGACGGTGACACCGTGGCCCGGGGCGGTCTGACCTGCGAGCGTGAGGTTGGACCCGGTGATGTCGAGCCCGCCCTTGATCTTGATGTTGCCGGCGACGCGGAAGACGATCGTGCCGTCCGACTTGGCGCAGGCCTCACGCAGTGACCCGGGACCGTCGTCGTCCAGGGTGGTCACCTCGTAGACGGCGCCGCCGCGCCCGCCGGAGGTGTACATGCCCGCTCCCTCGGCCCCCGGGAAGGCGGGGACCTTCTTGGCCGCCGCCGCCGTCGCCGAGGGCGAGGGTGAGCCGCTGGGCTGCGGCGTCGGGGTGGCGGTCGCGGCGGCCGGCATGCCGCCGCCGATAGCCACGGCGGGCGTGGCCAAAGCAGCCGAGCGCACGAACGTACGGCGGCTGAATCCTGATTGCTGGGGATCGAAGCCAGGGGCCTCGGTCATGGATGACGCTCTCTTTCCGCCCCGGAAATAGGCAGGGCTGTGCCGGCCTTCGGCACACTCCGGACCACGCTGTCGCTGGTGAGAATTTTTATTCAGCCATGAATGGAGTGGATTCATCACATCGTGAACGACACGCATGTCAGTGTCAAGAGTGGTTTCTCGGCAGATGACGCCTGCGTAAACTCTCAGCGGGCACCCAGGAACGGCGAAGGCCGCCGTGCGAAGCGCACGACGGCCCTGCTGGGGACGGAGGAGACGGCTCAGTCCTTGAGCAGCTCTTCCGCCACGCCGACGTCCGTGATGAGGGTGTTGACCCAGCCGCCCTTCAGCGCCGCCCGGATCGCGGCCGTCTTGCGCCGCCCGCCCGCGATCGCGATGCGCCGCGGCACCCGCAGCAGGTCGGCGGCCGGGATGCCGAGGATGCGCTCCTCCAGCGGCGAGTCGATCAGCCGCCCGTCGGCGTCGAAGAAACGCAGGCACACGTCACCCACGGCGCCGAGCCCGCGCAGCGTCTCCAGCTCATCCTCGGAGATGGCGTTGCCGCTCTCCTGCAGCAGCGGCGACGGGTTGAGGCTGCCGATCCCGACCAGCACGGTCGTCAGCCGCGACCACGCCTCGACCACCTGGCGCACCACGGTGTCGTCCGACAACGTCTGCCGCGCCACCGCCGAGCCGACCAGGCCGGGCGCGGGCAGGAAGACCGGCTCGGCGCCGGTCAGATCGGCCAGGTGGGCGGCCAGCCTGGTCGCCTGCACCTGCGCGGACCCCTTGCCCACGCCGCCGATCAGCTGCACGACCTCGTCGGCCACCCGCACCGGGCGGCGCTGCATGGCCTCCACCGTGGCCAGCAGGCTCGCGCTCCACGAGGAGATGCCCAGGTGCTCGCCGCCGATCAGGGTGGCGTCCAGGTAGGTCGCCCCGGCCGAGCCGAGCGCGGCCACGACGTCGTTGCCCTCGCCCGCGGCGTCCACCACGATGATCTGCTCGACGCCGTACTTGCGCTCCAGGTCCTCCTCCAGCAGCGCGTGCACGCCGCTGGGCACGACGACCACCGTGCGCACGATGCCGATCTCCGCGGCCTCCTTGAGCAGCCGCGACACCCGCGGCTGCGAGATGCGCAACTGCGCGGCGATCTGCGGCTGGCGCACGCCGTGCTCATGGTAGAGGCGCGCCACCCGCACCAGCAGCCGCATGCGTTCGGACTCCTGGCTGAGCCGGCGACCGGTGAATCTCACGGGCTCCGTACGGCCCTTCTCGAACTGACTGTCAGCTCCCACGATCGCTGGCCTCCGCTTCGGCTCCGCCGCTCCTGCTGGTCCGGTGGCGAGCCCGGGCCACTGCCGAGTGCCATTCTGCTAGCGTGCGACGTCGTTCGCACACCGGCAGAACGGGTGAGTAGCGCCGGCCATGGCGGGGCAGCTCCGACAACTCCCGGCGGGACCATACACCGCCGGAAAGCCCGGCCAGATGCGCGGCCCCCAGCGCCGACAACTCGGGCCGCGCCGCGACCCGCACCGCCAGTCCGGTCACGTCGGCCTGCCACTGCATGAGGTCGGCGTTGGCGGTGGGACCGCCGTCGGCCAGCAGCTCCTCGACGGGGCCCGCCGCGCGCTCCATGGCGGACACGACATCACCGACCTGCAGGCCGATCGAGTCGACCGCCGCCCTTGCCATGTCCTCCCGCCGGCTGCCCAGGCCGAAGCCCGTCATGATCGCTTCCGCCCGGTCGTCCCACCAGGGCGCGCCGAGCCCGCCGAACGCCGGCACGATGTGCAGCCTACCCCGGTGGCCGAGGGTCGCGAGCCGCGCCACTTCCTCGGGCTCGACGTCCAGAACCCCGGCCAGCCAGGCGATCGTGGCCCCGGCGGACAGGATGTTGCCCTCCAGCGCGTACGCCGGCGCGTCGTCGTCCTGCCAGCCGATCGTCAGGCACAGCCCCTCGGGGGCCGCGTCATCACCGCCGGGTGTCGCCAGGCCCATCACCGACGAACCCGTGCCGTAGGTGACCTTGACCCGGCCCGGCTGTCCGGCCGCGTGCGCGTACAGGGCGGCGTGCGAGTCGCCGAGCACCGCCGTGACCGGCACCCCGGCCAGGGACGGATGCAGCGCGCCCGCGTCGGCGTGCGTCCCGGTGGACGGCACCACCCGGGGCAGCGCCTCCTCCGGCACGCCGAACAACTCCAGCAGCTCCGGGCTCCAGGCGCGCCGCCGCACGTCCAGCAACTGGGTACGCGAGGCGCAGCCGACCTCGGTCACGTGCCCGCCGCCCAGCCGGAACAACAACCACGAGTCCACCGTGCCCAGGCAGCCGGGACCGTGCCGCTCCAGCAGCCAGGCCGCCTTGGCCGCGGTGAACATCGGATCCAGCGGCAGGCCGCTGAGCCGGCGCGCCAGGGGGGCCACGCCGTCGGCGGCCAGCCCGGCGCACAACTCGGTGCCCCGGCGGTCCTGCCAGCTCACCAGCGGTCCGAGGGGTGCGCCCGTGTCACGATCCCAGAGGATCACCGACTCGCGCTGCACGCTCAGCCCCACGGCCACCACCCGGCCGGGCGGCGACTGCGACAGGCAGGCGGACACCGCGTCCAGGACGCTGCGCCACAACTCCTCGCCGTCCTGCTCGACCAGGCCCGGCGCGGGGTGCCGCACGGCCAGCGGGGCCGAGGCGTGCGCCACGATCTCGCCGCTCGCGTCCACCAGGATCGCCTTGGTCGCGCTCGTGCCCTGATCCACCCCGAGCACGAGCGGACTGTCAGGCGTGCTCACGTCTTGTCCACCCCCAACGGCAGGGGATGCTCACGCGTGCTCAAGTCCCAGCACCTCCATCACCGCCCGCGCCAGCCCGTCGGGGGTGAGCCCGAAGTGCTCCAGCAGGAACGCGGTCTCCCCGGTCGGCGCGAACGTACGGGGCCCGAGCAGCCGCATCGGCACAGGCCGCGTCTCCAGCACGACCTCCGCCACCGCCGCCCCGAGCCCGCCGGTGGGCACCGCCTCCTCGGCCGTGACGACCGCCCCGGTCTGCCGGGCCGCCGCCATGATCTCCTCCCGGTCGAGGGGGGAGACGGTGGACACGTTCACCACCCGCGCCTGCACCCCGCGCGCCTCCAGCAGCGCGGCGGCCTCCATCGCCCGGCTCACCAGGGTGCCCGTGGCCACGATCGTGGCGTCCACGCCCTCGCGCAGGCGGGTCGCCCGCCCGTAGGTGAAGGCCGGCCCGTCCGGCGGCGACACCTGGGGCACGGGGAACCTGCCGATCCGCAGGAACACCGGCCCTTCGGTCTCGGCCGCCCACCGGATGGCCGCGCTGGTCTGCGCGGGGTCGGCGGGCACGATGACGGGCAGGTCCGCGATGGCCCGCAACCACGACAGGTCCTCGGTCGAGTGGTGGGTCGGCCCCAGCGCGCCGTAGGACAACCCGGGGCTCATCCCGCACAACTTGACGTTGGCCAGGCTGTAGGCGACGTCGGCCTTGATCTGCTCCAGGGCCCGCGCCGTCAGGAACGTCGCCGCCCCGCACACGAACGGCACCAGGCCCGCGTTGGCCAGACCAGCGCCGATGCCCACCATGTCCTGCTCCGCGATCCCCACGTTGACCAGCCGGTCGGGGAACTCCTTCGCGAAGCCGGCCAGCTTGCTCGACCCCACCGAGTCGTTGCACACGGCCACGATGCGGCTGTCGGCGCGCGCGAGCCGGGTCAGTTCCTCGGCGAAGGCGTCTCTGCAGTCGTGCAGTTCCTCAACGATCAACGCAGTTCCTCAAGCGCCAGGCGGGCCTGCTCGGAGTCCGGCACCTTGTGGTGCCACTCCACCCGATCCTCCATGAACGAAACCCCTCGCCCCTTCACGGTCCTGGCGATCACCGCGCGCGGTTTGCCCGCGTCGTGCGGCGCGGTGATGGCGTCCAGCAGCGCCAGATGGTCGTGGCCGTCCACCTCGACGGCCTCCCACCCGAACGCCGCCCACTTGTCGGCCAGCGGCTCCAGGTCGTTGGTCGCGCTGGTCCGCGCGCCCTGCTGCAGCCCGTTGCGGTCGATGACGGCCGTCAGCGACGTGAGCCCGCGATGCCCGGCCGCCATGGCGGCCTCCCAGTTGCTGCCCTCCTGCAGCTCACCGTCGCCCAGCACCACCACGGTCCTGGCCGCGGAGCCGCGCAGCCGCAGCCCCACCGCGATGCCGACGCCGACGGGCAGCCCGTGCCCGAGCGGGCCCGTGCTGGTCTCGATGCCGGGCACCGCCCTGCGGCTGGGATGGCCGTTGAGCGGCGACAGCGGGGCCGCGAACGAGCTCAGCCGCTCCGCCGAGAAGTAGCCGCAGGTCGTGAGCGTGGTGTACAACGCGACCGCGCAGTGGCCCTTGCTCAGGATCAGCCGGTCGCGATCCGGCCAGCCGGGGTTGGCCGGATCGACGCGCAGCACGGCGCCGTACAGGGTGGTGAGGATGTCGGTCACCGACAGGTCGCCGCCCGCGTGGCCGATGCCGGCCGCCGCGATCGTGCCGATCACGGTGCGCCGGATCCCGCCGGCCAGCGTCGCCAGCGCGGCGGCGGTGGTCGCCCGGTCGGCGTGCGCGAGCCGGTCGCGCAGCCTGCGCCACTCGGCGATGGCGTCGTGGTCGGGCAGGAGCAGGTCATGGGTGTACGCACCCGCGCCGATCGTCAGCATGATTCCTCGTCCCTCCCTCTCATCGGTTGTTTCCGTCCGCGAAAGCACGCAGCTTCGCGAAGAAGTCCTCGTGGATGAAGCGCGCGTCGATCGATTCGTAGACGCGGATCGGCCGGTTGTCGGCGGAGAAGTCGAGTGAGCCGTCGTAGCGGAAGTTCGGCGCCGGCCGTTCCGTCCAGAGCCCGCAGTCGTGGTGCAGCATGAGCCCGATCGCGGGGGAGTCGCCGAGGGAGCGGTACTCGATGTTCCCGTGCCGCTCCTGGTTGTGTTCGACGAGCTGGCGGACGAGGTATTCGCCGATCTCGCCGCACGGCGCGACCTTCGCGTCCAGCTCGGCGTAGCCGACGGCCATCATCCGGTATGTCGGCGCGGGCACCTGCCAGACCTTGAGCGCCGAGGAGAAGACGATGTTGGCCGCCAGGATGTCGTTGGACAGGTTGAACTCGGGCCTGCCGGTCTGGGGGCCGCGGCCGTCGTACCCGCCGCCGCCGATCCAGATCACGGTCACGTCCCGTTCGGCGATGCGCGGCTCCAGCATCAGGGCCGCCGCCATGTCGGTCAGCGGGCCGAGGAAGGCCACGTACAGCGGCTCGGCCACGTCGCGCATGGCCTCCTCGATGATCAGCTCGACGCCGGGGGCGCGGACCGGGGTGCCGGTGTCGGGCACCGCGTACGGCGCGCCGTCCGCCACCGGCACCCGGCCCTCGAGCTTCATCAGCCGCAGCAGCAGGTCGATCTCCGCCCGGCTTTCCTCCAGGCTCGTACGGGTGCGCCGGTTGCCGAAATGAGCGGCGACCAGGCCCCTGATATCCAGGCTCGGGGAGAGCAAAGCGTGGACGATGGCGAATTGGTCGTCCGCCTCATTCTTCGCATCGGTGTTGACGATCACTCGGCGCCGGTGGGAAAACGCCCTGTCCGCCATGCGGTCTCCGCTCCCTGAATATCTATTCAATAGTGTATCTATATTCCGATATTATGTTGTGACATTTGCCGTGTCAAGATCCCAGAGGATCACGGAGAGGGCGTGTGGCGAGATGGTGTGGTCGTCGTGCGTGGCGTCCTCCAGCAGGTCCCAACGCCCCTGCTCGGGCCGCCCGCCGGCGAGCAGCGCCACCCGGTCGCGGACCGGCGCCTGGTAGACGCGGTGGCTCACGCCGTTGAAGCAGCAGTCGTCGAACCGGTTGAGAATCTGCAACTGCCCCCTGTTCTCGCCGACCGAGGCCATGACGTACATCTGCAGGTAGTCGTCGGCCGTCCCGGCGGTGATGGAGGAGTAGAACTCCGGGAAGGAGGCCCTGGTCTGCTCCCAGTCGCCGGTGGTGGGGCTCGGCTTGGGCGAGGCGGCCCGCAGGAAGAACGGCAGCGAACCGGCCGTCGGATAACTGCGGGTGATGCGGGGGTCCAGCGCCGCGTACACCGTGGTCGTCCAGCCGCCGCCGGACAGGCCCAGCATCTCGACCGAGGCCGGGCGGTAGGTGGCCTGGGCGTAGTTGAGCGTGACGGTGAGCGGCTCCAGGAAGAACGTCAGCGTGGAGAACTCCGCGCTCTCCCACGGCACCAGCTCCCGGTGTGAGGGGCTGGGCAACATCGTGCCCGGGTTCGCCGGGTCCTCGATCTGCTGGCCGCCGTTCCAGTGGTGGAAGGGCATCGCGTACACCATCACGCGGTAGCCCCGGTCGAGCAGCGCCTGGACGGTGCGGAGCATGGTGTCGAGCGGTTCGCCGTGGCCGTTGTGGTACAGGGCCAGGCGGCGGTTCCAGCCCTTCCTGGGCAGCAGGTCGTACACCTTGGCGGTGATCCTGTAGTCCAGCGGGACCGTCAGCAGATCGACCCTGCGCACGCCGGTGAGCGAGGCGAGGTCGGGGACGCTCACCCCCTTCTCGACCGACGGAAGGGTCTTGGGCGGGCCCGCGCCCTTCCAGATGAAGTCGGCCATCTTGCGCCGTCTGGCCTCGATCTCCTCGGCGCCGGAGATGCCGATGAGCGGCTCGATGTCCACGCCGGCGACGGCGGGCGGCAGCGTCTTGTACTCGGGGCCGAACCTGGCCGCCGCCTCCGCGTTCACCGGAGCGACCGGCCTGGGCGGCCGCTTGCTTCCCTGTGAGGAGGCGGCGGCCGGGCCCGCCATCGCGGGCACGCCGGTCAGCGCGACGCCGACCCCGCCCAGCACGCCGCCCAGCACCGCGCGCCTGCTTGCTCGTGTGTCCGTCATGTCCTCACTCCGTCCAGCGCTTCTCGGGGTCCCAGCCACCCAGGACGAACTTCGGGTCGCGCCACTGCGCGGCCTCGGCGTCGGTGAGCTGGCGGGAGCAGGCCAGCCGCTGCGAGGTGTCGATCGGCCGGCCGGACAGATCGGTGCTCCTGTACTCCCACATCGAGGCCGTCTGGGCCTGCGCGCAGTCGTTCGGATCGATCTGCCAGCCCACCGGCGCCACGTGGGCGTCCATCCTGGTGTCGATGAACACCGCCTGGCTGTGCGTGAACCGCCACACGGCGCTGCGCCCCAGCACCACGGACGCGTCCGGCACCCCGGGGGAGCGGGTCAGCTTGGTGCGTACGAACACGTAGCCATGACGCGTGTTGTCGCTGCGGCTCTGCGAGATGTAACCGCCGTCGGTGGACTCCAGCGTCGAGTCCTGGATGAGCACCGTCCCCGTGCCCCAGATGAAGTCGGTGTCCCCGGCGATGTGGCTGTCGGTGACGAAGCCCTTGCCCTGCAACCGCAGCGTGTCCTGGTTGCTGAGCAGGTGCACGCGCTCCAGCGCGATGCGGTCGTTGTTGCCCCGGAACGCCTCCGCCTGCGAGCCGCCGTCCGGCGTCGTGTTGTGCACGGTCAGGTCGCTCAGCCGGAAGTCGGCCGCGTCCACGCCGAACGTCTGCCGCCAGCAGTTGTGCAGGTCGGAGGTCTCCAGCACGCGGCGCGGGCACACGTCGGCAGGGCCGCCGTTCGCCAGCGCCTTGTCGCCGTTGCGCAGGTCGTTGTTGGGGTAGCGGATCACGGTGCGGCCCGGTCCCGCGCCCTTCACGGTGATCTTCGGCCGGTCCTCGCGCACGTACACGATCTCGGTGTAGACGCCGCGCTTGACGTCGATGGTCACCGGCCTGGTGTTGCCGGTGGGCACGGCGTCCACGGCCCCCTGCACGGTGCAGAAGTCACCGGCGCCCTGGGCGGAGACCGTGAGGTGGCGCGGGTTGCGCGGCTGGTGCTTCCTGGTGGTGAAACGCCAGTCCCGTACGCCGTCCCAGCCGGGGAAGACGCCGGGTTCGACGGTGACGTAATACTCCTGGCCGTACTCCAGTTGTTTGTGCGGGTAGACGGAGGCCGTCTGCCCGTCGATCATGATCGACTCGTACGACCAGTCGTGCGGCAGCCCCGTGTCGGAGATCGCGCTGCCGATGTTCTTCTTGTCCTTCGTGGCGGTGGCCGCCTCGATGCGGTCGGCGAGCGAGCCGTCCGCCCGGCGGATCTCGATGGCCCCGGTGGTGCCGAGGGTGGGCGCGGAGCCCGGGAAAGTGATCTTCAGGGGGGTGTCGACACAGGTCCCGCCGGTGCGTCCCGCGACTGAGAGCCGTGGACCGTCATCCGCCGATGCCGTGGACGGAACGCATAAGGCGAGCGCCGTCGCCATGACGAGAACCGGGATCGTTGCCTTCACATTCGGCCTCTCTTGAGCGAATGGATAGTTGGCTGTGAATATATATGTAGACCGCTTAACAGGCCCGGTCAAGAGTTGTGAGCCTTGTTCGGAGGCCCGAATTCATGGCATGCTGTCGGCCATTAACCCGAGTTGACACGTGTAGACTCCGTTAATCACCTGGTCAGCGGCCTCCAAGGAGCTTCCTGATGAACAGACGCCTGGCCATCGCGAGCGTGCTGACCATCGTGCTGGCCGCCGGTTGCGGTGCCGCCGGAGACGCGCCCGACACGCTTCGGTTCGTCGGCCCCGAGGACCCCAAGACGTTCCAGCCGGTCATCGACGGCTTCCGGGCCAAGCACCCGGGCGTCCGGGTCGAGTACACCCAGATCCCCTTCGACCAGCTCAACAGCACACTCCAGCAGCGCCTGGCCGCAGGGGACGACTCGATCGACGTCTACACGGTGGACCAGCCGCGCGTGTCCGCGCTGGCAGCCCGCGGCTTCCTGGCCGACCTCAGCGACCTGAAGGACCGGGTCAAACAGGCCGCCCTGCCCGCCCAGTACGAGGTCAACGAGCACCGCGGCAAGCTCTGGTCCGTCCCGATCTGGACCTCCGACCAGTTCCTCTTCTACAACAGGACCCTGCTGGAGAAGGCCGGCGTGCCCCCGCCGCCCGGTGACCCGGCCAAGCGCTGGACCTGGGAGCAGACGGTCGAGGCCGGCAAGCAGGCGCAGGCGCGCGGCGGCGCCCAGTGGGCGGTCATCCCCGAGCAGATCGAGCAGTACTACCAGCTCCAGAGCCTGCCCGAGTCCCTTGGCGGCGGCTCCGGCATCACCGGCCCCGACATGCTCACCCCCGCGCTCACCACCGACGGCTGGATCAAGGCCATGACCTGGTATCGCGACCTGTTCACCGGCGGGCTCGCGCCACGCGGGGTCGGCTCGTTCCAGACCTCTCCGCTGTTCGCCGAGGGCAAGGTGGCCTTCCACGCCGGCGGCCCGTGGAACGTCGGGACGTTCGCGCAGGCCAAGGGGCTGGACTGGGGCGTGGCGCCCTACCCCTACTTCGCCGGCGGCAAGCAGGTCACCCCGACGGGCTCCTGGTCCTGGGGCATCAACCCGGCCTCGAACAAGCAGCGGCTGGCCCGCCAGTTCCTCGAGTACGCCGCCCTCGACCCCGAAGGCAACCTGCTGACCACCAAGGCCACCACGGTCATCCCGGCCAACCGCGCCGCCTTCGAGCGGTACCTGCCCACCCTCGAAGCGCTTGGCGGCGACAGGAGCGAGGGCGTGGGCAAGATCATGACGTACGACGCCGGGCACACGGCCGTCGCGCGGCCCCGGTCGATCGGCTACATCCAGTTCGAGGACATCATGACCAAGGCGTTCGCCGACATCCGCAACGGCTCGGACCCGAGAACAAGACTGACGCAGGCCACCCAGCAGATCACCACGGCTTGGGCGCGCCTGCGATGACTTCGAGCCCCCCTCGCCCGCGCGTGGGCCGCCCGGTGCTCATCTCGCTGGCCTTCCTGGCCCCCGCCCTGGTCGCGCTCCTGCTCCTGCGCCTGATCCCGGCCGGCATGGCCTTCGCCGACAGCCTCTACCACACGAGCCTGCTCACCGGCCGGACCTCGTTCGTCGGCCTGGAGAACTACGCCGCGCTCTTCGCCGACCCGACGTTCCTGCAGAGCGTCCGGGTCACGCTCGTCTTCAGCCTGATCGTCAACCCGCTGCAGATCGCCGCCGCGCTCGCTCTCGCCGTGTTGTTCACCCGCCGCTTCGCGGGCGTGCGCTTCTTCCGGGTGCTGGTGATCCTGCCGATCGCCGTCCCACCCGCCGTGTCGGCCGCCATCTGGAGCGTCGCCTACCGCCCCGACGGCCTGCTCAACTCGGTGCTGACCGTGCTCGGCCTGCCCCGGCAGCCCTTCCTCACCTCACCGGGCCAGGCCCTGTGGTCGCTGATCGTGCTGTTGTCGTGGATCGGCGTCGGCTACTGGATGATGTTCCTGATCGCCGGCCTCCAGGACATCCCCGAGTCCCTGTACGAGGCCGCCGCCATCGACGGAGCCTCGGCGTGGGCCAGGTTCTGGCACGTCACGCTGCCCCTGCTGCGCAGGCCGCTGGCGTTCGTGCTGGTGGCGGACACGGTGTCGAACTTCCTGGTCTTCGCGCCCGTACAGATGCTGACCAACGGCGGCCCCGAGGGCTCCACCAACGTCACCATGTACGACATCTTCACCCGCGCCTACACCGTCGGCGACCTCGGCATGGCGCAGGCCGAGGTGACCCTGCTGGTACTGCTCGTGCTGGCGGTGGTCGCCGTGCAGTTCCGGCTCCTGCGCGGCGGAAGGGCCTGACCGTGATGACCAGACGCCTCTACACCCTGCTCGCCACCGTGATCGGCCTGGCCTTCGCGCTGCCGCTGCTGTGGGCGCTGTCCAGCTCGCTGCGCGGCGGCTCGGACATCTTCCAGCACATCTCGCGGCTCTCGTGGCAGACGCTGGTGCCCGCCGACCCCACCCTGGGCAACTACGCACGCCTGGCCACCGGCGACTTCGGCCGCGCCATTCTCAACTCCCTGTTCGTGGCGCTGGTCACCGTGGCCGGTGGCCTGCTGATCTCGGCCGCCGCGGCGTTCGGGCTGTCGGCGCTGCGGTTCAGGGGCCAGGGCGCGCTGTTCGCGATCGTGGTGCTCAGCTTCCTCATCCCGTTCGACGCCATCGCGATCCCGCTCGCCACGCTGTTCCGCGACTGGGACCTGACCAACACCTACGCCGGCCTGATCCTGCCGGGACTGGGCCACGGCCTGGCCATCTTCCTGCTGCGGCAGTTCTTCCTGGCCATCCCCGGCGACCTGGTCGAGGCGGCCCGCATCGACGGGCTGGGCTGGTTCGGCGTGTTCACCCGCATCTACCTGCCGCTCTCGCGGCCCGCACTGGTGAGCGCCGGGCTGACGCTGTTCATCTTCCAGTGGCAGGCCTACGTCTGGCCGCTGCTCATCGGCACCGACGCCGCGCACCAGCTCGGCCCGATCGCGTTGTCGAACATGCGCGGCCAGTTCACCATCGACTACGGCCAGCTCTTCGCGGGCTCGATCGTGCTGACGGTCATCCCGCTCCTGATCATCCTGCGCTTCCAGCGCCACTTCACCCAGTCCATCGCCACCACGGGCCTGAAGTAGCCCGCGCACCAAGAGAGGTCACCAAGCATGCGCGTCATTTTCGACACCGACATCGGGACCGACGTGGACGACGCCCTGGCGCTGGCCGTCCTGCTCGGCTCGCCGGAGGTGGACCTGCTGGGCGGCACGACCGTGTACGGCGACACGCTGCTGCGGGCCCGCCTGGCCAAGCGCCTGGCCGGCCTGGCCTCCCGTCCCCTGACCGTCATCCCCGGCGCCACCGAGACCCTGACCGGCCGGGACGTCTGGTGGGCCGGGCACGAGGGCCGGCTGTTCCCCGACCTCGCCGAGCAGGAGGTGGACCAGGGGGACGCGGTGGCGTACCTGGTGGATCGGGTGACCGCGGCGCCCGGCGAGGTGGACGTGGTGGCGGTCGGGCCGCTCACCAACATCGCGCGGGCGATCACCGCCGCACCGGCCTTCGCCCGCGACGTACGCCACCTGTGGATCATGGGCGGGCGCTTCGACGATCCCGCGCCCGAGCACAACCTCAAGTGCGACCCGGAGGCGGCGGCCATCGTCTTCGGCTCGGGCGCCCCGATCACCGTCACCGGCCTGGAGATCACCACCACCGTGCGGATGGACGCCGCGGCCGTGTCGGCCATCGCGGCGGCCGGGCCGCTGGGGGAGGCGCTGAAGGCGGAGATCGAGCAGTGGTGGCGGTTCTGGAACGAGGAGTGGAACTGCCCGCACGACCCGATCACGGTGCTGACCATGGTGGCGCCCGAACTGTTCGCCTTCAGCGAGGAAGGCCACGTGACGGTCGGTACGGACGGATCGACCACCTTCGAGCCCGGCGGCGGCCGAACCCGCATCACCACCTCGGCCCCGGCGACCCCGGTCGCCCAGGAGATCGTCCGCCGCATAGTAGCCGCCGCCTCTTGACCTCAGATCCGGCCGCCGCCACCCTCCGATCTCAGGCTTGGCGGTGCAGGCGGGGTTCGGGGCAGCCGCAGGAGCCGCGGGTCACGAGGGTGGCGGTGAAAGTCCTGGTGAGCGGCCCTTCGCTCTCCTTCTCGATGGCCGCCACCAGCGTCTCCGTGGCATGCCTGGCCATCTCGCCGATGGGCTGGCTGACCGTGGTCAGCCCCGGCACCGTGTACGCCGCCTCCCTGGCCCCGTCGAACCCCACCACCGCCACATCCTGCGGCACCCGCAGCCCGAGGTCGGCGGCGGCCCGCATGGCGCCGATGGCCTGATCGTCGATGGAGGCGAACAGCGCGGTGGGCCGCCCGGCCGGGGACAGCAGCCGCAACGCCGCGTCGTACCCACCCTCCAAACTCAACGCCCCCTCCGCAACCAGCCCGCCCCCATCAGGCACGCCGCTCCCGTGAGGCGGCCCGCTCCCGTCAGGCTGCGCGCTTCCACCGGGCACGCCACTTCCGTCAGGCGGTCCGCTTCCATCGGGCACGTCGCTTCCTTCAGGCGGTCCGCTTCCGTCGGACAGCAGTCCGGCCTCTCCAAGAGCCCGGCGCCAGCCGGCGGCCCTGAGCCTGACGGGCGTGATGTCCATCGGCCCCCCGACGAACCCGATCCGCCGATGCCCATGCTCCACCAGGTGGCGGGTGGCCTGGAAACCGCCCTGCACGTCATCCACCGCGAGCCGGGAGAAGTGCGGCGGCGCGGTGTGGTCGATGGTGACGACCGGGACACGACCCCGCATCTCCTCCGCCCGCTCATGCGAGACCGGCACCCGCATCAGCACCAGCCCGTCCACCTGCCGCTCCAGGAACCGCCTGACATACTCCTCCGCCCGCGCCGGATCCTCGGCTGAGTTGCCGAGCAGCACCGAGTAACCCCGCTGCCAGGCCACCTCCTCGCAGGCCCGGGTGAACTGCCCGAAGAACGGACTGGTGCCGCCCGCACTGTCGGAGGCGATCACCCCGATGGTCCAGGTACGGCGCGAACGCAGCGATCGGGCGACGGCGTTCGGCCGGTAACCGAGCTGCTCGACCGCGGCCAGCACGCGCCTCCTGGCCGCCTCGGACACGGGCTTGGGACCGTTGTTCATCACATAACTGACCACGGCGGGCGACGTACCCGCCAGCCGCGCCACGTCATTGCGGGTCACCACGCGTCTCACCCCCGGCTGTCACGACCCAAGCTTACGGTCGCGACCCAGGTCCACATACGCATGACCAGAGGTCTATGACCACGCCCGACGATCTAACCCTGCGCACGATGACCGGCCGACCTCGCATCCGATGAAATCGACCCATGATCGAGCACGTGATGAGGCCGAAGCTGCTGACCATCGCCCTGGCCGCGCTATTGGTGGCGGCGGCCGGCTGCGGAGAAGGAGTCGACACCACACACGTGACATCCGAGGCCGTGACCCCGCTGTCCCGGGCCCCACTCTCCGACGCCGCCGCCAAGCGCGTGGTCGGAGTCGGCGAGGCCACCCACGGCAACAAGGAGTTCGCCCAGACCCGCAAGCTGATCATCCAGAAGCTCGTACGGGAGCACGGCTTCCGCACGGTAGCGCTGGAGGCCGACTTCGGCGGCACGGCCGAGGCCGACGACTACGTGATGGGCGGCAGAGGCAGCGCGGAGGACGCGGCAAAGGCGCTCGGCTTCGACATCTACCGCACCCGCGAGACGGCGGACCTGCTGAGGTGGATCCGCGACCACAACGCCACCACCCCCGAGGAGCACGACAAGGTCCGCCTCTACGGCTTCGACATGCAACGCTACGACCACAACAAGAAGCGCCTGCTGCGCTATCTCGCCAAGGCAGCCCCCGCCGTCGCCCGCCAAACCGAGACCTCACTGGCCGCCCTCACCGACGCGAGCAGATCGAAACAGCCCACGGAAAGAACCATCGCCGCCGCCGACCACCTCGTCACCCACCTGAAACAGGACCGTGCCAAGTACATGAACGCCGGCTCC
Organism: Nonomuraea sp. NPDC050404; assembly: GCF_040655495.1. Lineage (NCBI taxonomy): Bacteria > Bacillati > Actinomycetota > Actinomycetes > Streptosporangiales > Streptosporangiaceae > Nonomuraea > Nonomuraea sp. NPDC050404. Next base: position 396,992 of record NZ_JBFAKB010000004.1, read on the forward strand.
CCAGAGGAGTACACACTCGCCCTGCACCACGCCGAGACGATCCAACACGGCGCGCAACTGCAAACCTCAGCCAACGACTACGCCCGCAAACGGGACACTTGGATGGCCGAGAACATCAAGTGGATCACCGAAGCCCAGGGCAGAAAGAACATCGTGGTGGCCGCCCACAACAGCCACCTCGACAAGACCGGCGCCGCCTTCTCCTTCGAGTCGATGGGCGTCCACCTGACCAGAACATACGGCGACGACTATTTCGTGATCGCCACCGAGTTCGGCACGAACACCTTCATCAGCAAGGACGACGGCACCGGCAAACGCACCCGCTTCACCGTCACCAACGACTCCCCCCTGGCCAAGCTGTTCGGCAACGAGCCCCTGGGCTACGTCAACCTCACCCAGGCCGCCACCAACCCAGCCAACCGCGACCTGCTCACCTCAAAACTCCCCATGGGCAGCATCGGCGACGGCTTCCGCTCCCTGTACAGCTCCATCAGCCGCGCCTACACAGTGCCGACAGTACCCGCCGACGCCTACGACGCCCTGGTCTTCGTCCCGCGAGCCAGCCCGGTCTCACCCCTGTGACCGCGCGGTCCGCATCCAGCGCTCGGACCGCGCGGCGCGCTCGGGTGCTGCCCGCTGCCTCCCCGGTCTTGTTGTCCTCACCCGGCCAACGCCGGTCGGTGGCCTGGCATCGAAGGGCGGGCCGGTCAGGCCAGGCCGGGTTCGTGCCAGGCGCCTGCCAGCATGCGGGTGACGGTGGTGCTGAGTACCCGTACGCCGTGGGTGGAGCCCGGTTCGATCTCGATCAGGTCGCGTACCCGGCGTAGGCGGTAGTCGAGGGTGCGGGGGTGGATGTGCAGGGATTTGGCCGTGCGCAGGCGGTTCATGTCGTTGCGGTAGTAGGCGTCGAGGGTGAGCACGAGGTCGGGGCCGTTGCCCAGGCGCCGGGCCACCTCCTTCAGCCACTGGTCCACATGAGGCGTCTGGACGGCGCCGAGTTCGGCGAAGACGTCGGCCACGTCGTAGAGGCGGCGCGGCACCCGTTCGATCGGCGCCACGCGGCTGACCTGGCGGGCGAGTCCGGCGGCCGTCGCCAGGGCGTGCCGGCGGCCGTGGGCGGCGCCGGCCGTGCAGGGTTCGCCGACGACCTCGGCGAAGGTCTGGGCGAGGGCGAGCGCGCAGCGGCCGGCCGCCGCCATGTCCGGTCCCAGGTCGCGGTACGGGATCAGCGCCACGAGTTCGGCCGGGTCGTGGTAGGTCAGTGGTACGCGGTGCCGCTCCAGCAGGGCTTGGACGACCTGGTCGCGGTAGGTCTTGGACTCCGTGGAAAGACGTCGTTCCGTGCCGATGCGGATCACCGTCACCAGGTAGTTCTCCGCCACCGGCATGGACAGGCTGCGTCCCAGCTCGGTCGCCATCGCGTCGTCGTGCAGCAGCATGGTGGCCAGCAGGTGCACGCGGGCGGCGTAGGACAGGAACTGCTCGTGCCCCCTGAAATAGCCGCGCGTGTAGGCTCCCTGAGCTTTGACGCCGTTCTGGGCGAGCCAGTCGAGCATGCGCATCGTGTCGTTGAGGTCGCCGGGCCCGGCCGCCTCGGAGATCTCCCGGAGCGTGAGGCTGGCGTGCAGCGCCAGCACGTCACGCTGGCCGACCGGCGAGACGCCCTGCGATCCGCGTTCCTCGCCGACCGTCTCGATGTAGGCGAGGTCTGTCTCCAGCAGAGGCTCGCCGGACGCGACGAGCTCAGCGGTGCGGCGCCGTATGACGACCGCGAATTCCATCATGGACGCCCGCGCTCTGGGCTCGATGGCCCGGAAGTCGGCGACCTCGCTGATGGACGCTTCGACAACGCGCTGGGCGTTGTTGTCGACGCGACGTTTTAACGTGCCGAAAAGGTCCCCCATGTTGTTACTCCCCGTGTCCCGGCGGCGTCTCCACTCCTGGCCGCATCACGCACAACCACGTATTCGACCGGGGACGGGTGATGGATCAACACCTTTTGACGGATCTCGCAACTGGAAGGGGTCAAAATGTGGTGATCTCTCGTCACTTTCTGTGCCGATGCGGGTTCCTGCCAGCGGCTTCAGTTGTCGTAGTTGTGGAAATCGGCGGCTTCGGCCTCTTTCGCGGTGCAGAAGAAGGTGGTGTCGAGTGGTGACACCGAGTAATTCTCGTCGCCGGGCGCGTGATAACTCATGGCGGCGGCGAAGCCGGTGGCGACGATGGGGAGACCGCCGCATTTGACGACCTGCACCGGATACCGGACCATCACGCCGACGAACGGCGCGACCGACGCGAGCGCGTACACGGCCACGGCCGTCACCAGCGCGCGCAGCCAGGCCGGCCGGAAGGGCAGCAGGGCGAGCAGGACCAGGCCCACGAGGTAGGCCAGGGTGAAGAGCACCAGGTAGGGGAGCGTGAACATCAGGAATGGCGTCCCCTGGACGGCCAGGATCGCCGCGAGCACGAACAGGAGCGCGGTGGGGATGCCCATGACGTAGGCCGCCAGCCACGTGCTCGCCGTCCCGAATGATCTCATGGTGGGTGTGACGATCGGTCGCGGGAATCGGTTCTCCGGCGGTCCGCGTGGAAACGGCCGGGAAACGGCGGCGCGACTACACCTGGAGGTACCACGATCCAGCGGAAGGGATTTCCATCGTGAACCGCGCGAAAACGATCGGTGCAGCAGCCCTCGTCGCGGCGGCGTTCGTCGCGACCGTCCCCGGTGTGGCGTACGCGGACCCGCCGCCGACCGACTGCGACAGCGGATTCGTCGTCGATGGGATGGGGTCCACCTGGGCCAAGTGCAAGAAGGGTTCGGGATATGTGGCGGCCGTCGCGACGTGTGCCAACGCGGCGGGCAAGACCACCACGGACACGAGCGAGTGGGTGCCGGTCGGACAGTGGACGTTCGCTTTCTGCCCGCGCACCCACCCCCGGGAAAAGGCCCACACCTACAGAGTCAAGACCTACTAGGGAAACAGGGGAGGTCCGTCCACCTCGGAGAGCCCGGCCGTGGACGGACTTCCGCCTTCAGTCGCGCTCCAGCGAGGAATAGACGGCGTTGCGGGTCGTCTCCGGCAGGTGGCCGAGCTTGTTCACCTCGTTGGTCAGACCTTCGAGCACCGCGCGTAACTGCACCTGCGTGACCTCCGCGAAGGTGCGCAGGTAGGCGATGCGCCGTTCCAGCTCCTCGGCCTCGGCCGACTGCGCCCCGCCGCTGGAGCGGTAGACGTTGACCGCCCGGTTGCCGGCCTCCTCCGCCTGCTGCTGGGCCTCCTGCAGGATCTGCTCGTACTGCTGGCGCGCGTCGTTCACCAGCCGGCGGGCGTAGCCCTCCGCCTCGGCGATCTGGGCGTCCGCCGTCTGCTGGGCCCTGGACAGCAGGTTGACCGCCGCGACGTTGAGCCTGGCCTGGTTCCCGCCGGGGGCGTCGACGTCGGTGCCGCGATCCTTGTACCAGTTCTTCAGCCGTTCCACCTCGGCGCGCAGGTCGGCCTTCTCCATGTCGCCGGCCGCCATGTCGTCGGCCATGCGGAACAGGAAGGTCCGCACCTCGTCCTCGCTGTATCCGCGGCGCCCGAGTGCGGTACGGGAGAAGTCCTTGTTCCGTACCCGGTCCGGTGTGAGTCGCTGGCGGTCGTTCGATGGGCGCTCTGCCCACGACGTCTCTCCCGTCACGGCTGACTACCTCCAGCAGTGGTGAACTCGTCGAAGCGGATGTGGCCGGCGGGCACGCCGGCGTCCAGGAGTCGGGAGACGGAGCTCTGGACCATCTCCTCCGAGCCGCAGACGTAGACGTCCTGGTCGCCGCGCCAGGCCCGGAGCGCGGCGTCGACCGCGAAGCCGTGCTCACCGCTGTAGAAGGCGTCGCGGGACACCACGGGCACCACGCGCAGCCAGGGGTTCTCGGCCTCCAGCTTGGACAGCGCCTCAAGGTCGTACAACTCGCGGGAGGTACGGGCACCGGCGAACAGGCGGACGTTGCGGGGCGGGCCCTCGTAGGCGATCTGTTCCACGAGCGCCTTGAGGGGCGCCAGGCCGGTGCCGCCCGCGACGAGGAGAAGCTCCCTGGGCGGGCCGGCGGCGAGCGTGAGCCGGTCGCCGACCGGGGCGCCGACCTTCAGGATGTCGCCGCGCTGCGCGCCGTGCACCAGGGCCGTGCTGACCGTGCCGCCGTCGACCACGCGTACGTGCAGGTCAATGGTGTTGTCGCGGCGTGGCGTGTTGGCGAAGGAGTAGAAGCGCCAGAGTTTGGGCCGCAACGCGACCGAGATCGAGGCGGACTGCCCGGCGCGGAAGGGGTACTGGTAGTTCAGGCGGGCCCGGATGACCGCGATGCCGGGGGCGCGTACCTCGTGCAGGATGATCTCGCCCTCCCACCAGGGCGGCGACGTGGCCGAGGACTCCTCGGCCGCCTCGGTCATCACCTTGGCGACCAGTCCGTACGCGGCCGTCCAGTCGCGAGCCAGGGCCGGTGTCCAGCGATCGCCGAGGAAGTGCTCCAGGGTGGCGAGCAGCGCTTGCCCGACGGCGGGGTAGTGCTGGGCGACCACGGAGAACTTGCGGTGGTCGCGGCCGAGTTGCTGGAGGAATGGTACGAGCTCGTTGACCCGGTCGACGTTGCTGACGACGTGCCCGAGCGCGTTGACGAGCCGGTCGCGCTGGGTGGCCATGGAAACCGGGAACAGGCCGCGGGTCTCCGGGTACATGAGGAATAAGGCGGAGTAGAAGAACAGCGGCACCTGGTCACCCGACTGGGCCACCAGCTGCCAGCTGCCCTTTAACGCTTGCGTGTCCACTTATCCGGCTGCCCCTACGGGCCTCTCCACGATGGCCCCCCGAACCTGACCCAGAACCGTGGCGACGTGCTCCACGAGGTCGTCGCCGGCGCCGAAGTCCTCCCGGAGCACCGTGATCAGGATGGCGCCGACCTTCTCGTAGTGCTCGCCGGTGATGCCCATGCCCCGGTGGGCGTCGCCCAGGTCGTGGCCCTCGTACACCTCAGGGCCACCGAGCACGGAACACAGCAGCATGACCATGTGCCGCTTGAGCCGCGCCATGTCGACGTCGCCGAAATACGGCTTGAGCTCGACGTCGTCCAGTACGACCACGTAGAAGCGGTCGACCACATCGCGAATGGTCGAAGCGCCGACTTTCTCATAATAAGAAGTCATAAAACTACAAGCCTCCAAAAACGCGATCTTTTCCGTATACGTTTACGGGCGGTTAACGTGCCGGTTCTGCGTCTTTCCGACCGGACGACTCCTCGGTCGGTCGCCTGCGTGCCCTCCTCGACGGAGGCCGCACCCTTCAGGCGTGCGGGCCCACGGTCCCGAACGCCTCGTTCACCTGGCCGGACATACCCCTGGGGCTGCTCGAATGGCGGCGGGGAGAGGGCGCCGCCCCCTGCCTTCGCCGCCGCCATCGCAGCCAGGCCGCGCGTGGTCCGAGTGCCATTCATGCCCCCATAAAGCGGATCCTGTGCAGGCCGTATACCTGTATCGGCTCATAACCATCAGGTTTTCCGAGCACGTGAACATGTGTCAGAAACCCTAGGGGGTGATCAGATCGCTCGCAACCCGTATCAGCATGACCATCCCGCCTATTTCGGACAGTCATTGCGCCTTTAGGGGCCATTCCACGCGGACGACCTGAAATCTCCCTATCCAGGCAGAAAGCACGTTCCCGAGCGATATGAGGGCACAGGCCCTACTCGCCGACCCGGGCCTCCCCGTACGGCACCACCCTGACCGGCCCCAGCAGGCCGTAGGGCTGGCGGGTCAGGCCGCCGTAGACCGCCGGGTCCGCCACCCGGAGCCGGGTGCCGAGCGGGGTCGCCACCTCCACCTCAATGGTGTTTTCGCCGCGCCTGACGTGCGGGCCCAGGTCCACGACCGGGTGCAGCGGGTCCACGGGATCCAGGCGGTGGCCGTTGACGGTCACCCGGCAGGTGTCGGTCACCTCGCCCAGCTCCAGGTACGCCGGGCCGTCCAGGTTCACCGTGGTGGAATAGGTGCCGATGCCCGACACGTCGGCCAGCCCGGCGATCTGGGACCAGGGTGCGAGCTGGTCCAGGATGACCTGGTGAACGCTCTTCGAGGTCTCGGTGGGGGACGCGCCCGGTTGCCAGTCCTCCACGCTGAGCCGCCAGGACGCCGGTGTCAGCGGGGAGGGGACCGGGCCGATCGTGGTCGTGACGGTGCGGCCGGTGGACAGGGTGGTCGTGTGGGGCCCGGCCTCGGCGGATCTGATCACCAGGCCGTCCCGGCCGAACGTGACCAGGTCGGCGTCGGTACGGGTGGCATGCGGACGTTTGCCGGATCGGTCGCCGAACAGGCCCGGCCTGCCGATCGCCACGATCATGGCCTCGCCGGGCCGAAGCGTGACCCGCAGGCGGATGCCCCCGTCGCCGTCCTCGGAATAGAGGGCGATCCGGGACACCCGGCCGGTCCACGGATCCAGCAGGTACGGGACGCCGTCGCGGTCGGCGCGGGTCAGGGTGACCTCGTGGTCGATGGGCGTCACCGGCGGCTTGGCGTTCTCCTGGTGCTTGCCGTTGCACAGGTAGTAGTAGTCGATCTTCCCGGCCACCCGGCGCATGGTGAGCAGCGTGGAGGCGCTCTCGTACCGGATGTCGGGGCGGACCCCGAGCGCGGTGAGCGCGCCGGGCACGTCCGCCGCCGCCGCGACCATCCGCACCGTCGGCTCGGCCAGCAGTTCGCTCATGAGGGCGCGGAGCCGTCCGTTGTCCCCGACGCCGGGCACGGAGGCCGACTCCCAGGCGCCGAGCAGCACGATGGGCAGGCCCGCCCGCGCGTACTCCAGCAGTTTCCCGGCCGTGGCGAGCGTCATCGTGCACTCGGCGGCGTAGAAGCGGTCGCCCTCCACGAACAGCGCCTTGTAGGCCGGGAGCGCCAGCCGCCCGCCCCTGACGCGCGCGCCGGGCAGGTCGAGCAGGGGACCGCTGATGAACTGGTGGGTCCAGCCGGTCGGGATGCCGCTCGCGGTGAACCAGGACGCGCCGATGCCGGTCTTGGTGTATCCGGTCTGCCGCAGGACCGCCACATCGGCACGCGGAGCGCCCTGTCGCATGATCAGGTGGATTCTCGCGAAATATGCGGAAATATCGGGAACGTGGCGCCAGGTGGGCTGGCGCGGGCCCCACGACTCCGAATAACCCGCCGTACCGCCGTACGGCGTGAACGCCGCGAACCCCGGCCACCCCGCACCGGGCGCGGCGGCGTAGGAGAAGCCGTGCAGCACCGTCTGGTTGAGCCCGGCCGCGTACGCCCCGCCCATCGTGCGCAACAACTTCTCCCACGTCGTGGTGTAGGCCCCGCCCTGGTACGCCCCCGCCTCGCAGGACAACACCTCCCGCCCCGCCATGTCCCGGCCCCCGGCCAGGCAGCGGTAGTCGTCGAGGTTCTTGAAGCCCAGCGACTCACCCTCGGGCACGTCCAGGATGGCCGCGGCCTCGATGGCGTCGGTCTGCAGCCCGTACGGCTGCGCCCGCAACCCCAGCCCGAGCGAGTGCGCCCAGTCGCGCAACGCGGTGAAGTGGTGCTCGTTGAACAGCTCGGAGACGGTGTCCCAGTAGTCCTTGCGGGCATGCCGGGTCAGCACCGCGTCGTAGGCGAAGACCGGATCCTCATCGGCGAGCACGACGACCGGCAGGAACGGCGCCAGCGCGTACCCCCGCCGCCGCTCGAACTCCTCCGGCAGCGCGGGCGTCCAGGCCAGCGCGTCGGTCTCGATCTCGATCGAGTCCTCGAACAACGCCCCGCCCGCCTTCCTCAGCAACCTCCTGATGGCGGGGGTGAGCAGCTCCGACTCCCAGTGGTCGATCACCGCCCGGGTGCCGGCCCGGCTGAAGTGGTCCACGACGTAGGACTCGGGCGCGGTGTGCGGGCCGGACTCGGGCCGCTGGCCGGAGCCGCGCTGCCAGTAGGAGATGAGCAGCCATTCGCCCTCGCCGGGCGCGGTCCACGTGATCGTCCCATCGCCGGACACCGCGACCTCCCGCACGGAGGCGGGGTCGAGGCCGGTCTCGTCGCGGGTGGAGTTCGCGGGCTCGATCCTGGCGGCCTGGACGAGCAGCAGCGTGCGCTCGGCCCGCCCCTCCACGGCGGGCGGCGGCACCGGGCCCGTGTACGTCGCGCCCGCCGCCACCGCCACGGAACCGTGGGCCAGCTCCTTGCACGCGGCCTCGCTCTCCGGCGTGATCGAGGGCACCGCGGCGGGCCAGGAGGGGCCGATCGTCAGGTCGATGCTCAGGCCGCGCCTGGCCGCCTGGTCGAGCGCGGCCTCGACGGCGGTGTTCCACGCGGGGGTGCCCCAGCCGTGGCCGGCGGGGTCGAGCACGGACTTGTCGCGGATGCTGTGGTGCACCGCCGCGATCTCCGCGCCGCCGAACCCGGCCTCGGCGAGCTGGTCCACCTCCCGCCTGATCTCGGCGGGATCGACATGGGCGTCCGGCCACCACCAGCGCACCATCGGCCGCACCTCGCGCCGGGGCCGGGCGAACCACGCCGCGGACGGAGCGGAGGCGGCGAGGGCGGGGGAGTCGGTGAAGGCGAGCGTTGCGGTGGCGGCTGCGCTCAAGGCGAGGAAGCCGCGGCGGGTCAGATCGTTCACGGGCGCTCCAGGAGCCGGTCCTGCGGGGGGTCGCGGACGTTGGATGGGGCGCCGGGCCCGCTGGCCCGGCGCCCCGGTTCTTGGGCTGGCGCGAGGTCAGCTCGGGATCGGGTACGGGAACGTGCTCGTCACGCCGATCTTGTCGTACTCCATCTTCGAGGCGTCGAAGCCGTCAACCCAGTTGCCGTTGGTCACCTCGTTGCACTGGTAACTCTGGTAGGACTGGTCGGTCGTCTTGCCCACCTCGATGTTGTCGAAGGCGAAGCCGCAACCGCCGGCGTCCATGTGCACGCCGCGGGTGCCGCTGTCGGGCATGGACGCGTCGGGGATGACGTCCCCGATCACGACCTGGGACACGTGGTTGGTGATCTCGTGCGGGTCCACGTTGCTGACGCCGTAGGTGTAGAAGGCGCCCATGTCACCGCTGTCCAGGCCGGTCTCCTCCAGCCTGAGGTACTTGAACACGTTCCCGTGCGCGTACCCGTCCCCGTCCTTGACCTCGGGGCGGACCTCCAGGCTGATCCCGTAGCGGGCGCTGTGCTTGACGACGGTGTGGCTGACCTCGTTGTTGCCGGTGTTCATGAGCTCGACCCCGGAGGCGTCGCCCGGCACCAGCTCGCCGATGTGGTCGATGTAGTTGTTGGTGAAGACGTGCTTGCCGGTGATGTCGCCCTCGCCGGGATAGCCGCCCTCGACCTTGATGCCGTCCGCGCCGATGTTCTGCAGCAGGCTGTCGGAGATCCGTACCTTCTCGTTGGCGAACAGCAGGTAGAACGCGGTGAAGCCGGTGTCGGACACGTGCAGGCGGGTCAGGTCGATGTCGCTGGTGTTGGTCAGCGTCACCGCGCCGAACCGGTTGCGCGGCATCTCGATCTGCCGGTCGTACTCGGGGTACTTGTGCGGCACCCCGGCGTCGCCCGCGCTGATCCAGCCGTTGCGGTACCAGCTCACGAAGTCGCTGTACTGCAGGGCCAGGCCGTCGAAGGAGAGGTTGCGCACCCGCTTGTCCGGCGTGCTGCCCTTGAGCGAGAGGATCGTCTTGACCGTCGGGGCCATGACCTTGTCGATCGAGCCCTTGGGCCAGTAGTAGACCTCGTTCTTGTCGAAGTCGAAGAAGTACTCGCCGGGCTGGTCGAGGAAGTCCAGCGAGTTCTGCAGGAAGTAGCGCGAGCCGCCGCGGCTGTTGACCATGGCGTAGCGCGTCCAGTGCTCAAGGGTGAGCTGGTTGTCGTCCCAGGAGGGGTTCTGGATCGGCACGGTGTCGGTGAACCAGCTCCACGAGCCGCCCGACCAGACCATGACCTGCGCGTTGTCGAGGTTCCAGCTCTTGTCCCAGTCGCCGGGGTTGGAGTACAGCCACTGGTAGACCGCCTCCTTCTCCGGCTCCTTCAGGATCGAGGTCATGTACGGCGCCCACACGTCGTCCGAGCGGCGGTTGGGATAGCGGGCGGTGGTGGCACGCTTGCCGTCCTCGAACAGCGTGTAGAAGGCGCGGTCCACCTTCGCCTTGTAGATGTTGTCCTTGTACTTCTCCCACCCGGTCACCGGCTTGGCGCCCAGCAGGCGGGCCTTGCCCGGCCCATCCACGCTGCGATAGATCACCCGGTGGCCGTCCCTGCCGGAGTCGGCCTCGGTGAACTCGATGGTCTTCTCGACCACGTAGTCGCCGGCCTTGACGTTGACGACGATGTCGCAGGTCTGCTTGCGCTGCTTCCTGACCTGGTCGCGGGCGTACTCGATGGTCTTCCACGGACGCCTGGCGTCGCCAGGCCCCCGGTCGGCGCCGTTGGTGGCGACGTAGAGGTTGGTCGGCTTGCACGGCGCCTGGGCGGAGGCGGTGGGGGCGACGAGCAGCGCGCCGAGCGTCACGGCCGCCGCGATCACGGCCCTCACTGGGTGGCTCCGGGGATCGGGTACGGGAAGGAGCTCGTCACGCCGATCTTGTCGTACTCCATCTTCGAGGCGTCGAACCCGTCGGCCCAGTTGGCGTTGGTCACCTGGTTGCACTGGTAACTCTGGTACTTGTCGTCGCTGACCTTGCCCACCTCGATGTTGTCGAAGGTGAAGCCGCAGCCGCCGGCGTCCATGTGCACGCCACGGGTGCCGCTGTCCGGCATCGCGCCGGCCGGGTCGTTGATGACGTCCGTGATCACCATCTGCTTGACGTGGTTGTCCATGGGGTGCGGCTCGACGTTGCTGACGCCGTAGGTGTAGAAGGCGCCCATGTCACCGCTGTCCAGGCCGGTCTCCTCCAGCTTGATGTAGGAGAAGGTGTTGTTGCGGGCGTAGTTGTCCTCCGGCTTGATCTCCGGGCGGACCTCCAGGCTGATGCCGTACCGCGCGCTGTGCTTGACGTTGATGTTGCTGACGGTGTTGTTGCCCGTGCTCATCAGCTCGATGCCGGAGGCGTCGCCCGGCACCAGCTCGCCGACGTGGTAGATGTAGTTGTTGGTGATCGTGTGGTGCCCGGAGATGTCGCCCTCGCCCGGGTAGCCGCCCTCGACCTTGATGCCGTCGGCGCCGAGGTTCTGCAGCAGGCTGTCCGACACCTTGACCCGCTCGTTGGCGAAGAGCATGTAGACGCCCATGAAGCCGCTGTCGGAGATGTTCAGCCTGGTCAGGTCGATGTCGCGGGTGTTCTCCAGGGTGATCATGCCGAACCGGTTGCGCGGCATCTCGATCTGCCGGTCGTAGACGGGGTACTTGTGCTCGTAACCCGAGTCGCCCTCACTGATCCAGCCGGAGCGGTACCAGTCCACGAAGTCGCTGTACTGCAGGGCCAGGCCGTCGAAGGCCAGGTTCTGCACGCGCTGCTCGGGCGTGCTGCCCTTGAGCGAGAGGATCGTCTTGACCGTCGGGGCCATGACCTTGTCGATCGAGCCCTTGGGCCAGTAGTAGACCTCGCTGTTGGCAAAGTCGAAGTAGTACTCGCCGGGCTGGTCCAGGAAGCGCAGCGTGTTCTGCAGGAAGTAGCGCGAGCCGCTGCGGCTGTTCACGAACGAGTAGCGGGCCCAGTGGTTGAGCGTGAAGAAGCCCTTGCGGAAGTCGGCCCCGCCCAGCGGCACCGTGTCGGTGAACCAGCTCCACGAGCCGCCCGACCAGACCATGATCTGGGAGTTCCTGTCGAAGTCGGCGTCCCACTCGGCGGGCACGTCCTCAGGCTTGAAGTACAGCCACTGGCGCACCGCCTCCTTCTCCGGCTCCCCGAGGATCGAGAACAGGTAGGGCGACCACAGGTCCTCGCTGGTCCTGTTGGGGTGGCGGGCCGTGGTGGCGCGTTTGCCGTCCTCGAACAGCGTGTAGAAGGTACGATCAATCTTGGTCTTGTAGATGTTGTCCTTGTACTTCTGCCATCCCGTCACCGGCTTGGCACCCAGCAGGCGGGCCTTGCCCGGGCCGTCCGCGCTGCGATAGGTGATCTTGTGGCCGTCCCTGCCGGAGTCGGCCTCGGTGAACTCGATGGTCTTGTCCACGACGTAGTCGCCGGCCTTGACGTTGACGACGATGTCGCACTTCTGCTTGCCCTTTTTACCGCGAAGCGCGTCACGGGCCTGCTCGATGGTCTTCCACGGGCGCTTGGCGCTGCCGTCCGCGCGGTCGCTGCCCTGGGTGGAGACGTAGTAGTCGCAAGATGGTCCGGCCGCCGCCGGCGCCGGGGTGGTCAGACCGCCCAAGAGTAAGACGATCGCGCCCACGGACCTGAGGATCACTGGCTCTCCTTTGTTTCCCGCCACCGCTCGTAGTCGGCGCGGGTATCGGGGGTGAGTGGGTAGTAGTCGGAAAGCGCGCCGCCCTCCTCGATGCGGGCGCGGCTGTAGCGCTCCCACTGCTCGTGGTCGGCGGCGGCGTCGAGCACCTGGCCGGCCCGGCGCAGCGGCACCACCACGGCGCCGTCGTCGTCGGCCACGCACAGGTCGCCGGGCAGCGCCAGCGCGCCGCCCACGGCCACCGGCACGTCGTACGCCCAGGGGAACAGCTCCGCCTGCGAGGCGTAGTGCGGGGTCGCGCCGGTGCACCAGATCGGCACGCCCAGGCCGCTCACCCGGGGCAGGTCCCTGATCCGGCCGTCCACCACGATGGCGGCGCCGCCCTTGCGCTTGAAGTAGCGCACCAGCATGTCGCCGAAGCAGCCGGTGTAGGCGCTGCCGTAGGCCTGCACGACGAGCACGTCCCCGGGCTCGATGTCCTCCAGCACGTGCCACAGGGCCGTGTGCCGCTCGACGTACTCCTGGCCGAGCCCGGAGGCGATGTCCTCGCGCTGCGGCATGAACTGCAGCGTGCGGACCCGGCCGGCGGCCTTCTGCCCGGGCGCGATGGGACGCGGCCCTTCGACGAAGGTCCGCCGGATGCCCTGCGCGTGCAGCTTGGCGCAGGCGGTGGCCGAGCTGATCCGGGAGAGCCCCTCCACAAGGGTGGGATCGGGTTCCGCGGGCAGCTTCCCGCGAACGGGCAGATCCCAGATGGCGTCGTCCATGGAACTCCTCAGTAGTGCTGGTGCGATTCGGTGGTGCCGGTGCGATTGCGGGCACAGCGGTGCTCGCACCCGCGCGGTTTTACGGGTGCGTTGGTTCAGGCAGGGCTCAGTAGTGCTGGTGGGACGGGGTGCGGGCGCGTGCGGTCGTGTGCAGGTCGAGCCGGATGCGGCGGCCGGGCGGCAGCTCCACGAGCAGGCGCGGGCCGTCCACCGTCACCTCCTGCTCGCTCTGGCCGATCGGGGGAGAGGTGTAGCCGCGGGGGTCGCCGGGGTAGTCGTCGCCGGAGACCCCGGTGACCGTGGCGCTGTCGAAGTGGTGCTCGCCGAACTGGCCCGCCTGCACGACCACCCTGCGGGTGTGGGTGAGGCTGAGGTTGACCAGCTCCACGGCGGTGCCGTCGGGGCGTACCGAGTCGACCAGCGCGGCCACGTCGCGCGGCAGCCCGGGACGGTGCCGGTCGGCGTCGAAGTAGGCCAGCCGCGTGGGCAGCAGGCCGCCGTTGTAGAGGACCTGCGGAGTGCCGGTGACCAGTTGCAGCAGCGCCTCGGTGAGCACCGGGTTGAGCCGCTGCCAGTGGTGCACGTGGATGGTGGCCAGGTCGGCCTCGTCCTCGTTGATGAGCGCCATGCGGCGCTGCACCTGGCCGAGCGCGGTGGTGAGCATCTGCTCGGGGAAGGCGGGGTTGGCGCCGCGCAGGTACTCCAGCCACGGGGCCTCGTGCCCGGCCTCTTCCTTGTTGCGGAACGGCCGCACCGTGGACCAGTCGTAGCCGGACGCCTTGCGCAGCCGGTCGAGCCGGTCGGTGTCACCCCGGCCGAGCGACATGTGCCAGAGCCAGACCGGCAGGCCGAGCTGCGGCGGCTGGAAGTCGAACCAGCCGTTGTCGTCGTGCCGGTTGGGCACCAGCATGGTCGGCTTGCCGGCCTCGTCGCCCAGCTCCGCCAGCCAGCGGTCGCTGATGCTCATGTCGGTCTCGGTGACGGCGGCCTGGGTGGCGCGGTCGTACACGATCTCCAGGGGGCCGCGGCCGATCGCGAGCGCGGCGTCGTCGCCGGTCAGCAGGTGGGCGTTGACCGCGGCGATCGCGGCGGCGGCGCCCACGCTGTAGAGGCCGTGCGGCCACTGCCAGCCGTAGTTGCCGCCGTACCAGCGGCCGCCGTGCAGTTCGCCGGTCACGCCCGACGGGCCCACGTTGTCGGGGATGATCCCGTCGTTCGCCTCGGCCCTGCGCTGCCAGGCGCCGATGTAGCGCAGCGCCCAGTCGCGGTAGCGGTCGTCGCCGTCGTACAGCCAGGCGTTGACGGCCAGGCTGGTCGCGGCCAGGTTGACGGCCACGTCGCCGCGGCCGATGCGCTCGCTCATCGCCGCGCCCATGCGGGCGGCGTTGCTCGGGTCGCCCAGGTCCTCCCAGGTCGAGATGCCCGGCAGGTCACGCAGCGGCAGGCCGAACGGCCGCATGCTGGTCAGGTCGGTGTGGTAGGAGGCCCACTCCCACTGCAGGCCGTAGCGGGGGCCGACGGCGCCGTTGTGCGGGGCGCGGATGATGTCGTGCCCGTCGTCGTAGTTGGCCGAGCCCGGCAGGTACAGGTCGGCGAAGCGGCGGGCCCGCTCGCGGAAGCGTTCGTCGCGCGGGTCGGCGGCGCAGATGCCGTAGAAGAGCAACATCGACTCGCCCTGGTGGAACCAGTCGTAGCCGCGCTCGTACTCCTCCACCAGGTAGCCCAGCTCGGTGAGCTGGACGGTGATGCCCTCCCAGTGGTGCTTGGCGGCGTCGAGGAGGTCGTCGGCGCCGCCGAGCTGGTAGAGCGTCGGCCAGTTGAAGAACGCCTCGTAGAAGTCGTCGGCCCCGTCGCGGTCCGCCGCCGGGCCGTGGTAGATCAGCCGTCCGTCGGGCCCGCAGTAACGGGCCGCGAAGCCCCGCCACGCCTCGTCGAGCGCGTCGAACAGCCTGCGTTCCAGCACCGCCCAGGCCGGCGGCACGCCGAGCGGCACGGTCGCCTTGATCTCGCGCATGATCACCCTTTCGTAGCCCCGGCCGTCAGGCCGCTGATGATGTGCCGTTGCATGAAGACGAAGAAGATCAACAGAGGGGCGATGGCCAGCAGCAGCGTCGGGAAGACCACCGTGTAGTCGGTGGAGTACTGGCTGACCGCCGCGTAGACGCCGGTGGTGACGGTGTACAGGCCGCTGCCGGGGCCCAGGATGATCTGCGGGTTCACGAAGTCGTTCCACACCGAGAAGGTGTTGAGGATGACCATCGTGGCGACCGCGGGCTTCATCAGCGGGAAGACGATCTGCCAGAACGTGCGCAGCCTGCTCGCCCCGTCCACGGCCGCCGCCTGGTCGAGCACGGCGGGGATGGTGGCGATGTAGCCGGCGTACAGGAAGATCGAGAAGGGCAGCGTGAGCGTGGTCTCGAACAGGACGAACCCCTGGATGGTGCCCATCAGGCCGAAGGTCTTGAGCACGTACACGACGGGGATGACCAGCACCTGGCCCGGGATGAACGTGCCGGCCAGGAAGAACAACATCAGGAAGCGGAAGCGGCGCTTGGGGCTGCGCGCGATCACGTACGCGGCCGGGGCGGCCAGCCCCACCGACAGCACGTTGACCGCCACCACGAACAGCAGGGTGATCGCGTAGCCCTTGAACACGTTGAAGTTCGGGTTGGTCAGCGCCCTGCCGAGCGGTTCCAGGGTCAGCCCGCTCAGGCCGAACGGGTTGCTCAGGATGTCCTGCTGGCCCTTGAACGCGTTGACGGTCAGCACGTACAGGGGGATGAGCATGAAGGCGACGGTCGCCCACAGGAAGGTCTTGCGCGCTGTCGTCATTGGTGCACCGCCAGTTCGCCGCGCCTGCGCAGCTTGGTCACCACGAACGCCAGCGCCGCCGTCACCAGCATGAGGAGCACCGACTGCGCGGAGCCGAAGCCGAGGCGGGCGTCGTGGAAGGAGTTCCACAGGATGAGGTAGGCGACGGTCTGCGTCTGCCCGGCCGGGCCGCCCGCCGTCAGCGAGACCACCAGGTCGTACGTCTTGATCAGCGTCACCAGCGACAACACGATGTTGATCGTCACCGACGGGCCCAGCGCGGGCAGCGTCACGTTCCTGAACACCTGCCAGCGGGTGGCCCCGTCGATCCGGGCCGCCTCGATCAGCGAGTGCGGCACCGCCTGCAGCCCCGCCAGGTAGAGCACCACGTTGACGCCGAACCCGGCCCACACCAGCACCGCGATCATCGTGACCGTGGCCCAGGTCGGGTCGGACAGGAACGGGATGACCTGCCCGCCCCACGTGGTGACCAGGTTGTTGACCGCGCCGGTGGTGCCGAGGATGGCCGACCAGAGGAAGCCGACCACCAGGGCGCTGAGCACGTGCGGGTAGAACAGCACGATGCGGAAGAACGTGTTGGCCCTGGAGGCGCCGTTGACCAGCAGCGCGAAGCCGAGGCCGAGCAGGTTGAGCCCGATGGTGCCGGCCGCCGCGACGAGCAGGGTCACCAGCGAGGCGCGGCGCAGTTCGGGGTCGTCCAGCAGGTTGACGTAGTTGGCGGCGCCGACGAAGGCGGGGTTGGCGCTGAAGCCGTCCCAGTCGGTCAGGCTCAGGTAGAAGGCCAGGATGACCGGGACGATCAGCATGACGGTGTAGAGGATGGTGGCCGGGGCCACCATGAGGGCGTTGGCGAGCCCGTCCCCCCGCCGCCGCCTGACCGGCCGGGCGGGGGGTTTCACCACGGGAGGTGCTTCTCGGGTGAGTGTCATGAGCGTCCGGCCAGCCAGCGGTTCACGCCCTCGGCCACGTCCTTGGGCGACTTGCCCACGTACAGGCCCTGGACCTCGGTGTTCCAGGCGGAGTTGAAGCCCTTGGGCAGGGTGGCGTCGCCGTACCCCTCACCTTGCGGGACCCCGGAGGGGGCCTTGTCGAGGATCTCCTGGACCTGCTTCTCCAGCGGGGTGAACTCGCGCTCGACGCCGGTGCGGAAGTTGCCGTCCTGGGCGAGCTGGCTCTTGACCGCCGCCGGGTCGGTGACCAGCCACTGGACGAGCTTGAGCGCCGCGTCCTTGCTGGGGGTGGACTTGAGGATCATGTACGGAGCCGCGAGCGTGGCGCCCTGCGGGCCCGGGTAGGTCTGGCCCTTGTCGACCGGGGCCGGGAAGACGCCGACCTCGAAGTCCTTCTTGGTCTTGGCCTCGGTGGCGGTGAACCAGCTACCCATGACGTACATGCCGGACTTGCCGGTCAGGAACTGGGTCTCGGCGTCGGCGTACTTCATGCCGAGGGCGTTCTTGTCGATCCAGCCCTTGTCGATCCAGCCACGGTAGCGCTCCAGGTAGGGCAGCAGCGAGTCGCCGGCCTTGAGCTTGCCCGCCTTGACGTCCTGCTGCCAGGTGGGATGCGTCTGGGCGCGGCTCGGGTTGGACAACTGCAGGAGCTGCAGCCCGGTCAGGAAGTCGCCGCCGGTCTGCAGCGGCAGGTAGCCGGCCTTCTTCAGGTCGGCCATGGCGGTCTCGAAGTCGTCGAACGTCTGCGGCATCTCCTTGATGCCGGCCTTGTCGAAGGCGGCCTTGTTGTAGAAGACCAGCGACTGGGCCTGCACGCCGACGCCGACCGAGTAGATCTTGCCGCCCAGCTTGGCCTCCTCGACCAGCGGGGTGTCCTTGGTCCACGCCTGGTCGCTCAGGTCGAGCATCTGCTTGGCCAGCGTCTCGTCCGCCATCAGCGTCTCGACCACGTCCGGCGCGTTGCCGGCGGCGAGCTGCTGCGGCAGCGTGTCGGCCACACCCTTGCCCGTCGGCGCCTCGATCTTGACGTCGATGCCGGGGTTGGCCTGCTCGAACGGCTTGACCAGGCCGTCCCAGTACGCCTGGGTGAGGTTCGGGCTGATGTTGACCAGCATCCGGACGGTGACCGGGCCGCCCTCGCTCGACTGTGCCTGGGAGTCACCGGCGAAGCCGCCCCCGCCGCAGCCGGTGAGCAGGAGCAGGCAGCCGATTGCGGGCAGGGCGAGGGATGAACGGGGGGAACGCATCGCACCTCCAAGGGGGCGAGATCTGCGACGCCTTTTAATGGGTCGTACTCGATTAGCGATTATTTAATACGTTGGTCACATAGCCCCGTCAAGGGGAAACGTGACGCTACAAATACGTGTCCAGCGAGTTGCTGAGTCATAAGTGCGTTAAAGTTGGTAGGTGACAGGACGCGAGGACGACAAGCGGCTGGTATTGGGCGCGGAGGAGCTGACCACACTGCGGGAGTGGGCCGCGCGGGAGCGGGGCGGTGGGCTGGCGCTGCGCAGCCGTATCGTGCTGGCGTGCGCCGACGGCCTGGCCCGCAAGGAGATCGCCACCCGGCTGGCGGTCAGCCCGGCGACCGTGGCCAAGTGGCGCGCCCGCTTCGTGGAGCGCGGCCTGGACGGCCTGGCCGACGCGCCCCGGCCCGGCCGCCCGCGCAGCGCGGAGCGGGAGGAGGCCGAGCGGGTGATCGCCGCCGCGGTGGACGGCTCGGCCGTGCCGTCCACCCGGCTGATGGCCGCCCAGCTCGGGCTGTCGCAGTCCACGGTCGCGCGCATCTGGCAGGAGCAGCAGGTCGCGCCGCACGCGGCCCGCGTGCTGCCCAGGGAGTTGTTGTCGGACCGGGTCTACGCGCTGCTGCGCGGCTGGATCGTCTCCGGCGAGCTGGTCGCGGGGCAGCGGCTGGTCGAGGCGGAGATCGCCCGGCGGGTCGGCACCAGCCAGGCCCCGGCCAGGGAGGCGATCAAGCGGTTGGCGCACGAGGGACTGGTCATCTCCTATCCCAACCGGGGCAGCTATGTCGCGGAGATCTCCGACGAGCAGGCCAGGGAGGTCCGCGACATCAGGGTGTTGCTGGAGGAGTATGCCGCACGCGGCGCCGCCGCCCGCATCCGGGCCGACACGTTGCGGCAGCTCTCCGCCGACGTCCTGGCCATGCGGAAGGCGGCCCGCGACGGGGACATCGGGGCCTTCAGGGACGCGGATCTGACCTTTCATCGCCGGGTGTGCGCCGCGTGCGGCAACTCCTTCCTGTTGCGGTTGTGGCGGACCATCGAGTCGAACCTGTGGAGCCTGCATGTGGTGGGCAACCCGCTCTACGACGGGGACTGGTCGGCCATGGCGGGCCACCACGACGACCTCGTGGCGGCCCTGGCCTCGGGAGATCCGGAGGAGGCGGCGCGGCTGTTCGCCGCGCACGCCCGGGGCGAGGCCTCCCGCACCCCGCCCCGCGCCTGCGCCGGTCAGGCGGACGGTGTGATCTCGTAGGTCGCGCCACGGCGGGTGTCGAGGACGACCACGCCCGGCTCGGGCCGCTCCACCTTCACCGGCCGGCCGCGCTCGGTGACCGTCACCGGCTGGGTGGTGCGCAGGGTGAGCTTACGCCCCAGGTCGGAGCGCACCCGCCCGCGCCGCAACGCGCCGCCCGCCCACTCCACGTCCACCTCGAAGCCGCCCTTGGCCCGCAGCCCGCGATAGGACCCGGCGGGCCACGCGGAGGGCAGGACGGGCAGCAGGTGCACCTGACCGCCGTGGCTCTGCAACAACATCTCGGTGATCCCCGAGGTGCCGCCGAAGTTGCCGTCGATCTGGAACGGCGGGTGCAGGTCGAACATGTTCGGCGCGGTACGCGCGGGCACCAGCAGGTTGCTCAGCCGCTTGTAGGCCTCGGCGGCGTCCAGCAGCCGCGCCCAGAAGTTGATCTTCCAGGCCAGCGACCACCCGGCCCCCGCCTCCCCGCGCAGCTCCAGCGTCCGCCGCGCCGCCGTGGCCAGCTCCGGCGTCAGCCGGGGGTCGATCTGCTCGCTGGGGAACAGGCCCCACAGGTGCGAGATGTGCCGGCTGCGTGACAGCGCCGCGTCACCCCGATAGTCCTCCTGCCACTCCTGGATCTGCCCGAGGTGACCGACCTGGTTGGGCACCAGCTTGGCGCGGGCCTGCGCGGCCTCGGCCCGCATGCCCTCCTCCACGCCGAGCACCTGCGAAGCCTCCTCGAAGGCGGCGAACAGGTCCCGCAGGATCTGCATGTCCATGGTGGGCCCGGCGCAGATGCTGACGTTCTCGCCGTTGTCCTCGTGGTGCCCGACCTCGGGGGAGTGCGACGGGTTGGTCACCAGGTAGCCGGTTCTCGGGTCGGTCTGCAGGGTGGCGAGGAAGTACTCCACCGAGCCCTTGATCAGCGGGAAGTGCTCGCGCAGCCGCCGCTCGTCCCCGGTGTAGAGGTAGTGCTCCCAGAGCGTCAGGCAGAGCCACGCCCCGCCGGTCGGCCACACGCCGTAGAAGGCGAAGTCCACGGGGGCGGTGCCGCGCCAGCCGTCGGTGTTGTGGTGGGCGACCCAGCCGGGCGCCCCGTAGCTGTCCTTCGCCGTGCGGGCGCCGGTCTCCGACAGGTCCTTGATCAGGTCGAAGAGCGGGTCCATGCACTCGATGAGGTTGCCGGGCGCGGCGGGCCAGTAGTTCATCTGGCAGTTGATGTTGATCGTGTACTTCGACTGCCACGCCGGTTCGAGCGAGTCGTTCCAGATGCCCTGCAGGTTGGCGGCGTAGCCGGGCGCGCGGGAGCAGGAGATGAGCAGGTAGCGGCCGTACTGGAAGTACAGGGCGGCGAGCTGGGGGTCGGTGGCGAGCTGCTGGCGCTTGATGCGCTCGTCGGTGGGCAGCGCGACCGCCTCCGAGGTGCCCAGGTCGATCCCGACCCGGCCGAACAGCCGCTGGTAGTCCTGTACGTGCCTGCGCCGCAGCACCTCGTACGGCCGCCCGCCCACCTTCGCCAGATGACGGCCCGCGACCTGCGCCGGATCGCCCCCGACATCCTTGTAGCTGCGGTAACTGCTGCCCATGGAGATCAGCAGGGTGACCTCGTCCGCGCCCTCGACGACCAGCGTGCCGCCGTCCACGCGCACGCTGCCGCCTCTGGCCTCGGCCCTGGCCAGCGCCTGGAACCGGACCTCGCCCCGCATGCCCTCGGTCTGGCCGCTGACGCCGTTCAACGCGATCGTGTTCCGCCCGGCGCCGGCCGAGCTCGACTGCTGCGGGCTGGAGAAGGCCGCCGTGAACGAGATCGAGCCGGGTTTGTCGGCGGTGTGCCGCACCACGATGACCTGGTCGGGGTTGCTGGCGAAGACCTCGCGCCCGTGCCGCACGCCGTCACGGGTGAACCGCACGCGGGTGGTCGCGTCGGTCAGGTCGAGCTCGCGCCGGTAGTCCGTGAACTCGGCCGCCCCCGGATAGGTCAGCGTGAGGTCGCCGAGCACCTGGTACCACGCCTGCTCGCTGGGCGTGCCGAGCAGCTTCTCGTCCGCCATGTTCTGGGCGGCCTGCCACTTGTCCTCCCAGACCAGCCGCCTGATCTCCGGCAGCGCGGCCAGGGCCTCGGGGTTGTCGTAGTTGTGCGGGCCGCCGGCCCAGATGCTGTCCTCGTTGAGCTGCAGCCGTTCGGTGGCCACGCCGCCGAACACCATCGCGCCCAGCCGCCCGCAGCCGACCGGCAGCGCCTCCAGCCAGACCTCGGCGGGGCGGTTGTACCAGAGGGTCAGCGGGTTGCCCTGCTTGTCGTCCTGCGCCCACGCGGGGCCGGCGGTCGCGCCGCTCACGAGCAGGGATCCGGCCGCCGCGCCTAACCCGGTCGCGAGCACGCCTCGACGTGTGTAGCCGTCGTTGGTCACCGATTTCTCCTTGTTTCTGGGGGAAAACATGGGATGTCTGCTAGCTTGCGGTGCTGTGAGTCGCATCGATGCCCACCACCACGTCTGGGACCTGTCCGCCCGCCCGCACGGCTGGCTGGACTCCGCCAAGATGGCGCCAGTGCGCCGCACGTACACGCTCGACGACCTCGCAGGACCCGCCGCCGCGGCGGGCGTCACCCGCACGGTGCTGGTCCAGGTCCTGGCCGATCTGGCGGAGACCCGCGAGTTCCTGAACCTGGCCGCCCGGTCCGAGCTGGTCGCCGGGGTGGTCGGATGGGTGGACCTGACCGCGCCCGACGTCGCCGACACGCTCGCCGCCCTGCCTTCGGGCCTGGTCGGCGTGCGCCACGGCGTGCAGTCCGAGCCCGACCCCGGCTGGCTGAGCCGGCCCGACGTGCGCCGCGGGCTGGCCGCCGTGGCCGCCGCCGGACTCTCCTACGACCTGCTGACGCTGCCGCACCAACTGCCCGCCGCCGTCGAGACGGTGAGGGCGCTGCCCGAGCTGACGTTCGTGCTCGACCACCTGTCCAAGCCGCCGATCGCCGCGGGAGAGCTGGAGCCGTGGCGGAGCCGGATCCTGGAGCTGGCCGCCGGGCCCAACGTCTACTGCAAGCTGTCGGGCCTGGTCACCGAGGCCGACTGGGGTTCGTGGCGTACGGCCGATCTGCGGCCCTACGCCGAGACGGTGCTGGAGGCGTTCGGCCCCGAGCGGGTCATGTTCGGCTCCGACTGGCCGGTGTGCCTGCTCGCGGCCGAGTACGACCAGGTCGTCACGGCCGCGGACGAGCTGTGCGCCGGGCTGTCGGACGGTGAGCGGTCCGAGGTCTTCGCCGGGACCGCGCGCCGCGCCTACCGCCTGTAGGGATCATGCGGCCTCCACACGGAAGGTCGTGTGGTACGTGCGCGACTCCTGCGGTTCGAGCCAGATCATGCTCCCGTCCTGCCGGGCGGCGGCGTCACCCGACACGTGGTGCGTGGACGGCTCCAGGCCGACCGCGTAGTTGCCGGCCCGCAGGTTCATCCACTCGAAGAAGTGCGGGAACTCCGCCGCCCGCCACTCCACGGCCACCCGCATGCCCAGGCGGTCGTTGACCACGGCCACCCGGTGCAGCCCGTCGGGGCGGGGGACGAGCGCGTGCTCGTACACCTGCTCCACGAAGCCCGGCACGGGACCGGGGAAGGTGAGGTGGTCGGCCTTCTGCTCGGCCACGCTGTCGCTCTGCCACAGCGTCTCGCGGATGTCGGCCTCCAGCCTGGCGCCCTCGTCGAGCAGCGGCCAGCCCAGGTTGATGTGGTACAGGTACATGTGCGGCGTGGCCTCGAACCCGGCGTTGGTCACCGTGTCGATCAGCCGGATCTCGTCGCCGCCGAGATCCGCCTCGATCCGGCGCACCAGCCGCAGGTTCTCCGCGAACACCGCGGCCTGCCGCATCTCGCCCTCGGCCCAGAGCACGCAGCGCTCGCCGTCCCACCGCTCGCCGTAGCCGCTCAGCCGGGCGGGCAGGTTGCCGGCGCGGCCGTGCAGCCCGTGCCGTACGGACTCGCGCGGCGGATACCGGTAACCCTCGGCCGGCACGTCGCCGCCGAACAGCGTGTGGTCGAGCCCGGCCGTCACGATCAGCCCCGAGAACGAGCGCAACCACGACAGCCCGTCCTCGTCGTTGTTCTCGTGCAGCCCCGGATGACGGAAACCGGTGGGGGAGCGCCAGCCGAACGCCCGTCCCGCGTGCTCGGCGTGCCCGATGTCCATGCACCGGTCCACCAGCACGTCGAACGCCAGCCCCGAGCCGGTACGGAACTCCAGCGCCCTGACCCCGCGCTCCACGCCGTCGCCCAGCGTGACGAGGCGGACCCCGCCGGCCGCGCTCAGGTCGCCCGTCAGCTCGGCCAGCCGCCTGCGGTCCGGCGTCATGCCATCACCCACCCTCCGTTGACTTCGATGGTCTGGCCCGTGACGAACGAGGCGTCGGGGCCCGTCAGGAACGACACCACGGCGGCCAGCTCCTCGGGTGTGCCGCGCCGCTGCAACGCCTGGCGTTCCAGCACCATCCGGTTGTAGGACTCCAGGTCCTCGTGGATCTCCTCGGCCGCCGTCGGGAACGCGCCGGGGGAGACGCAGTTGACCCTGATCTCCCGCGGGCCCAGCTCCCGGGCCAGCGCCCGGGTGAGCGAGGCCGCCGCGCCCTTGGTGGACACGTACGCGGCCAGGTCGGACCAGCCGCCGTGCATGGTGATCGAGGCGACGTTGACGATCGCGCCGCCACCCGGGCCGATCATCTGCCTGGCCGCGTGCTGGGCGCACAACCAGTAGGCGCGCTGGTTGACCGCGATCACGTTGTCGTACTCGTCGAGCGGCACCTCCAGGAACGGGCGGGCCGGGTAGACGGCGGCGTTGTTGACGAGGATGCCGACCGGGCCGAGCCGCTCGGCCGTCTCGGTGAACGCGGCCTCGATCGCTTCCGGGTCGCGCAGGTCCGTCTTCAGGTTGAGCGTGCCGTCCAGGCCGGCCGTGTCGACGTCGAGTGCCGCCACCTGGTGGCCGTCGGCGGCCAGGCGGCGCACGATCGCGCGGCCGAGCGCTCCGGCGGCGCCTGTGACGAGCGCCGTGGTCATGGGGTCCTCCATTCCTCGTGCAGGTGCTTGAGCAGGTCGCGGGCCGGCGTCCCGGCGAACAGCCCGTCGCGGATCAGCGCCGACGACCGCGTCTGCAGGGCGATATAGCCGGGGAAGCGCGGCCTGATCCAGGCGGCCTCCATGGTGGCGAGCGTGTCGCGGTAGAAGCCCGGGTGGTCCCAGACGGACCGGGCGGCCGGTTGGCCGCCGGTGGCCGGGAACAGCTCGGCCTGCACCGGCTCGGACGTCAGCCGCAGCAGGTGCGCCCGCACCGACTCGCGGATCTCGCCGATGCGCCGCCGCGAGACGACCAGCCCGGTGCCGCCGAGCACGCTGCCCGGCGCCCGTCCGGGCCAGGCGGGGGCGTCGGAGAAGGTCAGGGGGTAGGTGACGTAGCCGTACAGCAGGGGGCAGCAGTCCACGTCCCCGGCCGCCATCGCGTCCAGCACGCCGATCGGGTTGCGCACCTCGCGATCAGAGGACAGCGCGAGCAGCTCGGCCATCAGCTCCAGCGCCCGCTCACCGGCCTGTTCATCGAGGAAGTCCCCGCACGTCACCGCGCAGAACATGAGGAACGCGTGCGGCCCGCCCAGGCACAGCGCCATCCGCGTGCTCTTCGCGGCCTCCACCACCTCGGGCCACGACGCCGGCACCCGCACGCCGGGCCGGGCGGCGGCGACCTGCGTGGCGGCGTCGAGGGGCAGCGCCCACTGCCTGCCGTCCAGGTGGTAGCTCTCGTAGGAGCGGCCCGCGAAGCGCAGCCCGGCCAGCTCCCCGGGCGAGAACAACTCCTCCATCGGCACCAGCGCGTCCGTCGCCGCGCCCAGCCCCGGATGGTCGATCACCATCACGTCGTAGGTCTCGGCGAGCCGGGCGATCGGCTCGGACTCGAACCCTTCCAGGGGCTGCCGGTCCCACGCGATCGGCTCAGGGACGGCCCCGTACGGGTTCGTCCCCGCCAGGTCGAGCCGGGTCAGCTCCTCCAGCGGCGCGTACCCGCGCGGATGGTCCCAGGTCAGCCCTCGCATGCCAGCACGCCCTCCGCAGCCAGCTCGGCGGTGCGCTCGGCCGGGTAGCCGAGCTCTTCGAGCAGCTCGCCGGTGTGCTCGCCGACCAGCGGCGCGCCCCTGCGCACCCCGGGCGGGGTGGCGCTGAAACGGTAGGGAAAGCCGGGCGTGGTGACCGTGCCCTCGGTGGGGTGCTCGTAGGTGACGAACGAGCCGTTGTGCGCCACCTGCGGGTCGTTGACCAGGTCGGCGTAGCCGTACACCGGGCCGGCCCACAGGTCGTGGCGGGCGCAGATCTCCAGCCACTCGGCCGTCGTGCGCTCGGGCAGGCGGCCCGCCACCAGCGCGGTGATCTCGTCGCGCCTGGTGTGGCCGTCGGCGTCGCCGTCCATCTCGGCCAGCTCCGGCAGGTCCAGCGCCACGGCCAGCCCGTCCAGCCTGGGCATGCCGAGCGCGATGAAGCCGTCCTTGGTGGCGAAGACGCCGTACGGGGCGCGGATGTAGGTGTGGCCGTGCGGCTCTCGCCCGCGTCGTTGCGGCACCTTGCCGACCGTGTAGATCGACAACTCCTGCATCTGCACGGCCACGGCCGCGTCCAGCATGTTGACGCTCACCCGCTGTCCCTCGCCGGTGCGCTCGCGGTGCAGGAGCGCGGCCAGCGCGCCCTCGAAGGCGCTGTAGGCGGTGATGGCGTCGATCGCGTACGAGCCGGCGGGCACGGGCGGGTCGCCCTCGCGGCCGGTGCTCAGCATGGCGCCGCTCATGGCCTGCAGCAGCAGGTCCTGACCGGGACGGGAGATGTACGGGCCGGTCTCGCCGTAGCCGGACATCGACACGTACACGATGGACGGGTTGAGCCCGCGGATCGTGTCGTAGTCCATGCCCAGCCGCTCGGCCACGCCGGGCCGGTAGTTCTGCAGGAACACGTCCGCCGTCGCGGCCAGCTTGTGCACGATCTCGCGGCCCTCGTCGGACTTGAGGTTCACCGCGAGGCTGCGCTTGTTGCGGTTGAGCGACAGGAACGAGGCGTTGACCCGGTTGCCGTTGGCGCCGCCGGCGGGGGCGTGCCGCTGCCACTCGCCGGTCACCGGCTCCACCTTGACCACGTCCGCGCCCAGGTCGCCCAGCCGCATGGCGGCCAGCGGGCCGGCCATCGCGATGGACAGGTCGATCACCCGGATGCCGTCGAGCACACCCATGTCAGCGCCCCTCGAAGACGGGTTCGCGGCGGGCGGCGAAGGCGGCCCTGCCCTCGGCCGCGTCGGCCGTGGCGAAGCAGACGGTCTGCAGGTCGCGCTCGTACTGGATGGCCTGGTCGAGCGGCATCGAGTAGGCGGCCCTGAGGTTGGCCTTGGCGGTCTGGGCGGCGATCGGCGGGCGCTTGGCGATGGTGCCGGCCAGCGTGGTCGCCGCCTTCAGCAGGTCCTCCTGCGGGTGCACGTCCGTGACCAGCCCCCATGCCTGGGCGCGGGTGGCGTCGATGGGGTCGCCGGTGAGCAACATCGTGGCCGCGTTGCTCGGGCCGACGGCGTGTGCGAGCAACGCCGACTGGCCGCTGCCGCCGATCCAGCCCAGCTTGATCTCCGGCGCGGCGAACGTGGCGTTCTCCGCGGCCAGCCTGACGTCGCAGGCCATGGCCAGTTCCAGGCCGCCGCCGTAGGCGTAGCCGTTGACGGCCGCGATGATCGGCTTGCGCAGGGCGCGTACGGCGTCGCCGTAGTCGCCGCGGTTGCGGAACTCCCACGGCGTGGCGTACTCGTCGAGTTCGCGGATGTCGCTGCCGACGCAGAACGAGCGCTCGCCGGAGCCCGTGAGCACCGCCACCCGGATGTCATGGTCGGCGTCCACCCTGGTCAGGCAGGCGCGCAGCGCGGCGGCCATGTCGGGGGTGATCGCGTTCAGCTTGGCTGGTCGGTTGAGGGTGACGACGGCGACGGGGCCGTCGACATCGAGGAGGACGTCCAAGGAGGGAGCCCTTTCTGGCGTTTTCTAGCAGCCTGGCGTTTCTAGCAGCAGAGACGTACGTGCTGCTCGGCGTCGGCGCGGGCGACCTCGACCACCGTGCGCATGGCCTCCTCGGCCTTGCGGTGGTGCCTGCGCCTGATCGCCTGGGCCACGCGCTCGTGACCGGGCAGCGTTTCCTTGTTGTGCGCCACCGAGCGGGTGTGCACCTGGCGCACGGACCGCAGGGCGATGCTGATCATGTCGTAGATGTAGAGGAGCAGGTCGTTGTCGGCGGCGGCGAACACCGCCTTGTGGAAGGCCAGGTCGGCCTCGATGAACGGCTCGGGGTCGTCGGCCGTGGCGTACAGCGCGGCCAGGGCCTCGTCGATGCGCCGCACGGCCGCCGCGTCGGCCCGTTCGGCCGCCACTCTGGCCGCTCCGGGCTCCAGCGCGACCCGCAGGTCGGCCAGCACCCGGATGTCCCCAGGACGGGCCTCCGGCTCGAAGCGCCAGCTCAGCACGTCGGCGTCGAGCAGGTTCCAGGACTCGCGGGGGCGCACGATCGTGCCCGCGCTCCTCCTGGTCTCCAGCAGGCCCTTGCCCGCCAGCACCTTCACGCCCTCCCGCACCGCGGAGCGGCCCACGCCGAGCTCGCCGACCAGGTCCTCCTCGATGGGGATGGAGGTGCCGGGAGCCAGCGAACCGCCGACGATACGGGCGCCGAGGGCCTGAACGACCTGGACGTTCCGGGCCGAGTCCCTCTGGGGATCAGTTGCCACGGCTCCGCACGCTATCCCGCGTTCGCCCGATTTCATAGCCTTTCATCGGATGAAGTTAGATTTTCATCTGATGAAGTGACTTTCGGCTGGTTTGGTAGTACCTTTCGGTCAAGTGGTACGACCAATTCCGCCGAGGTGACCGTATGGCTGCCGACCCCGTATCCGACGCCCTCACCGGCCTGATCCGCGACCTCGGCGAGGACGCCCGGCTGCCGCCCGAGCGGGAGCTGGCGGAACGGCTCGGCGTCAGCCGCACCGCGCTGCGCGACCGGCTGCGGCTGCTGGAGGCGTTCGGCGTGCTGAGCAGGCGCCAGGGCTCGGGCACCTACGTGCGGCGGCTGGACCCGCAGGGCCTGGAGTTCGCCCTCGACCTGGCCCTGTCCGCCAGCCACCTCAGCATCGAATCCCTGCACTCGGTACGCGTCGCGCTCGAACGCCAGGCGGCCAGGGAGGCCGCGCGCAAGGGCGACCCGGTCGCCATCGCGCACGTCGGCAAGGCCCTGGCCGACATGGAGGCCGCCGCCACCGCCGAGGACATCGACCGCGCCGACTTCGCCTTCCACCAGGCGCTGCTGCACGCCACCGGCAACGCCGCGCTCACGTTCTTCGCCGACGCGATGACCGGCGTGCTCTTCCGCGCCGTACGTCAGCGCCGCGACCGGCTCAAGACCCACCCGCACGACAAGGAGGTCTCGGTGGCCGCCCACCGGCCCCTGTACGAAGCGCTGCTGGCCGGCGACGAGGACGCCGCGGGCCAGGCCAGCGACGACCACTTCCGCGCCTGGCACGACCTGTTCACGCACCCCCGGATGGAGAGACCTTGACCAAGACACTGGGACTGATCCACACCTCGGCCACGCTGGTGCCGGTGTTCGCCGAGTTGTGCGCCAAGCACCTGCCGGGCGTCGAGACGTTCAACATCGTCGACGACAGCCTGATCAAGAACACCATCGCGGCCGGCCGCCTCACCCCCGACACCGCGCGCCGGGTCGCGGGGCACGTCGCCTCGGCCGAGGCCGCCGGAGCCGACCACATCCTGGTCACCTGCTCCTCGATCGGCCCGGCCGTCGAAGCCTCCGAGCCGCTGACCGGCGTGCCCGTCACCCGCGTGGACCGGCCGATGGCGGACAAGGCCGTGGCCACCGGCCGCAGGATCGGCGTCATCGCCACCCTGTCCACCACCCTCGACCCCACCGCCGACCTCGTACGCCGCCGCGCCGATGCGGCCGGGGCCGAGATCACGCTGACGGCCCGGCTGTGCGAGGGCGCGTTCGAGGCCCTCATGAGCGGCGACGCCGCCACCCACGACGCCCGCGTGTCCGAGGCACTGGCGGAGCTGGGCGGGCAGGTGGACGTGATCGTGCTGGCCCAGGCGTCGATGGCGCGGGTGGCCGGCACGATCTCCTCACCCGTGCCGATCCTGGCCAGCCCGCCGGTCGCGATGGAGCACCTGGCCGGGGAGCTCCATGTCTGACACCGGTGGGCGCGAGATGACCGTGGCGACGTACCGCGTCGTCACCAAGCTGCCGCTGGAGCAGGCGGTCAGCGCGATCGCGGGCGAGCAGAGCACCGGCACGTTCGTCAGCGTCGCCGGGGAGACCGACGAGCTGCGCGCCCGGCACAGCGCGGTGGTGCTGGACATGACGGAGATCCCCGCGCCCGTCACCGAGGCCCTGCCCGGGGCGCGCGGGGACGGGCCGTTGCACGCCGCCCTCGTCCGCATCGGGTTCCCGCTGGACAACACCGGGCCCTCGCTGACCAACCTCTTCCCCGTGGTCGCCGGCAACCTGTACGAGCTGCGCGAGCTGGCCGGGCTCAAGCTGATGGACCTGGAGCTGCCCACCGCGTTCGGGGAGGCGTACCTGCCGGCGGGATTCGCGGTGGAGGGCACGCGGCGGCTCGTCGGGCGCCCCTCGGGGGTGCTGATCGGCACCATCGTCAAGCCCAACGTCGGCCTGCGCCCGTCCGACTACGTGGACCTGGTGCTGGAGCTGGGGCTGGCGGGGGCCGACTTCATCAAGGACGACGAGGTGAACGCCGACTGCCCGCCCGCGCCGCTGGCCCAGCGCATCAGGGCCGTGACCGGCGCGCTCGACGAGGTGGAGCGGCGTACGGGGCGGCGGCCCATGTACGCCTTCAACATCAGCGACGAGCCCGACCGCATGTTGCGCAACCACGACATGGTGGTGGCCGCCGGCGGGACCTGCGTGATGGTCAACCTCAACGTCGTCGGCTTCCCCGCGGTCGCCATGCTCCGGCGGCACGCCAGGGTGCCCATCCACGCGCACGTCACCGGCATCGGCGCGCTGGCCAGGCACGCGGGGCTGGGCATCGGGCACGTCGCCTACCAGAAGCTGGCCCGCCTGACCGGGATCGACCACCTGCACTCCGGTGGCTTCCACAGCAAGTTCTACGTCACCGACGACGAGGTGGCCGCGATGGTCGAGGCCGTGCGGTCGCCGCTGCTGGGCGGCTTCCCCTGCCTGCCCGTGTTGTCGTCGGCGCAGTGGGCGGGGACCGCGCCGGTCACCATGGAGCGTACGGGGACTGATGACCTGCTGGTGCTGGCCGGCGGGGGAGTGCTCGGCCATCCGGGCGGACCGGCGGCCGGGATCACGAGCATCCGGCAGGCGTGGGCGGCGGTCGCGGCGGGCGTGCCGCTGTCGGAGGTGGACGAGCCGGAGCTGGTCGCGGCGCTGCGGCACTTCGGCGGCCTGGTGGCCCGATGAGACCCACCTTCCGGTACGGCGCCTCCCCGCGTGGACGGGCGGCGCGGGCATGACCCTGTTCGCCTTCGTGGCCGACGACTTCACGGGTGCGACGGACGCACTGTGGCAGTTCAGGCGGTTCGGGCTGAGCGGATCCCTGGTCACGGACGTCGCCCACCTGCACGATCGGGACGACGTCATCGGCCTGGCCACCACCGCCAGGGCGGCGGCCGACCCGGTGGCGACGGTGTTGCCGGCGCTGCGGGCGATGGCGGCGCTCGGGCCGCTGGCCGTCCAGTACAAGATCTGCTCGACCTTCGACTCCTCTCCCGAGCATGGCAGCATCGGCGCGGTCATCGCGGCCCTGCACCGTGAGGGGCCGGCCCGGCGCGCGGTGCCGGTGCTGGCCGCCCAGCCCGAGTTCGGGCGCTACACGTGGTTCGCCAACCACTTCGTACGGGCGGGCGATGAGGTGGTCCGCCTCGACCGCCACCCGCCCGCCCGCGACCACCCGGTCACCCCGGCGAGGGAGGCCGACCTGCGGGTACGGCTGACCGAACAGGGCGCGGGGCGGGTCGGCTGGTTGCCGGCCGGGGCGTCGGAGGAGGCGTACCGGGCCAGAGCGGGGGACGCGGCCTTCGTCGCGGACGCCATGACCGAGGACCACCTCCTGACCCTCGGCCACCTCCTCCTCACCTCCGCCTCTGATGGCGACGGACCGCTGTACTGCGTCGGCTCCGGCGGCCTGAGCCACGCCCTCGCCTCGGCGCTGGCGGCGCGACACCACCCGGCCACGTCGGCGCGAGGGGCGGGCGGGGTGGTGCTCGGGGCCGCCTCGCCGGTGCTGGTCGTGTCCGGGAGCCGGTCTCCGGTCACCGCGCGCCAGATCGACGCCGCCGAGCGGGCCGGTTGGACGGTGCTCGACGTCGCCGGCGGGCCCGCCACGATCGCCGAGGCAGAGGCGAGCCTGCGGGCGGGCCGGCACACCATCGTGCAGACGACGCGCGGACCGGCCCGCGACCCGGCGGGCGTCGGCGAGGCGCTTGGCGGGGTGGCGGTCATGGCCGTGACAAAAGGGCTGGTGCGGCGGCTGGTGGTGGCGGGCGGCGACACCTCGGGCGAGGTCGTGGCCGCGCTCGGGGCCCGCGCCCTGGACGTGGTCGGGACGCTGGCGGTCGGCGGCCCCGTGTGCGTGCTGGCCTCGGACGACCCCGCGTGCGACGGCCTGGAGGTGGCGCTCAAGGGCGGCCAGGTGGGCGGCGAGGACTACTTCCTGCGCGCCGCCGCCGGAACCGGCGCCCGCTCAACCACGAACGCCACCTGACCGAGCCGCCGCCACCTGACCGAGCCGCCGCCCCCTGGCCGGGCCGACGGCCCCGGCCGGGCCGACGGCCCGGCATGATGGCGCGGTGGACTTTCAGCCGATCGAGCGCCCCGAGCAGGCGTTCCAGCAGCCCGTGACCGCCGACCACCTCCAGCGGATCAGCAGACGCGTCTTCGGCCGGGACGCCCTGTCGGCGGTCGAGCTGGGCTTGGGCATGTACAACAACACCTACAAGGTCACCGTCGCCGGTCAGGACCGCCCGGTGATCATGCGGTTCGCCCCGGAGCCGGCCCGCCAGTTCTCCTCCGAGGGGGAGTTCATGCGCAACGAGTACGCCAGCCTCCCGTACCTCTCCGTGATCGCCCCGCTGATGCCCCGCGTCATCGCGGCCGACTGGACGCACGAGCTGATCGGCCGCGACTACATGGTCCAGACGCTGCTGGACGGCGTGCCGGCCCCGGAACTGCTGTCCCACTACCCGCGCCCGCTGTGGCGCGGCTACTACCGGCAGTTGGGCGAGATCGCACGGGCCGTGCACGACGTGCGCGGCCCCCGCTTCGGCCCCGTCGGCGCGCCCGCCCACGACACCTGGGGCCAGGCCGTGACGGGTTCGCTGACGCAGATCGCGGCCGATCTGGAACTGGCCGGGCTCGACGCCTCCGACGTGCGCAAGGCCGCCGCCGTGGCCGCCGACCGGCAGGCCGTGCTGGACGAGATCACCGAGCCGCGCCTGCTCACCGGCGACCTGTGGACGGTCAACATCCTGCTCGCCGCCGAGGCGCCCGAGCCCACGATCACCGGAGTGCTCGACTTCGACCGCACGTGGTGGGGCGACCCCGCGGCCGACTGGACGATCCGCATGGCCCTGCGCAAGCAGGACGAGCGGACGGCGTTCTGGGAGGCGTACGGGGAGCCGGAGGGCAGCCCCGAGGCGCGGTGGCGGGCGAAGATCTACGAGATCCGCCATCTCGGGGCCGACCGGCTCGAGTGGCACCGCATGGGCAACGCCGAGGAGGTCGGGAAGTCCTACGACGCCGTGGCCGCCGCGCTCGCCGAGGCCGGCTGACGCCCGCTTGGGTCATCCGGTGCTCACAGTCACCGGTCGGTGATTATGATGCGGATCACGTTGTGGAACGGGCAAATAGTGTCCGGATTCTGTGACACAAGCACCTGTGAGAGCGCTGTCACACCCCTTCGGTAAGGTGGCGTTCCCCCAGCTCGAAGCCGGTGTTTCCCGGGGCTGCAGGGGCCTTGACGATCTATTGCGGGTGACCTGACCGTTATATGCCACCGTTTCAGGTTGTTATATTTTTGCTTATATTCTTCGCTGCGATCGCCATCTCAACTTCCCTGATTTTTCACGATGCGAGATGGGTTTACGTTGCGGGGCCCGCACCTCCATCCGGAAGTTCGCGCCCTCGGTCAGCGCGAACGGAGAGTGATGGGCAAGTACCTGCTCCGCAGGTTGGCAATAAACGTGATCTTGGTCGCCATAGCGGCGAGTCTGGCGTACATGCTCGCGGCCACCACCATGAACCCGCGGGCCGCCTATGAGGGCCGCCAGCCTCCGGTGGCCGAGGAAGTCATCGACGCCACACTTGATCAGTACAACCTGAATGACAAAACCCCCGTGCTCCAGCGCTACGCGACCTGGGCCTCGGGCGTCATCACCGGAGACTTCGGCAAAACCTGGAACGGCGGCTCGGTCAACGACGAGATGGGTCGTCGGATCATGGTCAGCCTGAGACTTCTGCTCATCGGCACGCTGGTGGGCTTCGCCCTGGGCGTGGCGCTGGGCGCGTTCTCCGCGGTCAAGCAGTACAAACTCAGCGACCGGTTCATCGGCGTCAGCTCCTTCGTGATCATGGCGATCCCGGTGTTCGTGCTGGCCACGCTGCTGGCGATCGGCACGTACAACCTCAACAGGGGGCTGGGGTTCACGCTGATCGAGTACACCGGCGAGTACAACCCCCGGCTGGCCGGGTGGGATCAGTTCCTCAACCGGCTGAACCACCTCATCCTGCCGACGATCTCGCTCAGCCTGGGCTCGATCGCCTTCTACAGCCGAATCCAGCGCAACATGATGCTCGACGTGCTGAACCAGGACTTCGTCCGCACCGCGATGGCCAAGGGCCTGCGGCGCAGGACGGCGCTCATCAAGCACGCGCTGCGGACCGCGCTGATCCCGTCGGCGACGTACTTCGCCTTCGCGTTCGGCACGATGTTCACCGGAGCCACGTTCACCGAGAAGATCTTCTCCTGGCACGGCATGGGCGCCTGGCTGGTCGACTCGATCAACCAGAACGACGTGAACTCCGTGGCCGCCGTGACCTTCTTCGCCGCCGTCTGCATCCTGTTCGCGTCCTTCCTGTCGGACCTGCTGGTGGCGGCCCTCGATCCCCGGGTGCGGGTGAGCTGAGATGAGATCGAAAGTCGTCCTCAGGCGCCTGCTGCGCAACAAGCAGGCCCGTTACGGATTCGTCGCGCTGATCGTGCTGGTGGCGCTGGCCTACGCGGGCCCCTTCTTCGGCAACTACGACTGGACGGACAAGGACTTCCTGGCCTTCCTGTCGGCGCCGGACGGCGACCACTGGTGGGGCACGACCGCGATCGGCCAGGACATGTACGCGGTGACCCTGCGCGGCATGCAGAAGTCGATCGTCATCGGCCTGCTGGTGGCGCTGATCTCCACCGGCCTGGCCGCGATCGTCGGCGCGTTCGCCGGCTACTTCGGCGGCTGGGTGGACCGGCTCCTCATGTGGGGCGTGGACCTGCTGCTCGTCCTGCCGAGCTTCCTGATCATCGCGATCGTCTCGCCGAGGCTCAGGGAGGGCGGTTCGTGGTTGTGGTTCGTGGCGCTGCTGGCCGCGTTCTCCTGGATGATCACCTCCAGGGTCGTGCGCAGCATGACGCTCTCGCTCCGCGAGCGTGAGTACGTCCTGGCCGCCGTCTACATGGGCATCCCGCGCTGGAAGATCATCTTCCGGCACATCGTGCCCAACCTGTCCTCCTTGCTGATCATCGACGCGACGCTCAACGTCAGTGGCGCGATCATCGGCGAGGCGGCGCTGTCCTTCTTCGGCTTCGGCATCCAGCCGCCGGACGTCTCGCTCGGCACGCTGATCGCCGAGGGATCCCGCAACGCCACCGGTTATCCCTGGCTGTTCGCCTTCCCCGCGGGCCTGCTGGTCGCCCTGGTGCTCAGCGTGAACCTGATCGGCGACGGCCTGCGTGACGCACTCGACCCGGGGAGCAACTCGTGAGCATCTTGGAGGTCAGGGACCTCACCGTCACCTTCCCCGGCGGCATCGAGGCCGTGCGCGGCGTCAGCTACGAGGTCGAGCGCGGCGAGGTGCTCGGCATCGTGGGCGAGTCCGGCTCGGGCAAGTCCGTGACCTCGCTGGCCGTCATGGGCCTGCTGCCGAAGAACGCCACGGTCAGCGGCTCGGCCAGGCTGCACGGCCAGGAACTGCTCGGCATGCGCGAGGAAGACCTGATCAAGGTGCGCGGCAAGGCCATCAGCATGATCTTCCAGGATCCGCTGTCGGCCTTCACTCCCGTCTACACCATCGGCGACCAGATCGCCGAGGCCGTCCGCGTGCACCAGAAGCTGGGCAAGGACAAGGCGGCCAGGCGCGCCGTCGAACTGCTCGACCTCGTCGGCATCCCGAACCCGGACCTGCGGGCCAAGGCGTTCCCGCACGAGTTCTCCGGCGGCATGCGGCAGCGCGCGATGATCGCCATGGCCATCGCCAACGACCCCGACCTGCTGATCTGCGACGAGCCGACCACCGCGCTCGACGTGACCATCCAGGCGCAGGTCCTGGAGGTGCTCAAGACCGCGCAGCAGGAGACGGGCGCCGGCATCGTGATGATCACCCACGACCTGGGCGTCATCGCGGGAATGGCCGACCGGGTGCTCGTCATGTACGCGGGCAAGCCCGTCGAGCAGGGGCCGGTGGACGACATCTACTACCGGCCGCGGATGCCGTACACGATGGGGCTGCTCGCCTCGATCCCCAGGATCGACGGCGAGGAGGGGGCGCTCGTGCCCATCGAGGGCAATCCGCCCTCGCCGGCGGCGCTGCCGCCGGGCTGCCCGTTCGCGCCGCGCTGCCCGATGAAGGTGGACATGTGCGACGACGAGGAGCCGTCGCTGACCCCCTTCGGCGGCGGGCGCCACGTGGCCTGCATCCGGGCGCACGAGATCGAGCACAAGGGCCTGACGGGCGCCGACGTGTTCCCCGTGCCGGTCATCCCGCCGAGCGACGTCGTACGCGTGCCGCGCGCCGAGCGCGCCACCGTGCTGGAGCTCGACGACATGAAGCGGCACTACCCGCTGATGAAGGGCGCGGTCTTCAAGCGCCGGGTCGGCACCGTGTATGCGGTTGACGGCATCTCACTCGACATCGCCGAGGGCGAGACGCTGGCCCTGGTGGGCGAGTCCGGCTGCGGCAAGACCACCACGCTGCAGCAGATCATGCGGCTGGAGCCGCCGCAGGGCGGGCGCGTGGTCGTGCTCGGCAAGGACAGCGCCAAGCTGGACAAGAGCGCGCGCAAGGGACTGCGCCAGGACCTGCAGATCGTCTTCCAGGACCCGATGGCCGCGCTCGACCCGCGCATGCCGGTCGGCGACATCATCGCCGAGCCGCTGCGCGCGCACGGCAAGAAGGACGTCGCCGCCAAGGTCGCGGAGCTGCTCCAGCTCGTCGGGCTGGCGCCGGAGCACGCCGAGCGCTACCCGCAGCAGTTCTCCGGCGGCCAGCGGCAGCGCATCGGCATCGCCCGCGCGCTGGCGCTGGAGCCCAAGGTGCTGGTGCTGGACGAGCCGGTGTCCGCGCTCGACGTCTCCATCCAGGCAGGCGTGATCAACCTGTTGGAGGAGCTGAAGAACAGGCTGGGCCTGGCCTACCTGTTCGTGGCCCACGACCTGGCCGTGGTCCGCCACCTGGCCGACCGGGTGGCCGTCATGTACCTGGGCAGGATCGCCGAGATCGGGACGGTCAAGGACGTCTACGACAGTCCGGCGCACCCGTACACGCAGGCGCTGCTGTCGGCGATCCCGTTGCCCGACCCCGAGATGGAACGCACCCGCAAGCGGATCCTGCTCGAAGGAGACCTGCCCAGCCCGGCGAACCCGCCGTCTGGATGCAGGTTCCGCACCCGCTGCCCCAAGTTCGCCCGGCTCAGTGAGGCCGAGCAGCGGCGGTGTGTGGACGAAGAGCCCTCGGTGGCCAGGCTGGCGAACGTCGTCGATCACGGCGCCGCCTGCCATTACGCGGAGGAGATCGAGGTCATCACGGCCTCGGACAATCAGGAGGAAGAGTGAAGCTCAATCACCGTGCGGCCGCTGGGCTGGCGGTTCTGGCCATGGCCGCGGCGGCCTGTGGCGGGGGCGGCGGTTCGGAGAGCAAGCAGCCGAACGCCGAGCAGTCCAAGCAGGCGCAGCAGCAGATGGCCGAGACGCCCTCGATCGCCATCAACGCCGTGCCGTATGAGCAGGTCAAGGACGGTGGTACGTTCACCTTCGCGATCGGCCAGTGGCCGACCCAGTGGAACCCTTACCACGTGGACGGCAACCAGGCCGACACCGCGACCATGCTCGACCCGATCCTGCCGCAGCTCATGATGGCCGACGAGAACGCGACGTTCACGCCGAACGCCGACTACGTCTCCGACGTCAAGAACGAGATGGTGGACGGCAAGCAGGTCGTCACCTACACGCTCAACGAGAAGGCCACCTGGTCGGACGGCAAGCCGATGACCTGGAAGGACCTCGAAGCCTCCTGGAAGGCGCAGAGCGGCCAGAACAAGAAGTTCAAGGCGGCCTCCACGGACGGCTGGGACAAGATCGAGTCGGTGAAGCAGGGCGACTCGGAGAAGGTCGCGATCATCACCTTCTCCAAGCCGTACCCGGAGTGGCAGGGCCTGTTCAACCGCGGCACCGCGCACCTCATTCCGGCCGAGCACCTGGCCACGCCGGACGCGTACGACAAGGACTACAACCAGAAGATCCCCGCCACCGCCGGGCCCTTCAAGGTCGAGAAGATCGACGAGGGCACCAAGACGCTCACGCTGGTGCGTGACGAGAAGTGGTGGGGCAAGAAGGCCAAGCTCGACAAGATCATCATTCGGACGATCGCCGACTCCGCCGGTGAGGTCAACGCCTTCGCCAACGGTGAGCTGGACGCCGCCTACATCGAGGCGGGCAACCCGGCGAACCTCCAGCGGGCCAAGCAGGTGCCGGACACCGAGATCCGCAAGGCGCTGAGCCCGAACTGGCGGCACATCACGGTCAACAACTCCAGCGAGTTCCTGAAGGACAAGTCGGTCCGTCAGGCCGTGCAGTACGCGATCAACCGTGACGTGATCACCCAGTCCGACCTGAAGGACATGGAGTGGCCGCTGCAGACGCTCGGCAACCACGTCTTCATGAACAACCACAAGGGCTACGTCGACAACTCCGGTGACCTCGGCAAGTACAACCTGGAGAAGTCCAAGCAGCTGCTCGACGCGGCCGGTTGGAAGCAGGAGGGCGAGTACCGCAAGAAGGACGGCAAGGAGTTCGCGCTCGACTTCGTCATCCCGGCCAGCGTCGCCACCGCCAAGACCGAGGGCGAGCTGACCCAGGCGATGCTCAAGGAGGCCGGGATCAAGATCACGATCCGCCCGGTCCCCGATGACAAGTTCTTCAACGACTTCATCATCAAGGGCGACTTCGACCTGGTGCCGTTCTCCTGGATCGGCACGCCGCTGCCGCTGGGCAGCATGCCCCAGATCTACAAGACCGGCTCGGAGAGCAACTTCCCCAAGGCCAGTGACCCGGCCGTGGACGCCGCCATCGAGGCGGCGGTGGACGAGACCGACCCGGCCAAGGCGGTCGAGCTGGCCAACGCGGCCGACAAGCTCATCTGGGACATGGTGCACACCATCCCGCTGTACCAGCGTCCCGACATCTGGGGCGTGAAGAAGACCCTCGCCAACTGGGGCGCGCGCGGCTACAAGTACTACGACTACACGTCGGTCGGCTTCACCGGCTGACCTCCCGTTCCCGCCACCGTTCCGTCTTCTGCGAGAAGGCGGAACGGTGGGGAGCCCGCGGTCGCCCGGCCGTTCCAACCGACTCGCTTTACCCCTAGAAGATCTGGTTCGGATATTCAGGAGGAAGTTTGAAGGTTCGTAACCGTGCGGCCGCCGGGTTGGCGGTCCTCGCGATGGCCGTGACCGCGTGCGGCGGGGGCGGTTCGGAGAACAAGCAGCCGAACGCCGAGCAGTCCAAGCAGGCGCAACAGCAGATGGCCGAGGTTCCGTCCTTCGCCATCAACCCCGTGCCGTACGAGCAGGTCAAGGACGGCGGTACGTTCACCTTCGCGATCGGCCAGTGGCCGACCCAGTGGAACCCCAACCACGTGGACGGCAACCAGGCCGACACCGCGACCATGCTGGACCCGCTCCTGCCGCAGCTCATGATGTCGGATGAGAACGCGACGTTCACGCCGAACGCGGACTATGTCTCCGACGTGAAGAACGAGATGGTGGACGGCAAGCAGGTCGTCACCTACACGCTCAACGAGAAGGCCACCTGGTCCGACGGCAGGCCGATGACGTACAAGGACCTTGAAGCGACCTGGAAGGCCAACAGCGGTACGGACAAGAAGTTCAAGGCGGCCTCCACCGACGGCTGGGACAAGATCGAGTCGGTGAAGCAGGGCGACTCGGACAAGGTCGCGATCATCACCTTCACCAAGCCGTACTCGGAGTGGCAGGGGCTGTACAACCGGGGCACCGCCCATCTGATCCCCGCCGAGCACGTCAGCACGCCGGACGCGTACGACAACGACTACAAGCAGAAGATCCCCGCCACCGCGGGACCCTTCAAGATCGAGAAGATCGACGAGGGCACCAAGACGCTCACGCTCGCGCGCGACGAGAAATGGTGGGGCAAGAAGGCCAAGCTCGACAAGATCATCATCCGGGCCATCCCCGAGTCCGCCGGCGAGGTGAACGCCTTCGCCAACGGTGAGCTGGACGCCGCCCAGATCGACGCGGGCAACCCGGCGAACCTGCGGCGGGCCAAGGAAGTGCCGGACACCGAGATCCGCAAGGCGCTGAGCCCGAACTGGCGGCACATCACGGTCAACAACTCCAGCGAGTTCCTCAAGGACAAGTCGATCCGCCAGGCGGTCGCGTACGCGATCAACCGCGACGTGATCACCCAGTCCGACCTGAAGGACATGGAGTGGCCGCTGCAGACGCTCGGCAACCACGTCTTCATGAACAACCACAAGAGCTACGTGGACAACTCCGGCGACCTCGGCAAGTACAACCTGGAGAAGGCCAAGCAGCTCCTGGACGGCGCCGGGGCGAAGCTTGAGGGCGAGTACCGCAAGAAGGACGGCAAGGAAGTCGGGCTCGGCCTCGTCATCCCGTCGACCTCCGCGACCGCCAAGACCGAGAGCGAGCTGATCCAGGCCATGCTCAAGGAGGCCGGGATCAAGGTCACGATCCGTCCCGTGCCCGTCGACAAGCTCTTCAACGACTACATCATCAAGGGCGACTTCGACCTGGCGCCGTTCTCCTGGGTCGGCACGCCGCTGCCGCTGGGCAGCATGCCCCAGATCTACAAGACCGGCTCCGAGAGCAACTTCCCCAAGGCCAGCGACCCGGCCGTGGACGCCGCCATCGACGCCGCGGTGGACGAGACCGACCCGGCCAAGGCGGTCGAGCTGGCCAACGCGGCCGACAAACTGATCTGGGACATGGTGCACACCATCCCGCTGTACCAGCTCCCCGACATCTGGGCCGTGAAGAAGAACGTCGTGAACTGGGGTTCTCGCGGTTACAAGTACTACGACTGGACGGCGGTCGGCTTCAGCTCCTGACCTCCCGCCTCACGACGGAACCCCGGCCGGACCACCCGCCGGGGTTCTGCCGGTGAGTGAGACCTCGATCCCGCCGCGGGTGCCCCAGTGGTTGACCCGCCAGCAGGTCAGCACCGCGTACAGGTACATCGGGCGCAACACCAGGAGCCGCCAGAGCGAGGCCAGCGGCGCGAGCGCGAAGGCCAGCAGCCGGGCCCCCGCGCCCTCGTCGCTGCGCCGCACGGTGAACAGCCGCAGCGCCATCAGGTAGTTCATGGCCAGCCCGATCTGCGCCGCCGCCACCGAGACCTCGCCCAGGTGCGCCCGGCAGGCCGGATCGGCGACCAGCACGATCGGGATGGCCAGGGCGAGCAGCAGGTGCAGGTACTCCGCCACCGTCGTCCAGAAGACCACGCCGGTCAGCGGCATGTACCGAAGCCACCACAGGTGCCGGACCGTGGTGCCGCGCATCCAGCGCAGCTGCTGGCCGGCGTAGTGGCCCAGGCGCTCGGGCACCAGCGTGAACACCAGGGACGACGGCTGGTGCACGGTGTGCCCGGCCAGCAGCGCGTAGAAGGTGAGCATCGAGTCGTCGTTCATCTGCATCGGACGCCCGCGGAAGTGCTCGTTCTCGTACGCTCCCGCGCACCGGCGCACCACGTTCGCCCGGTAGAAGGCCAGCGTGCCGGAGTTGATCGTGACCCGCCGCAACACCGACTGGGCGCTGCGCAGGCCGCGGGTGAAGGGCAGGTACAACACGCAGGTCATCCGGGTGAGCAGGTTGGCGGCGCGGTTCAGCACCAGCACGTGCCCGGCCACCGACTGCACCCGCGGGTCGGCGAACGGGGCCAGCCCCTCCCTGACCGCGTGCCGGTCGAGCACGGAGTCGCTGTCCAGGGTCATGAAGATGTCGGCGTCGTCGTCGGCCAGCACGTGCATCTGGGCGAAGCGCTTGCCCCTGTTCTCGGTACGGTCCCAGGTCGTCTCGATGCCCCGCACCATGGCCTGCGCCTCGAACTCGCGGCGCACGTCGTCGTACGTGATCGGCTCCCCGCTCACCCTGTCGGCGGACCCGTCGTCCACCACCCGCACCCGGTTGACCCGCCGGCTCTGCGTCAGCACCGAGCGCAGGCACGCGCGCAGCACCTGCGGGTCCTCGTTGTAGACGGGCACCTGGACCGTCACCCGCAACGCGCCGACCTGCGCGCCACGCCCCGGCGGGATCCGGACCGGCCGCTCGAACCAGGCCAGCGGCACCCACCACAGCAGCAGGAAGGAGGCGAGCCAGGCGATCGACATGTCGTGCGGGATTCCTCCGACGGCGCCGGAGAGGGCGGCCAGATGGGCGATGCCCCAGGCGGCGAATCCGGCGATCGGGAGCGCGCCGAGGACGAGGAGCTTGGTGTTTCCGGCGTACCGGGCGGTGATCAGCGGCACAGCGGGCCCCGGCCGCGCCGGAATCTGGACCGTACCAGGAAGGCGCAGGCCAGCACGGCTGAGACGCAGAGCCCGACCAGCCAGAAGTGCCCGCCCGCCAGCGCGGCCACGGCGACGCCACCGCCCGCGCCGGCCAGGGATCCGTATGCCATATGGCCCTCCATGTCCAGAGATCAGAGAGATGCAGTGGATTTCGCCGGAGGGGGGTGCTGGTAATCCCTTCGTCCCTTAAAGGCGCGTGCAAGGGCTCGATATCACCGGAAAACGGGCATTTCATTCATTTTCTTGCTATGCGAGGGCAACGGTGATCTGCTGTGTGGCTCCGGCCGCGCCACGGAGGTCGGCGAAGGTCAGGCGCAGGGCCGGGCCCGTGGCGACGGCGGCGACGGCCGGGGACGCGGAGAGCACCTCGCGCACGGGGCGGTACCAGGTGAGCACGAGCCCGGCGGCCTGGCGCGCCGGGTCCGAGACGCAGAGCAGCGCGGTGCCGTCGGAGCGCTCGCGGATGAGCACGCACGCGGGCGCGCTCACCGCGACGTCGTCGCCCGCTCCGATGCGGCCTGGGCTCCAGAAATCGGCCGCCGTCAGCCCCAGTTCGGCGACCCTGACGGCCTGTACCCGCGCCGTGTTGGTCAGGATCTCCACCCGGCCGCGCGCCGCCGCCCTGGCGCGGGTGGCCTCCGCGCTCGCGCCCGGCATGAGCAGGTACGCGTACGACGCGGCGGCCGGGTCGGGGCCGTGGTCGAGCCACAGGGTCAGGTACCGGCGGGTGATCGGGTCGCCGGAG
Organism: Nonomuraea sp. NPDC050404; assembly: GCF_040655495.1. Lineage (NCBI taxonomy): Bacteria > Bacillati > Actinomycetota > Actinomycetes > Streptosporangiales > Streptosporangiaceae > Nonomuraea > Nonomuraea sp. NPDC050404. Next base: position 440,258 of record NZ_JBFAKB010000004.1, read on the forward strand.
CCGCCGGCGTTGACGTCGCGCCAGGAGCCGGTGCGCTCCTCGTACAGGACGTCGAGATCGGCGGGGGACGGGAAGACGTACCCCGCGTGCCCTTCGACGTGGGCCCACCTGGCGCCCCGCCGCCGCGCCCGCCGGCCCAGCGGGGTGTCCGCGGCCTCGCCGTCCACGCGCACGGCCGCCTCGCCGCGCGCGCCCAGGTTCCGGTTGTCCACCACCGTCTCCACCGGCGCGCCGTCCGCGCACGTGATGCCCGCCCCCAGGCACACCACGCAGTCGTCCAGGAAGAACCACGCCTTCCTGGCCGCCAGCGTGCCGCCCAGCCCGCGCAGGTCCTGGCCCGCCGCCGCGAACTCGCCGTCCGTCGCGCCGCCCACCCATGCCGCGTCCGGCCGCGGCAGCGCCCACGCGCCGCCCTCGCCGTCCGCCAGCCTCTTTTTCGAGGCCGTGATCCCCGGCAGCCGGTACGGGTCGGCGGTCGGCCAGAACGCGTCCGTGTACTGGTATTCGCCGAATCCGTCACCCCACCACGACAACCAGCCGGCCCCCGTGTGCCAGCCGCGCGCGTTCTCCCCGTTGCCGTACTCGTAGTGCGCCACCCGCCGCGACGCCATGCTGAGCGAGGCCGCCCAGCCGGGACGCCGATGGGTGGCCCGGTCCATGGCGGCGAACAGCCGGTGTCCCGCGGGCTCGGCCGCCGGCCGAGCCCGCGACTCGGCCACCCGCTGGAGCCGGGCCGTCCTGGCGACGCCCAGGGACCGGCTCTCCCGGATCGGCCGGCCGCGCTCCAGCCAGCCCTTGACCATGGCTTGCCAGCGGGCCGCGTGTTCCCCGCCCACCGTCTCGGCCAGCAGCGCGATCGAGGCGAGCAGGTGGTGTGCGCGCAGGTGGTCGTCCTGGGCCGCGCGGCTGATGCTGCGTCCTGACACGTTGTCCATGACCAGCCCGTTGAACACGAACGGCGCGATCGTGCGCTCCACCACCCCCTCCACGACGCCTGCCGCCGCGCCCTTGCCCTCCGTCGTGCCCAGGAAGGCACGCAGGGCGGGGCCGTCCAGATCCCAGGACGATCCGCGGAGCAGGGCCCCCAGCAGCGTGAGCCCGTCGAACAACACCGCGCCGTAACTCCCGAGGTAGGGCACACGGGAGTGCTGGATGAACGACCCGTCGGCGTGGAACCCGTCCCCGGCCGTGACCGGGGCGAGCACCGGGGCCAGCGCGTTCCTGGCCAGCTCGATGCGTGGCCCCTCGCCGCCGAGCACCCCGCGCACCGCCAGCACCCGGCACAGATCGACCCGGTTCGCGCCGGTGCTGACGCCCTCGTACCGCGCCACCACCGTCTCGGGCACGAACGCGTCCACCGCCGCGCAGCAGGCCGCCGCCCTGCGCTCGGTCAGCCGGTCCGACATCAGCAGCGCCGCGTCCAGCAGCGCCTGCGGGCCGCCGATCCGCCAGTGCCACCAGTTGCCGTACGGAGTGGTGCCCGGGTGGTAGACGTCGGCCATCAGGTGGTCCAGACCCGCCAGCACCGCGCGGCCCAGCCCGTCGTCGCCGCTCACGCCGGAGCCGGGCTGCGCGTACGCCTCCGCCATCGCCCGCAGCCTGGTCAGGCTCTCGTGCAGGTTGGCCGACAACGTGGCGGCCCGCTCGTCGGAGCCGGCGTACCCGAGACCGGGCCAGAGCGAGCCCCGCCCGGGCGCCATCGACCCGCGGTGCCCGGCCGCCACCCGCCCCAGCGCCGCCAGGCGGCTCCGGTACGGCTCCGCGTCGCGGTCGAACCCGCCGCCGAGCAGCAGCGACCGCCATCGGTCCCGCAAGTCCGCGTACCTCGGACCGGCCGCCGCCGCTGCCCGGCCCTGTGGCAGCCCGGTGACCAGGGCGGTCCCGCCGGCGGCGCGCAAAAGGGCGCGCCGCGTGCATCCACCCGACATGAAGACCCCCGAGGTCGTGCTGGTGCGGACATTGGGGACGATATAGAGCCTTCATGCGGGCAGCGGGGCCGACATCACGGCATTGACTGATTCATGCCCTTCTTCACAGGTTCACGCGGTCATAGGCGCGCCCCGAGGTCCGCGCCGTTCCTGGGACGCAGGAAGGAAGAGGAGCGCAGGCCGCCGTCCGGGCGGCGCGGGCCCGTCAGGATCGAGGGGTCCGTGCTGACCAGGGAGGCGTCGTTCCAGGTGCCGCCCAGGTCCCAGGAGTTGCCCGAGCCGGTGGACGACGAGCCGAGCGCGACCGCCGTGCCGTTGCTCGCCGACAGGTTGCGGCTGAGCGTGGCGGTGGCGTCGGCGAGGTCGAAACCGGTCCCGCCGTTGCGCCAGGCCGTGTTGCGGCCCAGGGCCAGCGCGCCGGGGTTGGCGTTGTCGATGAACCCGCCCACCTGGTTGCGGAAGGCCATGCTGCCCCGTACGACGTGCGCGGCCGGCAGGTCCTCATCGCCGCCGCCCAGCTTGAAGCCGTTGCCGTCGCCGGTGTAGTCGGGCAGGTCCCAGCGGTTGAAGCCGTTGCCGTACGCGACGCTGCCCTCGATCGTGATCGGCGACAGGAACTCCCACGCGTCGAACCCGTCGTCGGAGTTGTTCCACAACCGGGCCCCGCGCACGACGTTGCCCGCGCCGCTGCCCTCCTTGATCGCCAGCCCGTCGGCGCTCTCGCCGTTCTTGCGCGGGTCGCGGTTGCCGTAACTGTCCAGGTTGAGCACAAGGTTGCCGGCCGAGGCGCCCTGGATGTGCAGGCCGCTCTCGTAGTTGTCGCGGGTGACCAGGCGGTCGAAGACGTTGTCGTCGCAGGCCCGGCAGAAGATCCCGTACGGGCCGTTGGCGATCTCCAGCCCCGAGATCCGCCAGTGGGCCGCCTCCATGTGGATGGCCCCGCGCTCGGAGTTGGGGATGCTGCCGCCGACCGGGGCCGGGGTGTGGGGGAGCGGCTCGCCGTCGATGAGCACCTTCTCGCCCGGGTACGCGCTGAGCGTGATCGGGGCGGCGGCCGTGCCGCTCTTGAGTATCTGCAGGTTCGTGGTCAGGGCGTAGGTGCCCCGGCGGATGAGGATCACCGTGCCGGGCTGGGCCAGGTCGATGGCGCGCTGGATCGTGGCCAGGGGGCGGTCGATCGTGCCCGGGGCGGCGTCGTCACCGCCGGGGGCGACCACGAGCCGCGCCCCCGTGGCCGTGGTCGCCGTGGTCGCCGTGGGGATGATCTTGCCGACGCCCGCGCCCGCCCGTACCGTCGCCGGGACGGTCTGCGGGGCGTCCACCGTGTACCCGTAGTAGGTGCGCGGCTCGACGACCGTCCCCGCCACCTCGGGGGTGCCGGAGTTCACGAAGATGTTGTTGCGCTGCACGGCCCGCCCCGGCCCGCTGTCGGCGTACCCGCCGGCCGAGAAGAGCGGATGCGGCACGTTCTCGAAGTAGTTGCCCTCGACCACGGCTCCGGCGTTCTCCGTCGAGGCCACCCCGTACAACTCGTTGCCTAGGAAGTAGTTGTTGTAGATGTGCACCGGCTCGCCGAAGCGGATGCGCGGGTGCCGCTGCCTGCTGTTGTCGAAGAAGTTGTGGTGGATCGTCACCTTGAGGTGGCCGATGTCGGTGCCGCCCGCGCCGTCGGAGTGGCTGATCAGCATGGACTTGTCGGAATGGTCGAAGTGGTTCCACGAGACCGTGACGTAGTCGGCGCCCCGTACGACGTCCACCGACCCGTCCACCGCGCCGGAGAAGGTGTTGTGGTCGATCCAGATGTGGTGGGAGTTCTGGCCGATGTTGACCGCGTCGTCCTCGGCGTCGGTGAAGCGGAGGTTGCGCACGATCACGTTGTAGGACCGGTAGAAGTCCAGGCCGCCGCCGGTGATGTGGCCCGTGGTGCCGACGCCCACGATGGTCTTGTTCGGCCGTACCCCCTGCTTGCTGGTGATCTCGATCCTGCCCGAGACCTGGATGATGAGCGGTTCGAGGCTGTCGATGTACTCCAGGAACTGCTCGGCGTTGGTCGCGGTCACGGTCCTGCCGCCCGCGCCGCCGGTGGTGCCGTTCTGGCCGAGCGCGTTGACGGCGGCGAACCCGGTCGGCGCGTCGGCCGCCACCGTGTCGGCCGGACCGGATGGTTGCAGGATCAGGGCGGCGGCGGTGGCGAGGGCCACCGTCAACGGGCGTAACGAGGTCATGGGCATGGAGCTCTCCGCATCTCCGGGAAAATGTCGGTCGGAAAGCGCTTTCCTCAGCGTATTATCGGCACCTCCTCACCGCCGGTAAAGCCGCGATGAAACTTTCACCGGATCGCGGCCCGTTTTCCCAGGTGTCCGACGGATGCGGGCGCGGCGTTGCCCGCGAGCCCGGGAAACTCGGCACTTGTGACCTAGAGTGCGTTTGGGAGCGCTCCCAAACGTTTCCCTTCCGAGCCGAGCGCGGAGCAGCGTGCCATGAGCAACCCGAGCAGAAGATGGACGTGGACGAGCAGGGCCGCCGCGCTCATGCTCGTCGCCGCGAGCCTGACCGCGGCGCCCCCGGCCGCCGCGGCTGCCTTTCCCTATCAGGACCCCACCCTGCCCGTCCCCACGCGGGTCGCCGACCTGATGTCCCGGATGTCGCTGGATGAGAAGCTCGGCCAGATGACCCAGGGTGAGCGCGCCTCGGTCAGCGAGGCCGACGTCACCACGTACCGGCTCGGCTCGGTGTTGTCGGGCGGTGGCTCCGCGCCGTCGCCGAACACGGCGACGAGCTGGGCGGACATGTACGACAGGTACCAGAACGCCGCCCTGGCCACGCCCCTCGGCATCCCCATGATCTACGGCGTGGACGCCGTGCACGGGCACAACAACGTCGCCGGCGCCACGATCTTCCCGCACAACATCGGCCTCGGCGCCACCCGGGACCCGGCCCTCGTCGAGCGGATCGGGCGGGCCGTGGCCGAGGAGGTGTCCGGCACCGGGATCGACTGGAACTTCGCCCCCTGCCTCTGCGTGGCGCGCAACGACCGGTGGGGGCGCACGTACGAGTCGTTCGGCGAGACGCCCGATCTGCCCGCCTCGATGGCCTCGATCGTGACCGGCCTGCAGGGCTCGGCGCTCAACGGGCCCGGCTCCGTGCTGGCCACCGCCAAGCACTACCTCGGCGACGGCGGCACCACGGGCGGCACCGACCAGGGCAACACGCAGCTGTCCGAATCCGAGCTGCGCGCGATCCACCTGCCGCCGTTCGAGGCCGCCGTGGAGCGCGGGGTCGGCTCGGTGATGATCTCGTTCAGCAGCTGGAACGGCACCAAGCTGCACGGGCACCAGCACCTGATCACCACGGTGCTCAAGGGCGAGCTGGGCTTCGACGGGTTCGTGGTCTCCGACTGGAACGGCGTGGACCAGATCGACGGCGCTCAGGGCACCTCCGCGCTCGACGTGCGCACCGCCGTGAACGCCGGCATCGACATGGTCATGGCGCCCACCGAGTGGCGGCGGTTCATCGACCTGCTGCGGGCCGAGGTGCAGGCCGGGCGGGTCACCACGGCGCGGGTGGACGACGCCGTACGCCGGGTGCTGACCAAGAAGTTCGAGCTCGGGCTGTTCGAGAAGCCGCTCACGGACCGGTCGTACACCTCCGGCGTGGGCAGCGCGGCGCACCGGGCGCTGGCCCGGGAGGCGGTGGCCAAGTCGCAGGTCGTGCTGAAGAACGCCGGGAACCTGCTGCCCCTCGCCAGGACCGGCGGCAAGATCTTCGTGGCCGGCAAGAGCGCGGACGACATCGGCAACCAGAGCGGCGGCTGGACGATCTCCTGGCAGGGCTCGTCGGGCAACATCACCCAGGGCACCACCATTCTGCAGGGCATCAGGAACACCGTCGGCTCCGGCGCCACCGTCACCTACGGCCGTGACGGCAGCGGCATCGACAACTCCTACCGGGTGGCCGTCGCCGTGGTCGGCGAGACGCCGTACGCCGAGACCCAGGGCGACCGTCCAGGCGGCCTCGGCCTGGACACCACCGACCTGAACACCCTCGCCACCCTGCGCGCCTCCGGCGTGCCGGTCGTCGTGGTCCTCGTCTCCGGCCGCCCGATGGACATCGCCTCCCAGCTGCCCGGCTGGAACGCGGCGGTCGCCGCCTGGTTGCCCGGCACCGAGGGGCAGGGCGTGGCCGACGTGTTGTTCGGCGCCGCGCAGCCGACCGGGAAGTTGCCCATGACCTGGATGAGCAGCGCCTCCCAGCAGCCGATCAACGCGGGTGACGGCAAGACGCCGCTGTTCGCGCAGGGGTTCGGGCTGACGTACGGGCCCGGGGGCCAGGACGACACCAGCCCGCCCACCGCGCCCGGCACGCCCGCCGCCTCTGCCGTCACCTCCTCCTCGGCCACCCTGACCTGGACCGCCTCGACGGACAACGTGGGCGTGACCGGCTACGACGTGGTCCGCTTACAGGGCTCGGCCGAGTCGGTGGCGACCACCGCCGCCACCGCCTCGGCCTCCCTGACCGGTCTGACGCCGAACACGTCCTACACCTTCGCCGTGTACGCGCGCGACGCGGCCGGCAACCGTTCGCCCCGCTCGGGCACGGTGACGTTGACGACGACCGGGGGCGGCACGGGTGGTGGTTGCACGGCCACCCCGTCTACTCAGAGCCAGTGGGGCAACGGGTACGTCATCCAGGTCACCGTCACCAACACGGGTACGACGGCCAGGTCCGGCTGGACGGTCCGCTTCACCGTGCCTGCCGGCCACACGGTCGCCGGTGGCTGGAACGCCACGTTTAGTTTGTCCGGCCAGAACGCCACCGCCACCAATGTGGGGCACAACGGCTCGCTGGGGCCGGGCGCGAGCGCGACGTTCGGTTTCCAGGGCACCCGCCCGAACGGCGACACTTCCCTGCCGTCCGGCTACACGTGCACGTGACGGAAGGCTCCGGTCTGCGCTTTGAGAGGAAGGCCCCGGTCCGCGCCCGGCCGGGGCCTTCCGGCATGTGCGCCCGGCCGGCGCCTACTGGCGTGCGCCCGGCCGGGGCCTTCTGGCGTCGATCAGCGTTCTTCGTACAGCTTGCCGAACTCGACCTGTGGTGTGCCACCGGCGAAGTTGCTGTCCACCCTGGCCCGCTCTGCGGCGCTGGGGTTGGCGTTCCTGCAGCTCACCGGGGCGCTGGAGCCCGACATCAGGTCACTGCAGAGCCCGGTGCGCCGGTCGGGCAGGCCCAATATGTGGCCGATCTCGTGGGTGGCGATCCGCAGCGGATAATAGCCCTGGTTGACGGCCTGCCGGCCCATCCAGATCGTGCCCCGGCCCAGACTGGTGGGCAGGGCCCGGGGCCAGCCGTTGTCGGCGACGACGACGAAGTGGGCCGGGGTGCCGCGTACGAGGCGGACGTTGACGACGGTCGAGTTCCAGATCTGGGCCGCCTGGTCCACCGTGGCGACGAACTCGGCCGCCCGGTTGTCGTACCGCAGCACGGTGACCAGGGCCGTTGCCTGCGCGGGGGCGGTGACCAGCAGGAAGACCAGGCTGAGTGCGGCGGAGAGGATGATGCGGAGAGGTCTTGACACGGAGCCTCCTCCGGGAGTTGGGGGTGTTGTGACGGTATGCGCACGCCCTCCTCCCGGGAGAGGTACCAGATTGCCCCTATCACGGTGATATGGATGCTCCGGCGGCATCCGACCAGCGGCGGAATCATCAGGGACCGGGATTCGTCGCGAGGCCACGAAAACTGTCAGTGTCCGAGTGCACACTCAATGCATGCAGAACGAGCCGCTCGAACTCGGCGAGATCTCCTTCAACAACTGGTACATCCACACCGACAAGATGGCGGAGGTCGGCTTCCTGGCGATCGCCAGACGGCTTCCCTCGCTCGTCGGCCAGGCGCTGCGCATGGCCTGGCAGGCGAGCCCGCGCGACACGCTGGCCACGGTCGCGCTCAGCCTGCTCGGCGGGGTGTTCACCGCTTTCGGCCTGCTGGCCACCACCGGCGTGCTGACGGCGCTGTTCAGCGAAGGCCCCACGCCCGACCGCGTCATGGCGGCCCTGCCCAGCCTCGCCCTGGTCGGCGGCGCGGCCGTGCTGCGCACGGTGACGCAGGCCGGCGCGGGCTGGGCGCAGTCCCGCCTCTCGCCCCAGATCGACCGGCTCACGGAGGAGCGCCTGTACGGCCTGACCAGCCAGGTCGAGCTCGTCGCCTACGACGACCCCGACTTCCACGACTCGATGGAACGTGCCAGCAGCCGCGGCGTGTCCGTGGCCGGCTCGGTGGTGACCTACGCCGTTGACGTGGTCACCGCCGCCGTCGGCATCGTGGCCGCCGCGGGCGTGCTGGGCGTGCTGCATCCCGTCCTGCTCCCGCTGCTCCTGCTGACCGTGGTGCCCGACGCCTGGGCCGCCGTGCGCAGCGCCCGCATGCGCTACGCCACCCTGTACGCCCTCGTCCCCGCCAACCGCCGCAAGTGGATCATCTCCCAGCTGCTGGCGGACCGCGATCCGGCCGCCGAGGTGCGCTCGTTCACGATGCGCGGCTTCCTGCTGCGCATGTACGACGCGGTGGCGCGGTCCCAGCAGGACGTCATGCTCCGCCTGGCCGGGCGGCAGATGTCGACCAGGCTGGTGGGCGAGGCCCTCGGCGGCATCGGCACCGCCCTGGTCTACGTCGCCCTCGGCGCCCTGCTCGCGATCGCCGCGATCCCCCTCGCGGTGGCGGGCACCGCGGTCCTGGCCATCCGCTCGGGCCAGACCTCGCTCGGCAACCTCATGTACGCCATCAACCACCTCTACGAAGAGGGCCTCTACTTCACCGACTTCCTCGACTTCTGCGCCGAGGCCGAGCGGCGCGTCCAGGGCCCGCGCCCCGCCGCCGCCCCCGACCACTTCGAGTGCATCACCGCCGACAACCTGACCTTCACCTATCCCGGCAGCGACGCACCGGCCCTGCGCGAGGTCTCCGTCGAGATCAAACGCGGTGAGGTGATCGCCTTCGTCGGTGAGAACGGCTCCGGCAAGACCACCCTCGCCAAGATCCTCTCCGGCCTGTACGAACCCGACACAGGCACCGTCCACTGGGACGACACCGACCTGCGCCAGGTCAGCCCCGACGCCCTGCGCCTGCGTACCGCCGTCATCGCCCAGGACCACACCCGCTGGCCACTCACCGCCCGCTACAACATCACCATGGGCACCGGCAAGGGCGAGCCAGCCCTGCACGCCGCCGCCGCCGTGGCCGGCGCCGACGAGGTCATCGCCGAACTTCCCAACGGTTACCGCACCCTGCTGGACCGACGCTTCAAGGACGGTTGCGAGTTGTCCGGCGGCCAGTGGCAGCGCATCGCCGTCGCCCGTGGCTTCCATCGCGACGCCGACCTGCTCATCTGCGACGAACCCACCGCCGCACTCGACGCCCGCGCCGAACACGCCCTCTTCGAACGCATCCGCGGCCACGCCGACGGCCGCACCGTCCTGCTCATCACCCACCGCCTGGCCAGCGTCCGCTACGCCGACCGCATCTACGTCCTCGACCACGGCAAGATCACCGAACAGGGCGACCACGCCACCCTGATGTCCCGGGGCGGCCTCTACGCCGACCTCTACACCCTCCAGGCAACCGCATACCGGTAGTCCTTCCGCCCGGCAGCCGGTGGTACGGGGCCGGCGCAACGACCCCGTACCACCAGCCGTCCTTGTGCTGCCGAGGGAGCGGTGGCGGCTGGACGGCCGCCCGGCCCTGCCGAGAGGGCGGTGGCGGTTGCCTGGCCTGCCGAGGGGCAGGGGGCGGCAGGTGGACGGCCGCTTCGTGATGTCGGCGGGAGGTCAGCAGGCGGACAGCATGCTGGACAGCGACGACTTCTCCGCGCTGTCCACGCTCAGGCCCCAGTACCACTTGACCTGGATCCAGGAGCGCGCGTACCGGCAGCGCTCGGCCGAGCGGGGTGGCTGCCACTCGGCCGGGTCGCGGTCCGACTTCGACTGGTTGACGTTGTCCGTGACGGCCCAGAGTTGCGGGCCGCCGAGGTCGTTGGCGAACTGCTGGCGGCGGGAGGTGGTCCACGACCAGGCGCCCGAGGTCCACGCCTCGGCCAGCGGGACCATGTGGTCGATGTCCACGTCACTGGCCGCGGTCCAGGTGGCGCCGTCGTACGGGCTGTACCAGGAGCCGGAGGTGGCCGCGCAGGAGGAGTTCGTCACCACGTTGGTGCCGTCCCGCTTGAGCACCTCTTCGCGGGTGTTGCAGGAGCCGCTGACGGTGGTCCAGTGCGGGAACAGGTCCCTGTCGTAGCTGCCGCTGTTGGACTCGGCGGCCACGGAGAGAGCGGCCAGGCGGGAGGCCGCGGTGGAGGCGGAAGGGATGTTCGGGGGGATGGCGGTGGCGGGCTGGGCGGTGATCGTCAGGGTCAGGGCGGTGGCGCAGGCGAGGGTGAGAGCGGCGGGTAACGCGCGGCGGTCGCGAGGCATGAGGGGTGACCCTTCTGCCGCAATCCTCGGACCGGCGTTGAGTGCCGGTCAGTGGCGAGGAAGGCGGGCACCTCGACGGTGACAGCGTCCGGTTGGTCCATATATGGCCAGGTTTGCCGAGCGTTTCGGGGGCCGTTGATCGAGTCCTGACAAAGGTCGTCAGGGAGACGCTGGCGGGATCGTCAACGTTGGGAAGCCGTTCACCGTCACGTCAGGAGACGCATCCGGGCGTGCGCGTCAGGGGGGATGGGCAGGGGCCGTGCGCGTCGGAGGGATGGGGGATGGGCGGGAGCCGTGCGCGTCCGAGGGATGAGCGGGTCGTGGCGTGCCGGGGCGTGCGCGGACCGTCGTCGGAGTCTGAGGCGTGGGCCGACCGTCGTCAGGGCCTGGGAGGTGAGCGGCCATGCGTGTCGTCGTCGCGAGGGCAGGCTCGGAAGGGCGAGCGGGCCGTGAGCGTTTGGCAGGCGGGTGGCTGGTGGGTCAGGCCACGGTGATGTCGAGGAAGATGGGCTTCTTGGCGGCCAGGAGCGGGGTGCCGTCCTCGTCGGTCATCTTCCAGAAGATCTTGCAGCGGCCGGGGGACTCGGGCGCGCGTACGCGTACCGTGATGTCGACCGACTCGCCTGGCAGGACAGGGCCGATTCCTACCCGCTTGGGTGCCTTGCACGGGGTGTCGTTCATGCGGGTCAAGTAGCGGTCCTGCCAGGGGACGTTGCCCGCGTTGCGGATGCGCCAGGTCTTGTCGAAGGAGGACTTCGCCTGTACGACGCTTCCGTCCGGGTAGGTCACGTCCCGCTCGAAGACCGAGTCGTCGCGCGGTGAGGCGGTCGGAGCGGTGGGTGGGGCGGTGGGGCTGGCCGCCGGGGTGGGCTCGCTCTCCGCGTCCTCCGAGAGGAGCGGCAGGCCCCAGCCGATGAGAACGGCCCCCGCGCCCACGACCGCCAGCACCGCCGCGAGGATGACCGGCCGCGACCGTCCGTTGGAGCTGGTGCCAGGGGTGGTGGAGCCGGTGGAGCCGGTGGCGACGGTGCGGTTCCCTGGGTCAGCCGCGCGGGCTCCAAAGTCGGCGGCGGAGGTGCCGGGGTCAGTGGCGCGGGTCTCGGTGACAGGTGCGTCGGCTGCGGTGCTGGGCGTGCTGTGGGCCGCTGCCCCTGGCGTGCGGGTCCCTGCCTCGGGCACGTGGGCCGCTGCCTCGGGCGTGCGGGTCCCTGCCTCGGGCATGTGGGCCGCTGCCCCAGGAGTGTCGGCCGCTGCCTCGGGCGTGGTCCCTGCTCCGGGCGTGTGAGCCCCGGTGCCGGACGCGCGGGCCTCCGTGCCGGACGTGCGGGTTTCAGGGTCGGGGGAGCGCGAGGCAGGTGCGGCGGGGGTGGATGGGCGGGTGGGGGTATGAGAGCCGGGCGAGTGGGTCTCGGGGGTGGAGGTGTGAGAGCCCGGCGGGTGGGGCTCGGAGGTGCTGGTGTCAGAGCCGGGCGGATCGGTTTCGGGGGTGGGGGAGTGGGGGCTGGGCGGGTGGGGTTCGGGGGAGTGGGGGTTGGGGGTGTTGGTGGGCATGGGGGAATCGTCCTTCGCGTGCGCGGCTTGGCCGGCCTCCTCCCAGTACGCCCGCCACTCGCTCCTGACCGACTCCGTATCCCGGCCCAGCCGATCGACGGCCAGCACCCGGACGAACTCCCAGGTGGTCTCCCAGCTCGGCAGCACGCTGCCCCGGGCCGCCGCGGCCAGTGAGGACTTGGACGCGGCGGCCCCGAGACGCGAGGCCATGTCGGCGAAGGAAGGATCGCCCGCCTGCTCCTTGAGCTCCCAGAGCCGGTGTGCGAGCAGCGCGACGGGACCGGAGCCGGGGTCCGGCCGGATCGGCCTGCGCCCCCGTCGTGCCCCCGCCCCTTCGTCTCCGGGCGTCTCCGCCATCCCACCTCTGCTTCGGTCGACCGCCCCGTACGGCCAGTGCCGTACCACACCAAGAACAAAGGAGGTTACCAAAGCCGACTCCGGGCAACGATTCGCCGACGGGAGAACGCGCTCAGCCGATCAAAGGCCGGGTGGATCGTCCGGATCCGTCAGCCGCAGTGGGAGACTTCCTTGATGGACTGGACGGTCGGGTGCGGGCCCTTGAACTTCTTGTTGCCGTAGTCGCCGCCCCGTACCCAGATGCAGGCGTCACTGGCCTGCGCCACCCTGATCTTGAGTCCCCGCGAATGCTTGCAGCGGTTGTGGTAGTAAACGGTGACGCTCGAAGTGCCGTCGTCGCCGTAGGAGTAGCTGAAACAGCGGGTCTTTCCGCGAATGACGTCGAGCGCGCTCTGCTGCGTTTGCGCGGAGGCGGCGTTGGCCGTGGAAGTGACGCCGGCGGTGGTCGCGGTGGTGGAAACAGCCGTCACGGGCGCCGCGCCGGCGGCCGTGGAGTAAACGAACATCGAGGCGGCCGCGGAGGCCACCACGAACGTTGCCTTCGTGCTAATCCTCATCTGACTTCCTCCATTTCTGTGGGACTTGCCGTGCTTTCCATCAACACCTTCACCCGGCGTCGCGGCTCGGGCCAAGCGATTACTGTCCGAGCATTGTCCAAAGCCCGGCTGGACAATAGAAGGCCCAGGTCAGAGCGGTGTGGGTGGCAAATTTCCGCGAAATGGACAGAGTGGTCAAGGGTGGTTGACGGGGTGTTTGCGTGCGGCTATGCAAAAGCAGGGCGCGAGAGTCGCGCCCTGCCGTATTTTCCGTGAGAAGCCCTTCTACTCGGCCCGGATGTTGTCGATGAGTACTTCTCCTCCGGTATTGAGGAACACCCAGACCGCGCGAATGTCACTGGGGTCGAGAGTGACGCCGACCGGACAGCTGATCTGCTCGAAGCGTTCGGTGATGGTTTTGCTCGAACCGGGGTTGGTCCACGTCCACAGGCCGCCCTGGCACCAGGACGAGGATTCGCCGACCTGGACGGCGATTTCGCCGACGGTGCCGACCTCGCCGGCCTTCAGGTCGAACTTCAGCATCGTCTTTCCCGTCAGGTCGAGTGGCGCGGCCAGTCGCCTGCCGAACCAGTTGCCGGCGACGGGAGTGGACACTTTGAGGCCGTTCGCGCCCTCGGTGTGGAAAAGCGGGGACTGTGCCACGGTGCCCCCGTCGTTCGGGTTGGCGATGGTGAAGTCCTCGGTGCCGGACTCGAAGGAGAAGATCGTTCGCGACTCCGGCAGGATCGGGCTGTCATCTGGTACGCCGCCGCAGGCCAGCACGGGTGCGGCCCAGTCGGCGTGGACGCCGGCCGTTGCCGACTCCACCACGAGGCGCAGCCACGCGGCGCCGGTCAGGTCCGCGGTCAGGGTCTTCGGCGCCTCCCCGGCGGCGACGGGTCCGCTGGTCGCGGCGGCGGTGTCGTCGGCGTACACGGTGAAGGTGACGGGACCGCCCGCCGCCTCGTCGTCGATCCCCACGTCGGTGACCAGCCCGGAGCAGCGCCCGCCGAGGTAGTAGCGCAGTTCGCTGCCGGTCGTGGTGCCCAGGCCGCGCGGGTACACCTTGCCGCCGATCGTGATGAGGTTGCCGTCGTTCTCCAGCGCCCCGCCGTTGCTCTGGTCGGCCTCCACGGGGCCGGTGGCGTTGACGGAGGTGACGGGTTCGATCGTGCTCAGGTGCCGCCGCCCGTCCTGCGGGGCGGTCACGACCACGGCGACGACCTGGCTGGACGTGGTCGCCGGGCGGTGTCTCGGTCCCCATTCGTAGGCGGCGGTGACGTCGATCGGGTAGCGGCCGGCCGGTGTGTCCGCGGGCACCCCTATCCGCCAGGTCGTCTCCAGGGTGGCGTCCGTGGCCAGGCGGGCGCGCCGGCGCTCGGTCGTCGCGGTGGCCGTCCAGCCGTCGGGGACCCCCGCAGAAACCGACACCTCACGGATCGCGCCGACGCCGCGGTTGGTCACGGTGGTCGTCAACGTGCCACCGCCGGTCGGGTCCGATCCGTCTGGCGTCGTTGCCGGTGTTCCGTCCCGGGCCGGGGATGTAGGTGTTCCGCCGCCGGTCGGGCCTGGTACGACGGTGCCGAGTTCCGCGCCGACCGCGACCGCGGGGGCCACGGTCGCGGGGTCGCGCAGTGGCCGTACCCGATAGACGACGGTTCCGTGTGCGGGGACGCCCGCCGAGATCGTGGATCTGACCTGCGAAGCACGGCCCGTCCAGACGTCCGTCAGCCGGTACGCGCCCGCGCGCCGCAGCCCCGTATCGGCCGTCGCGACGCTGATCGTGGCCAGGGAGTCGGTGGAGTTGTACAGCGCGATGGCCCGGTCGCCGTTGGCGAGCGGCTTGTCCAGCACCATGAGCCCGTTCCCGTCGGAGACGACGGCGCCCTGGACGCCGAGCCGGTCCTGGTCGATGGCGATGAGGTCCCGGTTGCCGAGGATCGCGAGGGTCTGCGGGGTGGCCTTGCGCAGGTCGGTGCCGATGATCAGCGGCGCGGCCATCATGGCCCACATGCTCATGTGGGTGCGGTACTCGGTGTCCGTCATCCCGCCGTTGCCGATCTCCAGCATGTCGGGGTCGTTCCAGTGGCCGGGTCCCGCGTACGCGGCCAGCGGCGCGTTCTGCCTGATGATCGAGCGCAGGCTGGCCCAGTTGTCGCTGATGTCACCCGTCGTACGCCACAGGTGGCCGACCCCCTTCGCCCAGGTCCACGGCTGCGAGGTGCCCCACTCGCAGATCGAGTACACGAACGGCCGCCCGGTCTTGTCCAGGGCCTGGCGCATGGCGGTGTAGCGCCGGATGTAGTCCGCCTGCGACCCGTCGGACTGGTTGTTGCAGTTGTCGTACTTGAGATAGTCGACGCCCCAGTCCGCCCAGGTTTGGGCGTCGATCTCCTCGTGGCCGAGACTGCCCGGGTAGCCGGCGCAGGTCTTGGTGCCGGCGTCGCCGTAGATGCCGAGCTTGAGCCCCTTGCCGTGTACGTAGTCCGCGACGCCCTTGATCCCGTTCGGGAACTTCGCCGGGTCGGGCACCAGCCTGCCGTCCGGGCCGCGCTCGCGCAGGGACCAGCAGTCGTCGATGTTGACGTACTGGTAGCCGGCGTCCTTCAGGCCGCTGGAGACGAACACGTCGGCCGTCTCCTTGATCAGTGTCTCGTTGACGTCGCAGCCGAACGCGTTCCAGTTGTTGAAACCCATGGGCGGCGTCGCCGCCAGTGCCGGCGGTGATGGTACGGCGGCGGCCTGGGCGGGCCAGGTGAGCGCCGAGGACGCCAGGAGAGCCAAGGACGAGACGAGGGCCGCGAAGGAGCGTAAGGGCCGTCCCCGTTTCCGCATCATGCGCCTCCAGAGGTGACATGCGGTAGCGAATGGGGACGCTATAGACGGGAGTGACGGGCGTCAAGATCTTGGTTAACTGGTTCATGTAAGTTCAATTACACGAACCAGGCGGATCGCCGTGAATCGGTTAAGCCCGGCGATCCGCCGGGTGCCGTCAGATGACCGTGCCGGCCGGTCCGGTGAGCAGCGTGACGCCCGCCCCGGCGAAGTTCGCCAGGTCGGCGACCGCGGCCTTGCCCTCCTCGCTGGCCGCGGCCGTGTTGAAGGACTTCTCGTCGTCGAAGGTCAGCACGGCGACGAGGTGGTAGGCCGGCCGATCGCCGCCGGTGGCTGCGGGCCGCATGGTCGTGTACGCGCGCACGCCCGGCATGCGGGCCGCGAGCTGGGAGTGCGTCTCGTCATAGTGCTTGTCGAACGCCGAGGCGCTTTCCGGGTGGTTGTAGAGCACGATGAGCTGGAAAGCCACTGCCGCCTCCAGAATCAGGGGTGTGCCTTCGATGAAACCCCCGCCCCGGCTCGCGCGATAGAGGCGGTTCGAGGTGAGGTCAGTGCCGGTCCGGTGTTCAGCGCCGTCCGGCTGCAGCGCCGCCCGGGTTCAGTGCCGTCCGGCTGCAGCGTCGTCCGGGTGCGGCGTCGTCCAGGTGCAGCGTCGTCCAGGTGCAGCGTCGGTCGGGTTCAGCGCCGTCCGTGGATGGCGGTCTGGCGCAGGATGGATGGGCGCATCAGGGCGGAAGGGGGGTCGATGAGGCCGATGACGCGGGCGAAGGCCAGTGCGCACGATGGGTCGCGGGTGGCGGCGCGCTGGACGCGGGCCACGTACCGGCCGATCATCCGAGACAGCAGCGCGGGCTCGCCGGGGACGCCGGGGAAGGCGAGGTCCGCGGTGAGGGCGAGTTGCCAGACGGGTTCCGTGACGCGCATGGCGGCGCGGAAGTAGCGGAGTTCCAGGTCGGCGCGGCCCTGGGCGAGGGTGTCGCGCAGGGCGATGGCCTGGAGGGCGGCGGCGCTCATGCCCTGGCCGTACAGGGGATCGACGCTGCAGGTGGCGTCGCCGGCCGCGATCAGGCCCGGCAGCGGCCGGCCGCGCAGGCGGTCGTAGCGGCGGCGCACGGCCTTCGGGAAGCGGGCCGGTGTCACCTGTTCCGGCAGGTGGGCGGCTCGCAGGGCGGGCAGTACGTCCGGCATCGACTCCGGGACCACGGTGGCCACGAAGTCGAGGAAGCCGGCCGGGTCGGTGGGCGGGTGGTCGCCGCACATGCCGCCCGCGCTGAGGATCCAGCGCTCGCCCTCGACGCGGAACAGCGCCAGGGCGCGCGGGTTCTGCGGCGTTGCGCCGATGAGGACCAGCAGGTCGCCGCCCAGCGCGTCGGCCGGCAGGTCGAGATAGCAGGTTCCGTAGCCGACGCCGACCTCGACCTCCTCGACCGGCGGCCGTTCGAGACCCGCCTCGCCCAGCCAGGTCGCCGCCCGCCCGGCCCGGCCCATCGCATCCACGACCAGATCGGCCTCAAGCACCCGCTCCCCGCCCGGGTCAGGCGTTCCATCGGTCGCGTGGTCGTGGTCGTTGCGGCCGATTCTGGCGCCGGTTACCCTGCCGGACTCGATGACGGGGGCGATGGCGTCCCAGCCGTCGAGCAACTCGACGGCCGGCAGGGCGAGCAGGCGGCGGCGTACGTGGTCCTCCAGGAAGGGGCGGGTCAGCGCGAGCCCGCGCTGCGGCGTCGAGGCCCGGCACATGCGCTGCCCGCCGAGCACCATGCGGGCCTGTTCAAGCGGCCGGTACGGCACCGCCCCCGCCGCCTCCAGCTCCGCCACCACCCCAGGGAACAGCTCGTCGATGATCTGCTGGCCGCGCGGCAGCAGCGCGTGCGCGTGTCTGCCCTGTGGCACGCCCCGCCGGGGCCCCTCGGTGAGCCGGTCGCGCTCGACGATCGTGACCCGCTCGTACCTGTCGGCCAGCACCCGCGCGGCCAGTAGCCCCGCGAGCCCGGCGCCGAACACCACCGCGTGGTCCATTCGCTCAAGATCCCTTATGTAACCCATGTCTGCCAAGGCCCAAGTGATCTATCCTCGGCGATATGTCCGAGAATGAGAGCGGGTTAGCGGGGGTCGACGCCAAGACCCCGAACGCCGCGAGGATCTACAACTACTTCCTCGGCGGAAAGGACAACTTCGCCGTCGATCGGGCCGCCGCCGAAACCGTGCTCTCGATGGCGCCCGAGGTCCGCGTCGCGGCCATGGAGAACAGGGAGTTCCTGGTCCGCGCCGTGAAGTACCTGGTCGCCGAGGCGGGCGTCAGCCAGTTCGTGGACATCGGCGCGGGGATCCCCGCCGAGCGTCCCGTCCACGAGGTCGCGCAGGCCATCGATCCCGGGTCCAGGGTCGCCTACGTGGACAACGACTCGGTCGTGCTCACCCACTCCCGCGCGCTGCTCGGCGGACGCCCCGGCACCGCCGTCGTCGCGGGGGACGCGCGCGATCCCGACGCCATCCTGTCGGCGCCCGAGCTGAACGTGCTAATTGACCTCGACCGGCCCGTGGCGGTGATCCTCATCGCCATCCTGCACTTCGTGCCGGACTCCGACGACCCGGCCGGGCTCGTACGGCGCCTGCTCGACCGGTTGCCCTCCGGCAGCCACGTGGTGATCACGCATCTGTCCGACGGCGGGGTGCCGGACGATCCGCGTATCGCCCAGACCAGGGCGCTCTACAACGGCGGGCTGTTCTTCCGCTCGCGCAAGGAGATCGAGGGGCTCTTCGACGGGTTCGAGCAGGTGGAGCCCGGTGTGGTCGGGGTGGGGCAGTGGCGCCGCAACCTCGGGGCGGACGACGCCACCTCGTGGTGGCTGGGCGGCGTGGCCCGCAAACCGTAGGTTCGCGGGCCGGGGTCGCTAGCCGAGCCAGCCCGGTGCCACCAGTACGGCCCAGGCCGCCAGCGGGCCGACCGCGACGATCACGCCGCCGTACGCCAGGAGCCTGCGGTAGAAGACGTCCCGTTCCATGCCCCTGACGTTGGCCACCAGCAGCGCCCCCGTCGTCGAGAACGGGCTGACGTCCACGATCGCCGACGACACCGACAGCGCGGCGATCATGGCGATCGGCCCCAGCGTGCCCTGCGACAGCAGCGGCACGGCCAGCGGCACCAGCGCGCCCAGGATGCCCACGGTCGAGGCGAAGGCGGACACGATGCCGCCCACGTAGCAGATGAGCAGCGCCACCAGCAGCGGGATGCCGATCGCGGCCACCGCCGAGCCGACGTAGTCCACGGTGCCGATCTCCTGGAGAACGCCCACGTACGTGACGACGCCGCAGATCAGCAGCACGGTCGGCCAGGCCACCTTCTCCACGGCGCCCTTGTTGGACTTGGGGGAGGTGAGGGAGAGGATGACGGCCACGGTGACGGCGGTCAGGCCGACGTCCAGCTTGAACGCCAGCACCGCCACGCAGAGCCCCAGGATGCCGGTCAGCGTCAGGGCCTGGTGCGGGGTGAGCCGCAGGCTGCCGCCGGTCGCGGTGTCCCTGGCGACCGCGGTGCCGACCCCGCCCTCGCCCGTGCCGGTGGCTGCGGTGCCGACCCCGCCCCCGCTCGTGCCGCTGGTTGAAGACCCGCTCGCGGGCGTTCCCTCCGCGCCCCCGGTCCCGCCTGAGCCTGTGGTTCCGCTCGCGGAGGATGTGGAGGATGTGGAGGATGTGGAGGATGTGGAGGACGTGGAGGATGTGGAGGACGCGGAGGGCGCGGTCGTGTCGATGGCGCCGCGCCGTACCAGGTCACGGCCGCCGAAGACGAAGTAGACGGCCACCGCCGCGGCGGCGTTGAACGCGAAGCTGGACAGGAACAACACCAGGTTGTTGCCGGGCAGGTTCGACTCCCTGGTGACGCCGTTCACGATCCCGCCGAGCACGCTGATCGGTGAGAACGCGCCCGCCTGCGTCCCGTGCGCGACCATGAGCCCGATCAGCATCGGGTGGATCCGATAGTCGGCCGCGAACCCGAACGCGATCGGCGCCAGAATCGCCGCCACGGCCGGCGCAGGCGCCCCCACGGCCGTCAGCAGGGCCGAGATGGCGAACACGACCAGCGGGATGGCCGCCAACCGGCCCCGTACGAGATGCACCGAGGCCCGTACCAGCCAGTCCACCGTGCCGTTGTTGGTGGCGATCGCGAACAGCAGCGTCACCCCGACGAGGATCACGAACAGGCTGCCGGGGAACGCGTCCAGGATGACGTCGGTCTCCATGCCCGCGGCCAGCGTGCCGACCAGGAAGGCGCCGACGAGGGCCAGCGCTCCGAGGTTGACGGGGAAGAGCGTGGCCACGACGAACATGACAATGAGGGCGAGAATGGACAGGAGCTCTGCGGACACTGCGTACTCCGATCTCCCCCGAACGTTATGGCAGGCCGGCCGCCCAGTGGACGAGCTCGACCGGGTGGCGCGCGGCGCGTCCCGCGCCGTGTGCGATCTGCTGGCGGCAGGAGACCCCCGTGGCCGCGAGCAGGGTGTCGGGTGAGGATGCGGCGATCGCCGGGAAGAGCCGGAGAGCGCCGATCTTCATGGACAGGTCGTAGTGCTCGGCCTCGAAACCGAACGATCCGGCCATGCCGCAGCAGCCGGCGTCGATCTCCGTCACCTCCGCTCCGGGAATCCTGGACAGCAGCGCGCGGGTGGCGGCCGTGCCGGTGACGGCCTTCTCGTGGCAGTGGCCGTGCAGCAGGATCTCGCGCCCGCGCAGCGCTTCGCCCAGCTCCAGCGCGCCTTCGTCGATGGCTTCCGTGAGCAGTTCCGGTACGAGCCCGGCGCGGGCCGCCACCGCTTTCACCCGGGGGTCGCCGGGGAGCAGGGCGGCGTACTCGTCTTTGAGCGTCAGCAGGCAGGACGGCTCCAGGCCGACGATCGGGGCGTCGGAGGCGGCCAGGCGGCCGACCATGTCCGAGGCCATCGTGCGGGCCCGGTCGAGCAGGCCCTTGGAGATGCTGGAGCGGCCGCAGCAGCCCTCGGCGGCCAGGCGGACCCGGTAGCCGGCGCGCTCCAGCAGCTCGACGGCGGCGCGGCCGATGGCGGGCTCGCTGTAGGTGGTGAAGGAGTCGGCCAGCAGGATGACCTCCCGGCCGCTCTCCTTAGGTTTTCTGCGGGCGAACCAGCGGGTCAGGCTGGTCCGGTGGAAGCGGGGGAGCGGTCGGCGCCGGCTCAGGCCGAGCGGCCCGCGTACGGCTCCGGCCAGCCAGTTCGACACCGGCGCGGTCGCCGAGCCGAGCCGGTTGAGCGTCCTGATCGCGCCGAACAGCCGCGCCCGCAGCGGCACGCCGTGCACGCCCTGGTACTGGTGCAGGAACTCGCTCTTCAGCGCCGCCATGTCCACCCCGAGCGGGCACTCCGACTGGCATGCCTTGCACTCCAGGCAGAGGTCGAGGATGCCGTGCAGCCGTTCGTCGCCGAGCGCCTGGCGGGGATCCGGTGCGGAAAGGGCCTTGACCAGGGCGTTGGCCCGGCCGCGGGTGGAGTGCTCCTCCTCGCGGGTGGCCATGTACGACGGGCACATGACGCCCGTGTCGTCCTTGCGGCACACGCCGACGTTCATGCACCGGTCGGCCGCGCCGTGCATGCCGTTCGCGAACGTCAGGGTGGTGGCGAGCGGGGGCGGCGCGGGCATCGCCGGGTCCCGCAGGTGGTCGGTCATCGGCGGCGCGTCCACGATCTTGCCGGGGTTGAGCCGGTTGTGCGGGTCGAAGACGTGCTTGACCTGCCGCATCGCCTCGTAGACACGATCGCCGAACAGGCGCCGGTTGAACTCGGAGCGGGCCAGCCCGTCACCGTGCTCGCTGGAGTTCACGCCGCCGTGCCTGGCGGCCAGGTCGGCGATCTCCTCGGCCACCTCCCGCATCGCGGCGATCTCTCCCGGTACGCGCAGGTCCACGAACGGGCGGATGTGCAGGCAGCCGACCGAGCAGTGGCCGTAGAAGCCGGCCCGCAGGCCGTGGCGGTCGAGGATGCGGGCGAACTCCTCGACGTAGGGCAGCAGCCGCTCCGGCGGCACGGCCGTGTCCTCCACGAAGGCCAGCGGCCTGCGGCTGCCCACGCTGGAGGCCATCAGCAGGCCGAGCCCGGCCTTGCGCACCTTGAGCACGGCCGACTGCTGCTGCGTGGTGACCGCCCTGAGCGTGTGGTAGCCGTGGCCGTTCGCCTTCCAGGTGGCGGCCAGCTTGTCCACGCGGTCGGCCACCTCGTCGGGCGCGTCGCCGAAGAACTCCACGAACAGCAGCGCCCGCGGGTCGCCCTCCAGGATGTCGCCCAGCCCGGCGTAGTCCACGCGCTGCCTGGACAGGTCGAGGATGGCCTTGTCCAGCAGTTCGACCGAGGCGGCGTCGAAGGCGAGGGCGTCGGCGGTGGCGGCGATGGCGGCGGGGGTGGAGGTGAAGTGGCCGACGGCGATGGCCTTGGCCCGGGGCCGCTCCACCAGCCCCACGGTGGCCTCGGTCACGACGGCCAGCGTGCCCTCCGAGCCGACGATCAGTTTGGTCAGGTCCGGGTGGCCGCTGCCGGCGGCCGTGCCCGCGAGACCGAGTGCGGCGGCGTCGAGGCGGTAGCCGCCCGAGTGGCGCCAGAAGCGGGGAAACCCCGACAGGTCGAGCCCTTCCAGCACCTCCGCCACCGCCGCGTTCAGCCGGGCGTCCGTGGCCAGGTCGGGCGTGGTGGCGTCGGCCAGCACCACGCGCAGGGCCTGGACGTGGTCGATCGTGGAGCCGTACAGGATGGAGTGGCTGCCGGCCGAGTTGTTGCCGATCATGCCGCCGATCGTGGCCCGGTTGCTGGTCGAGGTGTCCGGGCCGAACATCAGCCCGTGCTTCCCCGCCGCCCGGTTGAGCTGGTCCTGCACCACGCCGGGCTGCACCCGCGCGGTCCTGCCGTCGATCTCCAGGATGCGGTTCATGTGCCGGGAGAAGTCCACGATCACGGCCGCGCCCACGGTCTGCCCGGCCAGGCTGGTGCCCGCGCCGCGCGGCAACACCGGCACGCCCAGCTCGCCACAGGCCGCCACCAGCGCCTGTACGTCGTCGGCGCCCTTGGGGAAGGCGACGGCCAGCGGCTCGATGGCGTACATGCTGGCGTCGGAGGAGTAGAGGTGCCTGGTGTAGGGGTCGTCCCGGACATCGCCGGCCAGCAGCGGGGCCAGCGTTCGCGCCAGATTCACCCGACACCCTCCAGGTAGGACAGTGCCGCCCGTGCCCCGCCCTCCTTGATCGGCACCCCGGCCAGGGACAACCCCATCTCCACCCCGCTCAGCGTGCCCGCCAGCATCAGGTCGTTGAAGTGGCCGAGGTGCCCGATGCGGAAGACGCGCCCGGCGAGCCGGCCCAGCCCGGTGCCGAGCGACATGTCGTACCGCTGCAGGATCAGCCGCCTGACCGCGTCGGCGTCGTGCCCGTCCGGCATCAGCACGGCGGTGAGCGAGCTGGAGTGTTCGCGCTCGTCGGCGCAGAGCACCTCCAGGCCCCACCCCCGCACGGCGCGCCTGGTCGCCTCGGCGTGCCGGTCGTGCCGGGCGAAGACCGCCTCCAGGCCCTCCTCCTCCAGCATGGCGAGCGCCTCGCGCAGGCCGTACAGCAGGTTGGTGGGCGGGGTGTAGGTGAAGAAGCCCTGCCGGTTGGCCGCGATGATCGGCTCCCAGTCCCAGTACGAGCGCGGCAGCCGCCCCCGATGGGCCAGGGCCTTCGCGCTGACCGCGTTGAACCCGAGGCCGGGCGGCAACATCAGCCCCTTCTGCGAGCATCCGACGGTCACGTCCACCCGCCACTCGTCGTGGCGGTAGTCCATCGAGCCCAGCGACGAGATCGTGTCCACCAGCAGCAGCGCCGGATGGTCGGCCCGGTCGAGGGCGGCGCGGATCTCCGGGATCCGGCTGCGCACGCCGGTCGAGGTCTCGTTGTGCACCACCATGACGGCGGCCACGTCGGGCGTCAGGCGCGCGGCCAGCGCGTCCGGGTCGGCGCCATGCCGCCAGTCGCCGGGGATCAGGTCCACGACCAGGCCGAGCCTGGTGGCCATCTCACACCACAACGAGGAGAAGTGCCCGGTCTCGAACGCCACCACCTTGTCACCCGGCGACAACGTGTTGACCAGCGCCGCCTCCCAGGCCCCCGTCCCGGATGACGGGTAGACGACCACGGGCCCGGCCGTCTTGAAGACGGGCTTCAGCCGTTCGAGCAGTTCGCCCGAGAGCGCGGCGAACGCCGGCCCCCGGTGGTCGATCGTGGGCTGGGCGATCGCGCGCAGCACCCGGTCGGGAACGTTGGTCGGCCCGGGGATCTGCAGGAAGTGCCGGCCCACTGTCTTTCCACCTCCGTGCCATCTCACGGCACGGTGTGCCGTGGTGCGGTTCATTAACATTAAAATCAGCCCGCAGAGGAGTCAATGCATGCAGAACGTGATCAACGCCCTCCGGGTGCTCGAAGAGGTCGCCGCCCGCCAGCCCGTCGGCGTGGGCGAGCTGTCGCGCGGGCTCGGCCTGCCCAAGAGCACGGTGCAGCGTTCGCTGAAGACGCTGCACGAGGCCGGCTGGATCAAGCCCGCCGGCGGCGAGGTCACGCGCTGGCAGGTGACCAGCAAGGCCCTGCGGGTGGCACGCTCCACGGAGCTGGGCCTGCGTGACGCGGCCGTGCCCGTCATGGAGGAGTTGCGCCAGCGCACCGGCGAGACGATTCACCTGATGGTGCCGGAGGGCGACGCGGTCGTGCTGATCGAGCGGCTGGAGACCGACAAGCCGCTGCGCATCGTGTTGCCGCTGGGCATCAGGCTGCCGCTGCACGCCTCGGCCAACGGCAAGGCCGTCCTGGCGCACCTCGGCCGCCCGCTCGCCGAGCTGCCCGGCTACACCGACACCACGATCACCGACCCGCTGGCGCTGCGGGCCGAACTGGACGCGGTCATCGAGCGCGGGTACGCCGACAACCGCGGCGAGTGGCGCTCCGACATCGCCGCCGTGGCCGCCGCGATCCCGGGCCCGGCCGGCCCGATCGCCAGCCTCAGCATCTCCACCCCGGCCAGCCGCATGACCGAGGAACTGCGCGCGGAGTACGGCAAGCTGGTCACCCGGGCCGCCAGGACACTGGGTGAGACGCTCGGCTGACGGGTGCTCCCCGGCCGAGGGGCGGCGTCACCTCAACCCGAACCGAGCTGCGCGTACTGGCCCGTCTTCGGCTTGACCGGCACCATCACCCGCACCGACTTGGCCTCGCGGAAGGTGAACGTCATCGGCACCGTGTCGCCGCGCGCGCCGCTGACCGTGCCGATGGGCCGGTTGCCGGTGCCGTACGCCTGGCCGGGCTGGAGCGTGACAGGACCGGCCAGCCGCACGCTGCCGCCGCCTTCGACGGTGACGCGTTCGAGCTGGTCGGGCCTTCCGCCGTCGTTGACCAGCACCGCGTACAGGGGCTGCTGGGCGGCGGGCGTGGCCGGATCCGCGCTGCCCAGCAGGAAGGCGTTGCGCAGGGACAGGGTCGTGCCCACGTCGGCGTTGGCGCCCTCGTTCTGCGGCGTCGAGTTGGCCTTGTCGAAACCCGCGTTCGCGCAGCCGGCCGACGCCAGGGCCACGACGATCACGGCGGAGACGATGGAACGCATCGCACTGCCCCCCTCACCGAACGTCACCGTCCGCTACCCCCGAACCCTGCCTCCAACCATGGTGACCGTTGATGATCTGTGATGTACCGTCACCGGTAACGCGGGACCTACCCCAGGAGCGGTAGATGGCCGAGCAGCAAGGACTCGACGCGACAGGACAGCAGAAACGACGTCAACTGGTCCGGGCGGTGGTCGCCTCCGCCGTCGGCACCTCGATCGAGTGGTACGACTTCTTCCTCTACGGCTTCGCCGCCACCACCATCTTCGCGGAGCTGTTCTTCCCCCAGAGCGACCAGACCACCGGACTCCTGCTCGCCCTCGGCACCTACTTCGGCGGTTTCGCCGCCCGCCCCATCGGCGCGGCGATCTTCGGCCACTACGGCGACCGCATCGGCCGCAAGGCCACCCTGATCATCACCCTCGTGACCATGGGCATCGCCACCGCGCTCGTCGGCCTGGTGCCCACCTACGAGCAGATCGGCATCTGGGGCGGCGTCCTGCTCACGCTCCTGCGCCTGCTGCAGGGCATCAGCGTCGGCGGCGAGTGGGGCGGCTCGGTGCTGCTCGCGACCGAGTGGGGCAAGACGCGCGGCGGGCGGCGCGGCTTCCTCGGGAGCTGGCCGCAGTTCGGCGTGCCGGTCGGCCTGGTGCTCGGCTACCTGGCGTTGCAGGTGTTCGAGCCGCTGGACCCGTACTGGGGCTGGCGCATCCCGTTCCTGCTCAGCCTCGTGATGGCGGGCGTCGGCCTGTACATCAGGCTCGGCATCCTGGAGACGCCGGTCTTCGCCAAGGTCGTGCGGGAGAACCGGGTCGAGCGGGTGCCGGTGCGGCAGGTCATCGCCAAGAACTGGCGGGAGATCGTGCTCAGCGCGCTGCTGCGCACCGGCCAGCAGGCGCCGTTCTACATCTTCACCGTCTTCATCCTCTCCTACGCCACCAGGACGCTGGGCTTCGCGCCGAGCGACGTCTACACGTACGTGATCGTCGCGGGTCTCGTCTCGCTGGTCACCGTGCCGTTCTGGGGCTACATCTCCGACCTCGTGGGCCGCAGGCGGCTCTACATGATCGGCGCCGCGCTGATGGTGGTGTGGTCGTTCATCTACTGGCCGCTGCTGGACACCCGCGTGCCCGCCCTGGTCTTCCTGGCCATCGTGCTGGCCGCGCCCATCCACGACATCCAGTACGGCCCGCAGGCCACGTTCATCGCCGAGAGCTTCACCGGCCGGCTGCGCTACAGCGGCGCGTCCCTCGGCTACCAGCTCGCCTCGGTGACGGCCGGCGGGCCCGCGCCGCTGATCGCCGTCTGGTTGTACGCCACCTACCAGAGCTCGTTGTCGATCGCGATCTACATGGCGATCTGCGGCGCGATCAGCGTGGTGGCGGCGTACCTGCTCAAGGACCGCTCCCAGCAGGACTACTCCGTCGAGTACGACGAGGCGCAGTCCCGCTGACCTTCACGCCTGCTCGGCCACCACCGGGTTGGACAACTCGCCCAGCCCCTCGACCGCCACCGTCATCGTGTCGCCCGGCCGGACCGGGCGCACGCCGGGCGGCGTGCCGGTCATGATGATGTCGCCCGGCTCCAGGGTGGTGAACGCCGAGACGTAGGCGATCAGGGTGGGGATGTCGAAGATGAAGTCCGCCGTACGGCCGTCCTGGCGGACTTCGTCGCCGACCGTGCAGGTCACGCGGACGTCGGTGGGGTCGAACTCCGTGTCCACGTACGGGCCGAGCGGGCAGAAGGTGTCGAAGCCCTTGCCGCGCGTCCACTGCGGGTCGCTCTTCTGGATGTCGCGGGCGGTGACGTCGTTGCCGATGGTGTAGCCGAACACCAGCCCCATCGCGTCCTCGGCCGCGACCCGCCGCCCGCGCCGCCCGATCACCACGACCAGCTCGGCCTCCGGGTCCAGCCGCCCCGACAGCGCGGGGTAGACGACCTCGTCGCCGGGGGCGGCGATCGAGGACGGCGGCTTCATGAAGATCAGCGGCTCCTTGGGCACCGGGTTGCCGAACTCGGCCGCGTGGTCGGCGTAGTTGCGGCCCACACAGAGGATCTTGCTGGGGGTGACGGGGGCGAGCAGGCGCACCTCGCCCTCGACGGGGGCTCCGGGGACCAGCTCCGTGTACGGGTCGCCGGTGGCGGCGCGTACCGTGCCGTCGGGGTCGAGCACTCCCCAGCGCGCGGTGCCGGCGTCGTCGTACCTGATGATGCGCATCTTGCTCCTCAGCAGCCGTTGTACTTGTTCGTCCAGAGGCGGCCCTCGGCCGCGTCCGCCTTCTCCTCGAGGATTTTCAGCCTGAGCATGACATCAAGGGTGCGTTGTACGACAGCCGGGTCGAAACACCCCTTCTCGGACAACGCGGAACTCATCGCCTGCACCGTGCGCAGCACCGTCGCCCGGTCGCTGCTGCCCAGGTCGTCCATGATCTGGCCGGCCACCGCGTCCGGCTGCTGCTTCACCTTCGCCGTCGCCTGCGTCAGCACCCGGCTGAAGGCGGCGGCGGTCTCCGCGTTCTCCTCGGCCCACTGCCGCGAGGTGGCCCAGGCGGTGTAGTCGAACTTGTCCAGCTCCGGCACCTCACCCTTGGGGCCGTCGATGAGGACCACGCCGAAGCCCTTCTCCGCGGCCACGTACGGGGTCGGCGGCGACAGGTGGTAGGCGTCGATCTGGCCCTTCTCCAGCGCGGCCAGCAGCGCGGACCCGCCGCCGAGCGGCACCAGCTCCACGTCCCGCTCCGGGTCGAGGCCGACCGAGCCCAGGTAGTAGCGCATGTAGGTGTCGGTGGGGGAGCCCGGCGAGGTGATGCCGATCTTGAGCCCCTTGAGCGCGAGCAGGCGGTCGCGCAGCGGCGAGGTCCCGGTGACCTTCGCCCGCTCGGCGGCCTCCTTGCGCATGACGAGCGTGAGCGTCACCCGGTTCAGGATGTCGTGCGCCATGACCACCGAGTCGTCGCCCGCCCTGCTCAGCTCGGCCAGGTCCTCGAAGCCGACGTCGGCGTACTGGGCCTGGCCGGAGGCGAGCGCGGCCATGCTGTCGTTGCCGCTCTCCACCTCCACGATCTCGATCGTGAGACCTTCCTTGGCGAACAGGCCGTCGTCCTGGGCGACGTACAGGGCGGAGAGGAAGACGTTCGGCGCCGACACGATCGTGATCTTCTTGGCCGCCTCCTCCTGCGACCCGCCGCACCCGCTCACCGCGGCGAGGAGCACCGCGACCGCCGCCAACCGCGCTCTCATGGGAACCTCCTTCAGTGCGTCGATTTACAGGGCGTCGTCGCCGCGCAGCCTGATCTCGGGCCGCCAGCGCAGCACGCGGGACAGGGGACGCAGGGACATGGACAGCAGCAGCACGATCGCGGCCAGCACGATCGTTCCCGCGATGACCCCCGCGGTCTGGTAGCGCCCCGCCGCCGCCCTGGTCAGGTAGCCGATGCCGCGGTTGGAGGCGATGAACTCGCCCACCACCGCGCCGATCATCGCGGCGGGCAGCGTGACCCGCAGGGCCGCCAGCACGTACGGCAGCGCGCCCGGCAGCAGCACCGACCGCATCGTGGCCCACCGGTCGCCGCCCATGACGCGGGTGACGTCGATCAACCCCTGCGGCACCTGCCTGATGCCCTCGACGGTGTTGATGAAGACCACGAAGAAGACGAAGTACGCGGCCAGCACGATCTTGGGCGCCAGCCCAATGCCGAACCAGAGGATGAACACCGGCCCGAGCGCCACCGCCGGCACCGAGTACGCGATGAGGAAGTACGGCTCCACGATCCGGTAGGCCACCCGGCGCAGCGCCAGCGGCCAGGCCAGCAGCACCCCGAGCGCCGCGCCGATCAGGAAGCCCAGCGCGGTCGAGGTGAGCGTGAACCGCGCGTGGAACCAGAAGTCCGCCGAGCCGAACCACTCGGCCAGCCGCTCGGCCACCGCCGACGGGCTGCTGACGAAGAACGGCCTGACGAGCGTGCCCGAGGCCAGCTCCCACGCCACCACGGCCCCCGCCGCCAGCCCGATCCGCCCGGCCCAGACGATCGCGCGCCGGGTCCTGCGGTGCCGCGCCCCGCGCCGCCGTACATCGTCGAGCACCTGTTGACTCATCCGTGCGGCCTTTCTGAGGACCACGGCAGGGCTCGCGCCTCCACGGCCCTGATCAGCGCGTTGACCAGCATGACCAGCGCCGCCACGACCACGATCCCGGCGAAGACGGTCGCCGTCTCGAACTGGCGCGACGAACGTACGATGAGGAAGCCCAGCCCCTGGGTGGCCGCGATGAACTCGCCGAGAATCGCGCCGACCATGGCGCGCGAGAACGTCAGCCGGATGCTCGCCACCACGGCGGGCGCCGCGCCCGGCAGGATGATCGTGCGCACGAGCCCCGCCCCGCGCGCCCCCATCACCCGCGCCACCTCGACCAGCCCCGGCTCGATGCCCCGCACCCCCGCCATGGTGTTGGCCAGCACGATCAGGAACACCATGAGCGCGGCCAGCAGGATCTTCGGCAGCAGCCCGAGGCCGAACCACATGATGAACATGGGCGCCAGCGCGATCTTCGGGATCGAGTAGAAGGCCGCCAGGAACGGTCCCGCGATCTCGTCCAGCGCCGGCACCGCCACCAGGACCAGCGCCGCCACCAGGCCGACCGCGATGCCGATCAGGTAGCCGGCGCCCGCCTCGCCGAGCGTGACCCCGATGTGCCCCCACAACTGCCCATCGAGTACCAGCTCCACGAGGCGGGAGGCCACCTCGGACGGGCTGCTCACGTACCGCGGCTGCACGACCAGCGGCGCGCCGAACTCCCACAGCAGCAACAGCGCCGCGCCCAGCAGCACGATCCCGGTCCGCACCAGCCGCCGCTCCCCGGCCGCGGCGGCCTTCGACCGCTCGGCGGCCCGGCCGAGCACCTCGGCGGCGGCGTTCCTGGTGGCCTCGCGGGCGTCCGGGATCGTCATGTCGCCGCGATCTCCATGCGGATGTCGTCCCACAGCGCGTCGTACAGCTCCCGGAACTGCGGCAGGTCGTGGATGTGGAAGACGTCCCTGGGCCGGGGCAGGCCCACCTCGTAGTCCCGCTTGATGCGGCCGGGGCGGCAGGTGAAGGTGATGATCCGGTCGCTGAGCGCGATGGCCTCGACCAGGTCGTGGGTGACGAACAGGACGGTCGGGCGGCGCAGCTCCCACAGCTTGAGCAGCTCGTCCTGGAGGATCACCCGGGTCTGCGCGTCCAGCGGGCCGAACGGCTCGTCCATCAGGACGACGTCGCTGTCGTACGCGAGCGTGCGCACGATCCCGGCCCGCTTGCGCATGCCGCCGGACAACTCGTGCGGATAGTGGTTCTCGAAGCCGGCCAGGCCGACCAGCTCGATGAACTCGCGGGCCCTTCTGCGCCGCTCGTCCTTGGGCACGCGGCGCAGCTCCAGGCCGTACTCCACGTTGCGTAACATCGAGCGCCACGGGAGCAGGTTGTCGTCCTGGGTGATGTAGCCGACCTCGGTGTTCACCCCGCTCACGGGCCTGCCGTGGTGCACGACCCGCCCGGCCGACGGCTGGGTCAGGCCGGCGAGCAGGTTGAGGATGGTGGACTTGCCGCAGCCCGACGGCCCGACCAGGCTGATGAACTCGCCCGGCCGCGCGGCGAAGCCGACGTCCTCCAGGGCTAACAGGGGCTGTGCGGTACGTCCCCGGAATCCCTGGGAGCCCCGGGGGACGAACGCCTTGTAGACCGCCTCCAGGCGGATGGCCTCTTCGAGTGGTGGTTTCGCCGGATCAACCATTCGATCAGCTCCATACTGGATACCGAAGATGGTAGACCGTCTACCGAAGAGATCAAGAGCACCTATCGCGCCTTATCGCCCGCTTTCGCGCTTGTGCGAGCCTCTATCGCGCCAGGAGCTCGCGCAACGCCTTGACCACCTCCGCCGGGGCCTCCTCGGCCATGAAGTGACCGCAGGAGACCGTACGGTGATCGAGGTCCCGCGCCCAGACCCGCCACCTCTCGGCCGCGTCGAACCCCAGCGCCGACCCCCAGTCCTGCTGCATCACCGTCACCGGCATGCCCAGTCGCCTGCCGTCGCGCCGGTCGGCCTCGTCGTGCTCGACGTCGATCGTGGCGGTGGCCCGGTAGTCGGCCACGATCGAGGGCACCGCCTCGCGGGAGGCCTTGAGGTAGGCGGCGCGCACGTCGGCGGGGATCGCGTTCGGGTCGTTCGCCCACAGGTCCAGGAAGTGGCCGAAGAACGCGTCCGCCGCCCCGCTGATCATCTTCTCCGGCAGGCCGGGTGGCTGGGCCATCAGGAACAGGTGGAACCCCACGGCTGCCGCACGCCCGTGCAGAACATCCCAGGAGTCCAGCGTGGGCAGCACGTCCAGCGAGGCCAGGTGGGTGATGACGTCCGGGTGGTCGAGCCCGGCCCTGATGGCGACCAGCGCGCCCCTGTCGTGACCGGCCAGCGCGAACCGCTCGTGCCCCAGTTGCCTGGCCAGCGCCACGACGTCGGCGGCCATCGTGCGCTTGGCGTAGGCGCGGCCTTCGGGGTCGGCGGGCTTGTCGCTGTCGCCGTAGCCGCGCAGGTCGGGGCAGATGACGGTGTGGTCGGCGGCCAGGTCCACGGCCACGTGCCGCCACATCAGGTGGGTCTGCGGGAAGCCGTGCAGCAGCACGATGGGGCTGCCCGAGCCGCCTACGGCGACGTTGAGCGCCACACCGTCGGCCACGGTGATGCGGCGCTGGGTGAATCCGGTGATGTGCGGTGACATATCGGGTCTCCTGCTTCGTCGGGGTGTCGGGCCTGGGGTGTCGGGCCCGGGGTGTCGGGCTCGGGGTGTCGGGCTCGGGGTGTCGGGCCTGGCGGGTCCGGTCCGGTGGGTACGGCCTTTGTTGTGCGGCCTTCGTCGGGCGGCCCGGCCGTTGCCCCTCAACCTGCCGCCTCCCAATCAGCACCTGGTCAGCACCGAGTCAGCACCCGCCCCCACCCGCCCCGCCCCCACCCGCCTCCTGAACCCGCAGCTCCCGAGACGGGGAGCTTCCGAGAGGGCGATCACGGAGCGGCCCTCGTGGTTTGGCGCTCGTGGGCGGATAAGTTGGGGCGCGATGGTGACTTTCGGGGTGCTGGGCCCGCTGACGGCCGAGAACGAGCGCGGCCCGGTCCGGCTGAAGGGCCTGCGGCACCGCGCCGTCCTGGCCCGCCTGCTGATCGCCGGGGGCCGGGTCGTACCGGTGTCGTGGCTGATCGGAGACCTGTGGGAGGAGCCACATGAGGGCGCGCTCGGAGCCGTGCAAACCTTCGTCGGGGAGCTGAGGAAGGCACTCGAACCCGACCGCCCGCCCCGCACCCCCTCCCGGCTCCTGGTCACTTCGCCACCCGGTTACGCGCTGCGTGCCGAGCCAGGAGCGGTGGACGCCCACCGGTTCGAGTCGGCGATCACCGAATCCGCCCGCCTGCTGGCCGGCGGTGCGGCGGCGGAGGCCCGCGTACTGCTCGACGAGGCACTGGGGCTCTGGCGAGGGCCGGCATACGCGGAGTTCGCCGAACAGGACTGGGCGCGCGGCGAGGCCACCCGGCTGGACGAGCTGCGGTTGCTGGCCGTGGAACGCCGAGCCGAGGCGGCGCTGGCCTCCGGACGGGCCGCCGAGTCGGTGCCCGATCTGGAGGCGCACGTCGCCGGGCATCCCCTGCGGGAGGACGGGTGGCGGCTGCTGGCCCTGGCGCTGTACCGGACGGGCCGGCAGGGCGATGCACTGGCCCAGTTGCGGCAGGCCCGGGCGGTGCTACGGACCGAACTCGGGCTGGACCCGGGAGAGGGCCTGCGGCAACTCGAATCCGACATCCTCACCCACGCCCCCCACCTCACCGCCACCACCCCCTCCCACCCCACCCCGCCCACACCCATCCACCCACCTCCGTCCCACGGGCCCGCGCCCCTTGGCCCACGTCCGCCTGACGCGCCCGCACCCATCCACCCACCTCTGTCTCACGGGCCCGCGCCCATCGGCCCACCTCCGTCTCACGGGACCTCACCTCTCCCTCCCGTCGGTGGGTTCGCGGGGCGGGGCGGGGGGTCGGGTGGGCGTGCGTTTGTTGGGCGGGAGGTGGAGTTGGACGGGCTGGGCGGCGTGGCGGCGGAGGTCGTGGCGGATGGGCGGACGCGGCTCGTGTTGGTGTCCGGTGCGGCGGGTGCGGGCAAGACCTCGCTGGCCGGGATGCTGGCACGACGCCTGGAGTCCGGCGGCTGGACCACCGCATGGGGCGCCAGTCCCGAACTGCAGGGCGCGCCCACCGCCTGGCCGTGGACCCAGATGCGCGAAGACCTTGCCCGCGCCGGTCACGCACTCACCCCAGACCCCGACGTGCCGATGCCATCCGGCCGAGGACAGGAATCCGGGGAGGCTCCGCTGGCCGCGAGGTTCAGGCGGCATCGCGCCATCGCCGCCGACCTGACCGCCGTGGCCGGGCGGGGTCCGCTGCTGCTGGTGTTCGACGATCTGCACTGGGCGGACGAGGAGACCCTCGCCCTGCTGACCACCTTGGCCACCGACCTGGGATCGGCGCCCGTGCTGATCGTCGGTACGTACCGTTCGACCGAGATCTCCGCCGAACTGGCCGACGCGCTGGGGCGGGCCGCGCGTACCGAACCGGCGCGCGTCTACCTGGGCGGCCTGACCGAACCTCAGGTACGCGAGCTGGTCCGGACCACCACGGGCCGCGAGCCGTCCGACGCCGCCGCGCGTACGATCCACGCGCGCAGCGGAGGGAACCCCTTCTTCGTACGGGAGCTCATCCGCCTGTGGGAAGGCGAGGGCGACGCGGCCCTCCTCACTGTCCCGGCCGGCGTCCGCGACGTCATCCGGCACCGCCTGGCCGCCCTTCCGCCGACGGCGCGCACCCACCTCCACCAGGCGGCCGTCGTCGGCCAGGAGGTCGATCTCGACGTGCTGATCCCGCTGGCAGGAGGCGACGAGGACCAGGTGCTCGACTCCATCGAGTCGGCCCTGCTCGCCGGCTTCCTCGTCGAACAGGGCACCGACCGATCGGCGGACGCCGACTGGTTGCGGGATGCTGATCGGTTGCGGTTTGCTCATGCGCTGGTGCACGAGACGCTCTATGACGAGGTCACGCGTGCCCGGCGCGCCCGCTGGCACGCCGCAGCCGCCGAGATCGTCGAACGCGTCCGGCCCGGCGACGTGGAGACCATCGCCCACCACTGCGTTCGCGCGCAGGGCAGGGCCGACGCCGCCCGCACCGCCCACTACGCGCGCGCCGCCGCAGAACGCGCGGAAGGCAGGTCAGCCCCGCATGAGGCGGCCCGGCTGTGGCGTGCGACGCTCGCGGCCCTGGACCGCACGACCACCGCCCGGGGCGAAGACATCGGCGGTACGGGCCGTGAGGGTGCGGGTGGTGGGCAGGGCGGGCGCGTGGTCCGTACCAGCGGGGCGTCGGCTCGGCTGGAGGCGGTTATGGGGCTGGTCAGGGCGCTGGCGGTGAGCGGGAGGCTGGAGGAGTCGCGGCGGTATCGGGGCGAGGCGGTGGAGGTGGCCGAGACGCTCGGCGATCCGGTGCTGACCGCCGGCGTCATCGGCTCCTTCGACGTGCCCGCCATTTGGACGGCCAATGACGATCCGGAGCTGTCCGCCCGGCTGGCCGACGCCGCCGAGCGTACGCTGTCCGCCCTGCCTCCCACCGGCCACGACGCCGAACGCGCCCGCCTGCTGATCACGATCGCGATGGAGCGCCGCGCCGACCCGGGCGGCAGGGGAGACGAGGCGGCGCGCGCGGCCGAGGGCATCGCCTGCCGCCTGGGCGATCGCACCCTGCTGGCGTACGCGCTCAACGGCCGCTACATGCAGACCTTCCAGCGGGCCGGACTCGCCGCCGAGCGGGCCGCGATCGGGGAGGAACTGCTCGGCCTGGCCGCCGGTGACGACGGGCTGGTGACGTTCGAGGTGCTCGGGCGGCTGATCCTGGTCCAGGCCAGGTCCGCGCTCGCCGACCTGGAAGCGGCGGACCGGCACGCCGCCGCGGCCGACCGGCTCGCCGAACGGTACGACCTGCCGCTGGTGGGCGTGTTCACCACCTGGTACGCCGCGCTCCGGCGCACGGTGAAGGGCAGCCGGAGCGAGGAGGCGCGCGCGGCATACCGTACGGCTGCCATCCGGCTCAGCGGCACCGGGATGCCCGGCGTGGAGGAGGGCATTCTGCCGCTGGCCCTGCTGTGCCTGGAGTTGGGGGAGGGCACTCTCGATCCCGCGGGGGGTGCCGGGTTGGCGGGGGGCGGGTGGGGCCCGTACGAGAGGTGGGGGCGTCCGCTGGTGCTGTTCGCTCTCGGGCGGCGGGAGGAGGCGGTGGCCGCTGCCCTGAGGATCCCCGATTCCCCGCATGACCTGCTGTTCGAGGCCAGGACCTGCCTGCACGCCACGGCCGCGATCGAGACGGCCGGCCGGGCGGTGATGGAGCGCCTCTACGGGCTGCTGCTGCCCGCGGAGGGGGAGTTGGCCGGGGCGGGGAGCGGGATGGTCACGCTCGGCCCGGTGGCGCTGTACCTCGGGCGGCTGGCCGCCGCACTCGGACACCACGACCTCGCCGCCCGACATTTCCGGACTGCGGAGGCGGTGGCCGACCGCGCGGGAGCACCACACTGGTCAGCCGCCGCCCGCGCGGGGAGGCTGCGGGGGCGCCTGTAGTCTGCATGTCGTCACGGGGCGCCGAGGCGACCTGGTACGGAGCGCGAAGGTGCGGGGTGCGTCATCGTGCGCCCCTTGAGTTTCCGAAAGTTTCGGGCAACTTAACGCCCGCCCAAGCCCGCACCAGCCTCCGATCTGGTCGGACCCGCCATCCGGGAGGATCTGCAACTTAGCAGGTTGGCCCCACTCTTGACACGCCACAACGGCACCCTTATGTTGCCGCAATATTAAACAAATCAGCTTGAAACTTTCGGCGTCACCCCCGCGTAACACCCCCCGCCCTCGCCGCGGGGGCGGCGCCGTCATGGCCGAAGGGATGGCATGAGGGGCCAGGAACCAATCGACACGCGCTCGGCGCCCGGCGAGAGCGAGCCGTGGCGGGACGCCGAGCGTTCGCCCGCCGAACGCGCCGACGCGCTCGTCCCGCTCATGACCCTTGAGGAGAAGATCGCCCAGCTCGTCGGGGTGTGGGTCGGCGCGGACGCGTCGGGCGGCGGGGTCGCGCCGCACCAGACCGACATGAGCCCGGGACCCGAGTGGGGCGAGGCCATCCGGCTGGGCCTCGGCCAGCTCACGCGCCCGTTCGGGACCGCTGCCGTCGATCCGGTCGCCGGGGCGCGCTCGCTGGCGGTCTCCCAGGCCGAGATCGTCAAGGCAAGCCGGTTCGGGATCCCGGCGCAGGTGCACGAGGAGTGCTTGACGGGCTTCGCGGCCTGGGGCGCGACCGTGTACCCGACGCCGCTGAGCTGGGGCGCGGCCTTCGATCCCGAGCTGGTCGAGGAGATGGCCGGGCGGATCGGCCGCTCCATGCGCGCCGCGGGCATCCACCAGGGTCTGGCCCCGGTGGTGGACGTGACCAGGGACTACCGCTGGGGGCGTACCGAGGAGACGATCGGCGAGGACCCGTACCTGGTCGGCACCATAGGCGCGGCCTATGTGCGCGGCCTGGAGGGCGCGGGCATCGTGGCCACCCTCAAGCACTTCGCCGGCTACTCTGCCTCCCGCGGCGGCCGCAACCTGGCCCCGGTCCCGATGGGGCGGCGGGAGCTGGCGGACGTCGTGCTGCCGCCGTTCGAGATCGCTCTGCGCCACGGCCGCCCCCGCTCGGTCATGCACTCCTACACCGAGATCGACGGCATGCCGGTGGCGGCCGACGAGAGCCTGCTGACCGGCCTGCTGCGCGAGGAGTGGGGCTTCGAGGGCACGGTGGTCGCCGACTACTTCGCGATCCGGTTCCTGGAGCGCCTGCACCGGGTCGCCGCCGACGGCGGTGCCGCGGCCGGGCTCGCGCTCAGGGCCGGGATCGACGTCGAGCTGCCCACGGTGGACACCTTCGGCGCCCCGCTCGTCGAGGCGGTCAAGGCCGGCACGGTGGACGAGGCGCTGATCGACCGCGCCCTGCGCCGCGTGCTGACGCAGAAGGCCGAGCAGGGCCTGCTGGATGAGGACTGGCAGCCGCTGCCGGGCCCGGCGGCGGAGGTCAGGCTCGACGACGAGGAAGGGCAGGAGATCTCCCTGCGCCTGGCCCGGCAGGCGATCGTGCTGCTGCGCAACGACGACGGCGTCCTGCCGCTGGCCGAGGGGCGGCGGATCGCGCTCGTGGGCCCGGTCGCCGACGACCCGATGGCGATGCTGGGCTGCTACACCTTCCCGCTGCACGTCGGCCCGCACCCCGAGAAGGGGCTCGGGATGGAGTTGCCGTCGCTGCGCGAGGCGCTCGGCGGGGACCTCATGTACGCCAAGGGCTGCGACATCACCGGCGACGACACCTCCGGCATCGCCGAGGCGGTGGCCCTGGCCGAGCGCAGCGACGTGTGTGTGCTGGCCGTCGGCGACCGCGCCGGGCTGTTCGGGCGCGGCACCTCGGGCGAGGGCTGCGACGCCGCCGACCTGCGCCTGCCCGGCGTGCAGGCCGAGCTGGTCGAGGCCGTGCTCGCGACCGGCACCCCGGTGGTGCTGGTGCTGCTGGCCGGCCGCCCGTACGCGCTCGGCCCCGGGACGGACGCGGCCAAGGCCGTCGTGTACGGCTTCTTCCCCGGCCAGCGCGGCGGCCAGGCGCTGGCCGAGGTGCTGACCGGCGCGGTGAACCCGTCAGGCCGGCTGCCGGTCGGCGTGCCGCGCGACGCGGGCGGCCTGCCGGCGACCTACCTGGCCCCGCCGCTCGGCCGCCGCAGCGACGTGTCGTCGGTGGACCCGACGCCCGCCTACCCGTTCGGCCACGGCCTGAGCTACACCACGTTCGAGTGGAGCCAGGCGCACGTACAGGGCGGGGTCACCGAGCGGGCGGCGGACGGCAAGGTGACCGGCGGGGTCACCGAGTGGGCCGTGGACGGTGAGGTGGCCGTGGAGGTCACCGTGCGCAACGCGGGCCCGCGCGCCGGCGCGGAGGTCGTCCAGCTCTACCTGCACGACCCGGTCGCGCAGACGACCAGGCCGGTGGTCCGCCTGATCGGCTACGCCCGCGTCCCCCTGGAGGCGGGCGAGTCGGCGCGGGTGAGCTTCACCGTGCCCGCCGACCTCACCTCGTTCACCGGTACGCGCGGCCGGCGCATCGTCGAGCCGGGCGACGTCGAGCTGCGGCTCGGCCGCTCGTGCGCGGAGGCGGTGGCGACCCTGCCGCTGCGCCTGACGGGCCCCGAGCGCGAGGTGGGCCACCGGCGGCACCTCACGGCGCCGGTGCAGATCGACCGCGACAGTCCGGAGGGCCGAGGATGACCACATCCGAAACGCTGAGTGCCGGCACGACGCCACGCGAGCCCGTGGTCAGGCCGGGACGCCGCCGGCGCAAGGGTGGCAGCTCCTGGGGGCGCGCGCTGCGCCGTGACTGGCAGCTCTACTCGCTAGCGATCCTGCCGCTGCTGTTCTTCCTGATCTTCAAGTACGCGCCCATGATCGGCAACGTCATCGCGTTCAGGAAGTTCGAGCCGGGCGGCAACATCTTCGGCGAGGAATGGGTCGGCCTGCGCTACGTGAAAATGTTCCTGAGCGACCCGACGTTCTGGAACGTGTTCAGCAACACGCTGATCCTCGGCGCGCTGACCCTGATCTTCTGCTTCCCGCTGCCGATCGTGCTGGCCCTGATGCTCAACGAGGTCCGGCGGCGCACGCTGAAGCGGTTCCTGCAGTCGGTGTCGTACCTGCCGCACTTCCTGTCGATGGTGATCGTGGCCGGCCTCGTCATGCAGCTGACGTCGATCGACGGGCCGATCAACGCGTTCCTGGCCTACGTGGGCACCGAGAAGATCTCGTTCATGCAGGACGCGGACTGGTTCCGTACGATCTTCGTCGGCTCGGAGGTCTGGCAGACCGTCGGCTGGGGCACGATCCTCTACCTGGCCGCGCTGACCACCATCGACGGCCAGCTCTACGAGGCCGCCAAGATGGACGGCGCCACCCGGTGGCGGCAGATCTGGCACGTCACACTGCCGGGCATCCGGCCGACCGCGGTCACGCTGCTGATCCTCAACATCGGCACGTTCATGGCGGTGGGCTTCGAGAAGGTCTTCCTGCTGTACAACCCGCTGACCTACCCGACCGCCGACGTGATCTCCACGTACGTGTACCGGATGGGCCTGGAGTCCAGCAACTTCAGCTACGCCGCCGCCATCGGCCTGTTCGAGGCGCTGGTCGGCCTCGTCCTGATCCTCTCGGCCAATGTGATCTCCCGCCGCACAGTTGGGACGAGCCTGTGGTGACAACGCATGACGTGACCCGCGGTTACCGCGTCTTCCAGTGGTTCAACGGCCTGGCCCTGACACTGGTCGTGGTGGTGACGCTCTACCCGTTCGTCAACATCGTGGCCCGCTCGTTCAGCTCGCAGAGCGCGATCAGCGCGGGTGAGGTGAACCTGTGGCCCAAGGGGTTCAACCTCACGACGTACAAGATCGTGGCCTCGGACCCGATGTTCTGGACGAACTACCGCAA
Organism: Nonomuraea sp. NPDC050404; assembly: GCF_040655495.1. Taxonomy (NCBI): domain Bacteria; kingdom Bacillati; phylum Actinomycetota; class Actinomycetes; order Streptosporangiales; family Streptosporangiaceae; genus Nonomuraea; species Nonomuraea sp. NPDC050404. The sequence goes on from NZ_JBFAKB010000004.1 coordinate 480,140, forward strand.
CACGGTCCTGTACACGGTGGTCGCGACGTTCATCGCGATCGTGCTGACGACCTGTTACGCGTACGTGTTGTCCAAGAAGCACCTCAAGGGCCGTAAGGTCCTCATCGGCGTCGCGGTCTTCACCATGTTCTTCTCCGGCGGCCTGATCCCGAACTACGTGCTGATCAGCAGCCTGGGCATGAAGAACTCCATCTGGGCCATCGTCCTGCCCAACGCGATCAGCGTCTTCAACCTCCTGGTCATGAAGGCGTTCTTCGAGAGCCTGCCGCAGGACCTGGAGGAGGCCGCCGCCATCGACGGCCTGAACACCTACGGCATCCTGTGGAAGATCGTGCTGCCGCTGTCCAAGGCGGTGCTGGCCACGATGATCCTCTTCTACGCGGTCTCGTTCTGGAACTCCTGGTTCCCCGCGTTCCTCTACATGAACGAGTCGAACCTGTTCCCGGTGACGGTCTACCTGCGCAACCTCATCGCGGGCGCCACCGGCGCCGACTCCTTCGGCGCCGCGGCCTCGGACGTCACGCAGGCGGCCGCCAACATCCAGGCGGTGACGATCGTCCTCACCGTCCTGCCGATCCTGGTGATCTACCCCTTTGTCCAGCGGTACTTCGTCTCCGGCGTCATGCTCGGCGCGGTCAAGGGCTGACCCTCCCGGCGTCGGTCCCACTCAGAAAGGATCCCCCCATGCGCGAGATTTCGCGGCGTCAGGCGATCATCGGCCTCGGTGCCTTCGCCTCCCTGGCCCTGACCGCCTGCGGCAGCGACGGCGAGACCCCGGCGAAGGGCGCGGCCGAGTCGGCCAACAAGGCGGGCTCGATGTCGGGCTACGCCGTCGGCCAGCAGTTCAAGGCCACCGAGCCGGTGTCGTTCGACGCGCTCTACAACAACCACCCGTTCTATCCGAACAAGGGTGACTGGCTGTTCTGGCAGGAGCTGACCAAGCGCACCAACGTCACGATCAAGCCGGTCGAGGTGCCGCTCAGCGACTACGAGAAGAAGCGCGGCCTGCTCATCGGCGCCGGCGACGCCCCGCTGATCATCCCGAAGACGTACCACCCGGCGGAGGAGACGTTCGTCTCCTCGGGCGCGATCCTGCCGGTCAGCGACCACTTCGACCTGATGCCCAACTTCCGGGACAAGGTCGCCAAGTGGCAGCTCCAGCCCGAGCTGAACCAGATCATGCAGTCGGACGGCAAGATCTACCTGCTGCCCGGCCTGCACGAGGGCATCTGGACCGACTACTCCTTCGCGGTGCGCACCGACATCCTGGAGAAGCTGAAGCTGGAGGTCCCCAAGACGCTGGACGACTTCTACAACATGCTCAAGGCGATGAAGGCCGAGTACCCGGACCTGTACCCGATGACCGACCGGTGGGGCGTGCCCACCCCGGGCGGCAACCTGATCAAGCTCATCGCGCAGGCGTACGGGAGCAAGGGCGGCTGGGACTACCAGCACACGATGTGGGACGCCGCGCAGAGCAAGTTCGTCTACACCGGCGCCATGCCGCAGTACAAGCAGACGCTGGAGTACCTCAACAAGCTGGTGAAGGAGAAGCTGCTCGACCCCGAGAGCTTCACCCAGCAGGACGACGCCGCCAAGCAGAAGTTCGTCTCCGGCAAGTCCTTCGTGATCAGCACCAACGCGCAGTCGCTGATCAACGACTACCGGGCCGCGCTGACCGAGAACAACAAGGACGCCAAGATCGTCAAGATCCCGGTGCCGGTCGGCCCCATCGGCGAGTACAAGATCGCCAGCCGGATGGAGAACGGCCTCATGATCTCCAAGAAGGCTCTGGAGAACAAGAACTTCGTCGCCATGATGCAGTTCATCGACTGGCTCTGGTACTCCGACGCGGGCCTGGAGTTCGCCAAGTGGGGCGTGGAGGGCACCACGTTCACGAAGGACGCCGACGGCAAGTACAAGCTGGCCGACGACGTCGACTACGTCGGCCTCAACCCCGACGGCAAGAAGCACCTGCAGAAGGACTTCGGCTTCGGCAACGGCGTGTTCGCCTACGGCGGCCCCACCAAGCTGCTCCAGTCCACGTTCTCGGACGAGGAGATGGAGTTCCAGAACGTGATGAACGCCAGGAAGCCCTGGCCGGTCGAGCCGGCCGCGCCGCTCACCGAGGAGGAGCGCGAGCAGGTCTCGCTCTGGGAGACGCCGCTGAAGGACCACGTCACCCAGAACTCGCTCAAGTTCATCCTCGGCGAGCGCGACCTCGCCGAGTGGGACGCCTACGCCAAGGAGCTGGAGGCCAAGAACTCCACCCAGTACGTCACCCTCGTCAACGGCGCCTACGAGCGGTTCAAGAAGAACCACGGCGGCTGATCCCCCTCCGGGCCGGGCCACCCCCTCCTGCCGGGGCGGCCCGGCCGGTCACCTCTGCCCGGACAGCTCGATATCCTCCGGGAAGCGGCGGAACCGGTCCGCCGCCACCGGAACCTGCCGGTCACGGGCGGGCGGGCCGACCTCGACCTGACGCTCGACCGCCACGAGGTCACCCTCGTCGAGCTCACCCCGGTGGCGGACGAGACCCCGCCGTGGTGGGACGACAGCAGGACCCTGGGCCTGTAGGAGGCTGAAAGATGAGCGACGTGCCGGGCGCGCGGCGATTCGGCACGGGCCCGCTCTCCCGGGTCTCCGCGCTGATCTACACCCTGCTGATCGTCGAACTGCTGGTCCTGCTCACCGCCGCGCCGGGACTGGTGGTGCTGGTCCTGCTCAACGGGGGCGTCCCGCTGATGGCCGTCTGCCTGCTGCCCACCGGCCCGGCACTCTCGGCCGCCCTGTACGCCCTGCGCCACCGCAGCAGGGAGCTGACCGAACTGCGCCCGGCCACGGCCTTCTGGCGCGGCTACAAGCTCAACTTCGGCGCGGCCATGCAGATCTGGGTGCCCTACCTGCTGGTGCTGACCCTCGTCGGGACGAACCTGGGCAACTTCTCGGCCGCCGGGGTGCCCGGCTGGTGGGCGGCCCTGCTGGTCGTGCTCGCCGCCGGAGCCACGCTCTGGGTGGCCAACGCGCTGGTCATCACCTCGTTGTTCGCCTTCAGGGCCGTGGACGTGGCCAAGCTGGCGGCTTACTCGCTGGGCCGCTTCCCCGCCGCCACCCTGGCCAACGCGTGCCTGCTCATCGTGGCGGCCGGCGTCACCCTGTACGCCACGGAGGCGGCGCTGGCCCTGCTGGCCTCGGTGCTCACCGCGACGCTCCTGTGGAACGCCCGCGCGATGATCACCGAGGTCGAGCAGAGGTTCACCCGTCAGTAGATGCGCCGCCCGTGCTCGTCGGGGACGCCCGACTTGCGCAGGAAGTAGGTGTTGACCTGGTCGCGCCACTCCCGCGCCGACCGCACCTGCTCGTCGAGCCGCTCCCTGACCCGCGCGTGGAGCGCCGCGTCCACCTCACCCTCCACCTTCTCCCAGGCCGCCCGGATGCCGGCCGCCTCCTCGGCCCCGGCGAAGTGGGTGTCGTAGATGTGCTGGACGACCGTCGTGCCGCTCTGCAACACGTGCGAGTAGGGCACGTGGTGGAAGAACAGGAGCAGCTCGTCGGGGCATTCGGTCAGCGACTCGTACACCTCCGACCACGGCGCCGGGTACTGCCCGGTGTAGCCGGTGCCCGTGGCGCGGGTGCGGTCCACGCCCACGCCGTCGCGGTCGGCGAAGTGGTAGGTGCCCCACGGCGTGTACTCGTAGCCGTCCACGTCGGGGCCGTAGTGGTGGCCGGGGCGGACCATGAAGCCGACGCCCAGCGGGGCCGTGTAGCGCTCGTAGGTGTGCCAGGAGCCGTCCATCATCGTGTGCAGGGTCTCGCGCACCACCTCCGACCCGCCGGGGAAGGTCAGGCCGATCCACTCGTCCAGCAGGGCGGCCGGGTCGAGGCCCGGTGACCAGGCCAGGCGGCCGAAGGCGTACAGGTTGGCCTGGGCGAGGGGGTGGCCCGTCCAGTACGGGTCGTCGCCCACGTTGGAGACCGCGATCAGGCCGCCCTTCGTGGCCACGTCGGCCACCGTGCGCTCGCCGTGCCCCCAGAAGCGGAACCCGAGCACCTCGCTCCACAGCGGGCCGAGGTAGCACACGTGCCGCTGCTGGCCGGTGTACTCCTGCGTCACCTGCAACTCCACCGCCAGCCGGGTGTTCGGCATGGCCGCGATCACCGGGGAGACCGGCTCACGCGTCTGGAAGTCCATCGGGCCGTACTTGACCTGCACGATCGCGTTGTCCCTGAACCGCCCGTCGAGCGGCGCGAAGTGGTCGTGGGCGGCGCGGGCCCGGTCGGTGGAGCGGTCGCGCCAGTCCTGGCGGTGGTCGTAGACGAACGCGCGCCAGAACACCACGCCGCCGTGCGGGGCCAGCGCGTCGGCCAGCATGTTGGCGCCGTCGGCGTGGTCGCGCCCGTACGCGAACGGCCCCGGCTGCCCTTCGGAGTCGGCCTTGACCACGTAGCCGCCGAAGTCGGGGATCGTCTCGTACACCCGCTTCGTCGTGGCCGCCCACCACTCCGGCACGCCCTCCTCCAGCGGGTCGGCGCTGTCCAGGCCGCCGAGCGCGATGGGGGAGGCGAAGTTGACCGACAGGTGCACCCTGATGCCGTACGGGCGCAGCTCCGCCGCGATGGCGGCCACCTCGCCGAGCCGGTCGGTCAGCAGGCGGGCCTCGGTGGCGTGCACGTTGACGTTGTTGATCGCGACCGCGTTGACGCCCGAGGCCGCCAGCAGCCGGCCGTAGGCGCGTACCCGGGTCAGGTCCGCGCGCGCGGAGCCGTTCCGCCAGAAGATGGACCCGCCGGAGTAGCCGCGCTCGACCTGGCCCATCACCGGGTGCACGTCGAGGTTGTCCCAATGGTCCAGCATGCGCCGGCGCAGCGCGGGCCGGTGCGCCTCGGCCGGCCGGTCCGCGCCGAACGCCTCCTCGCCGAGCCGGACCACCTGGAAGAACCCGTACAGCAGCCCGGCCGGGTCGTCGGCCAGCACCGCCGTGACCCCGTCACGGCGGCCCAGCACGAAGCCCTCGTCACCGATCTCCTGCCCCTTCATCGCCTCCGCCACGGGCGGCAACGAACCGGCCGACAGCGCCAGCACGAGGTCGAATTCCCCGCCGGGCGCGGCCACCGTGCCGCCGTGCCGCTCACAGGCGTCGGCCACCTCGGCCCGCACGGTCTGCGCCAGTGCCGACTCGTCGGCGAGCACCAGCACGCGGCGCGAGCCGACCGCGCGCAGCGCCTCGGGAGGCAACCAGGCGGGATGCGCGTCGGTCAGGCGGGGAATGGTCACGGGGGCTCCTCAAAACTTCGGCGAGCAGGCAATACGCCAGAATCTACCGTTGCCCGCGCAATCGCCCCCTACCGCCTCACGCGGCCCCGTTGAACGGGGTGAGCCGCAGCCTGATCGAGGTCGGCCCGTGGTCCTGGATGTAGGTGGAGCCGTCGGCGACGTCGTCGTAGGGGTAGCCGTAGGCCTTGCCGCTGCGGGTGTTGGCGTGCAGGACACGCGCGTAGTGGTTGGTGAGCGTGGTCTTGTAGAACGTGGCGGGGTCGGTCGTCGGCTGGTTCGGGTGGCTCACCAGGGTCGTGCGGTTGAATCCGGCGCCGAGGATGGCCGCGATCGGGCCGGAGACGCCGTCGGAGTGCAGGGCGCCGTTGCAGAAGAACACGTCGCGGGTGCTGGGCTTGGCGAAGGCGCGGATGCCCTTGTCGAAGACGAGCCGCCCGCCGGAGACCCGGCCCGTGTACGTGACGCCGTTCGCCACCACGCGCAGGCCGGTGGAGGCGTACTTGTTCCACACCTGGGTGATGTAGGAGTCGAGGTAGTTCGCGGGGAAGATCCCGGCGTCGATGGCGTGGCCGGGGGCGATGACGCGCAGGTTGTCGCCCACGATGAGCGGCTTGAAGTTGGGCCTGGCCGCGATGCCGGCGAAGATCTGGTCGCGGCCGTTCTGCACGAGCGTGCCGCTGGTCTGGGTGGCCTGCCCGGCCAGGCGCAGCTCCATGGGGATGCTGAACATGTCCACCATGGTCGTGTTGCAGTACATGCCGGTGCCGTCGAAGGTGAACTCCATGAAGTCGTGCAGCACGTTGTAGCTGGGGTCGGACTTCACCCAGCCGGCGGGGTGCTGGAGCGCGGGCCGGCCGTTGCCGTCCGTCACGACCTTGAACTTGATCTTCTGGCCCATGGAGACGTACACGCGGCCGGACATGTGCGGCAGCGTGACGCGCGTGTCGCCGTTCGCGGCGAGCGGGATGGACAGGTCGGCGAACCCGCCGGGGCCGTTGAGCGAGAGCGAGACCGGCACCTTGGTCCCGTCGGCCCTGACGTAGACCTGCCGGCCCGTGGCCTGGTCGGTGCCGACGACGTAGAGGTGGATCGCGTTGTTGGCGTAGCGGTTGGTGTGGTTGACGATGGTCATGGGCAGAGTGGTTGCGGCTTCGGCGCGCTGGGCGAGCGCCAGGATGGGGGTGGCCGCCGCGCCGGCCAGCAGTGCCCGTCTGGTGATCATCGGTTAATCGACTCCTCAGCGGTGGGCTTCGCAAGAGAGCGCTCTCTCGAATTTCGGTTAAGTTTCTTTTCAGTAATGCGAAGCTGTCAAGCGCTTTGGGAAAGAGGGCGTGCCGGTTACTTCGCGGGCCCTCTGCCCTTGATCGAGTTCGGCAGCCTCGCCCACTTCGGCAGGGCGGGCCGGACGCGTCCAGGCGTCGCGGTCGCGGTCCTGGTGGGGCGGAGAACCGCCTTCCCGCTGCGGCGCGGGCGGCCCGGCAGGATCTTCGTCACTTCCCTGGGTGCGGCGTGGCCCTCGGCGGGCGGCACGGCGCGCGCGCCGCGCGCGGTGCCCGGGGTGGCGGAAGGGGTGGGTGACGGCGTGGCCGCACCGGCCGTCGTCCGTGAGGCGGTGGTCGGTGGGGTGGCGGTTGGCGGGGTAGTGGTCGCCGGGGCCTTGGCAGGACTCGGTCCGGCAGGGCTGTCGATCGGGGCGGCCGTCGGAAGTGCGCTGAGCGCCGCGACCGGCCCCCGGCTGCGTTCCCCGTCACGGTCGGGGACGGGCAGGGGGTCGAGGGTGCGGAAGTTGTTGGGCAGGCCGATGAGGACGGCGGCGAGCGCCAGGCTGAGCACGCCGACGAGTAATGCGGCGATCCGCAGCGCCGTTCCCCGGCGGCTCCGCCGCTCCATGGCCGGTTCGTTCGGCATCTGAGGGCTGTCCTCCGGGGGGTGACGGGCGGGCGAACCTTACTGATCTAGGCATGGATGATTCCGCTGGTCAAGATCACCATCGGTGATCCGGCGGGCACCCATTTGGCACAAGTGAACCGCCCTCAGGGTGAATGCCGACGTGAGAGCGCTGACAGTGTGAGCCAGATCACGTGAAAGAGTTTCGCCCAGCGGTTGAGAACAGGTGTGACTGCCAACGTGACGGCTCTGCGCCGCTTCGCCGATCAGACGGGGGCGATGAGCGATGCGGACCTGGTGGAGGCGTCGTACCGTAGGCCGGAGCGGTTCGGCGAGATCTACGACCGGCACTTCGCCGAGATCCACGCCTACCTGGGGCGGCGGCTCGGCGGGGAGGCCGCCGTCGAGCACGGCCACGAGGAAGACGTCATCAGCCGCGTGGACGCCGCGAACGCACAGGGGCGGCTCGCGGCCGAACTGGACGGGCTGCCGGCCGGCGACCGCGACGTGCTGCTGCTCAGCGCGCTGGGCGGGCTGAGCCACGACGAGGTGGCCGCAGCGCTCGGCATCCCGTACGGCACCGTCGGCTCCCGCCTGTCTCGCGTGCGCAAGAAGCTCCGTGCCGCCCTGGGCGTCCTGGACCTATGCGGACGGTCCGCCCGGCCTGATCCTGCCCGAAGAGGCGGAGAACGTGGTCAGCGGGTCCGCGGGCAAGGCCAGGACCTGGTCGAGCGAGGACTGGGACTTCCGCATCGTGCTCGCCGGCAAGCCGCTGACCAGGATGAACGAGGTCCCGGACATCCCGGAGGGCCTGCGCGCCCTGTACGGGGAGGGCGTGGACGACCGCACGCTGGCCGACAACGTCGTCCGGCTGCTGGTCTACGCCCCGGTGACGAGCGAGACGAGGGCGGCGGCCTACCGGCTGCTCGCCTCGCTGCCGGGAATGAGCGCCGCCGGCCGGGTGACGGACGTGCTCGGGCGGTCCGGCGAGTGCCTGGAGTACGCCTCGGCGGAGTATCCCGTCAGCCGGTACGCCGGCCAGACCCGTACCCGGCTGGTGATCGATCCCGCCACCGGAATGCCCTTGTCGATAGAGACGCGTACCGCCCCCGACGGGCGGCTCCTGGAGTACACCGCGATCCGGGAGAGCGTCTGGACGGATGACAACCCCTTGAAGGAGTCGAAGTGAAGATCGCGATCGTGTCCGTGGCCGCCGTGACCACCGTGGCCGGTGTCGTGCTGAGCGGTGCGCCCGCGCAGGCGGCGGAGCCGGAGGGCGCGTACTGGCGGGTCAAGCAGATCCCCGGCGACGCCGCCGGGGTCAGGAAGTGGGTGGACGGCAAGGTCGCCGAGTTCATTACCGAGTACCTCCGCGACCTCCTGTACCAGTACCCGCTGACGGAGAAGGTGCGCGGCGCCGCGTACGAGGCGGTCAAGGCCACCAAGGGCGTCACCGACCTGGGCCGGGTCAAGGACTCGCTCGGCAGGACCGGCCGCAAGCTGGGCCTGCCGACGTACACGACCAAGGGCTCCTCGACCAGGCAGCAGGTCGTCGTGGACGACAAGGCCATGACGCTGCTGGCCACGCACGTCGAGATGATCGACAGCGTGCCCGGCGGCAAGTCGCTGGTCGAGAACAGGGACACGACGTACGAGGCGGGCTGGACGAACGACAAGCCGGCCGTCCCCGACGCGAAGTAGCCCGCCCGGGGTGACAAAATCGTTCCAATACGGCACGGAGCCGCTGCGCTATGATCACAGTCGGCCGCGCGGCTCACGGACATGAGGAACGATGTCGAGCATCAAAGAGGTCGCCCGCCTCGCCGGGGTCTCGGTCGGCACCGTGAGCAACGTGCTGAACCGGCCGGAGGCGGTCGCCCCCGACACCCGGCGCCGCGTGCGGGCCGCGATCGAGCGGCTCGGCTACGTGCGCAACGGCTCCGCCCGTCAGCTGCGCGCGGGGCGGAGCCGCACCATCGGGGTGGTCGCGCTCGACCTGGGCAACCCGTTCTTCATCGACGTCCTGCGCGGCGTCGAGACCGCGGCGCAGCAGGCCGACGTCACCGTGATGGTCTTCAACAGCAACAAGGACGCCGCCCGCGAGGCCGGACTGCTGGACACCTTCGAGGAGCAGCGCCCGCTGGGCCTGCTGATCACGCCGGTGAACGACAGCGGCGAGGAGGAGCGGCTGCGCAGGCTGGTCTCGCGCGGCATCCCGGTGGTGCAGTTCGACAGCTCGGCCAGGCACAGCAGCGGCTGCGCCGTCGCCGTGGACGACCTGCTCGGCGGCCGGCTGGCCGGCCTGCACCTGCGTGAGCGCGGGCACCGCCGCATCGCCTTCGCCGGCGGGCCGTTCACCGTCCGCCAGGTGCGCGAGCGGCGCGACGGCCTGGCGAGCGTGCTGGGACCCGACGACACGCTGACCGTGATCACCCTGCCCGACCTCACCGTCGCCACCGGCCGCGCCGCCGGCCAGCAGATCGCCGCCCTGCCTCCCGGCGAGCGGCCCACGGCCGTCTTCTGCGCCAACGACCTCGTCTCGATCGGGGTGTTGCAGGAGATGACGCTGCGCGGCCTGCGGGTGCCCGCGGACCTGGCCATCCTCGGCTACGACGACATCGACTTCGCCGCCGCGGCCGCCGTGCCGCTGTCGTCGATCAGGCAGCCGCGCGAGCAACTCGGCAGGACCGCCGCCCTGCTCCTGCTCGAAGAGGCCAACCGGCCCGACGACCACGAGCACCGCCAGATCATCTTCCAGCCCGACCTGGTGGCCCGCACCTCGACGGACGCGCCCGGCTGAGCGCGAATTATTTTGTCACCGGCGCGGCCGGTTATTCTCCGCCGGGTCCGGGAAATACCTCGGTCGGCATAAAGCCGTCATCCGAAGGAGAAGCATGATTGCACTCCTTGTCATCGATGCGCAGAAGGAATACTCCAGTTCCGGGACGCTGCCCGTCGAGAGATTCGACCAGGCGATAGGCAACATCAGGCGCCTCCTGGAAACCGCGCGATCGAGCGACGTCGCAACGGTGGTGCACATTCGCCACATCAGCAAGGTGCCCGGCGATCAGAGTTTCGACGCGGGCAGCCCGGGGATCGACTTCATCGACAGCGTCCGGCCGGCGTCGGACGAATTAGTGCTCACCAAGCACTACATCGGGTCGTTCTCGAATCCGGATCTCGACCGGTTCCTGCGCGCCCAGCAGGTCGATCGAATGGTGATCTGCGGATTCACCTCGTTCATCTGCTGCGACACGACGTCGCGCGAGGCGGTACAGCTCGGATACAAAGTCTTTTACGTCGACGACGCCATCAGCGAATTCAGCCTCGGCAACCTGACCGCCCAGGAGTTGCACCGGACCGTCGGCGCGATCCAGGGCGCGGTGTTCTCGACGGTGACCACCACGGAGGACGCGGTCGCGCTTCTCGCGGGCAAGACCTGACCCTCACGACCTGACCCTTGAGTGCCGGGGAGCCCGCGGTCTCCCCGGCACTCAAAGCCTTCTCAGATCGAGACCACCCTGATCGCGGGGTGGCCCTCGGTGTTCAGGTAGACCCGCTCCTTCTTGCCGTCCTGCTCCAGCTCGACCACCAGCCGGTAGCGGTAGACGCCCGGCTTGGCCGTGCTCAGCACGGTGCCGGCCCAGTAGTAGTAGACGGGGGTCAGCGCGTCCCGCATACGGTCGGGGCCGCCGTAGACCTTGAGCTCGATGCAGACCTTCTTCTCCGCGACGTCCTCCTCGTCACCGGCCTCGGTGTCCAGGAAGACGATGTTGTTGATCTTGGGCATGGGCGGCCAGGTGCCGTCCCGCCGCCGCTCCATGTCGATCGGCCGGATGATCCAGTTGAGCACCTGCCCCGGCTTGCAGACCGTCTCCAGCTTCGCGGTGCCCTGTCCCGTGCCGCCGATGCTGTTGTCCACCATGTACATGGCGCCGGCCAGGGACTTGTGCTCGACCGCCTTCTCCATGTCCACGAGCGTGACGATATTGAGCTGGACGGAGTTCAGCTGTCCTGGGTTCTGCTTCTCGATGGTGCCGGCGCGCGCCCGGGTGCTTGGCATGACCATCAGCGTTCCTCCTTTCAGCCCACCAGCGTGGGCGACAGGGTGGTGGTGATCGGCTCGGCCCTCGTTCCCACGAGGAAATGAATCTTGTACGGGACGACGTCGATGTCGTCCTTCTTCACGGTCCCGATCCAGTACGCGACGTCGGTGCCGGGGTAGACCTGCCGCTCCGGCTCGATCACGCTTCTGTCGATGTCGATGCCGGCGATCCCGACGAACGCCTCGCACTCCAGCGCCAGGCAGTTCCACAACACCCGGTCGCCCGCCCGGACCCTGGTCCGCAGCTCCTCGGTGCCGAAGCCGGTCGAGCCGCCCGCCTTGTTGGTGTCGTACATGTAGAGCTGGCCGCGCACGGTGCCGGCGGCCAGGGCGCCCACGGCGTCCAGCACCGCGGTGATCGAGATCGGCGCTCTGCCGTTTTCCCGCGTCTTCGCTCTCGGGGGCACGGTTTCCTCCTTCGTGATGCGTGGCGGATGCGTCAGGCGGGCGGGATGGGCAGCAGGCCCAGGCCCGACTTGGTGAAGGCGTTGCGCTTGGGCTCCGAGGTGATCCGCAGCTTGGAGTCGCAGGTCAGGTCCACCGGTTCCCACATCCAGTCCCCGCCCTGCAACAGCAGCCGGTGGAGCTGGATGGCCATCGTGTAGGTGTAGGTGCCGGGGCGGGTGGAGTCCACCGTGGCGGACCAGTACCAGCCGTCGGTCACCATGTCCGGGGAGCCGTACTCCGCCGGATACATGATCTTCTTGTCGACCGCCTCGCCGTAGACGTCGGTGATCACCGGCGGCGGATAGCTGTGCGCCGCCGCGCCGTCGTAGGAGATGACGTTGCCCGTCACGTCCAGGACCTTCTGGCCGGCGGGCCCGCGTGTGCGCTTGGTGGTCTTGACCCTCGTGCCGATCGTCTGCTGGATCTGGGTGAGCGTGGCTTCCGGAGTGCCCTGGCTGCCGGGTTTGGCCACCATGGACTCGAGCTCGGTCAGGGCCTGGCGGTCGGTCTGGCGCGCCCGCTCGGCCTCATAGCCGCGCGGGACCGTCGGCGGGATCGAGCCCAGGCTGTACGGCAGCCAGTTCAGCACCTGTTCGGTGGCCTGCGACCCGTCGCGCCAGTAGGAGCCGTGGATCGCGGTCACCAGTTCGCCGGTCCCCTCGCCTTCCGAGCCGTGCAGCTTCATGTTGTCGAACAGGTACGTGTTCCCTTCCAGCGTCTTCATCTCCAGGGCGTTGGCGATGTCCACGAGCACGATGATCGCGAGTTGCTGGGGCATTGGCCTTCTTTTCCTTCCCTAGATGCGCATCAGCGAGGGGGTCTCGACGTACAGGACGCTGTACGGGCCTTCGTACATCTGGAACTCCATCCGGTAGCGGTAGGCCACTCCCGGCGCCATGTAGTAGGGCACCACCCCGGCCCAGATCTCGAGGTCGAGCTTCTCGCTCTCCGTGGTGGGGGCGGCCAGCACGCCCGCGGGACCGGACGGTCCCGGAGGGTAGGCCCCCGGACCCGTCGCGTAGGGCGCCGCGGCCGGTGATGGAGGCCCGGTCGGAGGCAGTGCCGCGCTCGGGTGACCCATGGGGGCCGGCGCCGGGTAGGCGGGCTGGCCGGCCGGCTGCAGCCGGAGGAACTCGATGTTCTTGATCTCGACCGGCGTCTGCAGGTCCACGGCCAGCGCGGTCCACTGCACGACCTGCCCCGGCTGGACGATGGTGCACAACTCCGGCGTCCCCTGCGCCCTGCTCGCGAACGACCCGTCATCGATCATGACCAGGTTCCCGTCGAGCAGCGAGCGGCTGGAGAGCGCCCCGATGACGTCCACCAGGGCGATGATGCTCACCTGCGGTTTCACGGCCACTTCTGTTCTCCTCTCTCGATCAGCCCCGGTCTCGGACCAGCGGCACCTTGCCCACGTGCGTGCGCTCGATCTCCGGCGAGGACCGGGGCACGAACCGGAGGTGGAACCGGTAGCCGGTCTTCTCGATCGAGGCGGGATTGGCTTCTCCCTGGTTGAACAGCGACAACGACCGCGGCAGCGCGTTGAGGAACACGTGGTGCGCGCCGTAGGGGCCGAGCGCGGTCTCCGTCATGTACGTCATCGCGGGAACGTCGTCCACGGCCACCATCAGCGTGATCGCCCGGTCCTCGCGCTGGTTGACGAACTGGATCTCGTGCGCCACCTGGTCCAGGTCCACCGGCGTGGCCAGCCGCAGGTCCTCGCGTACGGCCTCGTAGGCCCGCGCGGCGGAGTACTGGCTGTCGGCGATGTGCAGCACGTCCCCGGTACGCCCGGCGAACTCGAACCGCTGGGCGCGCGGCCCAATGCCGTCGAGCGCCGGCCGGCGGATCATCCGGTCGCCCAGCTTGAGCCGCAGCAGCGGAGCCTCGTGGGCGTGCAGCCGCGTGACGACCAGTTCGCCTTCCTCGTCCTCCCCGACCCAGCGCCCGTCCTCGTCGACGATCTCGACGAGATGCAGGCCGGGCACCGCCGTCAGGGCCGGGTCGGACTCCGCGAGTTGCAGGCCGATGGTCTCGGCCTGGGTCGCGGCGAAATAGCTGAGGATGACCAGGTTCGGGTAGACCGCCTTGAGCTCGGCCCGCTTGCGGTGGGCCAGCACGCCGCTGCCGTACAGCGCGACCCGGAAGCTCTCCCTCGCCTCGCGCTTCAGCCCGGCGCCGAGATCGCTCAGGATCGCGATGCCGGCGCTGATGCCCATCAGCGCCTTCTGGCCCGGGTAGGAGAACATGTGCTCCAGCACGCCCGCGGTGACGGGGCCCGCGCCGATGTAGTTGACGCCGGGCACGTGCTGCAACACGCCGCCCACCATGGTGCCGCTGCTCCACATCTGGTAGTCGGCCAGCGTGGTGAACAGCCACTTCGCCCCGTCGTCCGCGAAGTGGGCGGCGAGCTGGTAGTCGCCGAGGAAACGGCCGGCGATCCGGTAGGTGTCGTGCAGCTCGCGCAGGGCGTAGACGACCTCCAGCGGGCTGCCGCCGCTGGTACCGCCGCTCGCCACGACCTCGAACCCGCCCCGGTCGATCGGCACGACCAGGCCGGGCCGCGACTCCATGTACAGATCGCGCTGGGTGTCCTTGTCGGCCGGCGGGACGGCCTGCCAGTCCTCGAACGTCAGGGGGCCGCTCCCGTCCACGCCGCAGCCCTCCAGCCGCTCGCGCCAGGCGGGGTTGAGCCGCACGGTGTTGACGAGCTGACGCAGGCGGCGCAGCACCAGAGCGTCCTGCACCTCGTGGGGCAGCTCGCTGTACGGTGTCCGGTACGCCTGCTCGAACGCGGCCATCTTGCCCGCGAAGGATGGCAGCCCGGTCACCGCCTCCACCGACCCCGGCGCCAGCTCGTCGTCCGGGATCAGCCGGTCGGCCAGCTCGTGCGGGTCATGGGTCGTAGCGGTGTTCCTCGGGCTCATCGGCGTCCCCCCACTGGCTGGTGTGTGTCGTTACGGTCGCCGGACAGCTCCTGCCCCACCGCCCTGATCTCGGCGAGCAGCATCCGGAAGTGCTCTTCGGTGATGAGGTGGTTCATCATGACGACGCGCAGCGCGGCGACGCCGTCCACGTCGACCTTGGAGATGAAGAAGGTGCCCCGGAGCTTGATCCGGTCCCTGATGGCCACCTGGAGGCGGTGCACGTCCTGCTCGCGCACCCAGCGGGGCCGGTAGCGGAAGCACAGGATGTTCGACTCCGGCTGGTGCGCGGCCTCGAAGTCGGGCTCGCCCTGGAGGATCCGGTGGATCGCCCGGGTCAGCCCGCACAGGTACTCGATCTTCTCCGCGAACAGGGCCCGGCCGTACATGGCCCACAGGACCCACAGCGGCATGATCATCGGGCGTTTGGTGCACTCGATGGTCTTCCCGCCGCTGTCCAGCGCGGTGTAGATGTCCGGCTCCTCGTCGAACACGTAGCTGGCCCGCTGCTTGAAGGCGCGGCGGCTCTTGTCCTTCTCCCGGTAGAACAGCAGCGTGCACGGCGCCGGCGTGAACATCATCTTGTGCGCGTCCCAGGTCAGCGAGTCGGCCTGGTCGATGCCCCGCAACCGGTGCCGCAGCTTGTCCGACACCAGCAGGCTCGCGCCGTGCGCCCCGTCCACGTGCAGCCAGATGTCACGTTCCCGGGCGACCTCGGCGAGCCTGTCGATCGGGTCGAAGGCGCCGACCGAGGTCGTGCCCGCCGACGCCACCAGGCAGAACACGCGGAGCCCTCGTCGCTCCGCGGCATCCAGCGCCGGCCGCACCCGGTTCATGTCGATCTGCTGCGCGCCGTTCAGCGGCAGCCGGACGATCTGGGCCTCACCGATGCCCATGACGCCGGCCGTACGGGAGACGCTGTAGTGCACGTCGTCTCCCACCGCGATGGCCGGACGGGCCTGGCCCCGGTAGGCCGCGCCGCCCTCCGACCAGAAGCCGGGGAACTTGTCGTTCCTGGCCGCCAGCATCGCGGTCAGGTTGGCCAGCGAGCCACCGGAGGTGGTGATCATCGCGAAGCCGTCCTGCGGCCAGCCGATGAAGCGGTTGAGCTCGTCGGCCATGATCTTCTCCACCACGTTGGGGAGCTGGCCTGCCTCGTAGAACGAGGACGGCTGGTTCACGACCGAGCTGACGAAGTCGATGACGCCGGCCAGCGGCACGGTGCTGGAGAACTGCCGGCCCATGTAGCCGGGGGAGTGCACCTGGATGCCGGTCTGGACGTACAGGTCGATGATCGCGGAAAGCTTCTCCTCGTCGTAGTGCGCGATGCTCTCCTGCTCCGTCGTCATCAGGGCCCTGGCCGCCCGCGACAGCGCCGCGGGCTCTGTCAGCGCCAGTCCTTTGATGGACAGGTCGGCCAGATGTTTCTCGAGCTTGGCCACGGTTGTCTCGGAGCTCTCCCGGAACAACTGGACATCGAACGGTTTGAGCGATAGCCCGCCCCGATCGGCGGACCAGGGGGAGGGCTCCGGCTCCTGCGGCCGAGATTGTGTCAAGGCAGCCTCCGTTGAATATTTCCTGACTTTCGGGCATGGATTTTCTGTGCACGGCGAACGGGCCCCACGTGACAGGTGGAAATCTGGCGTGCCGTTCTCATACCTCGGATGAAAACGGTGTTAATGGTCGGCTAACAGGCTCGGGGCGCTCGCGACCATGCTGCGATCCGCATGCGAAGGGGTTCCTCCATTTCCCCCGGGCGGAGGTCCGGGTTTTACAGTCAGGAAGTTTTGTGCATCCTTACCGTGACCCGGCCCGGTGGAGGGGGGTGTTGCGGCCGGCATAAGAGCAAACAACCGGGATCAAAACATGGATCCGGCACCAGCGCAATAGGCGTCGGATGACTGCGGCAGACCAGGATAATATCAAGCCCGCATACCCCCGCATTGGTCACGCCCTTACGTTTGCCATTGCCGGGAGGTGCCGCGATCAGCGGATTCGTGAAGGTTATTTTCGGCGTGCGACATTTCCCGATGGGCGTGCCGCGACCGGCCGGATGAATAAAACACGGGCCAGGGCGGACCGAAAGTGCGCGGTCCGCTCTGGCCCGGAGTTTTTTCGGTTGTTTCGGCCTTTTCTGAGCAAACGATCAGCCGGCGCCGATCATCCGCTGATCATTCGCCGTGCCCGTGGTGGGCGGGAACGTCCAGCGTCGGGTTGCGGTCGAAGAAGCCGACCGGCTTGAGCGTGAAGCCCGTGTGGTCCACCGGCATGATCGGCCAGTCCTCCGGCCTGGGAGCGTGGGTGAGCCCGAAAACGTGCCAGACGACCAGGGAACGGCCGTCGAGATCGCGATCGGCGGCGGCGAAAGCCGGCAGCCCGGCGCCGCCCGGATGCTGGT
The DNA here is from genome assembly GCF_040655495.1 of Nonomuraea sp. NPDC050404. Classification (NCBI taxonomy): domain Bacteria; kingdom Bacillati; phylum Actinomycetota; class Actinomycetes; order Streptosporangiales; family Streptosporangiaceae; genus Nonomuraea; species Nonomuraea sp. NPDC050404. The sequence continues at coordinate 497,176 of NZ_JBFAKB010000004.1, forward strand.
TGACGAAGTCGCCGGCCGGATAACGCTCGTCCGGGTCGTAGGCCGTCACCCACAGGTGCCGGGTGGCGAACGCGGCCCGCTGGGCGATCGAGGAGTCCGGGTCGGCCAGCAGCACGGGCTTGCCCTCGGGGCGCAGCACGTATGCCACCGGGTCGCCCAGGGCGTTGCGCGAGCCCGGGTTCGTGATGTGCCAGACGCGGTCCACGCTCGCGTCGGCCAGACGCCGGGCCTGGCTCTCGCTGGTCAGCGGGGTGCGGCGGTAGGTGTAGGCGTTGCCGCGCGAATTACCCGGGCCCATCGGCACCCGGGCCGCCTCGACCTCCTCCACCCGGTTGACCGGGCCGTCCACCGCCATGTCCAGGCGGGCGCAGAACAGGTGCTGGTGGTAGGGCGCGCCCAGCCCCGGCGCGACCTGCGCCGCGTGCGCGGACCCGCCGGCCGGGTAGGCGGAGGTGAACACCACGCCGGTGGCCTTGGCCTCGAACGCGATGGTGCCGTCGAGGTAGAGGTACCAGTAGAAGCCGTAGTCGTAGTTGCCGACCGTGGTGAAGAAGGACAACACCAGGCGGCGCTGGCGGCGCACCTCCGCGGAGCGGGCCCACAGGTCCGTGTGCTTCCACAGGATGCCGTAGTCCTCCTCGTGCAGGCAGATCGCGTTGCGCAGGGTACGGGCCTCGCCGCGCTCGTCGGCGATGACGGCGTCGAGGTAGGTGATCTCCCCGACACAGTCGCAGCCCGCTTCCAGGGCGTTGGCGTACTGGCCGACGAGGTACTCGCCGACGTCGAAGTAGTTCTGCCAGGAGCGCACCGGGGACGGGTCGGCGTAGGGCACCACCATCTCGGCGATCGAGGCGCGGTGGATGATCGGCCGCTCGCGGCCCGCGTCCCGGTCGTCGAAGGCCACCTGGTGCAGGATCAACCCCTCGCGGACGTCGAACCCGATCCGCAGCGACCAGTTCTCCCAGCGCAGCAGGTTGCCTTCGAGGCTGAAGCTGGGCCCGTCCGGCTGGGCGATCTCGATGGGCCGCTGCGTGGTGCGCGCGGGCCCGGCGACGGCGGGGTCGTCGTAGTTGCCCAGCGCGGCCGGCACCGGCATCGCGCCGAAGTCGAGTACCTGGTCCACGGCCCGGTTGAGCACGTCCACGTAGGCGACCAGGCCGTCCACCGGATGCGCCCACGCGTGGTCCCGCTCGTGCTCCTGCACGAAGGCCAGCCCGCGCAGGATGCGGCGGCCCGACTCGCCGGGGTACTCGCCCGCGTACACGCCGGCCGACAGCGGCGCGACCCTGACCTGGGAGACGTCCAGGCCTCGGGTCTTGAGCGCGGCGATCCACCGCTCGTCGGTGGCCAGCACCTCCTCCACGATCCCGAACTCCGACTCCAGCACCGGCGGCTGGCCGTCCCTGGCGGGGTCCAGGACCCGGTTCGCGTCGATCGTCCCCCGGGTGACCGAGACGATCACGTCGCGGGACGGCGCGCCGGCCAGATCGAGCAGCAGGACCCGCAGCCTGCGGTCGATCGGCCCGCCGGGCACGTACGCGAACTGCTCCTCCTTGCCCGGCTCCTCCAGGCCGGCGTAGGCGAAGCGGGTGGACTCCGTGACCAGCCCGGCGGCGGCGAGCAGGCTGCGGGCGGCCGCGATCTCACCGGCGGACAGCTGGTCCAGGGGGTGCGGTGTGATGCTCATGGTCTCTCCCTAAGCCGGGGGCGGGGGCACCGTCAGCGAACACCACGGGAGCGGTGATTTCCAGGGTGGCCGGGTACGGGAGTAGATCGGCGATCGATTGTCATCGGTGCGGCGTGATGTTAGACATAACCCGAGTCAACCCTCTTGTCAGTGCGCGCCAGCAGCATCTTCAGCACGCCTCTTACCAGGAGCGGCGATGTCCCACGCGTGGTTACCCAGGCTCATCCGTCTCGTGGTCGCGGTCGCGGCCCTCCTGACCCCGTTCCTGACAGTGCTCCCGGCGCGGGCGGCGGTGGACGTCTACCGCTACCTGGAGGATCCCGGGATGGTGGCGGAGGGCCAGCAGGCGCCGCACGCCGTGCTGCGGCCGTACGCCGACGCGCGCACGGCCGCGTCGGACGTGGCCAGGCACGAGGCCCGATCGCCCTGGATCGCCACCCTGAACGGCGAATGGCGGCTGAACCTCGCCCAGCGGCCCGAGGAGGTGCCCGAGGGCTTCCACACCGCAGGCCACGACGTCTCGCGCTGGCCGGTGGCCAAGGTGCCGCACACCTGGCAGTCCGACTTCACCGACCACCCGATGTTCCGCAACATCACCGAGGAGGTCTGGCCGGACGAGCCGCCCAAGGTGCCCCGCGACGTGAACCCGACCGGCGCGTACGTCCGGCAGATCGACGTTCCGAAGACCTGGTCGGACCGCCGCGTGTTCCTCCGGTTCGAGGGCGTCACCAGCGGCTACTTCGTCTGGGTCAACGGCGAGTACGTCGGCTACGACCAGGGCGGCTACACCCCCGCCGAGTTCGAGGTCACCGACGCCCTGCGCCCGGGGGCCAACCGGGTGGCCGTGCAGGTGCACCGCTGGGGCGCGGGCTCGTACCTGGAGGACTTCGACCAGTGGCGCTACAGCGGCATCTTCCGCGACGTCTGGATGTACGCCACCCCGCGGACCCTGCTGCGCGACGCGCACATCAGCACCGACCTGGACGCCGCCTACCGCGACGCCACCCTGACCGCGAAGGTCCAGGTCGCGGGCGCGTCCGCCGGACACAGTGTGCGCGGCACGCTGACCGACCCGCGCGGCAGGCAGGTCGCCACGCTCACCGGGCCCGTGGACGCCGACGGGCTCGCCACGCTCACCACGCGGGTGGCCGGCCCGGCCAAGTGGAGCGCGGACTCACCCACCCTGTACGCCCTGGCCCTGGAACTCCTCGGCCCCGATGGCAGGCCGCTGCACATCACGGCCCAGGCCGTCGGGTTCCGCGAGGTGGAGGTGCGCGACCGCCAGATGCTCGTCAACGGCGAACGCATCCTCATCAAGGGCACCAACCGCGCCGAGACCGACCCGGACACCGGCCGCCACGTCACCCGCCAGGCCCAGCGCCGCGACGTGGAACTCATGAAGAGCCTGCACATCAACGCCGTACGCACCTCGCACTACCCCTCCGACCCTTACCTGTACGACCTGGCCGACCGCCAGGGCCTGTGGATCGCCGACGAGGTCGACATCGAGACCCACTCGCGCGAGTCGTGCCCCCGCGACTGCCTGGCCGACCGCCCCGAGTGGCAGGCCGCCTTCGCCGACCGCTTCCGGGCCATGGTCGCCAGGGACAGGAACCACCCCAGCGTCATCATCTGGGACACCGGCAACGAGGCCGGGCTCGGCGCGGCCCACTACGCGATGGCGCGCTGGGCCGACGCCAACGAGCCCACCCGCCTGCTCTACCACCAGTCCAACAACCCCAACGGCGACGCCCCGTACGCCGACGTGTGGGGCCCGCGCTACCCCACCCCCGGCTACGTGAGCTCCATCGGCACGACCACCACGCGCCCGGTCGTGTTCGGCGAGTACGCCCACGCGATGGGCAACAGCCTGGGCAACTTCGACCGCTTCTGGGAGCTGATCCGCCGCCATCCGTCGTTGCAGGGCGGCTTCATCTGGGACTGGGCCGAGGCCAACCTGCGCCAGCCGCTGGTGTTCACGCCCGACTCCTCCGGCAACCGCATCCAGACCTTCCTCGTCGGCAAACCGCGCGCCGCCGAGGGCCGTCGCGGGCAGGCCGTCGAGTTGTCCAGCCTGGACGACTTCGTGAGCGTCTTCAGGGACCGCAGGCTGGACCTCACCGGCGAGGCGGTGACGCTGGACGCCTGGGTCAAGCCGGGCCGGTGGGCGGGCAGCTTCCCCATCGTGACCAAGGGGCAGGCGTACGGGCTGCAGATGCGCGACTCCGGCACCCTGGAGTTCGGCGTCACCACGGGCGCGGGCCGTGCGGTGGCCGCGGCCGAGGTGCCCGACGACTGGTACGGCGCCTGGCACCGCGTCACCGGCGTCTACGACGGCACGCGCCTGAGCCTGTCCATCGACGGCACGCGCGTCGCCACCGCCGACCAGACCGGCAAGATCACTCCCGGCCTGTACGAGGTCAACATCGGCCGCAACGCCGAGACCCAGCAGGACAACACCCCCGCCAGGCTGGCCCGCGGCCTCATCGACGACGTACGCGTGCTCGGGGCGGGCGGCGACCCGCTGCTGGCCCTGGTCTTCGACCGCTACGAGCGGCGCGGCGACTTCCTCAGCCTCGGCCTGAGCCTGTCGGGCACGGACGGCCTGGTCGGCTCCGACCGCTACCTCCAGCCGGAGACGACCGAGATGGCCTGGGCGCACGCCCCCGTCCGCTTCACCTCCGCCGACCCCGCCACGGGCAAGGTCAGGGTCACCAACGAGCAGCCCGCCGGCGCCCTGCGCGTCAAGGTGCGCTGGTCCCTGGACGAGGTGGACCGCACGCTCCGCTCCGGCATCCGCGACCTGCGGCTGGACCCGGGGGCGAGCGTCGACCTCGACCTCGGGGCCGCGCCCGCCAACCCGTCGGACCGGCAGCGCCTGCTCAACCTGGAGGCCGTCGCCGCCGACCCGCCCGCCTGGGCGCCCAAGGGCTGGCGGTACGGGTGGCGGCAGTTCGCTCTCGGCGGCCGGGTCGTGCCCGGCATCGCCGGGCCGCCCGCCGGCACGCCCTCGCTGCGCGCCGACGGCGACACCGTGACCGTCGCGGGTGATGGCTGGCGCTACCGCTTCGACGCGGGCACCTTGGCCTCCATGCGCTCCGGTGGTCGCGAGCTGCTGCGCGAGGGTCCGACGCTCGACGTCTACCGGCCGCCCACCAGCAACGAGACCTACGACTGGGGCACCGCCGACCGCGACGTCTGGCACCGGGCCGGGCTCGACCGGCTGCGCACGGAGATCACCGGCGTGCGCTCGTCCATGGACGGGGACACGGCCGTTGTCGAGGTAACCAGCAAGGCCGCCGCTCCCGGGATGGAGAGCCTGCTGTCGTTCGAGCAGAGCATGACGTACCGCATCGACGGGCGCGGCACCATCACCCTGCGGCACCGCGTGGACCCGAGCGGGTCCCGCCTGACCACGCTGCCGTACCTGCCGCGCGTCGGCGTCCAGGTCAAGGTGCCGGACTCGATGCGCGAGCTGGCCTACTACGGCAAGGGGCCGCACGAGACGTACAACGACCGCTCCAGCGGCGCGTTCACCGGCGTGTGGCGCGGCAAGGTGGATGACGAGTACGTGCGCTACTCCCGCCCCCAGGCCCACGGCAACCACACCGGCTCGCGCTGGCTGAGCCTCAACGACGGCCGCGCCGCCGGGCTGCTCGTCGGCCGTGCCGAGGGCGGCATCGACGTCAGCGCCACCCGGTACGACGAGCTGGACCGCGCCGAGTACGACTTCCAGCTCCCCCTCGTGCGCAACGACGACTGGATCACCCTGCACGCCGCCATCGGCGAGACCGGCATGGGCGAGACGCCCAACTCCGTGCTTGAGGAGTTCCGCGTGCCCGCCACCAGGACGCAGGACTACACGCTGACGCTGCGCCCGCTCACCGGCGGGGAGATCGCCGCCGGCGGCGTGGTGGACTCCGAGGCGAGCGCGCCCTGCCCGCCGGACGTGACCGCGACCGGCGACGGGAACGCCGAGGCCGGCGTGCCCGAGCAGATCACCGTGACCGTCGCGGCCGCCTGCGCGGACGGGCTCACCGGCGCGAGCGCCTCCCTGGCCGTGCCGCGCGGCTGGACGGTCACCCCCGCCACGGCCGACCTGGGCCGGATCGCCCAGGGCACGCCCGCGCGGGCCGCCTTCACCGTCACTCCGCCCGCGGACGCCGACTTCGGCGAGCACGAGCTGACCGCCACCGTCACGGCCACCTCCTCGGGCTTCCCCGTCACCGCGCGGGCCGTCACCGCGCTGCGCACCCCGCTGCCCGCGGGCAGCGTCTGGGCCAGCGACCTGCCGTTCGTGGCGGAGGAGAACGGCTGGGGGCCGGTGGAACGGGACCGCAGCAACGGCGAGCAGCCCGCCGGGGACGGCAGGACGTTGTCCATCGGCGGCCGGACCTACGCCAAGGGCATTGGCGCGCACGCCCCTTCGCGGGTGGCCATCGAGCTGGGCGGGCGGTGCACGACGTTCCGCGCCGACGCCGGGGTTGACGACGAGATGGGCGGCAGCGGGTCCGTGGCCTTCGAGGTGTGGGTGGACGGGCAGCGGCGCGCGGTCACCGGCGTACTGACCGGGGCGGGTGGCGCGGAGGCCGTGTCGGCCGACCTGACCGGCGGCGAACTGCTGGAGCTGCGGATCACGGACGGCGGCAACGGCAACGGCGCCGACCACGGCGACTGGGCCGCCGCCCGCCTCGCCTGCACCCCCGCTTAGGTTTCGGGTCGCGGGGCGAGGGCGACTCAGATTGGGGTTTCGGGTCGCGGGGCGAGGGCGGTTTAGGTTGGGGTTTCGGGTTGCGGGGCGAGGGCGGTTTAGGTGGGGGTGGCGGGGGGTGGGGCGAGGGCGGTGACGACGCGGGTGAGCAGCGTGGCCCACTCCTCGTCGCCCGCTCCGTGCAGGTCCGGGGTGACCAGTGCGCTGCCCATTCCGAGCAGGAGGCAGAAGTGGGCCACCGCGTCCGCCGACAGCTCCGGGTCGATCTCGCTGTCGGCCTGCGCGACGCGTACGAGGTCGGCGATCCAGCCGGCGCGCTCGCTCACGTAGTCGCGCATCGGACCGGCCACGTCCTCGTCCCTGCGGGCCGCGACCAGCGCCTCGACGACGAGATAGCCGCTGGGATCGCGGCGGCGGGTCAGGTTGCGGCCGAGGGCGAGCAGCAGGTCCGTGGCCGACCGGTCGGGATCGGCGGCGAGCAGGCTGGCGAGGTGGTGCCTGCCGTGCTCCCGCAGCGCGGCCAGGAGCAGGTCGGCCTTGGAGCCGAAGTGCGCGTACAGGGCGCCGTTGCTCACCCCCGCCGCCGCGGCGATGTCGGCCACGCGCGTGCCGTCGTACCCGCGCTCGGCGAAGGTGTCGGCGGCGGCGCGCAGCAGCCGCTCACGCGTCTCGGCGGCGGTGACTCCAGCGATGCGTCCCATGAGCGAATTTAAAAATCTGTTCAAAAGAATCGTCAAGCGCGGGCCCACCCCGCACCCCTGATGTCGGGATATATCCCCCTTTGCCCTAGTCTGAAGCAACGAGGGGAGTACTTCCCAAGAGCCGGCCCGGTCAGTACGGACGTCCCGCGCGTCCCCGGACGGCCGCCCGCACGGGCGAAGGAGACCTCGAACGGGATTGATTCGTTCGAGGGAGGTTTCCCATGTCCGCGGGGACATTTTCGTATGCCGCCGATCTGCGTTCCATCGCGTCTCCGACCCTCTGGGGCGTCACGGTGGCGGGCCTGGCGCTGCTGCTGTTGCTCGACCTCATGCTCACCCGCCGCAAGCGCGAGGAGCGGATGCGTGAGGCGGTCGGCTGGTCGGTCTTCTACCTGCTGCTGCCCGTGCTCTTCTGCGTCTACCTGTGGGCCGGCCACGGCAACGTCGCCGCGGTCGAGTTCCTCACCGGGTTCGTGGTGGAGAAGTCGTTGTCGGTGGACAACCTGTTCGTGTTCATGCTGCTGCTCACGGCCTTCGCGGTGCCGAAGGACCTGGCCAGGCAGGTGCTGCTGTACGGCATCGTCGGGGCGCTCGTCCTGCGCGTGATCTTCATCTTCCTGGGCGCCGCGGCGCTGCAGAGCGGCACGTGGGCGTTCCTGCTGTTCGGCGGGATCCTGATCGTGACCGCCGGGAAGATCCTCAAGGACGTGCTGGGCGGCCATGAGCAGGAGGTGGACATCTCCCCCATGCGCACGGTACGGCTGGTGCGCCGCTTCGTCCCGGTCACCGACGACTACCGTGGCTCCCGGCTGACCGTACGCGAGAACGGCCGGCTGGCGCTCACCCCGCTGGCGCTGGCGGCGGTCGCGATCCTGGGCACCGACATCGTGTTCGCCGTGGACTCCGTGCCCGCCGTGTACGGGGTCACCGACGACCCGTTCCTCGTGTTCGCCACCAACGCCTTCGCCCTGCTCGGCCTGCGGGCTCTGTACTTCGTGCTACAGGGCGTGCTGACCAAGCTGCGTCACCTCAACCACGGGCTCAGCGTCATCCTGGCCTTCATCGGGATCAAGCTGATCCTGCACTGGGCGCACGGCGTCTGGCCCGGGGTGCCGGAGATTCCCACGCTGGCCTCGCTCGGGGTGATCGTGGGAGTACTGACCCTCGTCACGATCACCAGCCTGCTCGCCAACCGACGCGACAGCCTGCGCGGCGACTCCCCGGGCGCGGATTCCCTGGGCGCGGATTCCTTGAGCGAGGGCCCTTCAGGCACGGACCCCTCGGGTGCGGACTCCTCGCGTGCGGACTCTCCGGATGAGGACGATCGCGGTGGTCCAGCGCGGAGGACAGCCGACGAATCGCGCTAGCCCTGACGCGTTCGCCCTGATGTGAGGTCCCGCTTACCTTATGGACCGCTTTGCCGAGAATACGCATCTGACATGGCTATGCCCCGTCGCCTCGGGGAAACGTCAGTGGGGAGGCCTAACCTGGGCCGTGCCGTCCCAAGCCGGGACGGCACCGGGCCCGGGCCCGGCTTCTGGGAGTGATGTCCCAGCGTTCGACCGGAGGGGGAGCGATCGTGGGGTCTTTCGTGGGCGGTGCGCTGCCCCCGGATGACGTCGTTGTCAGGGCCCTGCGCGCCGGCGATGAGGCGATGTTCGCGGCGCTGCTCGACACCTGGTCCAGAGGCATGCTGCGGGTCGCCAGGTCCTACGTGTCCACCGACCACTCCGCCGAGGAGGTCGTCCAGGACACGTGGCTGGCGGTGGTCGACGGGATCGACGCCTTCGAGGAACGGTCCTCGGTCAAGACCTGGGTGTTCCGCATCCTGGTCAACACCGCGAAGAAGCGTGGCGTGCGGGAGAGCCGCACCCTGCCGTGGAGCGCGTTCGAGCAGGACGGGGCGCCGTTTCCGGACGGCGCCCTGTTCCGGGGCCTGGCCGGCCCCGCGCGGGACGGCCGGGCGCAGCCGGCCGCGGCCTGGCCGACGCCCGAGGGCGAGGCGCTGGCGGGGGAGGTGCGCGCGCTCATCGCCGGGGCACTGGCCCGGCTGCCACCCCGGCAGCGGGTCGTGATCAGTCTGCGTGATGTGGAGGGGTGCACCTCCGACGAGGTTTGCGACATCCTGGAGATCACTCCGGCCAACCAGCGGGTGCTGCTGCACCGCGCCCGTACGGCGGTACGGGGCTGGCTGGCCGACTACTACGAATCCGTCAAACAGCCGGAATAAGTCAGCGGGTCCATTCGGCCCGTACAGCGGCGACAATGAGTGAAACGGTTCATCCCAGAGACGAGGGCGGTCAACGTCGTGAAGCGGTTCACCTGCGACGAACTGGCGGAACTTCTCACCGCGTACCTTGAAGACGCCCTTGACCAGCCTTCACACGCAGGCGTGCACGCGCATCTGACCTGCTGTGAGGGGTGCGGCCGCTACTTCGACCAGTTCCGCGCCACCATCAGGGTCCTCGGTGACCAGCCCCCCGAGAAGTTGCCCGCCGACGTGCGCGACCGCCTCATGTCCGCCTTCCGCACCCGCCGCCGCCCCTGACCCCCGCCCGGCCGCCCATGCCCATGACGCCTGTCCGGATGGTGCCGCCCTCCACCCCGCTGGTGTCGCCCTCGCCACCCCCGTAACCCTCGCCACCCCCGTAGCTCTCGCCACACCTGTAACTCTGGCCACCCTCGCCACACTCGTGGCCCGCGCCGTCCCGCCGTCCGAAGCTCTCGCGCAGCGCCGCCAGCACCGGCGGTGAGATCGCGCCTCCCCGCAGGCAGCTCAGGGCGGCGATCGTCGCGAGCAACTGCGCCAGCCAGGCCGAACACGCCGGGCAGCCGCCCAGGTGTCGCGCGACGACCCGGTGCCGACCGGCCGGGAGCGCCTCCTCCAGATAGTCCGTGAGCAGCGCCAGCACCTCGGCGCAGCCCAGAGATCCCTGCTCCATGACACCTAGTGCCCGCCGGGCCTCATCCGTTACACGGAAATTCGTCTGTAACGATCTCGCGCCTGCCGGATCTGTAGTCCCGTGCGCATCCGCGCACGCCTGCGGCGCCGGCGAAGGGAAGACGATGATCGGGCTTACGGCCGAGAGCACGCCGCTGCACGACGCCACGGAGGTGGCCGACTACGCGCGCCGCTGCTTCCGACCCGCCGCCCACGACCAGGTGGGCGTCGAGCTGGAGTTCTTGGTCTTCGACCGTACGGACGCCGCCAGGCACGTCCCGATGGGCAGGGCCCGGCGCGCCCTGCCCGCGGAACTGCCCGGTGGCAGCAAAGTCACTTTTGAACCCGGCGGCCAGCTTGAGCTGTCAGGGGGTGCGGGGCCGCTGACGGAAGCGGTGGCCCGGATGACGGCCGACGTGAGGGTGGTGCGGGAAGCCCTGCGCGACGCCGGGCTGGTGCTGGCCGGGGTGGGGCTCGACCCCATCCGCCCCGCCTGCCGTCAGCTCGACGAGCCACGCTACGAGGCGATGGCCCAGTTCCTCGGTGTGCCGTACGGGTCGCTGATGATGTGCTCGACCGCGTCGATCCAGGTCAACCTGGATCTGGGGGATCGGCCCGCCGTCCGGTGGGAGCGCGCACACGCGTTCGGGCCCGTGCTGCTGGCGGCCTTCGCCAACTCGCCGCTGAGCGGTGGCCGGCCGTGCGGGTGGATGTCGGGCCGTCAGAACGTCTGGGACAACCTCGACCCCACCAGGACCCTGCCCGTGCCCGTCGGCGACGACCCCGCCGCCGACTGGGCCGAGTATCTGCTGGACGCCCGGCTCATGCTCGTACGCGAGGACACCGACCGCTACCGGCCCGTCCGCGACGGCTCGACGTTCCGCGACTGGCTGGAAGGGGGGACTGCGCGGGGCGGTGGCGTGCTGCCGGGCGACGCTGCGTTGCGTGGTGGCGGGCCGGAGGGCTGGGGCGGGCGGCGGCCGACCTTCGAGGACCTCGCCTATCACGCCACCACCCTCTTTCCTCCCGTACGGCCCCGGGGATGGCTGGAGGTCCGCTATCTGGACGCGCAACATCCGGAGGTCTGGCCGGTGGCGGTGGCGGTGACACAGGCCCTCATCACCGACGACCGGGCCGCCGACGCCGCGATGGCCGCCGTCGAGGCAACTCTCGACCCGAGTGCGAACTCGGGCGGCGGGTCGTGCCGGGCGGCGTACCGGGAGGTGTGGGAGCGGGCGGCGCGCTGCGGGCTGGCCGACCCGCGTCTGCGGAAGGCCGCTGAGGTGTGCTTCCGGGCGGCGCTGGAGGTGTTGCCCCGGGTCGGCGCCGACTCCGGCCTGGTCGGCGCGGTGGCCGCGTTCGCCGACCGGCACGTGACGACCGGCCGCTCCCCGGCGGCCTACCTGCTGAGCCCGGCGCCACGACACGGCACCCCGGCCTGGCTCGACCACGGACCCGGCGACTGATCCGGCCACCGTCCCCGGCAAACGGACCGGCCACCGGCCCCAGACCCACCGACCCGACTCGACGACTGATCCGGCCACCGACCTGACGACGAACGCGACGACGAACGCGACGACGACGAAACGCGACACGGACCCGACATCGGACTCCGACGACGAAGGACACGCACAAGCATGAACGACATCAAGGAACGCATCGCCGCCGAGCTCATCGCGGCGCGCGACCGGTCGCTGACCTACACGGAGGCCGAGGACGACCTGCTGGTCAACCAGCACTCGCCGCTCATGTCTCCCCTCGTCTGGGACCTCGCGCACGTGGGCAACTACGAGGAACTGTGGGTGCTGCGCGCCGCCGCCGGCATCACGCCGCTGCGCCCCGAGATCGACGACATCTACGACGCGTTCAAGACCCCCCGGAAGGATCGCCCCACCCTGCCGTTCCTGCGCCCGGCCGAGGCCCGCCGCTACATCGAGGGGGTACGCGGGCGCGTCCTCGACGTACTCGACACCATCGACCTGGACGCCCCCACCCCGCTGCACCGCGACGGCTTCGTGTTCGGCCTGGTGATCCAGCACGAGCACCAGCACGACGAGACCATGCTCGCCACCCTGCAGCTCTCCCGGCAGCCCGGCCTGGTCCGCGACGGAGAGCTGCCGCCCGGCCGTACCGAGGGGCCCGAGGAGGTGCACGTGCCCGCGGGCCCGTTCCTCATGGGCACCGACACGCTGCCCTGGGCCTACGACAACGAGCGCCCGGCCACCTGGGTGGACGTGCCCGGCTACTGGATCGACCGGCTGCCCGTCGGCAACCGCGCCTACGTCGCGTTCATCGAGGAGGGCGGGTACGACGATCCGCGCTGGTGGACGCCGGAGGGCTGGCAGTGGCGGCAGCGCAAGGGCATCACCGCCCCGCTGTTCTGGAGCAGGGACGGCGGCTCGTGGTCGCGGCTGCGCTTCGGCCGGCACGAGCCCGTGCCGATGGACGAGCCCGTGCAGCACGTGAGCTGGTACGAGGCCGACGCCTACGCCCGCTGGGCCGGCAAGCGGCTGCCCACCGAGGCCGAGTGGGAGAAGGCGTGCGGCTGGGACCCTCAGGCGCGGCGGGCCAGGCGGTACCCGTGGGGCGAGGACCTTCCCGGGCCCTCCGTGGCGAATCTCGGCCACCGTGCCGCGCATCCCGCCCCGCTGGGCGCCTATCCGCAGGGGGCCTCCCCGTACGGGGCCGAGCAGATGCTCGGGGACGTGTGGGAGTGGACCGGGTCCTGGTTCCACGGCTATCCGGGGTTCCGGAGCTTCCCGTACAAGGAGTACAGCGAGGTGTTCTTCGGCGAGGAGTACCGGGTGCTGCGCGGCGGTTCGTGGGCGGCCGATCCGGCGGCGGTGCGGACCACGTTCAGAAACTGGGACTATCCGATCCGCAGGCAGATCTTCACCGGCTTCCGCTGCGCCCGGTCGGAGCTGGTCTGAGGTGTGCAGGCACGCCGCGTGGCTGGGCGCCGAGCGCCCGCTCACCACGTTGATCCAGGGGCCTGAGCACGGGCTGCTCACGCAGTCGTACGCGCCGCGCCGCCAGCGGGCCGGCCTGGTCAACGCCGACGGGTACGGCATGGGCTGGTACGTCCCCGGCCGGCCCGAGCCGGTGCGCTACCGGCGTTCCATCCCCATCTGGACCGACGCCAACCTGCCCGGCCTGGCCGAGGTGGCCCGTTCGACGTGCCTGCTGGCCGCCGTGCGTTCGGCCACCGTGGGCATGCCGATCGAGGAGAGCGCCACCGCGCCGTTCACCGACCGCACGTGGCTGCTCAGCCACAACGGCCGGGTCGTCCGCGACGCCGTCAAGGATCTCGCCGACAGCGCGGAGAGCACCTGCGACGCCGCCTGGCTGGCCGCCGGCGTGTTCCGGCGCGGGCGCGCCGGGGCCGGCCTGGGGGAGGCGCTGTCGGAGGTCGTCCTGCGGGCCGGGGAGAAGGACCCCGCCGCCCGCCTCAACCTGCTCGCCTGCGACGGCACGTCGATCGTCGCCACCGTCTGGGGCGACACCCTGTTCCATCACCGGCTTCCCGACGGCGTGCTGGTGGCCAGCGAGCCGTTCGATGACCTGCCGGGCTGGCAGGCCGTGCCCGAGCGCAGCCTGTTGACCGTCACCCGTGACGACGTACACGTCCAGCCCTTGTGAATCCGACCTCAGGAGGCTTCATGCCTGTCAGCCAGTCAACCGTGAGCGTGACCAACCACCTTGACCACGACTACCTGCGCCAGGCCCTCGAACACGACGTCACGAGCGGCCTGACGTCCTCGCCCAAGTGGCTGCCGCCCAAGTGGTTCTACGACGCCACGGGCAGCGAGCTGTTCTCCCGTATCACCCGGTTGCCCGAGTACTACCCGACCCGCCGCGAGCTGACGATCCTGCGCGCGCGGGCCGCCGACGTGGCCGCGGCCTGCGGCGCGGACACGCTGGTCGAGCTGGGGTCGGGCACCAGCGAGAAGACCGTGCTGCTGCTGGACGCGATGTCGGCGGCCGGCACGCTGCGCGGCTACACGCCGGTGGACGTGGACGTGGTCACCCTCGAAGCCGCGGCGCGGCGGGTGGCCGGGCGTTACCCCGGGCTGGCCGTGCAGGGGGTGTGCGCCGACTTCGAACGGCACCTGGCGCTGCTGCCCAGGGACGGGCGGCGCATGGTGGCCTTCCTCGGCGGCACGATCGGCAACCTCGAACCGGCCGTCCGCGCGGTGTTCCTGAAGGAACTGCGGGCCACGCTGCAGCCGGGGGACACGTTCCTGCTGGGGGCGGACCTGGTGAAGGACACCGGGCGGCTGGTCGCGGCCTACGACGACGCGGCCGGGGTGACGGCCGAGTTCAACCGGAACGTGCTGCGCGTGATCAACCGCGAACTGGACGCCGACTTCGAGCCGGAGGCGTTCGAGCACGTGGCGGTGTGGGACGAGCAGCACGAGTGGATCGAGATGCGGCTGCGGGCCGGCCGGGCCATGCGGGTGCGGGTCGGGGTGCTCGGGCTGGCGGTGGAGTTCGCCGAGGGTGAGGAGATGCGTACCGAGATCAGCGCCAAGTTCCGGCCGGAGGGGCTGCGGGCCGAGCTGGAGGCGGCGGGCTTCAAGGTACGCCGCCGCTACACCGACCCCGCGGGAGACTTCACGCTGGTGCTCGCCGAGGCATGAGTGAGGTGGGCGTGGGGTCGCGCGGCCGGGTGACCGAGTCGTCCGGCGTGGGATCGGGCGACCGGGTGGCGGAGGCGTGGCGGGCGGGGCGTAGCGTGTCGCCGCCCGGTCACTTCGACGCGGCGGGTTGCAACGTGCCCAGCGACCAGGTGCTAGACGCGGTCATGGGGCACCTGCGGCTGGAACGCGAACGAGGCGGCTACGGCGCCGTCCCCGACCTCACCCCGGCCCGCACGGCCCTGGCCGCCCTGGCCGGGGCCGGGCCGGGGGAGGTGGCGTTCCTGGAGAGCGGGACGGCGGCGATGGCGGCGCTGCTGGGCGGGTGGCGGCTCGGGCCGGGCAGCCGCGTCGCTTGCGCCCGCACCGAGTACGGCAGCACGCTCATGCTGCTGCGCCGCCTGGCCGCCCGGCGTGGCTGGCGGCTCATCGACCTGCCGGTGGACGGCGCGGCCAGGATCGACCCCGATGCCGTACGGGCCCGCCTGGCGAAAGGGCTGGACCTGGTGGTCGTGTCGCACCTCGGCTCCCACCACGGCGTCGTGCAACCGGCGGCCGAGATCGGCGCCCTGTGCCGGGCCGCCGGGGTGCCGTTCGTGCTGGACGTCTGCCAGTCACTCGGACACGTGGAGGTCAGGGGCACGGGAGCCACCGCCTACGTGGGCACCTCCCGCAAGTGGCTGGCCGGTCCGCGCGGCGTCGGCTTCCTGATCGTCCCCGGCCTGACCCCCGCCATGGACGCCCCCGCCCCCACCCTCAGCGGCCACCTCTGGAACGACCGGCCGCAGGCGAACGGTGAGCCGGGAGGCGGTGAGCTGGGAGGCGGTGAGCCGGAGGACCGCGAGCCGGGGGACGGTGAGCCGGAGGACCGCGAGCCGGGAGGCGGTGAGCCGGTGGACGGGGCGGCGCGTTACGAGAGCTCGGAAGGGCCCATAGCGGCCCGGATCGGCCTCGGCGTGGCGGCGCGCGAACAACACGAGTTCGGCCCGGCCGCCATCCACGCCCACCTGGCCGCCCTGGGCCGCACGGCCCGCGAACTGCTGGACGGAACCGGCGGCTGGCGGGTGGCCGAGCCGCTCGACGAGCCCTCGGCCCTCATCACCCTCAGACCGCCGAAGGACGACACGGCCGAACGCGCCGCAGCCCGAGCCGCACAGGCATCCCTGCTGGTCGGCGTCGTCCCGGTGGCCCGCGCCCCGCTGCACCTGCGCGAGCCCGTACTGCGCATCTCCCCGCCGCCGGGCACCCGGACGGAGACCCTGCACACCCTGGCCCGCGTTCTGTCCGAACGGCAGACGTGACACCGCCGATGACGAACGCTTCACCGTAGGTTCACGATCTCGCAAGTTGACCACGGCGCCTCCGCGGGGATCATGATCCGATACCCCCGAGAAGGAGGCAGCATGCGGAAATTACGCACCCTGGGCGCCGCGATCGCGGCCGTCGTGGCCGTGGCGATCACCGCGTCGCCCGCCGTGGCCGCCCAGCCGCCCACCCTGAGCTGGCACAAGCAGACCCTGTGGAAGCAGTACACCAGCACCGACCCGGCCACGGGCGCGCGGGTCACCACCTGTTTCCGCCTTCCGGCGGTCGTGAAGACCGCCCGCAACGTGCTGCTGGCCTTCGCCGAGCGGCGCAACAGGAACAACTGCGCCGACCACGGCCCGTTCGACGTGGTCATGCGCCGCTCCACCGACCACGGCCGCAACTGGGACCCGAGCGAGACCGTCCTGGCCGGCACGGCAGGGGCGGCGCTCCAGGGGAACGCGACCGTGGTGGCCGACTCGACCGGGCCGGTGTTCCTGTTCACGACCTCGGAGCCGACCCCCACCCAGACCACGCCCCGCACCCCGAAGGTGCAGGTCAGCCATGACGACGGGGAAAACTGGTCGGACCCGCAGGACCTCAGTGACGTCATCAAGGCTCCGGCGGGGCCGGGGGACTGGTTCGCGACCGGGCCAGGCCACGGCATTCAGCTCACCCGCGGCGAGCACGCGGGCCGGCTGGTGGTGCCCGTCTACTTCGCCGTGGGGAACCTCCAGAGCGTACGGCTGATCTACAGCGACGACCACGGCGGCACCTGGAAGATCGGCGCGACCGCCACGTACGACAAGTCGGTGCTGAAGCTGGGCGAGCAGACGCTGGTCGAGCGGACCGACGGCGCCATCCTCGTGATCGCCCGCAACGGCGTGGTCCCCAACGAGACCTCCGTGCACGGCCTGGCGCGCGGCGTGAGCTCGGACGGCGGCCTGACCTTCGACGGCGACTTCCGCGCCGACAACGTCACCACCGCCCCGCCGACCCACCCCGCCCTGCTGCGCCAGCGCTGGGACGACGGCGCGTACACCCGCATCCTGCTGTCGGCGCCCGCCACCCCCAAGACGGACAACAACGCCGTGGGGATGAATGTGCGCTCGTCCTTCGACGAGGGCGCGACCTGGCGCAACTACAACAACACCGTCAACAACGCGGGGGTACGGATCGACGCCGACCACGCGGGATACTCCGACATGACGCTCATCGGCAACGGCGCCATCGGCGTCCTGTACGAGGCCGGCGCGGCCCGCTTCCGCGACGAGATCCGGTGGAACTGGTTCTGGGAAAGCGCGATCGGCCTGCGTTAGGAGCTAAGCGGGAGGATCGCAGGGCAGGAAGAGTTGCTCGACGGCCGCCGCCACCCGCCGCGTGAACGGTGAGGCGGCGGCGGGGCCGTGGAAGGGCTCGGTGGCGCCGTCCGTCACCGCCTCGATGGTGGCCAGGTCGGCGCCGGGATGGCAGACCACGTCCGGCGCCGGCAGGTCCGCGAGCAGGAACTCGCCCCGGTCGGCGCGGGCCTGCGACGGGTGGCCCGCGCGCCGCGACAGGATCGGGCGGTCGGCGGGGTCCAGCCGGTAGACGCCGGGCCCCTGACCGCCCGCGACCCGTACCGGTGAGTCCTGGCTCAGCCGCAGCCTGATCGTGAACGGCCCGCCGCGCGCGGTGGCGCGCAGCAGGCTGAGGTGGTTGAACTCCTGCGCGTCCGACAACCAGCGCACCCGCCCGCCCAGCATCACCACCAGGTGCGCCGGCATGAACGGGGGCACGCCGACGGCCTGCTGGTTGGCCGCGGAGACCTCGGTGCTCTCGTCGCAGCGCCACCTGATCGCCGACAGGTAGACCCGCTCGCCCGGCGTCAGCAGCGCGCGCAGGCTGAACATCCCGGCGACGCCGTAGCGGCGCCAGCCCCAGACGGCGATGCGTTCCGCGCACTCGATGAGCAGCGCGGCGGCCGGCACCGGCCAGGGGCGCGACCAGTCGTGGCCGGCGCCGTGCAGCGGGCCCACGCCCAGCTCGGGCACGCCGGTGGCGGTGTGTGAGGGGCGGTCCACGTACACGCTGACGCCGCCCGCGCCGTCCGGGACGCTGAGCACGGTGACGGCGCACGGCCAGCCGTCCACATAAGCGGCCACCCGGTACGGCCCCAGCAGCCGCGCAGCCCTGGCCATGTCGTCCTCGTCCGACACGATCACCGTGCCGGCCCCGCCGAACGTGCCTCCCGCCTGCACCACGACCCGTTCGCTGCCGACCGCGCGCCGCAGCTCGGCCAGGCCGGGCAGCCGCTCGACCGGCACGCTGCGGATGCGCGCCACGGCGGGCACCCCGGCCGCGCGCAGCAGGTCGTCGAACAGGTGCCTGGCCTCGATGGTGGCGCGCACGCCAGCGTCGATCGCCGCCACCGTGCCGCCGTGGCCCGCCAGCTCCTGCAGCCGGGAGCCGGCGTGGGAGGTCAGGATGACGGGCGGGCGGTCGAGCTTGACCAGGTGCCGCGCGGCCTCGTGGCGTACCCGCCGCAGCCAGCCGCGCCGCTCGGCGACCGAGCGGGCGCGGGTGTGGTCCTCGGCGGCGACGGCCATGCCGGGCAGCGCGGGGTCCCACGCCGGGTAGCAGCCGATGCTCAGCGCGGGGCGCAGGGCTTCGATCGGCATCGGGCCGGTGTAGCCGGTACGCAGCGCGGCGCAGAACCGGTCGATGACGACCAGCGGCCTTCCCGCCAGCACCGACAGCAGTTCGGCGCCGGCCACCTCGGCCGACGCGCCGTTCTTGCGTGATACGTCCATGAGGGTCCCAGCCATTCCTTCTCCTTCTCGCCCGCTCGCGGCGACGCCGCCACGTCACCGTCCGCTCTCTTGACGGTGCGCTGTGTACGGCGCATCGTCGAGGGCACCGCGATGTGAAGCGATGTGAAGCTGCGATGCCGCCACGGCGCACCCGTCCGGTCGTGAACCGGGCACTCGCCGCGCTGATCGAGCAGGCCGGTTGGACGCACGCCGTCACCGCGCGGCACGTCAACGCCGTGGCCGCCGAGAGCGGGGAGCGGATTCACTACGACCGTTCCGCCGTGGGGCACTGGCTGACCGGCACCGTGCCGCGCCCCGAGGCCGTGCGCGCCGCCGTGGAGGCGTTCCGCAGGCGGCTGGACCGGCCGGAGCTCGGCCCGGCGCACCTCGGCTGGCCGGATGCGCCGCCGGAGCCGCGCGTGGACGACCCGTGGGTGGGCGATCCGGTGGCCAGGCTGGCCACGCTGGGGCAGGATGACCTGCTCAACCGCCGTATGGTGCTGACGGCGGGCACGTTCGCGCTCTCCGCGCTCTCCGTGCTTTCGGCGACCGCCAGGTCCGCGGCGGCCCTGTCCGCCACCGCGCTGGCCGCGTCCGGCGCGAGGGGATCCGGGGGCCGGGTGGGCGCGGGTGACGTGGCCCGGGTCCGCGCCGCCACCGCCTGCTTCGCCGACCTCGACGACCAGTACGGCGGCGGCCACGCCCGCGCCGCGGTCGCCGCCTACCTCTCGCACGAGGTCACGCCCCTGCTGCGCGAGGCGTCCGGCCGCACCCGCCCCGACCTGTTCACGGCCGCGGCCGAGCTGAGCTACCTGGCCGCGTACATGGCCATGGACGCGGGCGCGAACGCCCTGGCGCAGCGCTACTACATCAGCACGGTACGGCTCGCGGACGAGGCCGGCGACCTGGTGTTACGCGCGACGGCGTTACGCAGCATGGCCGTGCAGGCCGCCGAACTGGGCCACGACGGCGAGGCGCTGACGCTGGCCGACGCCGCCGCCTCCGCACTCGGCGGGCGCGGCCCCCGGCGCACGCTGGCCTGGATCACCGGCATGCGCGCCGAGGCGAACGCGGCGGCGGGCACCCGCTGGGACGCGCTGAACCTGCTGCGCCGCACCGAGACCCAGCTCGAACGCGCCGACTCCCCGCCCGAGACCGAGTGGACGGGCAACTACCGGCGCGAATCGCTGGAGCACCAGATCGGCCTGACCCTCACCCGGCTCGGCGACCACGCCACCGCCGCCCGCCACTTCACCGCCTCGATGCGGGCCCGCCGGCCCGTCGAGCTGCGTACCCGGGTGCTGATCGGGTTGCGGGCGGCGCACGCGTACCTGCGCGCCGGCGACCCGGAGCAGGCCGCCGGCACCGCACTGGCCTTCGGCGACGACGTGCGGCTGATCGCCTCGGCGCGGGTACGCGACGAGCTGCACCGCTTACGGGCGGGCTGGCAGCGTTACCGCGCCAGCCCGCTGGTCGCCGCGGCCGACGACGCCGTGGCGGGCCACGACCCCGCCTGATCCGTCAGGTCTGCAGGATCGTACGGGCGGCGACCAGGTCTCCGCCGTCGAACCCCTCCACCCGGACGACGTGCGCGTCCCCGACCCCTGGCACCTGCACGGTGGTGGTCTCTTGGGTCACGTTCACCGTCGCCACGGGCCGGCCGTCCAGGTAGATGTCGGCCCGGTCCACGAGCGTGGTTGTCAGCGTCATCTCGGTCCCGGAGATGCCCACGTCGAGCCGCCGTACCGGCTGCCCGGACAGGACCTCGCCCGCGCGGGCGAGCAGGTCCGCGTTGTCCTCCAGCACGTCCTTCCTGGTCATCCGGTGGCGGACGTCGGGCACCACGCCGAGGTCCTCGACGGGCGTGCCGGCCAGGTCGTGCACCCGCAGTGTGCGCCGGATCGACACCCGCATGTTCGCGCCGCCGGGCAGCGGCTTGTACGGGCTGTCGGGCACGGGCGAGGGCAGTTCGAGCAGGACCTTGAGCAGCTCGTGGGTCCACACGTTGGCGCCGCCCGCGC
Organism: Nonomuraea sp. NPDC050404; assembly: GCF_040655495.1. NCBI lineage: Bacteria > Bacillati > Actinomycetota > Actinomycetes > Streptosporangiales > Streptosporangiaceae > Nonomuraea > Nonomuraea sp. NPDC050404. The sequence continues at coordinate 517,971 of NZ_JBFAKB010000004.1, forward strand.
CCGTGTTGTCGTCCGTGCCGATGATCTTGCCGATCTTGTGGTCCTGGAAGCCGCCGGCGAAGATGTCGGTGGCCGAGTAGCACAGGGCGTTGGTGACCAGCACGACCGGGCCGAAGTAGCGCTGGCCGATCGCGTTCGCCCCGCCGGGCGGGGTGATGGGGAACGCGCCGGAGAAGACGGCGCCCGTCTCCAGCGCCTGCTCCATGGACGGGCACCACGCGCCGAGGTCGATCTCGCCGGTCGGGTTCTCCTGGTGCTGGCGGCAGATCCGCAGGTTCAGGTTCGCGGTGATGAACTGCGTCGGCTCCGGCACGATCGGGCGCGGGGTGAGCGTCTGCAGCAGGAACTCGCTGGCGAAGATGTGGCCGCCGCCGTTGTCGCGTACGTCCAGGATGAGCCCGTTCTGTGGCAGCAGGGCGATGAGGCGGAGGAACTCCCGTACGAACGCGTCGGGGTTGTTGACGTTGAAGCTGAAGATCCGCAGGTGGCCGAACGTGCCGGACGGCGTGACGACGCTCCTGGCGCGGAACAGGCGGGGCATGGACGTGGGCAGGTCCGCGCCCGCCTCGGCGGGTTCGGCGGTCAGTTCGGCGGCGCCGACGCTCTCCTGGGGCGTGACGGCCTCGGGGACGTACAACATCGCCAGGGCCCGGCCGATCTCGTCGGAGCCGAGGTCGAGGCCCTGGGCCACGGCGGCGACGGTGAGCTGGTCGGCGTCCACGAACACCGGCTGGTTGTCGCTGACACGCCAGGTCTCGCTCAGCTCGCGGCGGATGCCGTCCTTGCCGACGTAGGTGAGCACGACCCAGGTCTCGTCCGGCGGCAGGTGCAGGCGCAGCGGGCGGAGGGTCAGCGACTGCAGGCCGCGCGCGTGCCTGGCCGCCGGGTTGCCGCCGGCGAACCTGGCCGCGTTCAGGTCCACGGCGCGGTCGATCGGGATGCCGTTCCAGTGGGTCACCTCGACGCCGGGACCGAACCCCTGGGCGGTGAAGCCCTGCAGCGTCTTGGTGACGATGTAGTGGCGCTCCTCGCCGTCGTAGAACTCCTCGATGAGGTACGGCAGGAAGGCGATCTTGGTGGAGAACGGCAGGGGCAGCACGTAGTTGGTGTGCAGGTCGCGTACCGAGTGGAAGATCTCCGACATCTCCGCGTGGAAGCGCCATTCCGGGCCCATGGTCTGCGGGGTCTGCCGGCTCAGGCGCACGGCGAGCAGTCGCAGCCGCTGGATCGGGTTCGCGGCGTGCATCGCGGCCTTCAGCGGCAGATGCACGTAGTTCTGCTCGATGAGCACCAGCGCCTGCTGGACCAGCAACCTCCTGTCGTCGAGAGTGAGTTTGTCCGCCGTGCGCAGGAAGTCTTGGAGCTCCTGCTTTGCGACCCCGCTTGAGGGCTCGGTCATCTCATCCACCCATCCCGGTCGTTCGGATACCGGCGACGTTGTCACGGGGGTGGAAGGGCCGCCACGGGAGACGACCTAGGGTTTTCCCTAGTCAGAAGGCGTAATTGCGCAGGACCACAAGGGCGTCGGCGCCGTGCGGGCCGGTCGCCTTCAGTGCCGAGTCGGCGGCGGCCAGGCGCCGGGCGCCCACGCGGCAGAAGTCGGCGGCGGGGCCGGTGACGGACGAGGGCGCGGCGGGGTCGCCGAACCGCCAGAGGTCCCCGCCGGGCGAGGTCAGCTCGCAGTACACGGGCCCGCCCGCCAGCCCCTCCACGTCGAACGCGTACGGCAGCGTACGGTGCCCCAGCCACGCGATGTGCCACAACCGCGAGGTGTCGGGGTACGGGATGCCGAGCGGCACCGCGATGTCAAGGGCGTGCGCCCAGTGCTCGGCCAGCCGGGTGGTGGCCAGCGTCGCCGGCGACAGGGTCCCGGCCACCCAGGTCAGGCGGTTGCCCCTGGGATGGGCGCGCAGCGCGGCGGCGGTGGGGGAGACGGCCGCGCGCCAGCGGGCCAGCAGGTCGGCCGGGGCGATGTCGCGCTCGGCGGCCACGGCGTCGGCCGCCATGGCGTCAACCTCGCCGCGCGCCCGGGGGCCCGGCAGCGTGCCCGCGATGGAGGCGGCCGCGAGTTCCTCGGTCTGGGCCAGGTGGAGCACCACGTCGGAGACGGTCCAGCCGGCGGCGGCCGACGGGTGCGACCACTGTGCGGGGGTGAGGGCGGCCAGGACGGCGTGCAACTGCGCGTACTCGGCCGCGAGGTCGTCGAAGATGTCCGTCATGCCCCATCACACTACAGAACAAAATTCGGGTTTTGCAGGGGCCGTTCGTCGACAAGATCGGACCGCTCGCCGTAAGAGATCATCCGCATCCCAGATACTGCATACCGTATGTGATAGCCGTGGTGCGTGGCAGACAGTACGAGGTTCGCCGGTCCTACAGGTTTCCTCAGTCGTTCCCGTACCGTGGCGGCGCCCACCTGGAGCCGTTGGCTCGTGCCGCCCGCGGCGCTCTCGGTGCATCTGGCCATCGGCCAGGCGTACGCGTGGAGCGTGTTCAAACCCCCGCTCGAATCCGCGCTCGGCCTTTCCGGCACCCAGAGCGCGCTGCCGTTCCAGCTCGGCATCGTCATGCTCGGCCTGTCGGCGGCCTTCGGCGGCACGCTCGTCGAGCGCAACGGGCCGCGATGGGCCATGTTCGTCTCGATGACCTGCTTCGCCTCCGGTTTCCTGCTGTCCGCGCTGGGCGTCGTCACCCGCCAGTACTGGCTGGTCGTGCTCGGCTACGGCTTCGTCGGCGGGATCGGGCTCGGCATCGGCTACATCTCACCCGTGTCCACGCTGATCAAGTGGTTCCCCGACCGCCCCGGCATGGCCACCGGAATCGCGATCATGGGGTTCGGCGGGGGAGCGCTCATCGCCTCGCCCTGGTCGGCGCAGATGTTGTCCTCCTTCGGCGAGACCACGAGCGGGATCGCCACGACGTTCCTCGTGCACGGCATCGTCTACGCCGTCTTCATGTCGATGGGCGTGCTGCTCGTACGCGTGCCGCCGGAAGGCTGGCGGCCCAAGGGCTGGAACCCGCCCGCCGCCCAGGCCCGCCCGCTGATCACCACGGCCGACGTCTCGGCGTCCAACGCCATCCGCACACCGCAGTTCTACTTCCTGTGGGTCGTGTTGTGCTGCAACGTCACCGCGGGCATCGGCATCCTGGAGAAGGCCGCGCCGATGATCACCGACTTCTTCGCGGGCACCTCCGCCGCCGTGGTCGCGGGCGCGGCGGCCGGGTTCGTCGCGCTGTTGTCGCTGGCCAACATGGCGGGCCGCTTCGTCTGGTCCTCCACCTCCGACCTCATCGGGCGCAAGAACATGTACCGCGTCTACCTGGGCGTCGGCGCGCTGCTCTACCTCGTCATCGCCCTGGCGGGCGACGCCTCCAAGCCGCTGTTCATCCTGTCCGCGCTCGGCATCCTGTCCTTCTACGGCGGCGGCTTCGCGACCGTGCCCGCCTACCTCAAGGACCTCTTCGGCACCTACCAGGTCGGGGCGATCCACGGCCGCCTGCTCACGGCCTGGTCCACGGCCGGCGTGCTCGGCCCCCTGATCGTCAACGCCATCGCCGACGCGCAGAAGGCCGCCGGGCGGTCGGGTCCCGACCTCTACACGACCTCGCTGTTCATCATGATCGGGCTGCTCGCGGTGGGCTTCCTCGCCAACGAGCTGATCAGGCCGGTGCACGAGAAGTACCACGAGCCGCCCCTGCGGCGGCAGGAACAGGTGACGGAGAAGGGGCAGGCGATATGAACGCCGAAGATCCGGCGGCCGGCCGGCACACCGGGTTGATGGTGCTGGCTTGGGTGTGGGTGGGAGTGCCCTTCGCCTACGGGGTGTACGAGCTGTTCCTGAAGCTCACCCAGCTCTTCGCCGGCTGAGCCGGTCTCATCCGAGCCGGCTTCATCCGAGCTGGCTTCATCCGACCCGGTCTCAGCCGACCCGGTCTCAGCCGACCCGGTCTCAGCCGAGCCGCCGCCGCACGGCCCCGGCGACCGTCGTGAGCGCGGCGGCGCCGGCGGGCAGCACGTTCACGAGGGAGAAGAAGATGTGCATCTGGCCCTCGAAGCACTGCTGCTCGACCGGCACGCCCGCCTGCCGCAGCAGTTCCGCGTACGTCTCGCCCTCCTCGCGCAGCACGTCGTGCTCGGCGGTCAGCACCAGCGCGGGCGGCAGCCCCGACAGGTCGTCGGCGCGCAGGGGAGAGGCGTCGGGTGCGGTGCGCCGGATGTGGTCGGGCGCGTAGTGGTCCCAGAACCAGACCATGGCGTCGCGGGTGAGCAGGAGCTGGTTCTCCGGGTCGTAGTAGGAGTCCCGGTCCAGGTCGCAGTCGGTGGCGGGGTAGACCAGCACCTGCAGCGCGATGGCCGGGCCGCCCTCGTCCCTGGCGCGCTGGGTGACGACCGCGGCGAGGTTGCCGCCCGCGCTGTCGCCCGCCACGACGATCGGCAGGCCGGGCAGGGCGGTGGCGGCCCACAACAGCGCGGCGTAGGCATCGCGGGGGGCCGTCGGGTAGCGGTGCTCGGGAGCGCGCCGGTAGCCCGCCAGCACGACGGCGCAGTCCGTACGCGCGGCGAGCTCCCTGCCCAGCGTGTCGTACTCGTCGATGGAGCCGATGACCCAGCCGCCGCCGTGGTAGTACACGATGACGCCGCGCGGGCTCGCGGACGGCGTCAGCACGCGGGCGGGGAAGGAGGCGCCGTCCTCGGCCGGGATCTCCACCTCCGTCACGCGGGCCATCTCCGGGCCTTCGCCCGTCAGCTCGTTGAGCGCGGCGCTGTTGGCCCGCGCCTCCGCGACGCTCTGTTCGTGCAGCGGCTTGCTGCCCGCCTCGGCGAGTTGCTTGAGTAATTCGGTCGTCGCCTGATCAAGAGCCATGGGACGTCACCTCGTCCGGTGGGTGATCTACGTGTCCCCGAACGTAGAATCAGCGGCCGCGCTTGTCGAGGGCCCACGGGTGTACAGGAGGCGACCGTCATGCGGCCGGATTCACCGTGCGGAGCCGCCGTACGGCGAGCAGCCCGCCGATCACCGGGACGCAGGCGCGCCACCGGGCCCCAGCCCGCGCGCTGCCCGGGACCAGCGTGGTGAGGGCGATGACGGCGAGGTAGGCCCCGCCGTGCAGCGGGCCGACGAGCGAGGAGACCGCCTCGACGTGCGCGGTAGACAGGTTGACCAGCAGGGCGGCCAGCGAGAGGGTCTCGACGGCGACCGCGACGTGCAGCGCGCGCACCGGCCTCACGCCCCTTCGTAGGCGCCGGGACGGACGATCATCAGGACGACGACCACCGTCCACAACACGTTGTAGATCCCGGCGAGCATGGTCAGCCGCTTCAGGGGCGCGCGCTCGCCCGGGGTGGCGAGGGCGTCGCGCTGGCGCGGGTAGATCTGCGCGGCCAGCAGGAAGCCCGCCGCCGCGGTGAGGACCATGGCCAGGGTGATCCAGAACTCCCCGGCACGGCCCTGTACGAACGCCAGCACGATGCCGACCACGGGCACGACGATTCCGGCCAGGCTGTAGCCGCGGGTGATGCGGTGCAGCGCGGCGGCCACGGCCCGGCTGCGCCCCTCGTCCACCCCCGAGACGGGCACGTACCGCGGGAACAGGCTCGTGGCGATGGCCGAGCCGCCCACGAACACGATCCCGGCGACCACATGGATGGACAACAACAGAGGTTCCATCGGTTCTCCAAACCTTCAGGGGGCCTGAAGCCTAACATTCAACCTTCAGGGTCCCTGAAGGGGACGGCAGGATGGCGCGATGTGTGGGGTGGGGGTCGTTGACGCCATCCCCCCGCGACCAGCAGGCTGAAGAACGTGAAGCAGCGCCTACGCCGCATCGTCTTCGTCGTCTACGACGGCTTCCAGTCGCTCGACCTGGTCGGCCCGCACGAGGTGTTCCAGCAGGCAGCCAGGCGCTCGGGCCGCTACGAATGCCAGATCGTGGCCGCGCGCCCCGGCCCCGTACGGGCGGGCAGCGGCCTGCCCGTGCACGCCGGGCACGGGGTCGGCGAGTTGTCACCGGAAGGCGTGGACACGCTCGTCGTGGCCGGCGGCAGCGGCGTCTACGAGGCCAGGAACGACCGGGAGCTGACCGCCTGGGTCGCCGCCGCCGGCGGCACGGCCCGCCGGGTGACCTCGGTGTGCACGGGCGCGTTCCTGCTGGCCGCCACCGGCCTGCTCGACGGCCGCCGGGTCACCACGCATTGGACCCGCGCCGGACGGCTGGCCGAGGAGTACCCCGGCGTCACGGTGGACAGCGACCCGATCTTCATCAGGGACGGGCACGTGTGGTCGTCGGCCGGCGTGACCGCCGGCATGGACCTCGCCCTCGCGCTCGTCGAGGAAGACCTCGGCGGCGACCTCGCGCTCGCCGTGGCCAGGCAACTGGTCATGTTTGTCCGCAGGCCGGGCAGCCAGTCCCAGTTCAGCGTGCCGCTGTGGAGCACCCAGCCGTCCAGCGACCCGATCCGCGCCGCCGTGTCGGCCATCCACGCCGACCCCGGCGCGCGGCACGACATCCACGACCTCGCCGCGCACGCCGGGCTCAGCCCCCGCCACCTGCAGCGCCGCTTCGCCGCCGAACTGGGCATCCCGCCCGGCTCGTACGTCGAGCGCGTCCGCGTCGAGGCGGCCCAGCGCGCGCTCGCGCTGAGCGACGACCCCGTCGAGGCCATCGCCCGCCGCTGCGGCTTCGGCACCGCCGAGACCCTGCGCCGCACGTTCCACCGCCGCGTGGGCGTGGCGCCGTCCGACTACCGCGACCGATTCCACACCACCGCCATGGGAGGCGACTCATGACCACGTACGGACTGCTCATCTACAACGGCGCGGAGGAACTCGACTTCGTCGGCCCCTGGGAGGTCTTCACCATGTCGGCGGCCAATCGTGGCGGCGGTGACAAGGTGGTGCTGATCGCCGAGCACGCCGACCCCGTGCGCTGCGCCAAGGGCATGCGCGTGCTGCCCGACCACACCCTCGACGACCACCCGCCGCTGGACGTGCTGCTGGTCCCGGGCGGGCACGGCAGGCGGGTCGAGACGCACAACCAGGTCCTCACCGGCTGGGTCGCCAAGACGGCCACCCAGGCCGGTTGGGTGGCCAGCGTCTGCACCGGCACTTTCGTGCTGCACGCGGCCGGGCCGGCCCGGGGGCGGCGCGTGGCCACGCACTGGAGCGCGGAGGAGGAGCTCGAATCCCTGGGCGACGTCACCGTCGTGCGGGACGCGCGCTACGTCGTGGACGGCAACCTGATCACCAGCCAGGGCGTCTCGGCCGGGATCGACGCGGCGCTGTGGCTCATCGGCCGGCTCCACGGCCGCGACCACTCCCGCACCGTGCGCAGATCCATGCAGTACGACCCCGCCCCGCCGTACCTGGCGGACGAACCCGTCCAGTAACCCCGTCTTATGATCAGGAGCTGAAGGCGGCCCGCACCGCGTCGCCCACCTGTCGCCGGATCGGGTCGCTCTCCTGGCCGAACATGCGCTCGTCCACCTCCGCCACCGCCGCGCGCGCCCGTTCCAGCAGGCGCGCGCCGTCGGAGGTGACCTCGATGGCCGAGGCGGACCCGGCGCGGGCGGTGTTGTCGCGTACCAGCCCCGCCCCGGCCAGCGCCTTCACCCCCGCGTGCACGCTCTGCACCGTGATGCCCGACATCCGCGCCAGCTCGCTGAAGGAGATCCCGGGCACGGCCGAGATGTGACCGAGCAGCCCCAGCCTGCTCACGGTGAGGTCGAGCGGCGCGAGAGCGGCGTTGAGCTCGGTCTCGACCTGCCGCGCGAGCGTGAGCACCACGATGGAGGTGCTGGTCACCGGGGGACCGGGCCGCCCGTTCTCGAAGGTCACCCGCCAAGTCTCCCGCACGCGCCACCTTGATCGCGGATAGGGTCCGGCCATGACGAACGACGAAGGCGTGCGGGAGAAGGTCGCCTGGGTCCTGGTCCGCGACCACCGGGTGCTGATGACCCGCAGCCACGGCCGCGAGGTGTTCTACTTCCCCGGCGGCATGCGCGAGCCCGGCGAGTCCGACGGCCAGACCCTCGTCAGGGAGATCGACGAGGAGCTCCTGACGGTGATCGACGCGAACACCATGGTGCATTTCGACACCTTCGAGATCCCCGCAGGCCACCCGGAGCACGGCCCCTTCCGGATGATCTGCTACACCGCCGACCACCGGGGCCCGCTGACGCCGTCCATGGAGATCGCCGAGAAGGCCTGGTTCGGGTACGCCGACCGGCACCGGGTCTCCTACGTCGACGGCCTGGTCCTGGACGCCCTGCACGAGCGCGGCCTGTTGCGCTGAGACCTTCACCGCACGGCCCTTGATCGCTAGGCTGGCGCCACCCCCCAGTGCAGGGAGACCTCGCGTGAGTGCTGCAGAGCCGAATCTGCCCGGCGTCGACCCCACGGTCCCCAGCGTCGCCCGCATGTACGACTACTACCTGGGCGGAAAGGACAACTTCCCCTCCGACCGCGCGGCCGCGGAGAAGATCATCGCGATCGTGCCCGAGGTGCGTGAGACGGCGCGCGACAACCGGGCCTTCATCGGCAAGGCCGTACGGTTCATGGCCGAGCAGGGTGTGCGCCAGTTCCTCGACATCGGCGCCGGTCTGCCGACCCAGGAGAACGTGCACGAGGTCGCGCAGCGGATCATGCCCGACGCCCGGGTGGCCTATGTCGACAACGACCCGATCGTCCTGGTGCACGCCCGCGCCCTGCTGGCCGACGACTCCAACATCATCGCCGTACGGGGCGACATCACCGACCCCGCCGCGATCCTGGCCGACCCCGAGATCACCGCGCACCTGGACTTCGCGCGGCCCATCGGGCTGCTGATGTCCGCGGTGCTGCACTTCGTGCCCGGGGACCAGCAGGTCGGCGACATCGTCAAGACGCTGCGCGGGCCGCTCGTGCCGGGCAGCAACCTGCTGATCTCCCACTTCTACGCGCCGGACGCCGACAACCCCAAGGTCAGGGCGGGCCAGCAGGTGTACAAGGGGACGAAGCCGGGCGCGCTGGTCGCCCGTTCGCAGGGGCAGATCGCCGCCTACTTCGACGGCCTGACCCTGCTGGAGCCCGGGATCGTCCCGGTGAAGTCCTGGCGGCCGGAGTCCGAGCCTGACCGGCAGGCGGAGATCGACATGACCGTGCCGCAACTCGTGGGCGCGGTCGGCCGTCTTCCTTAGGGAATTCCCTAGGTCGGCCCCTGAGGACAGTGCGCGGCCCGCTGCATAGTGTCGGCACCTCTCATCCCGTTTCTGGTGAAGAAGGTGCCGGACCATGGCCACTCCTCCGCGTTCGGAAGAGAGCGAGTACAGCTACGTAGACAAGAGCAACGGCCAGCTCACCTCGTTCGCCGCCAAGCCCGATGAGGCGATGGTGACGTTCGCGCGCCAGGGGGAGGTGGACACGCTCAACCGGATCGTCTCGGCTCCCTCACTGGTGTCGGTCAGCCAGGGTTACAACCTGGAGCGTGGCTTCGCCGCCGTGTACGTCAGCCCGACCGCCATGGACGACGTGTCCGCGCAGGACGACGTGACGAACTCGTTGCCGGTGATGATCGACGAGCACGGCGCGTCCCGCTACTTCCTGCCGAACGAGTTCACCGTGCAGTTCCGCCAGGACGTCGCCGAGGCCCGCGCCGAGGAGATCGTCCGGCAGCACGGCAGCCGCGTCCTGGTCAAGCAGCGCACGCCGGGCTACTACACGCTGGCCGTGCCCGACGGGCGCCGCCTGTTCGAGATGATCCGCGAGATGTCGGGGCTGGAGGAGGTGAGGTTCGCCGAGCCCAGCGAGGTGGGCTTCAACAGTAAACTGCTGTTCATCCCCGGCGACGCGGACTTCGGCCGGCTCTGGGGCATGCGCAACACCGGGCAGGTGGTCAACGGCACGACCGGCGTGGCGGGCGCGGACATCCACGCCACCGAGGCGTGGGAGCTGACCCGCGGCGATCCCGAGGTGATCATCACGGTGATCGACACCGGGGCCGCGCTCACCCATCCCGACCTGCAGGCCAACATCCTGCCGCGCGGCGCGGAGGACTGGGACTTCGCCGACGCCGGCGACCCCTCGCCCGAGGACGAGGACGGGCACGGCTCGCACGTCTCCGGCACGTGTGCCGCCGTCAACGACACCATCGGCGTGCTCGGCGTGGCGCCGCTGTGCCGCGTGATGCCGCTGCGCGTGGACCTGACGACCGGCATGAACCAGAACCGCGCGGACGCGATCAACTACGTGGCCGCCCAGGCGCAGGCCAACGCCGAGCGCCGCTACGTCATCAACTGCAGCTGGCGGATGAACGGCGACCACGCGGGCGTGCGCACCGCGATCCAGACCGCCGTCGGCGCGAACGTCGTCGTGGTCTTCGCCGCGGGCAACGCCAACACCAACACCGACGTGACCCCGCAGTTCCCGGGCGTCTACCCCGAGGTGATCGCGGTCGCCGCGCTCGACCAGGCCGACCGCAAGGCCACGTTCTCCAACTTCGGCACGAACGTGGACGTCTCCGCGCCCGGCGTCAACATCTGGTCCACCTTCCCGAACGGCGGCTACTCCTTCCTCGACGGTACGTCGATGGCCGCGCCGCACGTGGCCGGGGTCGCCGCGCTGGTCTGGTCGCGCAACCGCAACCTCACGGGCGAGCAGGTACGCCGGATCGTCGAGAGCTCCTGCGACAACATCGACGCGGCCAACGCCGGCTTCATCGGCATGCTGGGCGGCGGCCGGCTCAACGCGATGGGGGCGGTCACCTCACCGATGATCTTTCCCGCCCACGTCGAGTACACCGTCGACCTGACCGGCGACAGGAAGGCCGACGTCGTCGGCTTCGGCAACGCCGGCGTGTACGTCTCCAGGAACCTGGGCAACGGCAACTTCGACGGGCCCAACCTGGCGATCGCCAACTTCGGCTACGACGCCGGCGGCTGGCGGGTCGAGCGCCACCCGCGTTTCCTGGCCGACCTCATCGGGGACAGGCGGGCCGACGTGGTCGGCTTCGGCGACGGCGGCGTGTGGGTGTCGCGCAACAACGGCAACGGCACGTTCCAGGCGCCGCAGCTCGTGGTGAACAACTTCGGCTACGACGCCGGTGGCTGGCGGGTCGAGCGTCACCCGCGTTTCCTGGCCGATCTCACGGGGGACCGCCGCGCCGACATCATCGGCTTCGGCTACGCGGGCGCGTGGGTGGCACTGAACAAGGGCAACGGCACCTTCCAGGGCTTGAAGCTCGCGGTGAACAACTTCGGGTACGACGCGGGCGGCTGGCGGGTCGAGCGTCACCCGCGTTTCCTGGCCGACGTGACCGGGGACGGCCGCGCCGACATCGTGGGCTTCGGCGACGGCGGCGTGTGGGTCTCACGCAACAACGGCAACGGGACGTTCCAGGCGCCGCAGCTCGTGGTGAACAACTTCGGGTACGACGCGGGCGGCTGGCGGGTGGAGCGTCATCCGCGCTTCCTGGCCGATCTCACCGGGGACAAGCGGGCCGATATCGTGGGCTTCGGCGACGGCGGTGTCTGGGTGTCGCTGAACAACGGCAACGGCACCTTCCAGGCGCCGCAGCTGGTGGTCGGCAACTTCGGGTACGAGGCGGGCGGCTGGCGGGTGGAGCGCCATCCGCGCTTCCTGGCCGATCTCACGGGGGACGGCCGGGCCGACATCATCGGGTTCGGATACGCGGGCGCGTGGGTGGCGCTGAACAACGGCAACGGCACCTTCCAGGCGCCGCAGCTGGTGGTCGGCAACTTCGGGTACGACGCGGGCGGCTGGCGGGTCGAGCGCCATCCACGCTTCGTCGCCGACCTCAACGGCGACGAGCAGGCCGACATCCTCGGGTTCGGCTACGCGGGCGCGTGGGTCTCGATCAACACCGGCAAGGGCGCGGCGTTCGCGAACCCCGACCTGAAGATCGCGAACTTCGGCTACGACGCGGGAGGCTGGCGCGTGCACCAGCACCCCCGCCTGGTCGTCGGACCCCGCTGACCGGCCGTCGCGTCCGCTAGCCGGCGGTGCTGTCGCAGAGGGAGAAGCGTTTGTCCAGGCCGGTCATGCGCAGCAGCCGGGTCACCCGGGGCTGCGCGCCGGCCAGCCGGAGCCGGCCACCGGCGCCCTCCACGGTGTTGGCGGCCCAGATCAGCGTGTTCAGCCCCGAGGAGTCGCAGAAGCTCACCCCTTGGAGATCGACGACCACCTCCGGCGGTCGCTGACACTCCATCGCCTGTGTCAGCCCATCGCGGAACTCCGACATCGACGCCAGGTCCAGGTCCCCATGGGGACTCAGCACAGCGGCGTCGTCACGCTGAGTGACTATCCAGGAGAAGCCGGTACGGTCCGCGTATCCCATTCCACCACTCCGCTTCGCAACGGTTCGCACCTTTATCTTTGCACAGTGCAATAAAACCGGAAAGCCACAACTGAGGAACCAGGACCTTGTCCACCCCTGAACGTGTACAACAGTTCCCATGGGCGAAGTCGACGAGGTGGACGGCGAGGACCTGGCAGCGGTCATCACCGCCGTCCTGACCGGCTCCCGCCTCCTGGTCGCCGTCGCCGCGCGGTCGCTGGCGGCGGTCGAGGACAAGATCACCGTGCCGCAGTTCCGGATGCTCGTGGTGCTGGCGGGCCACGGCGAGACCAAACTGGTCACGATGGCTGAGCTGCTCGGCGTCCAGGCGTCCACGGCCATGCGGATGGCCGACCGGCTCACCGGCGCGGGCCTCATCGTACGGGAGGCCAACCCGCACAACCGGCGCGAGAACCTGATGCGCCTGACCATCGAGGGCCGGCGCATCGTGGAGCAGGTGATGGCCCGCCGCAGGCAGGAGATCGGCGCGATCGTGGCGCGGATGTCGGTCGCCGAGCGCCGGGCACTCATCTCGGCCATGAACGCCTTCACAGAGGCGGGCGGCGAGCCCCCGGTCAACGTACGCCACCCGCTCGGCTGGCCCGAAGTCTGACCCCTGATCCAGGCGGTTGACCGGTCAGGCGGGTCGGTAGTCGTTCATGTAGCGCGAGACCTTGGTCGTGTAGGGCCGCCACTTCTCCGGGATGCCGCCCGCCCGTGTGAGTGGATCGACGCCGCTGCGGTAGAGCGCGGCCAGCTTCAACGCGGGATCGCCCGGCAGGCCCGTGACCCGGGGGCCCATCGTGCACATGAACCGTCCTATGGAGACGATCGACAGTTCGGGGCTGAGCGGGGGCTCGGGCATCGGCTTGTCCAGCCCGCCCGGCTGCCAGTGCCACAACACCTTGGGGGTCCACCTGGCGATGCCGTACTCGTCCTTGTCCGGGTCGGACAGCCGCGGGTCGAAACCCGACTCCGCCTTGAGCATCGCGGCGATCAGGGCCGGGCTCAGGCCGGGCTCCTCGCAGTACGTGCCCGCCTGCACGATCCAGCCGCGGTACTCGCGCGGGATGTCGGAGTCCTCGCGCAAGTAGCGGCCGGTCTGGTCGCCGGCCGGGGTCCGGGGCGCGCCGGTGCCGCCGTCGGTCGTGGCGCCGGTGCTGGTGCCGGTGCCCGTGGCGGTTCCGGGCGGGGCGTCGGGCGTCCGGGCGAGCGTGACGGCCACGGCGGTGCCGGCCACCACGGCCACCACGGCCGCCGCCGCACCGACGACCAACCCCCGCCGCCTCCGCCCGCCACTGCCGTCCCGCGACTCCCCACCATTCCCGTTCCCCGACTGCCCACCACTCTCGCCGTGCGACTGCCCGCCGCTTCCGTCCCGCGACTGCCCGCCACTCCCAGCTGGCGACTCCCCATCGCGTCCGCTCTGCGGCTTCCCGTCGTGTCCGTTCTGCGGAGGCTGCGGTGGGGGCGGGGGCTGCGGTGTGAGTGGGGGAGTGCGGCCTGTCAGGGCGGCGGCGTAGGCGGCGGCGTCGGGCCAGCGTTCCTCGCGGTCGGGATGCAGCGCCCGCAGCACCGCCGCGTCGACCGCAGCCGGCACCTCGGGCCGCAGCTCGCTCGGCGGCACCCGCAGCTCCGGCTTGGCCGCCACCCGCCCCGTGAGCATGTGGTACGTCAGCGCCCCCAGCCCGTGCACGTCGGCCCGCGCGTCCGGCGCCCCGTCGAAGTAGAGCTGCTCGGGAGCCCGGTACCCGGGCGACCCGGCCGGCAGCGTCAGCCCGCTCAGATGGTCGGTGGAGCGCGCGATGCCGAGGTCGGCCACCATCACCCGCTCCCCGCCCTCGGGCCGCGAGCAGAACAGCACGTTCGACGGCTTCAGGTCACGGTGCACGACCCCGATGCTGTGCAGCACGGCGACACCCTGGCAGATCTCGCCCATCAGGCCGAGCGTCTCCTCCAGGGAGAGCGGCCCGCCCCGCAGGCGTTCCTCCAGGGTGCCGCGGTCGGCGTACGTCATCACGAAGTAGGGCCGGCCGTCGTCGAGCTCGCCGATGTCGAAGACCTGTACGAGCAGGTGGGAGTCGGCGCGGCGCAGCAGCCGCGCCTCCTGCAGGAACCGCTCGCGCACGCCGGGCTGCCGCGACCAGTTGTCGGCGAGGATCTTGACCGCCACCGACGAGCGCAACTCCTCGTCGTGGGCGAGGTAGACGGAGGCGAAGCCCCCGACGCCGATGAGCTGCTCGATCCGGTGGCGCCCCGCGTGGGATGGAGCCGTCATTCCGTTCATCTTGGTCGATCACCAGGGATTAGTCCAAGCGCCCTGGTAGCTGCCAGGTTACGGAACCGGCCGCGGGACAGCACGATGGACTCGGCGACACGAAAGATCGAGAGGACCGGCATGAGGATTCGAGGTCTGCTTCCGCGGGGGCGGAAACGGCCGGCCCGCCGGTGGACGGCCGTTGCCTGTACGACCTGGACATCTTCAACCGCACACGAGTAGGGTCGCGCCCGATGCCGCACAGTACGATCTTGATTCAGATGGCCGCCACGCCCACGGACGACCGGCCGTACTCGCTGGAGCTGGCGCCGGGCGAGCAGGCGACCTTCGGGCGCGGCTCCACCGGCGCGCCCGTTGACCTCGCGCTCGACGACCCGGCCGTCTCCCGGCTGGCCGGCGCCGTCGTCGCGGTGGGCGACTACTGGCTGCTGTCGAATCTGAGCACCTCCAAGACGTACGTCGTGGAGAACCCCGAGGGCGGCGGGGAGTTCGTGAAGGTGCCGCCGGGGCGGATGGGGGCGCCGATCCCGTTCGAGTTCTCGCGGGTGACGCTGCCCGCCGTGGACGGGACGGTGTCGTTCCTGGTGTTCGCGCCGCAACATGTACATGTACCGCCCGGCAGCGTGGACGGCGGCGCGGCCACCCAGGTCGCCTACCCTCTCGACCAGAACGCCAAGTATTTCCGCATCCTGGTCGCGCTCTGCGAGCCGCGCCTGCGCGACCCCTCGACCCCGCGCATCCCGACGATCCCCGAGATCATCGAACGGCTGTCGGGGCTGGGGCTGAGCCGTACCGCGATCGGGTTTCACATCGGCTATCTCGCCGAGAAGAAGCTGCACGTCAAGACCCCGCAGGACGGCGAGGGCAAGGCCGACTGGCAGCGCCACGCGCTGGTGTCCCTGGCGCTCAAGTTCGACCTGGTGACCAGCGACCATCTCGCCCTGCTGCCCGTACCGAAACGCTGAGCCCCACTGTCCGGGGAGCCTGACCGGGCACAACGGTCAGGCGGGGGGCAGCGCGGAGGCCGTGAGGCGGCCGGTGCGGCGGTAGACGGCGCACATGACGTCGCGGTCGCCGTCCGCCCAGGTCTCCGCGGTCGGCATGATCGGGTAGTAGGGCAGGTTGTCGCCCTGATCCTGGTTCCACAACTCGGCGTGGCGCTCGCCGCAGCTCTTCCAGGCGAACGCGGACAGCGCCGCCCGGTCGTACGGGCCGTCGGGGACGTGGGTGAAGCCGTAGGACTGGTTGTCCGCGCCCTCGGCGCACGGCGTGTAGAGCACGATCCGCTCGCCCGCCCCCGGCGAGAACGTCGGATCGCTGAAGCACTCCCCGCCCTCGATCATCAGGATCCCCGTGGTCTCGGCCGTGATGAAGGAGTCGGTCTTGGTCACCGGCGCCTCGGGCGGCACCACGAACAGCGTCCCGAGCGCGGCGACGGCGGGCAGCAGTCCCCAGCGGCGGGTCGCCGCCATCCGTTCACCTCCACCCATCGCGCCTGCGCCGCCGATCGTAGGCCGCGGACCGCAAACGCCGGGCCAACGCCCGATGACCGGCACATTGACGATCGTGAATTCATCTCACGGACAGGCCCGGGACAAGTTTGTGTCAGCGGTACCTGGGTGAATGCGCTGGCGTCCATCCCGCGCTCGCGGGTGGGCGAACACCGCTTCTCGATGGAGTGAACCAGAAGTGAATCAACCCACGAAGCCGCGCCCGTTCGGGGCCCGGCACACGAAGTTCGCGGCGGCAGGCGCCGGCGTGCTGCTGGTCGGCGGGTTAGCGTTCGGCCCGGCCGCGATCGGTGCGGCCGCGCCGCCCGTCTACCCCGCCGCCGAGGTGCACAAGCCCACCCCGATGCCGGACCGCGTCATCCTCATCCCCACCACCGCCCCGGCCACCAGCCAGCGCGTGTCGTGGCGCGCCGAGGCCACCGCCGACACCGCCCAGGCCGAGATCCTCGAGGCGCCGCGCGCGCTCGGGCAGGTCCAGCCGGCCGCGGGCGCGGTGACCAACGTCAAGGCCGTGGCCAGCACGCCGGTCAACACCACGCTCGGGTACGCCTCCACGTACCACACCGTCGAGTTCACCGGCCTGAAGCCGGACACCCGCTACACCTACCGCGTGGGCGACGGGACCAACTGGAGCTCCTGGACGGACTTCACCACCGCCGCCGAGGGCTTCGAGCCCTTCTCGTTCATCTACTACGGCGACGCGCAGAACTACCTCGACTCCGCGGTGCCGCGCGTCTTCCGGCAGGCGTTCGCCGACCGGCCGCAGGCCAAGGCCATCGTCAACGCGGGCGACCTGATCGACTCGGCCAACAGCGAAGAGCAGTGGGGCCAGTGGTTCAAGGCCGGCGGGTTCATCGACGGCCAGGTCAACAACATCTCGGTGCCGGGCAACCACGAGTACAGCGGCGGCCTGTCGGCCTTCTGGCGGCCCCAGTTCCCGTACCCGGACAACGGGCCGGGCAACGCCGAGCTCAAGCAGACCGTCTACACCCTTGACTACCAGGGCGTACGGTTCATCGGCCTGGACACCAACTACCAGAGCAACGCCACGCTGATGGCCGCCCAGACGGCCTGGCTGGAGGGCCTGCTCAAGGACAACCCGAACAAGTGGACCGTGGTGACCTTCCACCACCCCGTCTACTCCACCACCGGCACCCGCAACAACCCGAACGTGCGCGCGCAGTGGGCGCCGCTGTTCGAGAAGTACGGTGTGGACCTGGTGCTGCAGGGTCACGACCACTCCTACGGGCGCGGCAACCAGGTGGCGGCCCGCAAGTCGGCGGCCGTGCACAACGGGGTGCCGTACGTGGTGTCGGTCTCGGGCGGCAAGATGTACGCGCTCAACGGCGGCGAGAACTGGACGGGCAACGGCGCCGAAGTGCGCAGCACCAGCCAGAACACCCAGCTCTACCAGCTCATCGACGTCGCCAAGGACACCATCACCTTCGAGGCGCGCTACGCCAACGGCGAGCACCACGACGGGTTCGTCATCCGCAAGAACGACAAGGGCGAGCGCACCGTCAACGACCTGCGCACCGACGAGAACACCTCCGGGGAGCAGGTCACCGTCGACAAGACCTCGGTGCGCCGGCTTGAGCCCGTCAAGGTGTCCGCCTACGGGTACGACCCGGGGGAGCGGGTGGCCATCTGGTGGCGTCAGGACAGCGGCGACGACGCCCGGGGTGGGCGCGGCGGCACGCTGATCGGCTACGAGAAGGCCGATGAGCTGGGGCGGGTCGAGGAGACCGTCCGGGTGCCTGTGCTGGTGAAGAAGGGCGGCGTGTACGAGGTCTATCTGGACAGCCAGAACCAGAAGATCAACAGCCCCGCCATCACCGTGACCAAGTGATCCAGCCCGGGTGGGACCACACCCGCCTCACGCACGCCCGGCACCGGACTGGGCGCGCTTCCGCGTGCCCGGGTTGCGCCGGCCGCTCGTCCGGGGTGCGGGGTTGCGCGTGCCCGGGTCGCGTGGCCGGGGCCGTGCCAGGTCGTGTGGTCCCACTCGGGCCCCCTCACAGGAGCCTGCCTTGACCTTTCCGTTGATCGCACGCCGCGTGTGCGTGCTGCTGATCGCCGCCGTCATTGTTGCCGTCACCGTTGCCGCCATCGTCGCGGCACCCGCGCGGGCCGCCGCCGCGCACCCGTTCGGGCCGCCGTCCATGGCCAGGATCGGCGCCGACGGTAACCAGGTGACGCTCTCCTGGCTGCCCGCCGAGGACGACTGGGTGGCGCTCGGCCAGTCGGTCGGCGCGTTCGAGGATCCGGCCACCGGCGCCGACACCACCCTGACCGGTGAGCAGAAGCTGGCCCGCTCCGCCGCCGTACGCGACTACCTGCTGGCCCGCGTGGCGGTCACGCAGGCCGGTCGCCCGTGCGCCGCCGAACTCGCCCCGCTGGAGCGGCTTCTGGCTCAGGGCGCGCGGTTCAGCTTCGAGTGCCCGGAGCCGGTCGTGGACGTCGATGTGCGGATCGCGGCGCTGGCGGACCTGCACGAGGCGTACCGGACCGTGCTCACCGCCGAGACGCCCGCCGCTCCCGAGCAGACGCTGCTCACGGCGGCGGCCGACACCCGCAGGCTGCGCTTCGACGCCACGACGGGCGGCACGCCGCTGCTGGTGCCCGCCGTCGCGCTGGTGGCCGTGGCCGGGGTGCTGGTCGCGTTCCTCGTACGGCGGCGCCGGCCTGCGGACGTGCGCGCATGACCGGTCCCGACAACTACCTGATCGCGCTGTTCGACGGGGCGGGCGCGTTCTGGCTGGCGCTGGTCGTCGCGCTGGGGGTGGGCGCGCTGCACGCGGTCGCGCCCGGGCACGGCAAGAGCGTGACGGCCGCGTACCTGATCGGCACGCACGGGCGTTACCGGGACGCGCTGCGGCTCGGCGTGGTCGTGGCGTTGATGCACACCGTCTCGGTGCTCGCGCTCGCGATGGCCTGGGTGGGGCTGAGCAGCGCCGCCGCCGTCGGCACCGAGGCCGTCACGGCCTGGTTGCAGGCGGTCGCGGGCGTGGTGGTGATCGGCGTCGGCGCACACCTGACCTACCGCCACCTCCGCCACCGCAAGACCCACAGCCACGGACACGGCCATGGGCACGGTCACGGTCATGGGCATGGCCACGGGCACGGTCATGGGCACGATGGGCCCGATGATCCGTGGTCGGCGCGGGGGCTCACCGCGCTCGCGCTCTCCGGCGGCCTGGTGCCGTCGCCCTCGGCCTTCATCGTGCTGGTCAGCGGCCTGCTCACCGGACGTTCGTTCGGCGCGGTGGTGCTGGTGCTGGCGTTCGGAGCCGGGATGGCCGTCACGCTGACCGCCGTAGGCGTCGTGACCGTGCGAGGTGCGGCGATCCTGAGCAGCCGTACGCCGCGCCTGCGGGTGTTGCGGGCGGCGGCGGGCTGGATGCCGGCGCTGGCGGGCGTCGCCGTGGCCATCGGCGGCTGCCTCTACCTGGCCACCGCCGTCACCGCCCTGGCCTCGTGACCAGCACGGATCAGGGGGGATCGGTCCAGGTGACCAGGCCGTGCCGGTGGGCGTAGACCGCTGCCTGTACGCGGGTGCGCAGCCCGAGCTTGCCCAGCAGCCGTTCGATGTGCACCTTGACCGTGCCGGGTGAGATGACCAGGATCCGGGCGATCTCGGCGTTGCTGTTCCCGGCGGCCAGGTGGCGCAGGACGTCGGTCTCGCGGGGGGTCAGCGCGGCGAGTTCGCTGGTGGGCGGGCGCGGTGAGGTGGCGGCGAACTGCCGCAGCAGGCGAGGGGTCACCTGCGGGTCCACCAGGCCCTGCCCGTCGTGCGCGACCCGTACCGCGTCGATGATCAGGTTGGGGTCGCTCTCCTTCAGCAGGAAACCGACCGCGCCGGCCTGAAGGGCGCCGAAGAGGTACTCGTCCAGGTTGAACGTGGTCAGCGCGACGACGGCCGGGGCCGGGTCCAGGGCCAGGAGTTCGCGGATGGCGCCGAGGCCGTCCATGCGCGGCATGCGGATGTCGGTCAGGACCACGTCGGGCCTGTGCCGCCGGGCCATCGCGACGACCTCGAAACCGTCCGAGGCCGTCGCCACGACTTCCAGGTCCGGTTCCGACGACAGCAGCAGCCGCAGTCCCTCGCGAGTGGGCGCCTGGTCGTCGGCGACGATCACCCGGATGTTCACGGAAGACTCCTTTCTGCCCGGTCGTGCGGTTCGTCGGGTGCTCGCGTGCCGCCGAGGGGGAAGTGGACGCTCACCCGCCAGCCGTGCGGTGTGCGAGGCCCGGCGCAGAACGTGCCGCCGAGTTGCGCGACCCGTTCCCGCATGCCCGGCAGTCCGGCGCCCTCAGGCGGGACGGCGCCGGGCAGGGCGTGCCCGTCGTCCTCCACCACGGCCGCCACGGAGCCGTTCCGGTGGCGGATTCGCAGCGTGGCGCGGGTGACGCCGGAGTGCCGCATGACGTTGGTCAGCGACTCCTGCACGATCCGGTACAGCGCGTACCTGACCGATGAGGGCACGTCCTCGTGCGGCGGGTCGCCGTCCAGCCGTACCCGCAATCCCTGCCGGGACAGCCGGGTCAGCAACGAGCGGAGGTCGGCGTCGGCGTGGTCGCCGTCGCGCAGCAGCCCGAGCAGCCGCCGGGTCTCCGCGAGCGCGGTGGCGGAGACCTCGGAGATCGTCTCCAGCGCCCGCGCCGCGTCGGCGGGCGTGCCCCGGCGCGCCCCCACGGCCTGCAGCCGGATGGCGCTGAGGTGGTGGCCCACCACGTCGTGCACCTCGCGTGCGATCCGGGTGCGCTCCTGCGCCCGCTCCAGCAGTACGGTCTGCCGGGCTTGGTCGTGGCGCAGGCGCAGGATGTGGGCGAACGCCACGGGGGCCAGCCCGGAGGTCACCGACATGAACAGGCCGGCGGGATCGCCGGAGGCCAGCTGCATCGCCAGCAGCCAGCCCGCCGTGGCCACGGCGGGCAGCCAGCGCCTGCGCTCACCGTGGTAGGCGGCCGAGGCGAACGCCGCCACCGTCACCGCCACTCCCGCGCCCACGGCCGGCTGCCCGAGCGTCGCGGCGAGCAGGACGATCGTGCCCGACAGCAGCGCTGCCGTCATCGGCAACCGGCGGCGTACGGTCAGCGGTGCGCACACCGCGCAGACCAGCACGATCCACAGGGGCGTGACCACGCCGGAGTTCCCCTCGCGCAGCGTCGTGTAAACCACGATCGCCACGGCCGTGAGCGCCGCCAGCACGCCGTCCCGCGCCGGCACCGGCAGCGCCCGCCACACTCGGATCATCCTCTGGGGACCCTGGCCATCAGGTCGCCGGGGCAGCGCGCCCCGGACGGTGGCAGGGCTCCGGTGGTCAGGTACTCGTGGACGTGCTCGCGCAGGCAGGTGCCGTTGAGGCCGCCGGCGCCCTGCATGAGGTACGCGGCGTGCCCGTCGCCGTGCCTGACCACGCGCGCCCCGGGAACCTGGGCGGCCAGGTGCTCGGCGCCGAGGCGGGGCGTGGTGCTGTCGAGGTCGCCGATGGAGATCAGCACCGGAGCCACGTCCTTGACCCGCAGCGGGGCCGGCGGGTTGGCGGGCTTCCCGCTCATGCCCACGCAGCGGCCCATCAGGTAGCGGCCCTGGACCCAGCCGATGCGCGGCGCGGCCTCGCGCAGCCGGGACTCGATGGACAGGAAGTCGCGGTAGCTCGGCGTCCCGGGCATGAAGTCATGGCACAACGTGGCGCCATTGAGATATCCCGGGTCCTCGGGCGGCAGCGGGCGCATCCCGGCCAGCTCCGTCGCGTCCCCGTCGGCGGCCTTACGCAGGGCGGCGGCCAGCCGTGACCAGGTGGGCGGCTGGGAGAGACGCTCGGTGACCGCGACGAGGAACTCCTGTTCGTTCAGGCTCTGATCGCCGGCCGGCAGCGGGGCCTCGCGTACGCGGGCGAGCAGGTCGTCGAACACCTCGATCGCGTCGTCGCCGCCCAGCGCGCAGCCGTCCGCACACCAGTCGCGAAAGCGTTTGAGCTGCTGCTCCTGAGTACGAGCATAGGCCGTCATCCACTTCTCCAGCGACGTCCTGGTGTGGTCGGGGATCCCGTCGAGCACCATCCGGCCGACCTTGGCGGGGAAGAGGCTCAAGTACATCTGACCGTGCACGGTGCCGTAGGAGTTGCCGAGGTAACGCAGCTCCGGCTCGCCGAGCGCGCCGCGCAGCGCTTCCACGTCATGGGCCACCTGCCAGGAGTTCGTGCCCGCGTATTCGGCGCCCATGGCTTTGCGGCAGGAAGCCTCATAGGCGGCGTTCGCCTTGGACTGCGCCCGCCAGCCCGCCTCGCCCGGCGACAGGACCAGCCCCGCCACGCTGGGCTGCGGGGTCCGGCATTCCTTCATCGCCTCGCTGCCCTTGTCGCCGTAGCCGCGCGGGTCGAACAGGATCACGTCGAACCAGGTGGTCAGCTCCGACACCACGGCGGGTGTCGCGCGTACCGGCTGAATGGTCGCGCCGCCGCCGGTGTTGACCACGAGGGAGCCGAGCTTACGCGCCTGGTCGCGGGCGGGCAGCTTCGCGGTGTCGACCTGCGTTTTGGGGCCGTCCGGCCGTTTCCAGTCGATGGGGACGGTGAGTTTGGCGCACTCCAGGCCGTCGCCGCACGCCTTCCAGTCGAGTGCCCGGCGCTGCGGGGCGGCGGAGGCCGGAGCCTGGAAGAGGGCGGTCAGCACGACGGCCGACAATGCCGCGGTCATGATTGTTCTCATGGCACGAGCCTCGCCCCGGGGCGTCCGGCGGGCATCTGCCATCCGGCATATCTTGGGCGGCGACCCTCAGGAACCCCCGACGGTGATCACCACGTTTCCGGTCTTCTGACCGGTCTCCACGTAACGGTAGGCGTCCACGATCTCCGCCAGCGGATAATGCCGGTCGATGACGGGCTTGAACGCGCCGGTCTCGATGAGTTCCCTGAAATGCCGGGCCATTTCCGCGTCGTGCTTGGGTAACGGGAATCTGACCCGCCTGCCGCCGGACAATGGCGTGACGAGCGTCAGCACCGGGTTCTGCCACATCGGGCCCACGTCGGAGGCGATATAGCTGCCGCGCGGTTTCAGCAGCCGCCGGCACCGCCCGAACGTGCTCTTGCCGACCGCGTCGATGACGACGTCGTATTTCTGCTCGTCCACGGTGAAATCCGTGGCCGTGTAATCCACGGTCTTGTCCGCTCCCAGGCGGCCGACCAGGTCGAGATGTTTGGTGCCGCAGACGGCGGTCACGTTCGCGCCGAGGTGTTTCAGCAGTTGCACCGCCGCCGATCCGATGGCGCCGGTCGCGCCGTAGACGAGCACGTCCTGCCCGTCGCGCACCTTCGCCGACCTGATGAGCGAGAGCGCGTAGTGGGCGCCCTCGGTGCTGGGGGCGGCCTCCTCGTACGTCAGGCCGTCGGGGATCAGCGCCAGCGTGCCGCTGTGGGGGATCACCAGGTACTCGGCGTGCGCCCCGAATATGGGGTCGTTGTAACCGAACACCTTGTCGCCGGGCTTGAACGCGGTGACGCCGCCGCCCACCGCCTCGACGTCCCCGGCGAATTCCGTGCCCAGAACGGGTATGCGCGGCCTGACGAGCCCCGTGAAGAATCTCCAGAGAAAGGGCTGGGCGGCCCGCATCGCACAATCCGTGCGGTTGACCGTCGTCGCGCGGACATTGACGAGCACGTCGCCGTCCTTGACGACCGGCTTTTCGACCTCAGCGATGCTTACCACTTCCGGCGGGCCATATCTGGCGCGCACTGCGGCCTCCATGGCCGGATTCTAGCCAGTGACGGTGGCGTCTATGTGCGCGAGATCGGCCTCCATTCGCGCCGCCGTCTCCTTGAGCGCGGGCAGGACCTCGTCCAGCAACATGGCGTTGGAGGCGCGGCCGGCGTGCGTGGCCACGTTCACCGCCGCCACCGTGCGGCCGGCGCGGTCGCGGATCGGCACCGCGATGGATCGCAGGCCCTCCTCCAGTTCCTGGTCGACCAGGGCGTACCCGTCCGTGGCGGCCCGCCGCAGCAGGGCGCGCAGTTCGGCGGGCGAGGTCACGGTCCTGGCGGACAGCCGTCGCGGCTCGATCGAGGCCAGCCGCTCCTCGGGCAGTTCGGCGAGCAGCACCCGGCCCATGGAGGTCGCGTACGCGGGCAGCCGGGTGCCGACCGTGAGGTTGATGCTCATGAGGCTGACGGTCTGGACCCTGGCCACGTAGAGCACGTCGTCGCCGGACAACACCGCGACCGACGCCGACTCGCGTACCCGGGCCACCAGGTCGGCCAGGTGCGGCTGGACGATCTCGCCGAACGTCAGCCCGGACAGATGGGCGTATCCCAGCTCCAGCACCCGGGGGAGCAGGGTGTGGCGGGAGCCGTCGGCGGTGGCGTAGCCGAGGTGCTCCAGCGTCTGGACCGCACGCCGTACGCTCGCCCGGGGCAGCCCTGTGACCTTGGCGCAGTCGGCGAGGGACAGGCCGCCACGTGCGGACCCGAGCGCGACCATGACGGCCAGGCCGCGCGCCAGCGACTGCAGGAACCCCATCCCCAGCTCCTGCTTGGCACCCCGGGACGGATCGACCCCGGATCCCGGCCCTTGAGACAGGACCTGCCGCCGCGCCAGAGTGCTTTCCGCCTGACGTCCCGCCGGGGCGCTTTCCGCCTGTCGTCCCGCCGGGGTGCTTTCCGCCTGTCGTCCCGTCAGGGTGCCTTTCGCGTGCTGTCCCGCTGGGGTGCCTTCCGCCGGCCGTCCTGCCAGGACCGCCTCCATCTGCGCGACCGTCTCGCGCAGGGCGGGCAGGCAGTGCTCGCGCAGTTCGGCCACGGTGTGCCTGCTGGTGTGGCTGACGACGCTGACCGCGCACACGGCCCGTCCGTCCCCGTCCGTCACGGGCACCGCCACCGCGATCAGCCCAGGCTCGATGAGCTGATCGTCCTGCGCCCACGGCGCGGCAGGGTCGAGCAGGGCAAGCCCGGCGGCGCTGCG
Organism: Nonomuraea sp. NPDC050404; assembly: GCF_040655495.1. Lineage (NCBI taxonomy): Bacteria > Bacillati > Actinomycetota > Actinomycetes > Streptosporangiales > Streptosporangiaceae > Nonomuraea > Nonomuraea sp. NPDC050404. The sequence goes on from NZ_JBFAKB010000004.1 coordinate 543,048, forward strand.
GCCGGCGGGCAGCAGGTCGCCGACCCGGAACGTGACCGACATGGTACGGCGGCGGGTGAACTGCACGATGAAGCGCACCTCGTCCCCGTCGCGCACGGCCAGCGACACCGACTCGTCCAGCTCCTCGGCCAGCCGCCCCGCCAGCGGCGCGAGCGCGTCACGCAGCCCGCCGCCCGCGAGATACGCCTCACCCAGCTCCATCAGGCGCGGCGCGAGCACCACGTCGCGGCCGTCGGCCCGCAGGTAGCCGAGGTGCACGAGGGTGCCGAGCACGCGGTCCACCGTGGATCTGGCCAGGCCGGTCGCGCGGACCAGGTCCGTCGCGCGGGACGACCGCCCGGGATCGGCGGCCAGCGCGCGCAACACGGCGAGCCCGCGCTCAAGGGTTCCGGCCGCTTCCATCGGCTCCTCCTCCAGGCGCGGCACCTTTGACAGCCCGACCACTCGTACACATACTGAAAGGCATAATAGTGAACTAAAGTTCGCAGAGCGAACACCTCGTGAACGGAGCGTCGTGCGCAGAGACAAGGTGGTCGCCACGGCCGCGGAGGCACTGGCCGACGTGCATGACGGCGCGTCGTTCGCCGTCGGCGGTTTCGGCCTCAGCGGCATCCCCAACGTGCTGATCCAGGCCCTCTACGACAGCGGCGCGACCGGCCTCGGCGTCGTTTCCAACAACTGCGGGGTGGACGGCGGCGGCCTGGGCGTCCTGCTGGCGGCCGGGCGCATCGCCCGCGTGACCGCCTCCTACATCGGCGACAACAAGGAGTTCGCCCGCCAGTACCTGGCCGGCGAGCTGGAGGTGGAGCTGACCCCGCAGGGCAGCCTGGCCGAGCGGTTGCGCGCGGGCGGCAGCGGCATCCCCGCCTTCTACACCCCGGCCGGCGTCGGCACGCCCGTCGCCGAGGGCGGCCTGCCGCTGCGCCACAACCCCGACGGCTCGATCGCGGTCGCCTCGCCGCCGAAGGAGGTGCGCGAGTTCGACGGCCGCCCGTACGTACTGGAGCACGGGATCAGGACCGACTTCGCGCTGGTCCGCGCCGCCAAGGGCGACCGGCACGGCAACCTGGTCTTCAACAAGTCCAGCAGGAACTTCAACCCGCTGGCCGCCATGGCGGGACGCGTCACGGTCGCCGAGGTCGAGGAGCTGACCGAGCTGGACCCGGAAGAGGTGCACCTACCCGGCGTCTTCGTGCAGCGCGTGGTCGTCCTGACCCCCGAGCAGGCCGCCGACAAGGGCATCGAACGGCGTACGATTTCTGCGCCTCCGGCACAAAGGACGATCACCGAATGAGCTGGACTCGTGACGAGATGGTCGCGCGGGCGGCGGCCGAGCTGCGCGACGGCGACTACGTCAACCTGGGCATCGGCCTGCCCACCCGCATCCCCTCCTTCCTGCCGCCCGGCGTGGACGTGGTGCTGCACTCGGAGAACGGCGTGCTCGGCGTCGGCCCCTACCCCAAGGCCGACGACGTGGATCCCGACCTGATCAACGCGGGCAAGGAGACGGTGACCGTACTGCCGGGGGCGTCGTTCTTCGACTCCTCGTTGTCGTTCGGCATGATCCGCGGCGGTCACATCGACGTGGCCGTGCTCGGCGCGATGCAGGTCTCGGCGCGCGGCGACCTGGCCAACTGGATGGTGCCGGGCAAGCTCGTCAAGGGCATGGGCGGGGCCATGGACCTGGTGCACGGCGCCCGCAAGGTCATCGTGATCATGGATCACAACGCCAAGGACGGCTCGCCGAAGGTCGTCAAGGAGTGCACGCTGCCGCTGACGGGGCAGGAGTGCGTGCACCGGATCATCACCGACCTCGGCGTGTTCGACGTCGCCGAGGAGGGGCTGAGGCTGGTGGAACGCGCGCCGGGAGTGGGTGTGGAGCAGGTGCGCGACCGTACCGACGCGGAGGTTCTGGCATGACTCACAGCGCTCGCCGCACCGGCGCGGAGGTGCTCGCATGAGGGACGTCTACATCGTCGATGCCGTACGCACCCCGTTCGGCCGTTACGGCGGCGCCCTGTCCAAGGTGCGCCCCGACGACCTGGCCGCGCACGTCGTCTCGGCGCTGGCCGAGCGCAACGGCCTCGACGCCGCCGACGAGGTCGTGCTCGGCAACGCCAACGGCGCGGGCGAGGAGAACCGCAACGTCGCCCGCATGGCCGCGATCCTGGCCGGGCTGCCGATCACCACGCCCGGCGTCACCGTGAACCGGCTGTGCGGCTCCGGCATGGAGGCCGTCATCCACGCCTACCGGGCCATCGCGCTCGGCGACGCCTCCACCGTGATCGCGGGCGGCGTCGAGTCGATGACCCGCGCGCCCTGGGTCATGCCCAAACCGGACAAGGCGTTCCCGGCAGGCGGCCAGGAGCTGGTCTCCACGACGCTGGGCTGGCGGCTGGTCAATCCGGAGATGCCCGCCGAGCACACCGTGCCGCTCGGCGAGGGCGCCGAGCTGATCGCCGACAAGCACGGCGTCACCCGCGCGGAGCAGGACGCGTTCGCGCTGGCCAGCCACCAGAAGGCGGCCAAGGCGTCATTTGAACGCGAGATCGTGCCCGTCGCCGGCCTCACCCGCGACGAGGGCATCCGCCCGGACTCCTCCCTGGAGGCGCTGGCCAAGCTCAAGCCCGTCTTCCGCAAGGACGGCGGCACCGTCACGGCGGGCAACTCCTCCCCGCTCAACGACGGCGCGGCGGCGCTGCTGCTGACCGACGAGGACGGCCTGCGCGGGCGCGAGCCCCTGGCCAGGATCGTGGCCAGCGGCGTCAGCGCGCTGGAGCCGCGCTACTTCGGGCTGGGCCCGGTCGAGGCCGCGAAGAAGGCGCTGGCCAAGGCGGGCAAGGGGTTCGGCGACCTGGCCACCGCCGAGCTCAACGAGGCGTTCGCCGCCCAGGTGCTGGGCTGCCTGGCCGAACTGCCCGACCTCGACCCCGCGATCGTCAACCCCGACGGCGGCGCGATCGCGATCGGCCATCCGCTCGGAGCCTCCGGCGCCCGTGTCACCGGTACGGTGGCGCACCGGCTGGCCGCCGCCGGCTCGGGCACCGGTCTCGCCTGTCTCTGCATCGGCGTCGGTCAAGGGCTGGCCGTCGTACTCGAAAGGTAAGAGTGATGTCCGAACCCCTCAAGCAGGCCGACATCGACCAGGAGATAGCGGCACTCAGTGGCGGGCCCGGCGACCACCCGGCCCGCGACTACGCGCCCTACCGCAGCACGCTCCTGCGCCACCCCAAGCAGCCACTGGTCGCGGTCAAGGATCCGGAGGCGGCCGAGCTGAGCGGGCCGGCGTTCGGCGTCAGTGACGTGACAGCGCTGGACAACGATCTCACCAGGCAGCACCTGGGCGAGCCGCTGGGGGAGCGGATGACCGTGCGGGGGCGGGTGCTCGACCGGCAGGGCCGTCCCGTACGCAACCAGCTCGTGGAGATCTGGCAGGCCAACGCCTCGGGACGCTACCTGCACCAGCGCGACGACCACTCCGCGCCGCTCGACCCCAACTTCACCGGCGTGGGCCGCTGCCTCACCGACGACGACGGCAACTACCTCTTCACCACGATCAAGCCCGGCGCCTACCCGTGGCGCAACCACGTCAACGCCTGGCGGCCGGCGCACATCCACTTCTCGTTGTTCGGCAGCGCCTTCACGCAGCGGCTCGTCACGCAGATGTACTTTCCCGGGGACCCGCTGTTCCCGTACGACCCGATCATGCAGTCGGTGACCGACGAGCGCGCCAGGCAGCGGCTGGTCGCCTCCTACGCGCACGAGCTGTCCGAGCCCGAGTTCTCGCTCGGCTACCGCTGGGACATCGTGCTCGACGGGCCCGCCGCGACCTGGATGGAGGAAGGCCGTTGAACCCCACGCCCTCGCAGACCGTCGGCCCGTTCTACGGGTACGCGCTGCCGTTCCCCGGCGGCGGCGACCTCGCGACCGGCGGGATCGCCGTGCACGGCTACGTCTACGACGGCGCCGGCGATCCGGTGCCGGACGCGCTGCTGGAGTTCTGGCAGGCCGACGAGCAGGGCTCGCTGCGCGGGTCACCCGGCACGATGCGGCGCGACCCGACCAACGGAGCCTTTCTCGGCCGCGACGGGGTCCGCTTCACGGGGTTCGGGCGGGTCGGCACCGATCTGGACGGGCACTGGGCGTTGCGTACGGTCGTGCCGGGGAACGGGTACATCAGCGTGTGCGTGTTCGCCCGGGGGCTGCTGCACCACCTTTACACCCGCATCTACCTGGGGCAGAACGGCTTCCTCGACTCGCTCCCGCCGGAGCGGCGGCACACGCTGGTGGCGGCGGAGGAGCGTGAAGGGGTCTACCGGTTCGACATCCATCTGCAGGGCGACAAGGAGACGGTCTTCCTTGACTTCGGCTGAACCCGGACCGCGCCCGGACAGCACGGCGGCTGCCGGCGGCTCGCCATCCGCGAGCGCCCCCGAGGCTTCCGGCGGCACGCAGTCCGCGAGCGCCACGGAGGCTTTCGGCGGTACGCGGTCCGCGAGCGTCACCGAGGCCGTCGGCGGCTCGCAGCCCGTGGACGGGGAGGCCGATCTCGGGCTGCTGTCGCCGATGCGCGGTGCGGCCGGGGCGACCGGGGACGCCGCCGTGTTGCGGGCCATGCTGGATGCCGAGGCCGCGTTGACCCGGGCTCAGGCGGCGCTCGGTCTCGTTCCGCCCGAGGCGGCCGAGGCGGTGTCGGCGGCCGCCGCGCGGGCGTCGGCGTACAGCCTGCCGGATCTGGTGGTGCGGGCCCGGTCGGGCGGGAATCCGGTGATTCCGCTGGTGCAGGACCTGCGTGCGGCGGCAGCGCCGTATGGCGAGCACGTGCATCGGGGCGCGACCAGTCAGGACATCCTGGACACCGCGCTCATGCTGGTCGCCCACCGCACGCTCGGTCCCGTGCTGGCCGACCTCGACGCGGTGGTCGCCAGGCTCACCGCGCTGGCGGCCGAGCACCGCGACACCCCGATGGCCGCCAGGACGCTCACGCAGCAGGCCGTGCCCACGACGTTCGGGCTGAAGGCGGCGGGCTGGCGCAAGATGGCCGCCGACGCCCGCGCCCGGCTCGGCGCGGCCCACCGCTCCCTCCCGGCCCAGCTCGGCGGCGCGGCCGGCACCCTGGCCGCCTTCCAACCACCCCCGAACGCCCAGACCGCCGCGATTCCGCCACCCCCGAACGCCCAGACCGCCGCGATCCCGCCGGACCCGGACGCACCGACCGCCGCATTGCAGACCGGCTCGAACGTGCCAGGAGAGGCCGTTGCGGTGGCGTTGCGGCTGCCTGGTGTGTTCGCCGCCGAGTTGGGGCTGGCCGAGCCCGGGTTGCCTTGGCACGTGTTGCGTACGCCCGTCGCCGACCTGGCCGGGGCGCTGGCGTTCACGGCGGGGGCGCTGGGCAAGGTGGCGGCCGACGTGCTGGTGCTGTCGCGTACCGAGATCGGGGAGCTGTCCGAGGGGGTGGGCGGCGGGTCGTCGTCCATGCCGCACAAGCGCAACCCGGTCAGGGCCACGATGATCGCGGCAGCCGCCCGCCAGACGCCCGCGCTCGCCGCGATCCTGTACGGCTCGCTCGCAGCCGAGGACGAGCGCCCCTCCGGTGCGTGGCACGCCGAGTGGCAGCCGTTGCGCGAGGCGTTGCGCCTGGTGGCGGGTGCCGCCAGGGACGCCGCCGAACTCCTCGCCGACCTGCGGGTACATCCCGACCGCATGCGCGCCAACCTGGCCATCTCCGGCGACCTCGGCCCGGCCCCCGCCCTCGTGGACCGCGCCCTCACCACCGCCCTCCCGCAGGACCGCGAGCCCGCCGGCGAAGCGGCCTCTTCGCCCACCGGCCACCCGCCCACCGGTGGAACCGCCGCCCCCTACCAAGACGAGGCACCACGCTGATGTTGCACTACCGGCTGGATGGTCCCGAGCATGGGCAGCCGCTGATTCTCGGCCCTTCCCTGGGGACCTCGATGCGTTTGTGGGAGCCGCTGCTTCCGGCGCTGGCCCGTACGTTCAGGGTGCTCAGGTTCGACCTGCCGGGCCACGGCGGCTCGCCCGTGCAGCGGGCGGAAACCATGGAGGACCTGGCCGCCCTGGTGCTGGAGGCGGCGGCCGAAGAAGGCATGGACGACTTCCACTACGCGGGCGTCTCGATCGGCGGCGCGATCGGCGCCACGCTGGCGGCCCGTCACCCGGGACGCCTGCGCTCCCTGGCAATGATCTGCTCCAGCGCCAGGTTCGGCGATCCGGAGTCCTGGCACGACCGGGCCGAGCTGGTCCGCTCCGGGGGCACCGCGCCGCTGCTGGAGGCCACCGCTCAGCGCTGGTTCGCGGGCCCGCCGGACCGGGCTCTGCTGGACGACCTGGCCGCCACCGACCGCGCCGGGTACGCCGCCTGCTGCGACGCCCTGGCCGCCTACGACCTGCGCGGCGAGCTGGCGGGCATCGCCGTCCCGACCCTGGTCGTGGCCGGGCGCGAGGACCCGGCGACGCCCCCGGCGCACGCCAGGGAACTGGCCGACGGCATCGCGGGCGCCACCCTGGTCGAGCTCCCGGCCGCCGCCCACCTGGCCGTCACCGACCAGCCCACCCGCGTCACCCAGGCCCTGCTCGCCCACCTGCCCGCCGAGTCCACCGAGTCCACCGAGTCCACCGAGCCCGCCGAGTCCACCGAGCCCGGGTCCGCTGGACCTGCCGGGTCCGCGCAGCCTGCCGGAGGGCTTGCGGCGGCCGGTATGCGGGTGCGGCGGAAGGTGCTCGGTGACGCCCACGTGGACCGCGCCGTGGCCCGTACCACCGCCTTCACCAGGGACTTCCAGGACCTCATCACCCGCTACGCGTGGGGGGAGATCTGGACCCGCCCCGGCCTGGACCGCCGTACCAGAAGCTGCATCACGCTCACCGCGCTCGTAGCCAGGGGACACCTGGACGAGCTGGCCATGCACGTACGCGCCGCGCTGCGCAACGGCCTCACCCCGGACGAGATCGGCGAGGTGCTGCTGCAGAGCGCGATCTACTGCGGAGTCCCGGCCGCGAACGCCGCCTTCGCCGTCGCCCAGCGGGTGCTGGCGGAGACCGCGCAGGAGGACGACCGCCCATGAGGCCACGCGGCCGAGGCCGCCTATGATGTGCCCATGACCTCGCCGCCCCTCACCGCAGAACGCCGTCGGGACGCCGACCGCACCAGGGCGGAGATCCTGGAGGTGGCGCGGCAGGAGTTCGCGCGCCACGGTTACGCGGGCGCGCGGGTGGATGAGATCGCGGCCCGCATGCGCACCACCAAGCGCATGATCTACTACTACTTCGGCAGCAAGGAGCGGCTGTTCGTCGCCGTACTCGAAGGGGCCTACGCCGAGGTGCGCGCGGTCGAGCGCGCGGTGGACGTCGATCACCTGGCGCCGGTCGAGGCCATCCGCACGCTGGCCGAGCTGACCTTCGACCACCACGACGCGCACCGCGAGTTCATCCAGCTCGTCTCGATCGAGAACGTGCACAGGGCCGAGCACATCCGCAAGTCGGAGGTGCTGGCCAACCTGGGTACGCCGGTGCTCGACCTCATCTCCCGCATCCTCGACGCGGGTCAGGAGTCGGGCGTCTTCGTGACCGAGGCCGACGCGATCGACGTGCACATGATGATCAGTGCGTTCTGCTGCTTCCGGGTGGCCAACCGGCACACGTTCGGCGCGTTGTTCGGGCGCGACATGACCGCCGCCGAGCACCGCGACCGGCAGCGGCGGATGGTCGGAGAGATGATCGTCGGCTACCTGTGCGGGCGCGGCGCGCGCCCCTGACCCGTCAGGACATCAGGCGTTTGCCGAGCCGCTGGGCCGGGGCCTCGATCAGGTGGTAGGTCAGGAAGCTGAGCGGGATCAGGACGAGGAAGAACAGCGGCAGGTCGGGCAGCACGTACAGCAGCATCGGGTGCAGCAGGTAGACGGAGAAGCTGATCACGCCGAGGCGCGCCAGCCAGCGCGGGAACGTCCGCCGGCGCAGCGCGTACGCCAGCCAGAAGACCCCGAACGCCAGCACGATCGCCGGGATCCAGGCCGGATCGTCCTTGGCGAAGAGCCCGCAGCCCAGCACCACCGCCACGGCGGTCCCGGCGGCCCGCCAGGAGATCGTCCCCTGCTCGGCCCGGTACACCGCCGTTCCCGCGAACATCGTGGCCAGGATGATCACGCCCTGCCAGGTGCCGCCCCGGCTGCCCAGGACCACCAGCGCCAGCCCCAGCAGCCCGCCCGCGACCGCCGCCGCCGTACGGGTCCCGCCGCGCCCCAGCACGGTCACCGCGATGGCCGCGACGACGGCCAGCCCGAGCAACGCGGCCACCAGGTCGGCCCCGCCGCCGATCGACGCCTTCGGCAGCAGCAGCCCCAGCGGCACGGCGGCCAGCCCCAGCGCGACCGCGATCCCCGCCGACCTGTGCGCCTGCCGCACCGCGAACAGCGCCACGCTCATCAGGTAGAACGCCATCTCGTACGAGAGCGTCCACGTCACGCTGATGACCGAGGGCAGGTTGAGCAGTTCCTGGAGCATCGTCACGTTCCCGAGCACCACCACCGGCCACGGACGATCGCCGAGCCCGGGAGGCAGGGGCAGCACGCCGGCCAGGACGAGCAGGAGCGCCAGGCAGCAGGCGGTCAGTAGCAGCGGGAGCAGGCGGAAGGCGCGGCCGGTCCAGAAGGCGCGCAGGTTGCCCCGGCGTTCCAGGGAGGCGGGGATGATGTAGCCGCTGACCAGGAAGAACACGAACACGCCCCACGTGCCGAGGTCGATGCGGCGATCCACTTCCGCCCAGACGTCCGGGATGAACGTCCAGCCGGCGTGGTGCATGGTGACGGCCAGCGCTGCCGGCCCCCGCAGGGCGTCCAGCCAGGCCAGCCGGGCGGGGGCCAGGAACATCTGCCGCAGTCTAGGCCATCAGCGACAAAACACGACTTCAGCGCACCTGGCGCCGGAGCGGGCTCAGGGGCCCGGAGTGGCGTTCGGGAGGGACGGTGGCGTTCGGGAGGGACGGTGGCGTTCGGGAGGGACGGTGGCGGTCAGGGGCGGTGGCGGTCAGGGGCGGTGGCGGTCAGGGGGCGGTCAGGAGGGGGCGCAGGCTGGGCGGAGCTGTTCGAAGGCGGCGTCGACGAGGCTCATGTGGTCGATGCCGGAGCCTTCGTCAGGGCTTGGGCCGGAGCCGTCGAGGGTGCTCGCGCGCAGCCATTCGCGTGAGGCGCAGTCGATGGCGGCGCCGGCGGCCGAGGTCAGCAGATCGACGGTGAAGGCGTCCAGGCCGGTACGGGCGGCCAGTGCCGCGGCGATGTGCCCGCGCGCCTCCTCCCGCCGATGCTGGAACCGGGCGCGCAGCGTGGGCGTGCTCTCGATCAGTCGCAGCGCGGCCCGGCTCTCCGAGTCGATCCGCGCGACCCACTCACGCAGCACCGCGTGCAGCGACTCCCAGGGCCCCTCCCCGGCGGGCCGGGCGGTGAGTTGCTCGGCGATGTCGTCGCCCATCACCTGTACGCCGCCGAAAACCGCGTCCTCCTTCGCCGGGAAGTAGCGGAAGAAGCTGCGCTTGGACACTCCCGCGGCGTGCGCGATGTCATCGACCGTGACCTCGTCGAAGCCCCGACGGGTGAACAACTCCAGCGCCACCGTCGCGAGTTCGGCCCGTACCGCCCGCTTCGCCCGCTCTCTCAACCCTGCCATGCGCCCGAGTGTACTGCTAGGCATATAGTGACGTTTATGGCATCGAATGACACAAACGTGGCCCTGGTAACCGGCGGCACCGGCGGCATCGGCCTGGAGACCGCCCGCGGGCTGGCCGGGCGCGGGGCCTCGGTGATCCTCGTCGGCACCGACCCCGAGCGGGGGCGGCAGGCCGTACGGGACATCAAGGGCAGCGCCGGGCACGATCGCGTGCACGCCATCGCCGCCGACGTCACCGCGCTCGCCGGGCTGCGGCGGCTGGCCACCGAGGTCGCCGCCCGCCACGACCGGCTGGACGTGCTGGTCAACAACGTCGGCGTGAACCTGCCCGCCCGCGTGCTCACCTCCGACGGCGTGGAGAAGATGTTCGCCGCCCACGTCCTGGCCCCGTACACGCTCACCCACCTGCTCCTGCCCCTGCTGCGGCGCGCCCCCGCCGCCCGCGTCGTGAACCTCACCGGCGGCATCCCCGGCGGCCCCATCGACCCCGGCGACCTCCAGGGCGAACGCCGCTACGTCGGCTGGACGTTCACCCACTACAACCACACCAAGACCATGACGATGGCGATGACTCTCCGCCTCGCCGAGCACCTCCGGGGCACCGGCGTGACGGCGAACGTGGTCTATCCCGGGCACGGCTACACGCCGATGAACAGGTCCACGCCGATCCGGGCGTTCCCGATCGTCTACCGGCCGATCGCGCCGCTGGTCCTGAAGGTCATCGCCCCGCTCTTCCTGTCCGACCTCACCAGGTCCGCCCGCTCCAGCGTGTACGCGGCCACGAGCCCCGAGCTGGAAGGGGTGAGCGGGGCGTACGTGGACGACCGCTGCCGCCGCAGGCCGCTGCCCGCCTCGGCGCTGGACCCGGCCGCTCAGAACGCCGTCTGGGAGCTGTGCGTCAAGCTGAGCACGCCCGTGCTGCGCGGCGCGGAAGAAGGCCGCTGAGGGACGGCACGCCGCCCATAAGGGCACCGCTGAGGGACGGCACGCCGGGCCCTTAGGGCGCCGCTGGGGGACGGCACGCCGGGCCCATCAGGGCGCCGCTGGGGCGCGGCACGCCGGACCCCATCAGGGCGCCACCACCTTCAGCCGGTGGCGACGTAGGTGTAGTAGGCGCACGCCGCGAAGAACGTGCCCTCCTCGTGCGTACGGCGCTGCTCGGCGAGCCAGGTCTCGACCCGTTCTGCGGGCAGCAGCCCCTGCTTGGCGATCAGCGGCGCGTACGCCTCGGCCAGGCCGAGGAAGAAGTCGCTGGTGCCGATGTCCGCGGTCACGTACGCGCGCGCCCAGACCAGCTCCAGCCCCGCCGGTCGCAGCAGCCGTGGCAGGTCCCGCATGACCCGGGGCCCGGTGACGATCACGCCCTGGAAGGCCGTCTCGATGTCCCTGGCCAGCTCGCCGTCCGAGCAGCCGAACGTCAGCGAGGCGTAGTCACCGTCGAAGATCACGACCTTGCCCCCGGGACGGGCCACCCGCGCGGCCTCGCCCAGCACCTGGGCGGGGTCGGCGACGTGGCTGATCAGGGTGTGCGCGATGACGGCGTCGAAGGTCGCGTCCGGCAGGTCCAGGGCGTTGGCGTCGCCCGTGCGGAAGTCGATCCGCCCGCCCAGGTCCTCCGCCGCGGCCAGCCGCTGGGCCGCCGCCAGCAGCACCGGGCTCTGGTCCACGGCGGTCACCTGCCCGGTACGGCCAGGCCGGCGCGCCACCGCCCGCGCGATCACCCCGGTCCCGCAGCCGATCTCCAGCACGGTCGCGTCGAGTTTCAGCTCCCTTAAGTAGTCCTCCCGGTAGCCGGTGAACCTCGGGTCCGCCCCGCGTATCTCCAGCCGCTCGATGAACCGCTGCAGGGTCGCCTCGTCCTGCTCGTTGATGAATCGCATCGCGTCGCGTGGTGGCGCCATCGCCATGTCACCTCTTGTCGGCATTCGTCCGCGAGACCCTTCATGGCGGTATGAGTGCCGTGCCCGGACGGCGAATACTTCCGGCGGCGAGCCGCGGTCGTACGATCGGGGCATGCTGCATGGCCGGGAGCGGGAACGCGCTCTCCTCGCGCGGCTGCTGGACGATGCGCGCGAACGGCGCAGCGGCGTCCTGGTCGTGCGGGGTGAGGCGGGCATCGGCAAGTCCGCGCTGCTCGACTTCGCCGCCGCGCGGGCGGGGGAGATGCGGGTGTTGCGCGGCTTCGGGGTGGAGTCGGAGTCGGAGCTGCCGTACGCGGCCGCGCACCAGCTCCTGCGGCCGGTGGCGGACCGGCTCGCGGCGATCCCGGCCGGGCAGGCCGCCGCGCTGCGGGGGGCGTTCGGGCTGGGCGACCCGGTCGAGGGGGATCGTTTCCTGGTCTCGCTCGCGGTGCTCAGCCTGTTGTCGGAGGTGGCCGAGGAGGGGCCGCTGCTGTGCCTGATCGACGACGCGCACTGGCTGGACGGGGCCTCCGCCGACGCGCTGGCGTTCGTGGCACGGCGGCTGGAGGCCGAGGGCATCGTGCTGCTCTTCTCGGTACGCGACGAGGAAACCGGCACCGGAACCCCCTTGAGCACGGGCCTGGGCACGGGCACGGGAACGCCTGACCGGGCGGGCTTGGGGGCGCCTGACCGGGCGGGCTCGGGGGTGCCTGAGCGAGCCGGTCTGGTGTTGCCTGACCGGGCGGGTTCGGGAGCGCGTGGGTTGCCGGGTGGTGCTCGGGTGCTTGCGGGACTGCCCGAACTGCGGTTGCCCGGTCTCGCCGCGGAGGCCGCGCGTGCGCTGCTGGTCGAGCGGGCGGCGGTGGAACCGGCGCCCGAGGTCGCCGACCTGCTCGTGTCCGCCACCGCGGGCAACCCCCTCGCCCTGCTCGAACTGCCCGGCTCGTTGTCGGCCGAGCAACTCGCGGGCACGCGCCCGCTGCCGGAACGGCTGCCCGTCGGTGAGGTGGTCGAGCAGGTCTTCCTGTCCCGGGTACGCCGGCTCACGGCTTCGGCGCAGACCCTGCTGCTGATCGCCGCGGCGGAGGACAGCGGCGACGTCGGCCTCGTCCTGCGCACGTCCCGGCTGCTGGACCTGGCCCCCGACGTGCTCGACGAGGCGGAGGGCGCCGGTCTCGTACGGGTGGACGGGGGCGTTCTGACCTTCCGCCACCCGCTCGTACGCTCGGCCGTCTACAGAGGCGCGACGTTCCTGCGTCGTCAGGCCGTGGAGCAGGCGCTGGCGGCGGCGCTGACGGACGGGGATGCCGACCGGCGGGCCTGGCACCTGGCGGCCGCCGCGACCGGCGCCGACGAGGCGGTGGCCGGCGAACTGGAGGCGTCCGCCGACCGGGCCGCCAGGCGCGGCGGTCACGCGGCCGCCGCCAGCGCGCTGCGCCGTGCCGCCGCGCTCACCGCGGGCGCCGAACCCCGGGCGCGGCGGCTCGTCCTGGCCGCCGAGGCGGGCTGGCTGGCGGGCCAGCAGGACCGCGCCCGAGCGCTGCTGGACGAGGCCGCCGAGCACACCTCCGACCCGCTGCTCCGGGCCAGGGGCGAGTACGTGCGGGCGTCGATCGAGGGCGTGAGCGGCCGGCCGGACGCCGCGTACGCGATGCTCGTGGCCGCGGCCGAGCCCGTCGCCACGCTGGATCCCGGGCAGGCGGCGCGCATGCTGACCGAGGCGGGACGGCTGGCCTGGACCGTGGCCGACCTGCCCAAGCTGATCACGGTCGGCCGGCGGCTGGAGAGCCTGCCACCGGCGGCGGGCGTCGTCACGGCGGGCGCCATGGTGCTGGTCGGCCTGGCCGCGCTGCTGGAGGGAGACGCCGAACGCGCCGCACCACGCCTGCGCGAAGGCCGCGCCCTGGCCCAGGGCCTGCCCCACACCCCGCCACGCGACGAACCCACTCCCCAGAACCCGGCACACCGCTTGGCGCCGGATGGGGCTTATCCGCTGAACATGGTGCTGGCCGCGGCGGGGGCGATGTTCCTCGGGGAGGATGACGCGGCGCTCGACCTGTTCACCGCGGCGGCGGTACGTGCCCGCACGGCCGGCGCGGTCAGCACGTTGCCCATGGTGCTCGCGCCGCTCGCCTCGTTGCAGATGTGGACGGGGCGCTTCGCCGCCGCGCGCACGACCGCGACCGAAGGGCTGCGGCTGGCACTCGACACCGGGCAGGACAACCCGGCCGCACACCACCGCGCGGTGCTGGCCTGGATCGCCGCCGCGCAGGGCCGCGCGCAGGAATGCCGTACGGAGGCGGACGCGGCGCTGGCCCAGGCCATCGGGCAGCGGCTCGGCCCGGCGGCGTCGATCGCAGCGTGGGCGCTGGCCCTGCTCGACCTGGGCGAGGGCCGGACGGCGGAGGCGTTCGACCGGCTGACGGCGATGGCGGACGCCGCCCCGGGCGAGGGGCATCCGCTCGTGAAGATCTTCGCCGCCGCCGATCTCGTCGAGGCCGCCGTACGCGCGGATCGTATGGAACGGGCGACGGCGGCCCTGGACCTGCTGCGGCGCTGGGCCGGACCGGCTCGGGCCCCCTGGGCGCAGGCGCTGGTGGCCCGCTGCCAGGGGCTGGTCGAGGGCAGCGAGGCCCACTTCACCGAGGCGCTGGCCCTGCACACGCGGGCCGGGCGGCCGTACGACACGGCGAGGACCGCGTTGTTGTTCGGCGAGCGGCTGCGCAGGCGCAGGCGGCGGGCCGAGGCCCGGCGTCACCTGCGGGCGGCGCGTGAGACGTTTGAACGGCTGGACGCGGCGCCCTGGGCCGGGCTCGCGCTCATGGAGCTGCAGGCGACCGGTGAGACCGCCCGCAAGCGTGACCCCAGCACGGTCGCCGATCTCACGCCGCAGGAGCTGCAGATCGCGCGGCTGGTCAGCGAGGGCGGGACCAACAGGGAGATCGCGGCGCACCTGTTCCTGAGCCCGCGTACCGTCGACTACCACCTGCACAAGATCTTCGTGAAGCTGGGCCTGTCCTCGCGGGCCGAACTGGTCCGGCTCTCCCTTGAGGATCCCGGCCTGCTGGGCGCGCCCGGTGAGCGACGTGGGTGATGGTCAGGTCGTCAGGAAGGTCACCAGCTTCTGCGCCACGCACGCGTCGGCCGGCCGGACCCGCGCGCCGCACCCGCCGAACAGCAGCAGCACCGGACAGCCCAGCCGAGGCGGCGGACCGGCAGTGAAGGCACGGGCGAACGTGCCGGGGCCGGCGTGGAAGGCGGCGCGGGCGAGTGTGCGGGGGCTTACGCCGCACAGTGCCAGGCGGGTGACCCTGTCCGGCATCGTCAGCGCCGCCCGTAGCGCGATCCGGCCGCCCAGTGACAGCCCGGCGATCCCGGCCGGGCCGTGGGCGCAACTGTCGAGGAAGGCGGCCAGCCAGGCAGAGTACCCGGCGATGGTGGGCACGGTCGTCCCCAGCGGCGTGCCCCCGTACCCGGGCAGGTCGGGCGCCGTCACCCGCGCGTGCCCGGTCAGGGCCGTCCACACCGGCTCCCACGCCCGCCGCGCGTCGTCGGCCCCACCGCCGTGCAACAGCACCAGCTCAGGGCCCGCACCCGCGCGGTAGACCCGGACCAGGGAGCCGGCCACCGGGAGCACCGTCTCGTCATGCCGCATCGGACGACTGTGCGCCGCGCACGGCGGCGTCGCATCTGTGCTTTCACCAGTCCGCCATCGCCCCTTGGGCTTTCCGCCAAGAGCCATCCCCCCGACAGGGCTTGCCGCCAAGAGCCACCGCACCGCCGCCAGGGCTTCTCGCCAAGGCCACCGCACCGCCAACAGGGCTTCTCGCCGGGAGCAACCGCCCGCGTGGCTCCTGGCACCGGTGGTCCGGACTGTGTACTTCACCGATTCGACGGGCCCCGTACGGGCCCAAGGTAGGTGGTATCGAAACCCGAAGGGATGAGCCCTGATGAACCCGACCGACGTGATCGTCGTAGGCGCCGGACCGACCGGCCTCATGCTGGCGTGCGAGCTGGCCCAGGCAGGTGTCCGCTGCCGGCTGCTGGAGCGGCGCACGGAACAGCCCAACATCACCCGGGCGTTCGGCGTGCACGCCCGTACGCTGGAGCTCCTGGACGCCAGGGGCCTGGCGGACGACCTGGTGAAGCGGGGCGTCCCCGTACGGCAGGTCCAGCCGGTCCCCGGCGCGCTCCTCGACCTGAGCGCGCTGCGTACCAGGTACCCGATGGTGCTGATCGTCCCGCAGAGCGGCACCGAACTGCTGCTGGAGGAGCGCGCCCGCGAGCTGGGCGTGGAGATCGTAAGGGGCGCGGAGGTCGTCGGCCTGCGGCAGGACGCCGAGCGGGTGGTGCTGGAGCTGGCCGACGGCAGTACGGAGTCGGCGAGCTACGTCGTCGGCTGCGACGGCGCGCACAGCACGATACGTAACCTGGTGGGCATCGACTTCGCTGGCAAGCAGTACGAGACGCACATCCTGCTGGCCGACGTACGCCTCGCCGAGCCGCCGCACGACGCCCTGTTCGCCGAGACGAGCAGCGAGGGCGTGGTGCTCATGATCCCGTTCGGCGACGGGTGGTTCCGCGCCATCGCCTGGGACCGGCTGCGCGAGCAGGTGCCCCTGGACGTGCCGCTGCCGATGGAGGAGATGCGCGACGCCTTCCGCCGCATCGCCGGCACCGACTTCGGCATGAGCGAGCAGCGGTGGAGCACGAGGTTCCTGAGCGAGCGCAAGCAGGCCCGCCGCTACCGCGCCGGTCGCGTGTTCCTGGCCGGCGACTCCGCGCACGTGCATTCGCCGCTGGGCGCCCAGGGCATGAACACCGGCATCCAGGACGCGATGAACCTCGGCTGGAAGCTGGTCGCCGACCTGCGCGGGCAGGCCCCCGCCGGGCTGCTGGACAGCTACGAGCGGGAACGGCACCGCGTGGGCGCGCAGGTGCTGACCCTGACCGACGGCTTCAACCGCCTCGTGCTCGGCCGCTCGGGGTTCCGCCGCGCGCTGCGCAATTTGGCGATGCGGACGCTGCTGGGCAACCGCCTGACCCGCGGCTTCCTGGCCGGGCGGCTGACCGGGCTGGGCATCCGCTACCCCGCCACGACCAGGCGCGAGCACAAGTGGACCGGCCGGCGCGTGCTCGACCTGCGGTGCTCCGGCGGGCGGCTGTACGACCTGCTGCGCGAGGGCCGGCCCGTACTGGTGGACACGACGAGTTCGGGAGCGGTGGCACAGGCCGTGCGGGACAGCGGGAGCACCGTCAAGGTCGCGCGGTACTCGGGCCCCGCCGTGTCCGGGCTGCCGGGCGCGGTTCTGGTCAGGCCCGACGGCTACGTGGCATGGGCGGGCACAGACGGCGACGAACTGCCTGCTCAGGCGGTGGCGGCGGCGCGGCGGTGGTTCGGCGCTCCGGCGCGTACCCAGCCCGCCCGGCCGCGAACCTGACCGTACGCCTATGAAATACCAGGTGTCGCGCGAGATCGGTTTCTTCTATCTTTACCGTGACCATGCGTCACAAAGGAGATGTTCGTAGTGAAGAGACTGCTTGAAGGCACCAGCGTCGTCGCGGCCGTGGCACTGGCAGGCGGGCTGCTGACCTCCTCCCCGGCCGGCGCCGCCACCGCGACCAGTGAGCGGGCCGTCACCTCGGTGACGCTGACGGCCGAGACGGCCGCCGCCGCCGCGCGACCGCGCAACGGCAGGATCCTGTACGACCGCATCAGCGGCGGCCTCGGCCAACTGAAGATCAAGAACGGCACCTCCAGGGACGGCGTCGTCGCCCTGGTCAAGGGCGGCAAGAAGGCGATCAGCATCTACGTGCGCGCCAAGTCCTCCGCGACCATCCGCGACGTCAGGGACGGCACGTACCGGATCTACTTCACCACCGGCTCCCGCTTCGGCGTCTCGAAGGGCAGGTTCGCCAGGGACGCCGCCTACCAGCGCTTCAACGACCGGTTGAAGTTCCGCACCACCTCCAGGTCCTCGACCATCTGGACGCTGACCCTCAACCCGGTCAAGGGGGGCAAGGCGCGCACCACCTCGGTCAACCCGAAGGACTTCCCGGCATGACCGCCGCGGGCGGGCCGGCCTGTCAGGGCCGGCCCGCCCGCAGCGGCGGGACAATCAGTGCGAAATGTGTGCACACTTGGATGTGCTCGACCGTCTCACCGAAGAACTCGAAACCGTCCCCGACCACAAGACCTTCGCCACCGTGGACGAGGTGCACGACCGCCTCGCCCGGCTGGCCGACGACCACCCCGGCGTGGCCACGCTGCGCCGCATCGGCACCTCCCGCCTCGGTGACCCGATGCTCTGCCTCACCGTGGGCGACGGCCCCCGGCACGCCATCGTCGCCGCGGGCCCGCATCCCAACGAACCCATCGGCGGCCTGACCGTCACCCATCTGGCCACCCGCCTGTGCCAGGACGCGGAGTTGCGCCGCGCCACCGGTTACACCTGGCACATCGTGGGCTGTCTCGACCCGGACGGGACCAGGCTCAACGAGGGCTGGTTCGCCGGGCCGTTCACCAAGGCGCACTACGGCAGGCACTTCTACCGGCCGGCCGGTGACGAGCAGGTGGAGTGGACGTTCCCGTTCGCGTACAAGAGGGCCTATTTCGATCGGGTGCTGCCCGAGACGCTCGCCCTGATGCGGCTCATCGACGACACCCGGCCGGCGTTCATGACCACCCTGCACAACGGTGAGAGCGGCGGCGTCTTTTACTACCTGAACCGGGCCGAGCCCGAGTTGCAGGCGTTGCTGAAGTCCCTGCCCGGCAGGTACGGCGTCCCGCTGCACGCCGGCGAGGCCGAGCACCCCTCGGTCATCCAGCTCGAACAGGCCGTCTACCTCGCGCCCACCATGGAGAACGCCTACGACTACATCGAGGCGCTCGGTCAGGACCCCCTCGACCACATCGGCGGCGCGGCCAGCGATTCTTACATCAAGAAGCACGGCACGCTGGGCGTGACGGCCGAAATCCCCTACTGGACGGACCCGGGCGCGGCCGACACCTCGCCCACCGGGCAGGTCTACCGCGACCTGCTGCTGGCCCACGCCGCCGACCTGCGTGCCACCTCCGACCTGCTGGACGGGGTGCTGACCGCGGTCACGCCCGAGCTGGTCACCCGGTCGCCGTTCCTGCGCGCCAGCCGCAGCTTCATCCCGATGCTGGCGGGAATGGCCGAGACCCACGGCAACCGCGCCGGAGCCGCGGAGAACGAGCGGCCCGCCACGGTCGCCGAGGTCATCTCCTGCCGGGACACGGTGCACAGCATGCGGCTGCGGTTCGGCGGCATGTTGCTGCGGGCGCTGGAGGGCGAGCTGGCGGTGGGCAACGGCACGCCGGTGATCCGGGGGCGGGCCCGCGAGCTGGCGCAGACGTACGACGAGTGGTGCGCGCAGGCGGAGGCCATCGAGGACCAGACGATCCCGATCCGGCACCTGGTGGCCATCCAGTACGGCGCGATCCTGGCCGGAGCGGGGCACGCCGCCCGCTGAATCCGTCCCGGCTTGACTGGCGATCTTAGATGCACCAGATTGTTCGCGTCTTTTCTGACCTTTCTCAAGGAAAACCACATGAAGCGAACGATCGCCGGCGCCGCCGTGGTCGCGGGCATGGTGGCGCTGACCGCCATGCCCGCGCAGGCCGCCGCCACCGACCCGGTCAAGGCGCTCCAGTCGGAGTTAGCAGCGGGCAGGGCCGTCAACCTGACGTCCACGGCGAAGATCACCTACTCGGGCGAGCGGGTGGCCACCACCTCCCTGGACGGCACGATCGGGTTCGGCACGCGCGGCCCCGCCGCCTCCGACCTGGGCCAGAGCGTGCAGTACAACGACAAGCTGCTGCGCGAGATGAAGAAGTCGAACCCCGGGGAGACCGCGGGCCTGCAGGCCGGCCCCGTCAGGCTCATCTCCGCCGGCGACGTCACCTACGCCGCGGGACCCGTGGTGGACGAGGCGCTGCCCGCGGACACGAGCTGGGTGCGGTACAAGGGCGTCAAGCTGCCGCTCAGCAACCTGCTCATCGAGGCCCTGGACCCGGCCACGCTCAAGGCGCTGGTCGCGGCCCGCACGTCCTGGAAGGACGGCATACTCAAGGGCGCCATCAAGCCCGCCAAGCTCGCCGCGGCCTCGGACTCCTTCGCCGCCCGCTACGGCAGGACCTTCAAGAGCGGCAAGATCTCCTACACCCTCTGGTTCGGCGACAAGGGCCTGCCGCGCCGCGTGGCGGTCAACGCCACCCTGTCCTACGCCAAGACCTCGGTACGGGTCGAGTCGGACACCCGATTCGCGGACTGGGGCCGTGAGGTCACCGTGAACCTCCCGCTGGAGGGCGACGTCATCGACCGCAAGGAAGTCGCGGACGACGTGCCCGCCGGCGTTCCCGGCATCTGGAACTAAAGGGCCCGCGCGCCGGCCGGCGAAAATCGAATGGCGGGCCGGCGCGACGCTTCCCTACACTGAGGGCATGTCCACGCCCCGGATCTCTTAGCCAAGGACCAGCTTCCACGCCACCCTTGTGCCCTTGATCTGATCCGGAGCGTATTTCCATGCTTACCTTCCGTGGCGTCGACGTGCTCATCGGCGCCCGTCTCCTGATGTCCGGCGTCGCCGGGCACGTCGCCCCCGGCGACCGCGTCGGCCTGGTCGGCCGCAACGGCGCGGGCAAGACCACCCTCATGCGGGTGCTGGCCGGCCGGCTCCAGCCCGCGGTCGGCGAGATCGTCCGCACCGGCCACGTTGGCTACCTGCCGCAGGATCCCGCCGCCGCGGACCCGGAGCTGTCGGTCATCGACCGCGTCTTGTCCGCGCGTGACCTGGACCGGGCGCTGCACGACCTGCGTACGGCCGAGACGGCACTGGCCGAGTCGGGCGACGAGCGGTCGATGGCCCGCTACGTGCGGGCCGAGGCCGAGTTCCAGGCCCGTGGCGGCTACGCGGCCGAGGCCGGGGCCGCCCGGGTCACCGCCGGGCTCGGCCTGCCGGACCGGGTGCTCGACCGGCCGCTGGGCACCCTGTCCGGCGGTCAGCGGCGGCGCGTCGAGCTGGCCCGCGTGCTCTTCGGCGAGCAGGGCGTGCTGCTGCTCGACGAGCCGACCAACCACCTGGACGGCGACTCCATCGCCTGGCTGCGCTCATTCCTGACCGCGTATCCGGGCGGGCTGGTCCTGATCAGCCACGACACCAGGCTGCTGGCCGACGTGGTCAACCGGGTCTGGCACGTCGAGCAGGGCGAGCTGGAGACGCACAACACCGGCTGGCGGACCTACCTGGCCGACCGGGAAGCCGACGACCGGCGCAGGACGCGGCTGCGCGCCGCCGCCGAGCGCAAGGCCGCCACGCTGCACGCGCAGGCCGACCGTATGCGCGCCAGGTCCGCCACGGCCGTCAGGGCCAGGGACATGGCCCGCCGCGCCGACCGCATGCTCGCCGGCGCCAAGCCCGTACGCCGCACCGCCAAGGTGGCGCGCATCCGGCTGCCCGAGCCCGCGCCCAGCGGCAGGACGCCGCTCGGCGCGATCAGCCTGGCCAAGTCCTACGGGTCCCTGCCGGTCCTGTCAGGCGTGGACCTGGCCATCGACAGGGGCAGCAGGCTCGTCGTGCTCGGGCTCAACGGCGCGGGCAAGACCACGCTGCTCAAGCTGCTGGCCGGCCACGAACGGCCGGACTCGGGGCGGGTCGTGCACGGGCACGGCCTGCGCCTGGGCTACTTCGCCCAGGAACACGACACCCTCGACCCGGCCGGCACCGTCGGCGGCCATCTGTCCTCGGCTGCCCCGCACCTGAGCGACGGCGAGGCCAGGGCGGTGCTCGGGTCGTTCCTGTTCGGCGGGGACGACGTGGACAAGCCCGTCGGGGTGTTGTCGGGCGGCGAGAAGACCCGGCTGGCGCTGGCCGGGCTGGTCAGTTCCCGGGCCAACGTGCTGCTGCTCGACGAGCCGACCAACAACCTTGACCCGGCCTCGAAGGCCGAGGTGCTGGCGGCCGTGGGGGCGTACGAGGGGGCGGTGGTGATGGTCACGCACGACCGGGAGACCGTCGAGGCGCTGCGGCCCGGCCGGGTGCTGGTGCTGCCCGACGGGGTCGAGGACCTGTGGCACGACGGGTACACCGACCTGGTCACGCTGGCCTGAGCCGGTGGCGCCGGTCATTTGACGGCGCCGCCGGTGATGCCGGAGATGATCTTCCGCTGCGCGACCGCGAAGACGATCAGCAGCGGGAGGCTCATCAGGATGATGTAGGCGAAGATCAGGTGCCAGTTGTTGAGGTAGAGTCCGGCGTTGGCCACCTGGAACAGGTTCAGCGGCAGGGTGTCCAGGCGCCCGCCGATGACGAAGAAGGCGTAGAAGACGTCGTTCCAGACGTACAGGCAGATGAGGATGGTCGCGGTGGCCAGCACCGGGCGCAACAACGGCAGGATGACCGAGAAGAACACCCGGACAGGACCCGCGCCGTCCATGCGGGCGGCCTCCTCCAGCGACAGAGGGACCGTGCGGACGAAGCCGGTGACGAAGAAGATCACCGTGGACAGGTAGATGCCGACGTACACGCCGATCATTCCCGTGGGGCTGCCGGCCAGGCCGAGCTGGCGCAGCAGGAGCACGATGGTGACGACGGCGGGCGGCAGCACGATGCCGCTGATGGCCAGCGCGTACAGCACGGCGTTGAGCCTGCTCGCCCGCCGGGCGAGGATCCAGGACGCCATCGAGCCGAACGTGAGCACCAGCGCCACCGACGGGGCCACCACGAGCAGGCTGCCCAGGAAGGCCGTCGGCACCTCGCCCTGCTGCCAGACCTGGGCCAGGTTCTGCCACAACTGCCAGTCGGCGGGCGGGGACAGGTCAGGCGACAGGGCCTCGCCCTGGGACTTGGCGGCGGTGGCGACGACCAGCCACAGCGGCACGCCCATGACGGGGACGACGAGCGCGACGACGGCGAACGGCCGCAGCCGGGCGGCCAGGCCCCGCGCCACCGGCGGCCGGACACGACGTTGGGCCGCGCCGAAGACGGGGACGGTCACAGGATCTCCTCCCTCTTGCGCAGGATGCGGATGACGGGGAAGGCCAGCACCGCCACCATCAGGAACAACACCAGGCTCATGGCCGTGGCCTGGGCGAACAGGCCCTGGCCGAAGGTGCGGTAGATGAAGATGTTGAGGATCTCGGTGCTGCGGGCCGGGCCGCCGCCGGTGAGCGCCTGGACGATGTCGAAGCCGTTCATCGAGCCGAGCAGCGCGGTGGCCACGTTGAAGGTGACGGCCGGGGCGAGCAGCGGGAAACGTACCGACCAGAACGCCTGCCACGGGGTGGCGCCGTCGATGCGGGCGGCCTCGCTGACGTCCTCGGGGACGGTCTTGAGCCCGGCCAGGTAGATGAGCATCGACAGGCCCATCCACTTCCAGGCGTGAATCACCGCGGCCAGCACCAGCGTCCAGGTGGTGCTGCCCAGCCAGGCGACGCCGACCTGCTGCCCGGTCAGCGCCGAGAGCAGGTCGTTGAGGCTGCCGTCCGGCTTGAGCAGGGCCTGGAAGAGGTAGCCGACGGCCAGCGCGGACATCAGCACCGGGATGAGGAAGGCCAGCCGGGCCGCGCGGTTGAGCCAGGTGTCCTTCTCCAGCAGCACCGCCAGGCCGAAGCCGAACAGATTCTGGAACAGCGCCACCAGCACCGCGTAGAGCACGGTGACGCGCAGGGCGCTGAACAGCGTGCCGTCCGACAGCAGGTAGGCGAAGTTGTCGAACCCGGCGTAGCGGATCTCGCTCTTGAAACTGGACCAGTCGGTGAAGGCGTAGACGAAGTTGAACACGGTGGGCAGGAAGAAGAAGACGAACAGGATCGCGAACGCCGGGACGAGGAACCACATCGGGTGCGTACGGCCGGGCGTGATCCTGACGGGCGCCGGCCGGACGACAGGGGCGCGGCGGGTGCGGCGGGTGAGAGTCTCCTGAGAGGTCATCACGGTCAGAAGCCGGTGGCGCCGGCGGCCTTGGCGAGCTGGGCGAACTGCTTCTGCGTGGCGGCGGCCACCTGCTCGGGCGTCAGGCTGCCGGTGATCATGTCGGCCAGGTTCAGGTACAGGTCGGGGTTGGCCACGGCCAGCGCCTGCATGGAGCCGACCGCCCCGCCGAGTGAGGCGTGCACGTCCTTCAGCGCCTGCGGCACCCCGTCGGGGGTGGGCACGTCCGTACGCAGCGACACCGTCTTGCGATCGGCCACGAAACCGGCGTAGCCGGGACCCATCCAGTACGCCAGCAACTGCCGCGCGGCCTGCTCCCGCCTGGCGTCACCGGTGCGGAAGGCGACGAGGGCGTTCGACTGGTCCGGGATGAACGTGCCCACGTTCCCCGACGGCGAGACCGGGAAGAAGCCGATCTTCTCATCCAGCTCGGCCGTGTCGGCCTTGGCCTGGAGCTGGCCGAAGAACGAGTTCACCTGCATCGCCATCGCCGCCTTGCCCGACAGCAGCGCCTCGCCCTGGTCCTCGAACGTGGCCGTCTTGATGTCGGAGTTGAACAATCCCTCGTCGACCAGCGCCTTGTACTTCTTGATCGCGTCCAGGATCGTCCTGTCCTCGAACGTCTCCTTGCCGGTGTTGACCCGATCCCACAACCCGTCCCCGGCCGCGTCGGCGAGCTGGACCTGCACCCACCACTGGGTGGCCCACTTGTCGCCGGCCATCTCGAAGAACGGGGTGACGCCCTTGCCCTTGAGCGCGCGGGCGGCCTCGACCAGCTCGTCGAAGTTCTTCGCCGGCTCCTTGACGTGCCGCTTGTTGTAGTAGACGCCCTCGACGGCCGGGCTGGTGATCAGCGCGGCGTAGCGGGTCTTGTCCAGCAGGCCCGTCATGTCACGCAGCTCGGGCGACAACGACTCGATCCACGGGGCGCCGTCGAGGGGCTGCAGGTTCGTGCGGGCGTTGAGCGCGGTGAGCATGGACGCGGTGGGCTGCCAGAAGGCCAGGTCCGGCTTGTCGCCGGTGGCCACCTTGGTCTGCACACCCTGCTCGTACGGGTCCGGGATGGTGGTGATCTCGACCTTGGCGCCCGTGGCCCGCGTGAACGCGTCCGTGACGGCCTTGGGCACGGTGTTGCTGTTCTGGGCGGCCCAGATCGTGAGCGTCACCCCGTCCAGGCGGGCGGTGGGGGAAGGCCAGGCGGTGGGTTGGGCGGGGTCGGCGGAGGTGGCGGCGGGCCCGGCGGAAGGGTCGCTGCAGGCCGTCACGGCCAGGACGAGGGCCGACGCGGCGGCGACACGCTGTGCGATCTTCACAGTTCGGCGTCCTTTGTCGTTCGGAGGGGTTCTTGGAGTGGGCTGATGCGCAGGATGCGGGCGGTGGGTGCGGGGGTCGTGGCGGTGACGGTGAGTCGCGCGGTCCTGGGGTCCCACGCGTACGACCAGCCGTCCGCCGCCGTGGGATAGGCGATCTCCACGCTCACGTCGTCGTGTCCGGCCAGGTGGGGGAGGGACAACACGGTGGTCTCGGCGGCTCCGGGCCTGCGCCAGACGCCCAGGTGGGTGTCCCGGCCGGCGCGCAGGCCGAGGGCGAGCCACGGGTCCTGCCGGCCGGGCAGGCCCAGCGGCCAGCACGGCGTGGCGCGCAGCAGGTCATGACGGAGGCCCCGGTGGACCAGGACACCCTCCTTGACCAGGGCGAACTGGCCGTCGTTCATCCGGTGCAGGTTGCCCGACAGATACAGGCGGCCCAGGATGCCGGTGCACATCGTGAACACGATCTCCTCGTCCGTCATCCCGGGCTGGGGATAGGCCCAGTTGGCGGCCTGCTCGGGCAACATCGCCAGCGGCGCGGCGACCGCGATCGGCGGGTAGCGCAGGAAGTCCTGCTGGTCGCTGGTGGACTGCAACTGCAGGCGCGACAACATCGCGTAGTCCATGCGCATCGCGCCGGAGCCGCAGTTCTCCAGCACCAGGCGGGGGTGCCGGTCCAGCACCGCATCCAGCCAGGCCAGGTGGGCCCGGTTGTGGGCGAGCAGGCCGGCGCCGGCGCTGGGGGCGTTCAGGTCGGTGCCCGCGCCGGGGTTGATGTTGTAGTCGAGCTTGAAGTAGCCGACGCCCAGCTCCTCCACCAGGCGGTCCACCACCTGGTCCAGGTGCGCGACGGCGGCGGGGTGACGCAGGTCCAGGTGGTGGCGGCCGTGCTCGGCCAGCCGTACGCCACCGCGCCGCAGGAACGCCTCGGCGGGCAGCTTGTCGGCCATCGGGCTGCGCACGCCGATCACCTCGGGCTCCAGCCACAGGCCCGGGGTCAGGCCGCGCTCGGTGATGCGGGTCAGCACCTCCTCCAGGCCGCGCGGGAAGCGGGTCTGCGAGGGCTGCCACTCGCCGACGCTGTCCCACCAGTCGCCGCCGTCGTCGTACCAGCCGGCGTCCACGCAGAAGACCTGCGCGCCGGCCTCGGCGGCGGCGTCGATGAGGGGCAGCAGCTTGTCCGTCGTAGGGTCGCCCATCAGCGTGTTCATGTAGTCGTTGAACACGACCGGCAGGCCGGCCCTGTCGGGGTGCGGGCGGACCAGCGCGCGCCGGTACGCGGTCAGCGCCGCCGCCGCCCCTTCCACGCCCTCGTGGGAGACGGCGATCGCGACCGGCACGGTGGTGAACGACTCGCCGGGCGCGAGCGGCTGGCTCCACTGGTGGTCGAGGTCGGTGGGGCCGGACAGGGCGACGTACGCGCCGTCGGTCCGCTCGCCCGTCTCCCACCGCCACGGGCCGTTGTGCTCGATCTGCCACAACCAGGTCCGCGCCGTGCGGTTGTCGGTGAGCCCGCCCATCGGCACGTGCTTGCCGCTGGACCAGGTGCCGGTGCTGGTCAGCGCGTACGTGCCCTTGCCGTGCTGCCCGTGCCCCGCCAGACCCAGATCCGGTACGTGATTCCGCAACGGCCCACGTGACCAGCGGCTCTCGCCCAGCCATTCGCTGTCGGCGTGCAACACGTCGAGGTCGGCGGCCGGGACGCTTGTGGCGAGTTCGTCGGCCGGGAGATTCGTGGCGAGTTCGCCGGCCGGGAAGACGGCGGCGAAGGAGGTCACCGCCAGGAGCAGCGCCGGGTGGTCGCCGGTGTTGGTCACCCGGACCTGGGACCGAACGGCCGCGACGCCGTCGGGGGAGCGCAGGATCAGCTCCGCCTCAAGGCCCGACGTCTCGTCCCGCAGGCGCAGGCGCAGCTCGTGCCAGCCGTCCCGGACCGATCGGTCGGAGCCCGCGTACCGCAGCCGGGTGCCCACCGCCGTCTCCGACAACCGCTGCGAGGCCCTGGCCCGTCCTTCGCCGGGCACCAGCACCTCCACCAGCGGCTGGGCGGGTGCTCGTCCCCGCGCGCCGCCGTCCTGCCGGAGGGTGTCGTCGCCCGCCGACAGCTCGCGCAGTGCCACCGGGCGATCCGGGTGGATCTCCACGACGGCGGTGAGGCCGGTGTGACCCCAGCGCAGAGTCTCGGTGACGTCAGCAGGCATCAAGATCTCGCTTTCGTGAGCAGGACATGTGACCGGTCACATGCTTGAGCCTCAGTGTGAGCGGTCACACGTCGAAGGGGGAAGCCCTCTTTGCCGGATCGTTACAGCCCGGTTACGTGCGGCCCGGATCGGGCTGCAGGTTACGTGCGGCGGGATCGGGCGGGGGTCATGTGCGGCCGGAGTGGGCGGGGGCTACGTGCGGCCCGGTGGGGGAGCGGTGGACTCGCGTAGGACCAGGGCCGGTGGGGTGAGCGCGGGCTCGGGCTGTGCGGTGCCGGTCAGCTCGGCCACGGCCGCGTGGAAGCAGGCCCTGCCCAGGCCCGCGAAGTCCATCCGCACGGTGGTCAGGGCGGGCGTCCAGTACGCCGAGCCGGGGATGTCGTCGAACCCGACGATGCTCACGTCACCCGGCACGTCCTTGCCCGCGTCGTACAGCGCCCTGCGCACCCCCTGCGCGATGTCGTCGTTGCCGCACAGGATCGCGGTCACGCCGGGGTCGGCGGCCAGCCGTTGCCCGGCGGCGTACGCGGACCGGATGTCCCACCCGCACCCGAGCACATCGGCAATCTCGGCCCCGGCCGCCCACAACGCATCCCGCCACCCCGCCAACCGGCCCCCGGCCGCACCGATGAGGCCACCGTTGACCGACGCGCCGCCGGGGTCACCGCCCGTCGTTCCGCCCTCTGAGGGGGTGGCCACGTGGTGGACGGTGCGGTGGCCGAGGTCGAGCAGGTGCTGGGTGGCGTCGGCGGCGGCGCGGCGCTCGTCCAGGGCGATCGCCACCCGGCCCCGGTCCGGCGCGGCCGGCTCGGCGGCGGCGACGGCGGGCACGTGCGCGGGCAGCGCCTCCAGCACCGCGACGCTCGGCGGATCGAACGCGATCACCACCACCCCGCCGGCGCTGGCGTCGCCGACGTACTCGACGGTCTGCCGCACCTCGGCGGGCTCGGCGGACTCCACGACCCTGATCCCCATGGCCATGCCCTCGGCGCGGGCGGCCTCCTCCAGGCCCTGCAGCGTGGCGGCGTAGCCGTACAGGACGGTGTTGGAGGTGACGGCGGTGATGCCGCGAGCCCGCCCCAGGCTCAGGGCGCGCGCCGCCCTGCTGGGCCGGAAGCCCAGCCGCTCGATGGCCGTCAGCACCGCCGTCCGCGTCTCCGGCCGCACGCGCGGCGACTCGTTCAGCACCCGCGAGACGGTCTGGTACGAGACTCCCGCCTCGGCGGCGACATCCCGGATGCTGGGCGCGCCTCCACCGCGAGCGGCGGGGCGGGACACGCGTCGAGGAGTCGGAGTCACGATCACATCGTAGGACGGCGCACGAACGTCCGACGCTCACAGACGGGTCGGCGCACCAACCGGCGGGCTGCGCGCACGAAGCGGCGAGCTTTGCACGGGCCGTCGGCAACGGTGAGCAAGAACCGCGTGTCAGGCGTAGTGGCGGTAGATGGCGCGGGCCGCGCAGGCGGGCTTGGTTCCGCCGTCGATCTCGACGGTGAAGTCCATGGCCATCTGCACGCCGTTGTCCGGCACGTCCCGGACCTCGGCGACCGTGCCGGCCAGGCGGATCCGCGCGCCGACCTTGACCGGGGACGGGAAGCGGACCCTGTCCAGCCCGTAGTTGATGCTCATGGAGACGCCCCGGACGTCGAGCAGCTCGCCGAACAGCGGGATGACCAGGGAGAGGGTGAGGTAGCCGTGCGCGATCGTGCCGCCGAACGGGCCGTTCTTGGCCCGGTCGGGGTCCACGTGGATCCACTGGTGGTCGTTGGTGGCGTCGGCGAAGGCGTCCACCCGGTCCTGGGTGATCTCCAGCCAGGAGCTGTGGCCGAGGTCGCGGCCGGCCAGTTCGGTGATCTCGGCCAGGCCGTTCGCGGTGATGGTCATGGTCAGCTCTCCTTCGGTGCGAGTCCGAGCAGGCGGGCGGCGTTGTCCTTGAGGATCTTGGGGCGGACCTCGGGCTTGATGTCGAGCTTGGCGAAGTCGGCCAGCCACCGGTCCGGGGTGATCACGGGGTAGTCGGAGCCGAACAGCACCTTGTCCTTGAGCAGGCTGTTGGCGTAGCGGACGAGCTGCGGCGGGAAGTACTTCGGCGACCAGCCGGACAGGTCGATGTGCACGCCCGGCTTGTGCGTGGCGACCGCCAGGGCCTCGTCCTGCCAGGGGAACGACGGATGCGCCAGGATGATCTTCAACTGCGGGAAGTCCGCCGCCACGTTGTCGACCAGCATCGGGTTGGAGTGCCGCAGCCGGATTCCGGCGCCGCCCGGCACCCCCGCGCCGATGCCGGTCTGCCCGGTGTGGAACAGCGCCACCGCGCCCAGCTCCTCGATCACCTCGTACAGCGGGTAGGCCATGCGGTCGTCCGGGTCGAAGCCCTGCAGGCTGGGATGGAACTTGAAGCCCCGCACCCCGTGACCGGCCACCAGCCGCCGGGCCTCCCGCGCCCCCGCGCGGCCCTTGTGCGGGTCGATGCTGGCGAACGGGATGAGCACGTCGGCGTGCTCGGCGCAGCTCTCGGCGATCTCCTCGTTGGCGATCCGCGGGTGGCCGGTGGCGTGCTCGGCGTCCACCGTGAACACCACGGCCGCCATCCGCCGCTCCCGGTAGTAGGCGGCCATCCGCTCGATCGACGGCTGCTCGTGCGCGCCGAAGTACTCCGCCGACGCGCCGAACAGCGCCGGGCTGAGCGAGGTGTGGCCGTCCTTGGACACCTCGGCGTGGGTGTGCACGTCGATCGCGGTCAGCTCGTCCAGGTTCATGACGCCGGGGCCTTGGGCGCGGGGATGCCGTACGTCTCCGGCTCGAACGTGCTCCAGCTCCGCGCGATCGCCTCGGCGCTCCAGCCGCCCTCGGCGTAGGCGACGCTCTTCTCGGCCGGGTGCGACCACAACGCGAGCCGGTCGCCGCCGACGCCGATGGCCTGCCCGGTCACCCCGGCGGAGGCGTCGGAGGCCAGGTAGACGATCAGCCCGGCCACGTCCTCGACCGTGCCCATGCCCTCGTCCCTGCGCAGCCAGCCGGGCAGCGGCTCGCCGGTGCGCTCGGCCTCCTGGAAGTACGGCGCGAAGGCGGGGATGGTCCTGGTCATCTCGGTGACGGCCACCGGGACGACCGCGTTGACCGTGACCCCGGCCCTGGCCAGCTCCATCGCCCAGGTGCGGGCCATCGCCACGACGCCGGCCTTGGCGGCGGCGTAGTTGGTCTGGCCGAAGTTGCCGCGCTGCCCGGCGGGGGAGGAGATGAGGATCAGCCGGCCGCCCTCGCCCTGCTCGCGCATGCGTACCGCCGCGGCCCTCGCGCAGGCGAACGTGCCGCGCAGGTGCACCTCGATCACCGTGTCGAAGTCCTCGTCGGACATCTTCCACAACACCCGGTCGCGCAGCACGCCCGCGTTGGTCACCAGCACGTCCAGCCGGCCGAACTCCGCCACCGCCGTGTCCACCAGCCGCTCGGCCACCTCCGCCCCGCCGATCGCGCCGGGCGCGGCGACCGCCCGGCCGCCCGCCGCGCGGATCGCACCCGCCGCGCCCCCGGCCGCCTCGGCGTCCACGTCGTTGACCACGACCGCCGCACCGGCCGCGGCCAGCGCCTCGGCGTAGGCGCGGCCGAGACCGCGCCCGGCCCCCGTGACGACGCACACCTTCCCTGACACATCCATGAACGACACCTCGCGTGGAACGTGGGGCAAACTTGCGACTTGCGTCAAAGTTTTGCCCAGTAAGTCGAATCCGTCTACCCTCGGTCTGTGACTTTCCGTGGGCCGGTGCTGAGCGAGGAAGCCTCCGGCGGGGAGGCGGGCCCGCCGCAGTCCCCGTCCACGCGTCCCCAGTCGCTGATGTTCAGCTTCCTCGGCGTGTACGTGCTCGGCCGCGACGTCGCCGTCTACTCCGGCAGCGTCATCGAGGTCTTCGCGCGGCTCGGCGTGACCGAGGAGGCGGTGCGCTCCACGCTCACCCGGATGGCCAAGCGGGGCCTGCTGGCGCGGCACCGGTCGGGGCGCAGGACGTACTTCGGGCTCACCCCGCACGCCGCCGGTGTGCTGGAGGACGGGCGGCGGCGCGTCTGGGAGACCGGCGCGGTCAACCGCGACTGGGACGGCGCCTGGACGCTGGTCGGCTTCTCGCTGCCGGACAGCCGCCGCAACACCCGCCACGACCTGCGTTCCCAGCTCATCTGGGCCGGGTTCGGGCTGCTGCAGAGCGGCATGTGGATCGCTCCCGGCGTCAAGGACGTCGGCGCGATCGTGGCCGAACTCGGCCTGCGCGACCACGTGACCGTGCTGACCGCCCGCGCCGCCGGGCCCACCGAGTCGGCCGACCTCGTACGCAAGGCGTTCGACACCGGCCAGATCGCCGCCCGCTACCACGCTTTCCTCGACCGCTGGGACGTTCCCGGCCCGCAGGCCACGTTGCCGGACGACCTGGCACGGCAACTCCTGCTGCACACCGACTGGCTGCAACTCGTCCGGCAGGACCCGCACCTGCCCGCCGGGCACCTGCCGCCCGACTGGCCGGCCATCCGGGCCGAGCAGGTCTTCCACACCCTGGCCCGCGCGTACGAGCGGCCGGCGCGCGACCTGGCCGACGGGCTGCTGGAGGTGGTGACGCTGCCCCGGAAGATCGCATCTGGGGCGTGAGCAGCGCGAACGTGGGCAGGGGCCGTCATGACCGCGCTTTCGAGCGATGAGCGACCGACAGGACGCGACATGACATCTTCAGCCGTTCCCCAGCAGCCCGAGGGGCCCGGCGGTCCCGGGCCGTCCGAGCCGGAAGAGTCGGCGCTCGAAGCCGAGATCGGGCGGGTCAAGGAGCCCGCGCGGCTGCTGCGGGTCAGCACCATGGCGCGCTCGCTGCTCGACGAGGCCCGCGGGCTCTCCCTGGACGAGCACGCGCGCGACCAGCTCCAGCACATTCACGCGCGGGTGGTCGCGGAGATCGGCGAGTCGGTGGCGCCGGAGTTGCGGGATGAGCTGGAGCGGCTGCTGCCCTCGACGTCGCAGCAGCTCAGCCAGTCGGAGATCCGGATCGCGCAGAGTCAGCTGGTCGGCTGGCTGGAAGGGGTCTTCCAGGGGATCAAGGTCGGGCTGACCCTCCAGCAGGCCGCGTCCCCGGAGGGCCCGCACATGGTCCGGCCCGACCAGGCGCCCCCGGGCACGGGGCCTTACCTCTGACGTGCGCCCCGCTGAGGCCGCGCCCTGATGCGGCGGCGGCCTCTGAGGTGCGGCTTTGAGGTGCGGCTTCTACGGCGGCGGCCTCTGAGGTGCGGCTTTTGAGGTGGGTGGTCAGGTGGCGGCGCAGCGGTGGGTGGCCTCGACGAGGTGCCTGACCCGGGCGTCGCCGCCTTCGATCAGCTCGGTCATGCGATTGGGCACGTACGCGAACCCCACCTCGTGGTCGGGATCGGCGTAGGCGAAGACCCCCGTGACCCCGGCATGGCCGAAGGCGGTGGGGGAGCAGGAGCCGGGCCACATGGGGCCGCCGGGAAGCATGAAGCCGCGGCCGTAGCTGGTGTGGCAGCGCAACACCAGGTCCATGCCGCTGGCCTCGACGGTCCTGGCCCGGTCGGCCGTCTCCGGACGCAGCAGCCGCACACCGTCCACCTCGCCGATGAGCGCGGCGTACATCCTGGCGAGCCCGGCGGCGTTGCCGGCCCCGCCGAAGGAGGGCATCTCGGCCTGGGGGATGCAGGCGGCGGCCAGCAGGTCCCCCTTCATGGCGATGCTGCCGAAGGTCGAGCGGTGGAACAACGAGCCGGGGTCGCAGATGGCCCGGTTGAGCCCGGTCAGCTCGGGATCGTCCCGTCCCTTGAGCAACTGCTCCACGGTGGGCGGTACGAGGTCGGCCACCTTCCTGTCGCTGTCGGCCGGCAGGCCGATGTGCAGGTCGACACCCAGCGGGGCGGCGATCTCCGTGGCGAAGAAGCGCTGGACGGACTGGCCCGTGACCCGCCGTACGACCTCGCCGACCAGCCACCCCATGGTCAGGCAGTGGTATCCGTGCGCCTGCCCCGGCATCCACGCGGGCCTGGCGGCGGCCAGCGCGCGGCTGACGGCGCCGTTCTGCCCGATGTCGCCCATGGTCAGCGGCGGATCGACGGTCACCACGCCGGACCGGTGCCCCAGCACCCACCGCAGCGGGATCTTCGCCTTCCCCGAGACCGCGAACTCCGGCCAGTAGTCGGCGATCGGCGCGTCCAGGTTGAGCCGGCCCTGGTCGACCAGCACCATCGCCGCCGTGGCGACCAGCCCCTTGGTGGCCGAGGCCAGGAGCGCGATCGTGTCCCGCCGCCATCCCGTCGTACGGCTCGCGCGCCCGCCCCACAACTCGACCACCGGCCGTCCGCGCTGGTAGACGGCCAGCGAGGCGCCCAGCTCGCGGCCCTGCTCGAAGTTGCGCGCGAACGCCTCGCGCACCGCGTTGTAGCGGGGTTCGCACACCCCGTGGATCTCGTACACGGCCCCCCTCTCGCGGCCCTCCGCGCGTTGCCTGAGCGGGTTACGAGGGGGGAGGTCATGGGCCGCTGACGTGTTACCGGGATGATTACCCAAATGGGCCGTTAAGAAACAGAGTGTGACGAAACGGTGCACCGGCCCCGCGCAGGTGGTCGCCGAAACGGTGCCGGTGCGCCTGGCCTTCAGATGCCCGGGTGCGGCGGCTCAAACATGCGCGTCCGGTCTCAGGGGCTCCAGGGCAGGGCGCTGCCGAACCGTACGAGCTGGCCGTAGTGGGATGGGTCGATCGGGCCCAGGGCCAGGTCGAGGAGGGAGACGGCGGCCTGGGCCGGGGTGGCGGCGTCGGAGACGTCCCACCACAGGGCCGAGGTCGGCGTGTTGATCATGCCGGGGCGGGCGGCTGGGTGGGATCCAAGGGTGACACGGTCGCCGATGAGGCCGGCCGTGTCACCGATGGGCCCGGCCCAGAAGAGGAATGCGAATTTCTTGAGGAATATGCGGTCGGTACGTCAAGAAATAATTTCCTCCGAATGCCTTGACGGCCGCCGGCCTTTCCGGGGCACGATGGGCGAGAAGGAAGAACCGAATGAGCGGGAGGATTTTCATGCTCAAACAAGCATGCGCCGCCGCCGCTCTGGTGGCCAGCACTCTCGTCCCATCCACGACTGCACAGGTCCAGGCCGATGCCGGCACCGCCGCGAGTACACGCACGTCGCTCGCCGACTGCATGCGCACCTCGAACGCCCCGAAATGCAAATGGATGACGAGTGAAAGCGGCAAGAAATGCCTCTACTGCAAGAAGAAGGGCAGTGGCTGGCAGCGCCAATACTGCGAGAAGAAGACTTCCGGGCCGACCACGAAGGAATGCGTGACGACAATCGACCCGCCCGGCTCGAAGCGCAAGTGCACGGTCTGCAAGGACCAGAACGGCAAGGTGCTCTCCACGGAGTGCCGCACCGAACCCTAGGGTCCGGCAGGCGTCCCTGACTCTCTCGGACGGAGCCCCGTGACACGAAGGGCTCAAGGGGAGGCGGTATGGACCGGCCGCGAGGTTTCTACCTCCGGGGCCCATGCCGCCTCTGCGCGTCGTCTTCGCCGGGCCGCGCTCGTCCCCTAGTACCTCGGTGACATGCCCTCGACCGCGTACGTGACCAGCGTGGTCAGCACGTCCCTGACCGACCCGCGATCGCGCACGTCGCACATCACGATCGGGATGTTCTCGTTCAGCCCGAGCGCCCGCCGCACCTTGGTCGGATCGTAGCGGCGGGCGCCGTCGAAGCAGTTCACGCCCACCACGAACGGGATCCTGCGCTGCTCGAAGTAGTCCACGGCGGGGAAGGAGTCCTGCAGGCGGCGCGTGTCGGCGAGCACGACGGCGCCCAGCGCGCCGAGCGCCAGCTCATCCCACATGAACCAGAACCGGTCCTGCCCCGGCGTGCCGAACAGGTACAGCCACAGCCCGTCGCGGATGGTGATGCGGCCGAAGTCCAGCGCGACGGTGGTGGTGACCTTGGACTCCACGCCCGAGGTGTCGTCCACCCCGATGCCCCGGTCGCTCAGCAACTCCTCGGTGTGCAGCGGCCGGATCTCGCTGATCGTGCCGACCATGGTCGTCTTGCCTACGCCGAAACCGCCCGCGATAAGGATCTTGATGGCAAGAGCCGGAGCGACCGTGGCCGTCCCGGGCTCAGAGGCTGCGTAGCCCATCCAGCACTTCCCTGTAGATGCGTTCATCCATCGTCTGCGCCACCGGGCGCGGGCGATCGATGCTGACCAGGCCGTCCCGCCGCAGGTCCCCCAGAATCACCCGGGTGATGTTCAGCGGCAGCCTGAGGTGCGCCGCGACGTCCGCGACCGGGGTCGGCCTGCGGCACAGCGACAGCACGGCGCGGTGCTCGGGGATCATGCCCGCGGGCCCGGACAGGCCGCCGACCGTCACGACGATGGCCACGAGGTCGAACGTCTCGCCCTGCGGGCGTGCCCTGCCCCCGGTCAGCCCGTACAGCCGGATCAGCGGCCCGGGATCCTCGCCTGTCATGGTCGTGCGCCGTTCCAGGCGGGTGCCGGTGCCGCTCCCCTCGGGTTGGAGGAGAGGTGCTCGCCGACCCTCTTGACCATCAACGCCATCTCGTACGTGACCATGCCCAGCTCGGCGTCGCCGGTCGCGAGCACGGCCAGCCGGGCACCCTGGCCCGCGGCGGTGACGAAGAGGAAGCCCTCCTCCATCTCAATGATCGTCTGCCGTACGCCGCCCAGCCCGAAGTGCCGCCCCGCCCCCATGGCGAGGCTGTGGCTCCCGGCGGAGATGGCGGACAGGTGCTCGGAGTCCTCCCTGGTCAGACCGCGGGAGCTGCCCATGGACAGCCCGTCGGCTGACAGCACGATCGCGTGCCGGATACCGGGTACCCGCTGGGTGAGGTCGTCGAGCAGCCAGCTCAGTTCGCTTCTGGGGTCAGACATCGGGTTGGTCGTCCTTTCCGTTCCACATGTCCTGCTCCTGCTCCGTCCGCCGGCGTCCTTCCTGCCAGCCGCGTTGCATGGACGACATGAGCTGTGCGAGCTCCTCGGGGGAGCGTTCCGAGCTCGCGCGCCGCTCGGGGCGCGAGTCGATGCGGAGCTGAGGAGCCAGGCTGGCCTGCGGAATCCGCATCGGCAGCCCGTCGAGATCCTCATCCGCCTCCTGCGGCGGGACCGTGACACTCCACCCGACCGGCGGCCCGCCGGTCGGCCCGCCGGGCGTGGACCTGGCGGGTGGTTCGGTGGGTGATCCGGCCGGTGGTTCGGCCCGTGGTTCGGCCCGTGGTTCGGTGGGTGAACCGGTAGGTGGTTCGGAGGGCGTGTCTCCGGTTGGTGGTCCGCCGGGCGTGGTGGGGCCGTTCGGGGGCGCGATCGCCGGGCCGGGGGCCGGCGGCTCGGTCCTGAGCGCCGGGTCAGGTTTCGGCCCCGAGCCGTTGCCGGACGCCGAGCCGCCGGAGAACGCCGAGGTGCTGGCGAACGGCGAGCCGTTGCCGGACGCCGAACTGCCCGAGAACGCCGAGTCACCGGCGAAAGGCGAGTCACCGGCGAAGGGCGAGCCGTTGTCGAACGGTGAGCTGCCCGAGAACGCCGAGGTGCCGGCGAACGGCGGGATGCGCTCGAACGGGGGCGTGAGGTCGGGAGCGGGCGGTGGTACGGGACCGGCGTCGAACCAGGGACTGGGCGCCGACTCGGCCGGGTGCGCCTGGTTCGCCGTGCCGGCGTCGTGGGCGTGGTCCATGGTGTGCGTGTTCTCGTACGAGGGCTCGTAGGAGATGCCGAACGGCGCCTCGGACGAGGAGCCGCGTGCGGCGGCGGCAGTGGTGACGGCGGATGGGCCGGCGGTGAGGGCCAGGGGCTGGGCGTCGGCGAGCAGGGAGGCGGGCAGCAGCACGATCGCGGTCGTCCCGTCGTACGGCGACCGCCGCAGCATGATCTTGATCCCGTGCCGGGTCGCGAGCCGCGCCACCACGAACAGCCCGAGCCGGTCGCTGTCGGCCAGGTCGAACTCCGGTATGTCGGCCAGCCGCGCGTTCAGCCCGGCCAGGTTGGCGTCGTTCAGCCCAAGACCCCGGTCCTCGACCTCCAGCGCCAGGCCGTTGGCCGCCGTCACGCCGCGGATGTTGACGGTCGTGTTGGGCGGGGAGAAGACGGTCGCGTTCTCCACCAACTCGGCGACCAGATGGATGACGTCGGTGACCGCGGCCCCGACCAGCAGCGGCGCGTTCGGCATCGGCGCGACCGTCACGCGGGTGTAGTCCTCGACCTCCAGCACCGCCGCGCGTACCACGTCGAACAGCGGCACCGGGTCGCGCCAGCGGCGGGCGGGCGACGAGCCGGACAGGATGATCAGGTTCTCCGCGTGCCGCCGCATGCGGGTGGTCAGGTGGTCGAGCTTGAACAGGTCCTCCAGGAGCTCCGGCTCCTCCACCCGGCGTTCCATGACGTCCAGCAGCGAGAGCTGGCGGTGCAGCAGCGCCTGGTTGCGCCGGGCCAGGTTGTTGAAGACCTGGCCGACGCCCTTGCGCAGGACCGCCTGGCCGACCGCCGCCTCGACCGCGGTGCGGCGTACGGCGGACAACGCGTTCGCCACCCGGTCCACCTCGGCGGTGTCGGCGCGTTCCAGATCGGGCGCCTCGGTGGCGGGATCCACGTCCTCGCCGCGGCGCAGCCGTTCGACCAGATGGGGCAGTCGCTGCTCGGCCAGCTCGACGGCCGAGCCCTGCAGCCGCCTCAGCTCATCGACCAGCGAGCGGCCGAACCGGTAGGACAACCACAACGACCCCACCACGGCACCCAGCCCGAGCAGCAGGACCAGCCCGATCCGCCAGTACGCCCCGGTCACCTGCGCCTGGCCGGCCGCCGCGGCGCGGGCCAGGTCGGTCTGCGTGTCGCGGTTGATCTGGGCCAGCACGGTCTCGGCGTCGCCGCGCCACTCGGCGGCCGACACCGGCGGCGGCCCGCCCGTGTCGTAGGAGAAGAGCTCGTCCTCGACCGCCACCACCCGCCGGTAGGCGTCGCTGGCCACGAGCCGGTCATAGTTCGCGCGCAACTCGGGCCCAGCGTCCCGTTCGGCGTTGGCCATCGAGAGCCTGCGGGCGGTCATGGCGGCGACGAACGCGGCGCGGTCGGTGGGCGTCATGCTGCGGTGCACGATCGTCGTGGTGAGGATGGCGTGCTCGCGCCACAGGTACTCCGCCGAGGTGCTGAAGGCGGTCATGCCGCGCACCGTCTGGTAGGAGGAGACGTCGCTCAACGCGTCGCGGTCGGTGAACTGCTGGTTGGCCACGGCGATCAGGTTGTTGTACGCCTCGATGATCGTCAGCGCCGGCGCCAGCACGCCTCCGTCGGCGGAGGCCCGCAACGACTGCAGCCCGTCCAGGGCCTGCACCATCGTCTGCACCTGGGTGGGCGTCTGCCCGCCCGCCGCGTCGCCGTCCAGCGAGGCGATGATCTCGCGCAGCCGCCTGACGTGGTTGTCGGTGACCCGCCGCTGCTCGGTCAGCGGCTTGTACGCGGCCGTGCTGCCCGGAGCCTCGGCGGAGAGCTGACGCTCCCTCTGTAACTCCACGATCAGTTGCAGCACCGGCGACCCGATGGACTCCCACCGGTCCCGGATCTGCGAGACCGTGGCGATCTCGTCCGCGCTGGAGTAGGCGATGAACCCCCAGAGGGCCACCATGGAGACCAGCGGGAGCAGGAGGATCCTGAGCAGCTTGGTGCGAATAGGCGGCGGCGAGCTCATCCTTCACGTCCTATTCCGCGCGTGGAGTTGTGCGCCGGGCAGTCGTGACTTCTGTTGCCGCCCCCCGAGGCTGCCCGCCACGACTCGGTGCGCCTGTGGAACGTCCACTATGCCGATGGGGCAGAAGCACTTCAAGGTACAGATGCGAAGAATCATCGCGAATGGTGGGTTGACTCTTTGTCAACATGCGGTTCGTGATCGTAACGGCGGCACTTCTGGACGCTGAGTGACCGCCTGGGGCTCCTACTCTTCAGGGGCGCAGCAACTGCACCACTTGAAGGACGAGAACGATCAGCACCGCCACGACCAGCACCAGCCACTGCGGGTCGAGCCAGTTCGACCTGGCCACCCTGGGTGAGGCGTCGGGGTCCAGGAGGTCGCGCAGAATCGGGTTGATCCTGCCGTCCGGCAACAGCCGCTCCAGGTCGGCGATCAGGACCGGCAGCCGGGAACGCACCTCGGACGGCTGGCGCGTGGCCGCCCAGACGCGGACGTCCTGGAGGATGGCCATGGCCTCCTTGTCGGAGGTCGCCACGGCCAGGTCCGCACGGAACTCCTCGAAGACGTCACGCATGGCGTAGGACCGCGCTTCCTGTCGGTTGTCCGGCACGGGTACGGCTCCGTCCTGAGGATCCGGCGTCTGATCTGGGCGGGCTTGTGCGGGTTTCTCGGTGGCCTGCCGCGCCGCCCCCGGGCGCGCCTGCGCTGCCTGAGCCCGCGCTGCCTGAGCCTGTGGCGCCTGCGCTGCTTGGGCTTGTGGCGCCCGGGCTTCCTCGGCCGCCGGCGACGCCTCTTCCGGTGCCACGACCTGTGGTTTTGACGCCTGGGCGGGTGGTTTCTGTGCGCGGGCCTGTGGTGCGGGTATCGGCGGGGGCGGTGGTGGCGGGGCCGGTCGGGAGCGGGCCGGCGGCCGGGGCGCCCAGGTCTCCTCCGAAGACGCCGCGTCCCCCCGGGCCTCCTCGCTCCGAGTGGGCCGGGCCACCAGCGTCGTGGCGTCGTGCGCCACCGCGTCCAGCCGCCCGATCCGCTCCTCCACCGGCGTGTCGTCGCTCACCCGCAGCCGCTTGACCAACTCCACCAGCCGCCCCCGCGCGTACGCGTCCACGATGGTCCCCGCGATCCGGGCGTACCTGTCGTCCTGGTCCGGCGCGCGCAGATCCACCCGAGCCCGGTAGGCCCCCTGAGACGAGGGCCCCGGCCACTGCTTCAGGAAGATGACCTCGGCCCCCTGCCGGAGGTCGTCGCTCTCGTAGGTGGAGAACGTCTCGGGACAGTGCCCCAGCACCAGGTCCAGGATGTCCACCAGGCCCCAGAGCTGCACGACGGGATCCCCGTGCGAGGCCACCGACAGCGCGGTCAGCGGCCGGCGCAGGCACTCGGAGACGATCGGTGCGAGCGCCGCTGCGCCGGCCCTGGCCTCCCGGTCCAGCGCCCTGCTCGCCTCGCGGTAGGGCTGCAGCAACTCGGCCAGGTCCAGCGGCTCGTCCTCGGCCGGCAACCGCGCCGCCCAGCCGGGGGCCAGCGCGAGCGCCTGCCGCACGTTCGGCATCGCCGAGGGCATGGACGTGGAGCCGCCCACGTACGCCTGGACCCGGATCGTGCGCCTGCTGTCCGCCCCGCCCGTCCGCGTACGCGCGAGCACCACCACCCGCCCCTCCACCCGCAGCCGGCACACGCTGACCCCGGCGGCGGGGCCGGGATCGAGCCAGGGCCCGAGCTGGTGGTACCAGCTCGCGGTGCTGTCCAGGGAGGAGCGCACGGGTCCGAGGCCGGTCCGCTTCTCGTCCCACTCGAACTGAATCCAGTCGATGCTGGAGTAACGCCCCATCACATCCCCACCTCCGGGTGGCCCCGCAGGACGCCGGTCATGGCGAAGAGCGAGATCAGGGGTTCCAGGACCCGCCGTGGCCGCACGCCCCTGCGGAAGTGCCCCTCCGTGGCGGCGGCGCCGGTGGCCGAGACGAAGTGCAGCGTGCACTTGCGGCACTTGTCGTACGGGCTCAGCCACGCGTGCGCGCCCCGGCGGTGCAGGAAGGCGTAGACGTCCCGGCTCTCCGCCAGCACGGCCTTCGGGTCCAGCCCGTCGGGCTCGGCGTACAGCCAGGTGTCGACCGGCGCCTGGAAACGCACCGCGTCGCTCTTGGTGACGGCGATGGCGGCCGGGATGTCCAGCCGCCCGCCGGTCTTGGGCAGCCGGTCGAGCACGGCCCTGAAGGACTCGTCGCCCATCCTGGAGGTCCTGGTCGCGCCGTCGATCACGAAGAGCAGCCCGCCGATGGCCGGCACGAACCTGGTCGCCTCGTGCGTGGCGCTGCGCAGCAGTTCGCCGGCGATGTCGAAGAAGGCCACCGCGGTGGTGTGCCGGCCGTCGTTGACGAGCAGCGCGTCCACCGGCTCGGCCGTGGCCCGGTGCGTGGTGCGGGACAGCGCCACCCGTTCGACCAGCAGCGGATGCACGTAGGAGTTGACGTACTCGGCGTGCCGCTCGATGTCCACGGCGTCCGTGGTCAGCCCGTACGGCCGCAGCCCGCCCTGCTCGATGGCCCCGATCATGGCGGCCAGCAGGTGGGTCTTGCCCGTCTCGGGCCCGCCGACCAGCCCGATCACCAGCGGGCGGCCGTGCCGGACGTAGGGATAGGGCAGGTGGTGCTCCAGGCCGGGGTCGGCCACCGGGGCGGGGCAGCGTACGTGAGCGGCCCGCAGCAGGTCCTCCCGGCGCGGCCCGCTCACCTGGTCCAGGGAGAGCGGCAGGTACTGGCCCGCGGGGGTGCGTTCGAAGAGCTCCTCGTCGCTCCACTCGAACTCGTGCAGGCAGATGGGGCACAGGATCACCGGGTCACCACCCAGAGCAGGACGAGCAGGACGAGCAGGACGGCCAGCGGCAACCAGCGGGCCCACCACGGCAGCCGGCCGCCCTCCTCCTCGATCACCGGCTGGGCCCGCGTGACGTTCTCCGTCGCGGCGACCGGCTCCTGTTTGGCCTCACGGGCCCGGTCGAAGGCGGCGCGGCCCTCCTCCAGCCCGAGGTCCTGCTCCACGGACAGGGACCGCATCGGGTCGGGCGCCCGCAGCCGGGCCAGCATCTCCTGAGCCGACGGCGGCGAGCCGGAGAAGACGTCGTTGATGGGCTGCAGCGCCGGCGTGGCGGACAGGTCGGGCAGGTCGGCGATCTCGCGGCCGGTGACCGTACGGTAGATGACCATGCCGGCGCTCCAGAGGTCGTCGGAGGTGGCGGCCAGGCCGGTGCCCTGGCGCTGCGCCGGGCAGGCGTAGGGGGCCTCGCCCATCCGCAGACGGCGGTTGCCGATCAGCGTGGCGTGGCTGAGGTCGGTGAGCTGCACCGCGGAGCCGTCCCAGCGCACGGTGGCGGGTTCGATGCGCCGGTGCACGATGCCGCAGGCCGACAGGATGCGTACGGCACGCAGCAGGCTCACCTGCATCGCCCGCTGGTCGGTGATCAGCAACGCCCCGGAGTAGCGGCTGACCGGCTCGCCCCGGTAGTCCGACAGCAGGACGAACGGCTCCTCCACGTCGAGGCTGTAGCCGATCAGCCGGGGCAGCTCGGCCGGGTAGGCGCGGCCCAGCAGGGTCAGCAGCCTGGCGCCCATCCTGGCCTCGGTCTCCAGCAGGTCGTAGAGGTATTCGCGCTCGCGCCCCTCCGAACGCGGCACCCGGCGCTGCACCAGCTTGATGCCCGTGGCCAGGTGGGTGACCCGGCGCTCGAACGGGTCCTGCCACGGCTCGGCCTCCACCTCCCAGCCGACCGGGTCGCCGTCGGGGGAGTTGAAGTCCAGCGGCTCAGGCTCCATCACCACTCCAGTTCTCCTCCACCGTCCCCGGGCGCAGCGGCACCAGGCGCAAGGTGCCGGCGTACTGGCCCGACCGCGTCCACACGACGCCGGGCGGGTTGCCCTGGCCGCGTACGGCCCTGGGCGCGAACCGCACCGCGTGCGCGCGCCGCAGCAGCAACGACAGGTCGCGGTCGCCGCACAGTTGCAACATCTGCCCGCCTGGCGCGGCCCGCAGGGCCCGCACGACCTGCTGCGACTGCCGCCACACCGCGTCCACGAGCTCCTGGCGGCCGGTGTCGCCGGTGCCGAACTCGGGCCGTTCCTGCACGCCCCGGTGCGCCAGGTGGTAGCGGTACTGCCGCAGCGTCTCCTCCACCCGGCGCTCAAGGCCGAGCTGGGCGTCGCGGTAGTCGCCGTGTTCGAGCGAGGTCCAGCCGGGCTCCAGCCAGCCGGCCACCGCGTCCACGACGTCGCCGGCGATGACCTCGCGCAGCTGGCCGCCGCGGTCGCGCAGGCGCACGGTGACCTCCTCGTCCAGCGCGGCGCTCGCGGCGGCCTGGCCCGCCTCGGCCTTGCTCCAGTCGGTCAGCGTGGCCGCGACCTGCGCGCAGATCTCGCTCAGCGACGCCGCCAGCGTGCGGGCCGCGTCGGAGGTGTGCACGCGCGCCTCGCCGAGCATCCACTCGCTGGCCGCGACCCGTTCCAGCAGCGAGCGCAGCCCGTCCAGCGCGGTCCTGGCCGGGCCGAGCGAGAGCTGCTCGCGCCACCACGCCCGCGAGCGCCGCCAGTACACGAACCGGTCGATCAGGCGGGCGGGGAACTCCGGCGGCGCGTGCAGCGCGTTGAGCAGCTCGTCCGGGCAGATGCGCGGGCAGTCGCCGGCGAAGGCCGCGCTGCCGATGGGCGCGCTCTGGTCGGCCAGCAGCCGCAGCCGCGCGACCAGCCGCGTCAGGCTCCTGCGCTCGGCCAGGGCGCCCTCCACGTCGGCGCGCAACTCGGCGACGATCTCGGCGTGCCCCATGCCCGCCGGGGTGGCGAACTTGACGCCGTGCGCGGTCAGCACCTCGCCGACGTCCTCGTCGGTGTGGTCGACGTCCGTGAGCAGCCGGGTGACGGCGTCGCGGAACTCGGCCAGCGCCCGGCCGGCGGCGATCACCTCGTCGAGGATCGCGTGGCGGGCGGGTGCGGGGGTGAAGTAACGCAGGTCGTCCAGGGCGCGGACCGCTCGGTCCACCTGCTCGTGGGCCCGGCGGTAGAGCCGGTCCACGCGGCCTTCCGGGATGAACGCGTCGAGC
Organism: Nonomuraea sp. NPDC050404; assembly: GCF_040655495.1. Taxonomy (NCBI): domain Bacteria; kingdom Bacillati; phylum Actinomycetota; class Actinomycetes; order Streptosporangiales; family Streptosporangiaceae; genus Nonomuraea; species Nonomuraea sp. NPDC050404. The sequence goes on from NZ_JBFAKB010000004.1 coordinate 586,893, forward strand.
AGGTCGGCGGGCAGGTCCGCGCTGCCGCTGAGCACCGGCAGCGCGGTGGCCAGCGGCGCGGCGAAGGCGCCCGTGTCCTGCTGGACGGGCCCGCCGAAGCGCCCGGCCACGTCGGAGAAGGCCTGGGAGAGCACCTCGGGGGCGATCCGGCCCGCCACGATGCGCCAGCCGGGCGAGGCGGTGCCGTACGGGATGTCGCCCAGGCCGTTGACCACCTCGTCGAAGACCTCGGGCTGGGTGAGCAGGTCGATCAGGATGGCCTCCGAGCTGACCTCGGGCCCGTGCGCGGCCTCGCCGGTGTCGGCGTTCCACAGGATGCCGCGCGGATCGCCCACCCACAACACCCGGCGGCTCTCCCCGTCCAGCGCCGGGGGCAGCCGCAGATCGGGTCCCAGCGCCACCACGAGCACCGACCTGACCAGGCGCGAGCTGAACACCTCCTGGAGCACCCGCTGCCCGCCGGCCAGCCGCCCGGTGTCGGTCACCACCAGCACCTGGCCGGCCAGCCTGGGCGGCTCCTCGCCCTTGCGCAGGTCGAAGACGACGACTGGGTTCATTCGGCGGCCAGCGCGTCCAGGTCGCGCAGGTTGTAGGCGACGGCCTCGGCGACCCGTTCAAAGGGCAGCTCCAGCGCGGCGGGCAGGGTGTGCGCCCAGAACGCCACGAGCTGGTCGGCCCGGTTGCGCGCGCCCGCGGGCAGCTTCGGCACCATGATCTCCAGCAGGCCGAGCTGGTCCGCGGCCATGCCGGTGACCTGGTGGTAGAGCGGGTCGGGGCGGCTGAGCGTGCCCGCCAGGCCCTTCGGCGTGGCGTCCATGAGCTGCTCGCTGACCAGGCTGCGGAACTCCTCGTCGCCGCCGATCACCCACTGCTCGTAGGCGCGCAACATGCTGGGCCAGGAGGCGGCTCTGCCGTACCCGGTCAGGGGGAGGGTCATCGAGCCGCCCTCGACGTCGATCCTGATCCGGGTCGGCGACTCCGGTTTGCCCTCGACCACGCTGACCTGCCCGTTCCACAACAGGCAGAGCAGGCGGTGCAGGATGCGCACCCGGTGCTCCTCCGTGGTGGCCAGGTAGCCGAAGTCGTAGCCGAGCCGCTGCCGCCACTTCAGGTGGTCCTGCGGGCGCTCGTCGTGCAGCGCCTCCGCCCAGCTCGCCAGCACCTCGCGCAGCTCGCGGACCTGGGTGACGCTCATCGAGGTACGCAGTTGCACGACCGTCACCGAGTCGGCGTCGATGTTGCGGAAGTCGGGTGTGCCGGGCAGGTCGATCCGCTCCTTCAGGAACCGCTCCAGGTCCGGGTCCTTGGCCGGCGCCGGATAGGAGACCAGCACCTTCAGGTCGCCCGTGCCGTCGGGGGTGAAGCCGCCCGGCACCAGGTCGGCCAGCTTGAGCTGGAACTGCCGCACGTGCGGGTCGTCACCCGCGCCCGATGCGGCCTGGGCCAGGATGTCTGCCAGCGAGGGCAGCAGCGGCTGCTCGCCCAGCGCGGCGGCCTCGTCGCGGTCCTTGAACAGCTTCTTGACCTCCAGCTTGAGCCGCTCGCGCACCCAGTTGAGCGCCTCGGCCGGCTTGCCGCCGCGCCAGGCCAGGTCGTGCGCGTGCCGCCAGCCCTCGGGGCCGAGCAGCGCGTTGACCACGCCGGCCTCGCCGTCGGTCGGGCGCAGCAGTTGCCGGGCGACGAAGACGTCCACGAAGCGGCGTACGACCGCGTCGTAGAACGACTCCGCGCCGGCCGGCGGCAGCAGGTGGTAGACGCCCACGCGGGTCTCGTACAGCTCGCCCGCGCGGCGCGCGAAACGCTCGGGGTCGGACTCGGCGTGCTCGGCGAAGACCTGCGTGAACTCGCGTACCTCCCTGATGAGCTGCTTGCGGCGCGGCTCCCAGCGCGGCATCTGGTCGGCCCACGCCTTGTGCCACAGCGCCTGGCTGCGCCACAGGTACCACGCCTCCTGATCGCTCAGCGAGGCCTGCACGGCGGGGTCGGACCACTGCACCTTGCGCAGCAGCCGGTCGCGCATCGGGCGCGGTTGCGGGGGAGCCTCGGTCATGTTCTCGTACGGCTTGCGCGGCTGGGCCCTGCGGTGGTCCAGCAGCCCGGCGAAGCCGAGCCGGTCGGCCTCGTGCACGTCGCCCGGCAGGCCGACCACCACGCGCCGCAGCCGGAACGGGTCCACGTGCGCGAGCCCCTCGAACACGCCGCGCCGCACGTCCATCTCCTGGGCCATGGCCGGCACGCCGCGGCTGAGCTGCCGCTCCAGCGAGGCCAGGTTGTCCTCCATCGCGCGCATCCGGTTGGCCAGCGACTTCTGGATCTCCGCCGCGCCGGTGGCGGTGCGCGCCTCCGGCAGCGGCAGCGGCTCGCGGGAGTTGAGCGGTTCGAGGTTGGCCTGCGTGAACATGCGCCGGATCTCATCCACGTTGCTCTCGGCGGCGCCCGGCGGCACGGCTTCGAGCTGCGTGACCGCGCGGGCCAGCAGCCGCGAGCTGACCAGGTCGGCCAGCTCCTCCACGGGCACGGTCATGGAGGAGACGAACGCCGTCGAGACGCCCCGGTTGCCGATCCCCGAGGCCGCCGCCACCTCACGCTCGACCGCCCGGTTGATGAAGTCGTCGGCGAAGGAGGACTCGCCGCGGTCCTCCATGCCGCCCGAGAGCTCGCCCCCCGTGCTCGGCTTGGTGCCGGCCAGCGAGACGATCAGCGAGGCGATCGAGCGGTGCAGGTCGTCGCGCTCGACGCCGGGCGGCATGGTGAACAGGAACGCGGTCTGCACGGTGCCGGTGGCCAGGCGTACCTCGCCCCTGGTGGGGTAACGCACGCCCAGTTCGCCCACGATGCCCTGCTCGTCCACCTGCGTGCCCGCGTGCGGCGCGTTCTGGTCGTCCACCAGCCGGAACAGGTCCAGCAGGCTCGCGCCGGCGTTCAGCCGGGCGCGCCGGCCGCCGCCCTTGCCCTCGGCGAAGGCCGACGGCATGACGACCAGCGGGTAGATGCGCGCCCTGATGTGGTTGCGGGCGAAGGCGTCGCCGATCAGGTGCAGGTAGTCGTAGAAGATGCCGCTGCCGGTGCCGCCCGCCACCGAGAAGGCCACGAAGACGTCGCAGCTGCGCCGCAGCCGGCCGCCCAGCGCGGCCAGTTCGCTGCCCGAGTTGCTGATCGCGCCGATGGCGCTCTCGACGCCCTGCACCACCGGCCCCGTGCCGTGCCGCATGCGCTCGAACAGCGCCGCCCTGGCCACCGTGGGCAACTGCCCCGCGCCCCGCATCAGCGGCGCGACCAGCGGCTCCTGCTCGCGCGGCGGCAGCCAGTCCTTGACGTGATCGCCCAGCGTGGCCCGCAGGCTCCGGGCCACCTCCGGGTAGGAGTCGAACTTCGGCACCACGTCATGGACGAGATGCGCGGTACGGCCCGCCGCCGGCAGCTCCTTCTCCGTCGGCACCACCCGGCGGCGGGTGCGGTTCAGCTCGGCGTCGTTGAGGTCGACATAGACGAACTGCAGGCAGGAGGGCAGCTCGTAGGGCTGGTAGTTCTGCCAGCTGAAGTTCCTGATCAGGTCCATCCCGTCCGGACCGCACAGCTCGTCACGCAGCCAGCGCTCCAGCTCCACCCCGACCCGGCAGCCGGTGCCGCCGAGGCCCACGAACATCATCGGATCGAAGATCCTCATTCATCCCTCACAACAGGTCGTCGCCCGGCATCGGTCTGTGGCTCCTGCTCTGCTGGTACGGCTCCCGCGCCCCGTACGCGGGCTGCTCCGTCCCACTCCCGCCCCTGGCCCGGCCGTCGTCCACGCCGAGGAACAGGCCGTTGGGCAGGGCGATCGGCTGACCGGGGAACAGCGGGTCCAGCTCCCGCCCCGACGGGTCGCGCACCAGGACGGCCCGGCCCTGGCCGCGGCGTACCAGGTAGCCGGTGCCGTACGTGCGCACCAGCAGGCCGCCGCCGGAGATGTCGAAGGTGAACTCCGGCCCTTCGCCGAGCGGCGCCTGGAGCCGGCTGACGTACGGCTCGCCCGGCCGTTCGTACAGGTGCAGCGTCAGCTCGCTCGGGTCGGCCGCCCGGCGTCGCGCCCGCCGCTTGGCCAGCAGGAACGGCAGCGCCACCGCCACCACCGCGAGCAGGATCAGCAGCGCCTGCAACGCCCGCTGCCACAGCGGCGTCGGCAGCTGGACCGTCACGTCCACGAACTCCTCGGCCACCACCTGCCCGGCCGGGTCGAGCACCTGCACCAGGCCGCCCACCGGGCCCTCGGCCGCGTCGGAGCCGACGCGCAGCCTGAAGGCGTGCTCGGAGGCTCCGGCGGGCGCCTGGAAGCCCTGGGCCGACAGGCTCACGGTGCCGGGCGCCTCGACGAGCCGCAGCGCGAGCCGCGCGGGCTCGGCGTCGTTGGTGACCGAGGCGGCGCCGGAGATCTCGCCGCCCGGCTCGACGGTGGCCGAGTCGAGCCGTACCTTGGCGCGCAACCGGTCGGCGGGCCCGGCGATGCGGGTGGCGTAGGGGCGCTCGTCGCCGGCCACGCCCGGCCCGGTCACCCTGCCCAGGAAGGACAGCGCGCCGGTGGCCGTGGCGGGGATGACGACCTGGCCCGAGTACTCGCCGTCACCGGCGGCCCGGTCGGGCCCCGCGCCCGAGTCGGCGAGGTCGACCGGGGCCTCCTGGAAGCCGTCCCCGGACATCCGCGCGGTGAAGCTCAGGCCCTCCAGGGCGGCGGGATCACTGATCACGCCCGTCCTGGTCTGCAGGCGCAGCCGCACGGTCACCTGCTCGCCGGGCCGTGGCCTGGGGTTGCTCAGGGAGATCGAGGAGCGCAGCGCGCCCTGCCAGACGACGGTGGCGCTGACGTCCTGGCGTGAGACGCCCGGCTGCGAGGTCAGCTGGATGCGCCACTCCCCGGGGAGCGGGTTGCGGATGCGCAGCGACTCCACGGGACCGGCCTCGCCCGCGGCCTGGAACGTGGACTCGTTCTGCTCGCCCTGCTTGGGCACCTGCCTGCCCTCGGGGTCGAAGTAGGCGACCTGGATGCGCCGGTCGCGCTTGACCACCACGATCGAGCCGTCGGTCGCGATGATGGGGATGTTGACCTTGAGATTGACGGTCTCGCCCGTGGCGAGTGAGTCGGTGACCGATTCCCCGATGCCGGCGCACCTGGCGTAGGCGAAGGCCTCCAGCAGGGAGCGCTCCACGTCGGCGGAGGTGGCGACCACGCGGGCGCGCGGGGTGGCCGACTCCTGGCCGCCGCACGGCTCCCGCCAGCCGCCCGCGGCGAAGGCGTCGAGCCCCGCCTTGTCGGCCGAGCCGAAGCCCAGCGGCCAGATCTGCACCCGGCCCCGCTCGGCCTCGCCGAGGCTGTCGTCGATCTGCTTCCTGGCGTTGTCGTTCCTGGCCTGGGCGTCCGCGCCGTACTGCGGGCTGTTGCGCACGTCGAGCACGCCGTCGGTCAGCAGGAACACGATCTTCGCCCGCTGCTGGTCGTCGGGCCCGTTCATGATCTCCAGCGCCTGCTGGAGTGCGGCGGCGTGGTCGGTGTCGTTGCCGTCCCCGGCCTCGCGGCGGCGCAGTTTGTCCACGCACCGGCTCAGCGACTCGCGGTCCTGCGCCGTCTGCACCCCGGTCAGCGGGCACACGAGGTCCACGGCCGACTGGCCGGGACCGTTGGAGCTGCCGAACCCCACCACGGCCACCTGCGACTGCGGCGAGAGCTCGCTGAGCGCGATGAGCTGGGCGGCGGCCCGCTCACGGGAGACGTCCTGCCCCGACAGACTGCCCGACTCGTCGACCAGGATGACGACGCGGACGGGCTTGACGTCCGAGGGCGGGGCGGCTTGCGCGGCCGTCGGCTGGAACACCACGGCAGCGGTCGTGATCAGCGCTAAAAGGGACCTGAAGGATGAAGTGACGCGCACATTTCCTCGCAGTTGCCGTTTTCTTATCCGCTGAACGGAGAGAGGCTCCGAGAAGTTTCAGCCGCAGTTTCGGTCACAACGCCTTGTCAGATAAGGCCTGTCCATAAGTAAACGCTTCTGCCCCGCATACAGGGATTTTAAGTCGTGAACACGGGAAACGGCGGTGGGGGTCCCGACAGAAAGGGGGCCGCCGCCGTTTCCGGCGGGGCCCCGTTTCCGCTGCGGGTCAGAAGTCGGTGGCGTCGAGCCGGCCGTAGATGATCATGAGGACGGCCACGAGCGAGGTCCACCCCGTCTGGTGGGTCGCACCCAGCCCCGCGCCGTTGTCGCCGTGGAAGTACTCGCTGAACTGGATCAGGTCCCGCCAGTGCGGGTCCTCCTGGAACATCCGCTGCCCGCCGTAGACGGGCCGCCGGTCGTCGTCGCCGCGCAGGAAGATGCGGATGAGCCGGTTCGAGATCTCCTTGCTCACCTCGAACAACGTCATCCGGTTTCCCGAACCCGTCGGGCATTCCACGGTGAAGTCGTCGCCGTAGAAGGCGTACATCTGCAGGAGCGCGCGGACGATCAGGATGTTGGTCGGGAACCAGACCGGTCCCCGCCAGTTGGAGTTGCCGCCGAACATGCGGTTGTCGGATTCGGCGGGCAGGTACGGCACCCGGAATTCGCGGCCCTCCACCCAGAACGTGTACGGGTGGTCGTGGTGGTAGCGCGAGAGCGAGCGGATCCCGTACGGGCTGAGGAACTCGTTCTCGTCGAGCATGCGCGAAAGCACCCGCCGCAGCTTGCGCTCGTCCAGCAGCGACACCATGCGCCGGCCCGCCACGCCCGTCCGCTCGGCGGTCGACATGCCCTCGGCGAGGTCGGGATGCCGGGCCGCGAACGCCCTGATCCGGTTGAGCAGCCGGGCCTCGTCCTCGTCGGCGCGCGGCGTGAAGACGGTGGTCGCGCAGAGCGGCAGCAGCCCGACCAGGGAGCGCACCTTCAGCCGGACGGCGTCGCCGTTCGGCAGCCGCAGCACGTCGTAGAAGAACCCGTCACCCTCGTCCCACATCTCCTCCTTGACGTCCCCGACCCGGTCGGTGGAGGCGGAGATGCGCAGGAAGTGCTGGGCGAAACGGACGGCGAGATCCTCGTACGCGGGCGCCCGATCCGACAGCTCGGCGGCCATCTGCAACATCGTCTGCGTGTAGAAGGCCATCCACGCCGTGCCGTCGGCCTGGTCCAGCGTGCCGCCGGTGGGCAGCGCGGAGCTGCGGTCGAAGACGCCGATGTTGTCCAGGCCGAGGAAACCGCCCTGGAACACGTTGCGCCCCTCGGGGTCCTTGCGGTTGACCCACCAGGTGAAGTTGACCAGCAGCTTCTGGAACACCCGCTCCACGAAGTCGAGGTCGCTCTGCCCGTCGAGCCGCCGGTCCAGGCTGTTGATGAAGCGGGCGGCCCACGCGTGCACGGGCGGGTTGACGTCGCCGAAGTTCCACTCGTACGCGGGCACCTGGCCGCCGGCGTGCAGGTAGCGGTCGTTCAGCAGCACCTCGACCTGGTGCTTGGCCAGGTCCAGGTCCACCATGGCCAGCGCGACCGCGTGGAAGGCCAGGTCCCAGGCCGCGAACCACGGGTACTCCCACTTGTCCGGCATCACCAGGATGTCGTCGGCGTCCAGGTCGTACCAGGCGTGGTTGCGCTGGTCAGGGCGGGTCCACGGGTCCGCGCCGTGCTCGGCCAGCCAGGTCTCCACGTCGAAGTAGTAGTACTGCTTGCTCCACAGCAGGCCGGACATCGCCTGCCGGAGCACGAGCGCCTCGTCGGCCCCCATGCCCTCGGGCGTGAGCACCGCGTAGAAGGCGTCCGACTCGGCGCGCCGTTGCCTGAGCACCTCGTCGAAGGAGGGCCCGAGCGGCTCCTGGACCTGACCGGTGGTCAGCCGCACCCGTACGGTCGCCTCCCCGCCGGCCGGCACGCTCAGCGTGTGCCGCGCGGCGGCCTTGGTCCCGGTCCTGTCCGGGTTCACCGCGCCGGCCTCACCGCGTACGACGTGGCGGTCGATGCCGTCCTTGACGTAGGGGGAGGCGTTCGTGCCGCCGAACACCCGCTGGTTGTTGGTCTCGTTCTCGGTGAACAGCAGCGGCGCGTCCGCCGCGCAGTACATCCGGTACGACCCCAGCTCCCGGTGATCGGCCTGCACCGTCCCCGGACCCGTCGCCCGCATGACCGGCTTGTCCGCCCCGTGACTCCACGACCAGGTGTTGCGGAACCACAACGTCGGCAGGACGTGCAGCGTCGCCCGCTCCGGGCCCCGGTTGGCCACGGTGATGAGCATGAGCAGGTCCTCGGGGCCGGCCTTGGCGTACTCCACGAACACGTCGAAGTAGCGGTTGCCCTCGAAGACGCCCGTGTCGAGCAGTTCGTACTCGTAGGCGCGCCCGTCCCTGTTCCCGTTCGTGGTGACCAGGTCGTTGTAGGGGAAGGGGGCCTGCGGGTACTTGTACAGGAAGCGCATGTAGGAGTGCGTGGGCGTGCTGTCGAGGTAGAAGTAGTAGTCCTTGGCGTCCTCCCCGTGGTTGCCCTCGTTGTTGGTGAGCCCGAACGGCCGTTCCTTCAAGATCGGGTCGGTGCCGTTCCACAGCGCCATCGACAGGCACAGGCGCTGCTTGTCGTCGCTGACGCCGCCGAGGCCGTCCTCACCCCAGCGGTAGGCCCGGGAGCGGGCGTGGTCGTGGGGGAAGTAGTCCCACGCCGCGCCGCCGGAGCTGTAGTCCTCGCGGACCGTGCCCCACTGTCGTTCGCTCAGGTACGGCCCCCACCGGCGCCAGGGCGCGTCCGGAGCGGCCGACTGCGCTAGTCGTTCTCGTTCGGCATCCATGGGGGCAGCATCCTCCCGATGCCGGTCCGCGCCTCCTCGCCGAGAGGTGAGGTCCCGATGCCTTGATTCCGGGGCCGCTCGTGTGGCCGTGTGCTGGGGCCGTCTACTGGGGCCGTCTACTGGGGCCGTCTACTGGGGTCGTCTGCGCAGAACGCGCTTCACCCGCTTGGCCAGGATGGCGCGCATGCCGTCCTGGCTGCGCTGGGCCACGTGCAGCTGCTTGCGCAGCGTGCCGACCTCGCGGCGCAGCTCCACCGCGCTCTTGCGCCAGCGCCCCGCCTCGTCCCGCCACTTGGTGACCTGGCCGCGCAGCCGCTCGGCCTCCTTGGCCAGCCGGGCCGCCTCGGACTCCGCCTCGATCCTGGCCTTGTACGCGGCCCGGCGGCCGAGCAGCTCACCGGGCTCCGGGCCGAAGCCGTACTGCTCCCCGACGACCCACCGCACGCCCGAGACGTCGTCCACGGCGTCGTCGAGCGGTTCGCCCGCCCCGGCCACCAGCCGGGCGCGGGCGAAGGAGGACACACGTTCCAGCCTGGCCTCGGCCACGCCCCGCTCAGACTCCTCCAGCAGCACCCTGATCAGCCCAAGGCCCTCGGCGCGCGCCAGGTTCAGCAGTCTGGCCAGGCTGTCCTCGCCCGGCACCCAGCCCGCCGGCAGGCGCAGCACGAAGGGGACCGACGGGTGCACCTCCTCCTCGGTCGCCAGGCGTACCCGGCTCTCGTGCTCGTAGTGGCCGTGCACCAGCACCAGGTCGAGGTTCGGGTCCTTGAGCGGCGCGCGGCGGTCGCGTTCGAGGGTGTCCCAGGGGCCGGTCAGGACGATGGACAGGTCCACGACCGTCCCCGCGAGCAGGGCGTCCACGCTGGCGCGCACGGCCTCGTACCCGGCGGTGCCGTCGATGACGGCCGTCACGTTCGGGATCTTGTACTGCCTGGCCGGATGCGTGCGCAGCCACTGGTAGGCGGGAATGCGGTCGGCGACGAAGGCGTGGCTGACCCGGTCGATGCGCTGCTGGTCGCGCATGCGCATGGTCGGGCCGAGATGGTAGGCGCGGGCCCGCGGCTCGGGGATGAACACCGCGCCCGCCTGGGCGAGCCGGTAGCCCATCTCGGTGTCCTGGCCGAGGATCAGGTCGTCGTCCATCGGGCCCGCGGCCCGTACGAGGCGGGCGTTGACCGAGGTGGCGCCGCCGACGTGCAGGCTGAACGGGCGCACCGGGTTGTTGGTCAGCCCGTCGGTCCGCTCGACCATGCCGACCAGCCAGGTGTGCGGGTCGGCGGGCTCGAAGGCCGCCTCCAGGTCCTCGGGCAGTTCCGCGGGCAGGTCGGCGGAGGTGAAGCGCATGTAGCCAGTGACGGAGAGGTAGGGGGCGGTGTGGTGCCAGCGCATGTGCGCCTCGACGGCGCACGGCGTGAGCACCACGTCGGAGTCGAGCCAGTGGATGACCTCGCCCGTGGCCTCGGCGAGCCCGGCGTTGCGGGCGTTGGCCCGCCCCGGCCGGTCGCAGCGGACCAGGCGGGCGGCCGAGCCGCCGGGGATCCGCAGCGGCGGCTCGCTGCCGTTGTCGACCACGATGATCTCGGTCAGCTCCGCCGGGTACGTCTGCCGCGCCAGCCCCTGCAGCACCAGGTCCAGCTTGTCCTGACCGCCGTAGGCCGGCACGATCACGCTGACCCGCAGCTCGGGCGTGAACTCCTCTGGTGGAGTGAGGATTCGATAGTCGTTACCGCGTACCCGCCGCACACCGTCCACGGACGCCGGCTGCCCGGCACCCTCAGCTTCAGTCTCGCGAGGGGTTACGGACATGTGCGCTGCGCTCCCTGAAGTCGGCCCGGATCTGTGAAGGGCCTTACCGTAGGGCTCTTACCTGGGAAAATGCTGGGACCGTCCTCGGATTCCGGTGTTTGGGCTGGTCAGAATTATCAGCATGCACCCAGGAAAGGGGCGCGCGGAAGGGGTTTCGCCCCGCGACGCCGGAGGTTTTCGGTCTACCGGGCGGGATTTCGGTCACGCGTGCTGACCGGGGCAAGCCAGAGGCCGGTCAGCGCGTCGATGAGGCCCACGGCGGTGGGCTCCCAGCTCGTACGGGCCGCCGGGCCGTCTCCGTACAGGGCCGGCTCGCGCTCGGCCAGCGTGTGCACGACCAGCAGGCGGCACATGTCGCCCCGCTCCGCGCGCACCTCTTCCGGCAGGTCGGGGAGCAGGCTGAACATTCCCTCCAGGGTGCGCCGCATGGAGGGTGTGGCCATGGACTCGCCGATGACGATCTCGCGCAGCGCGGGCACGGTGTTGACCTGCGCCAGGCAGCGGGCCCGCCAGGTCGGCGCGCCCAGGGAGTCCAGGTGGCCGGTGACGGGCCGTACCAGGCAGGAGATCCACGCGCGCACGTCGGGGGAGTCGCCGATGGCCGCCAGCATGGACAGGCGGCGCTGCTCGGTCTCGGCGGTGTAGCGGCGCACGATCGCGCGTACCAGGTCGGCCTTGGAGCCGAAGTGGTAGCCGACGGCGAAGTTGTTGCCCTGGCCGGCCGCCAGGCCGATCTGGCGGTTGGACACCGCGCCCACCCCGTGCTCGGCGAACAGCCGTTCGGCGGCGTCGAGGATGGCCTCGCGGGTGTCACGCGCCCGATCGGTCCCGGCGGCCATGGTCAGCGCCCTGCGATCATGGTCACCACCGCACCGGGACCCGCTCCAGGCCGCCGATGAGCAGCCCCTCACGGCGCTCCAGCTCCTCGGCCGGGATCGCGAGCTCCAGCGTGGGCAGCCGGTCGAGCAGCACGTTGAGCACGGTCTGCAACTCGGTGCGGGCCAGCGTCTGGCCCAGACACGAGTGCGGGCCCACGCCGAAGGTCAGGTGCTGGTTCGGCGAGCGGTCCAGCCGCCACTCGGCGGGCTCGTCGAACTTCCGCTCGTCCCGGTTGGCCGCGGACATGCTGCAGATCACGGTGCTGCCCTTGGGCAGGATCTCGCCGCCCACCTCGAGCTCCTCGGTGAGGTAGCGGGGCAGGCCGATGCCGGGGTTGGCGTCCATCCGCAGCGCCTCCTCCACCGCCTGGCGGACCAGCGTACGGTCGGCCAGCAGTGCCTCCCAGCGGGACCGGTCGGCCAGCAACATCGACATCATCTTGCCGATCATGTTGGCGGTGGTCTCGTGCCCGGCCACCAGCAGGCCCTTGGCCGTGGCCAGCATGAGCTGCTCGGTGAGCCGCCCGTCCAGCCCCTCGACGACCGCCAGCAACTCGCTGACCAGGTCGTCGCCCGGCTCGGTCCGCTTGGTCTCGACGAGCGCGACGATGTAGGCGTCGAACTCGGCCTGGGCGGCGTCGATCTCGTCCTGGCCGAACTTGCTCATGCTGAGCATGGTGTCCGACCAGTACGCGAACCGGCCCCGATCGGAGTCGGGCACGCCGAGCAGGTCGCAGATCGCCCACACCGGCAGCGGGAACCCGACGGCGGCCCCCAGATCGGCCGGCTCGCCCTGCTCGACCATGGCCTCGACGAGCTGCTCGGCCATGGCCCGCATCCTGGGCTGCATCGCGGTGACCCGCTTGGCGGTGAACGTCCTGCCCACGAGCTGCCGCCACGCCCGGTGGGTCTCCGTCGTCATGGCGCCGGCGCTGTTGCTGAACGGGCCGCCCGACTCATTCGTCGTCACGCGGGCGGCGTCCTCGGCGTCGAGCTGGCGGGTGAAACGAGGGTCGGACAGGACCTCCTTGACATCGTCGTACCGGGTCAGCAGCAGTGCCTGGTCGCCGCTGACCAGCCGGACCTGTGCCACGGGGCAGCCCTGCCTGAACTCGGCCCACTCCTGCGGGGGTTCCAGTGGGGTCGGGTTGCGGAAGGGGTACTCGGGCGCCTCGGTCACGATCACTCTCCCTTGTGGGGGTACCGGTCCCGGCCATTCAAGTCAGCGCCCCTATTTAAGTCAAGCGACTCAAACTCCGGAAAGGTCGCGATCATCGGCGCATCTGCGCAGGTACCGCCTCGGCGTCCTCCGGCGTCCGCAACTGGGTCTTGGCGAACCCGGTCAGTACCACCCAGTGGCCCGGCGACGACGGCGGCCGGCCGACCTGGGGTGGGGCCGTGGGCGCGGGAGGCCGGCCGCGCCCACGGCCAGGATGGGACGTCAGGGGGAGATGCGTCCCGCGCCGGCCCCGGCGCTCACGATGGACTTGACGCTGGAGGCGCTGTCGAGCGTGTACGAATACGGAATCGACCTGACGCTGCCGCCCGTCTGACCGCTGCCCGAGCCGACGAAGTGGTTGTTACGGGCGACCAGGGTGCCGGCCGGGGAACTGCCCTCGCCAAGGTGGTACGGGTCGTCGGTGTTCTCGAAGTAGTTGCCCTCGACCAGCACGCCGGCCTCCTGGGTCGAGGCCACGCCGTAGCTGCCGACACTGCGGTAGAAGTTGTTGTAGACGTGCACGGGGTTGCCGAACCGTACGCGCGGGTGGCGCTGGTTGGTGCCGTCGAACCAGTTGTGGTGGTAGGTCACGCGGAGCCTGCCCCGGTCCTCGCCGCCGTTGCTGTCGCTGTGGCCCAGCAGCATGGTCTTGTCGTGGCTGAAGAACCTGTTCCAGGACACGGTGACGTAGTCGCTGGCCCGCTTGATGTCCAGGGCGCCGTCGCCGCCGTTGCTGAAGGAGTTGTGGTCGATGTAGACGCGCGTCGAGTACTGGACGTTGATGCCGTCGTCGCCCCAGTTGCGGAAGTTGAGGTTGCGGATGATGACGTTGGAGGCGTTGGACACGTTGAAGCCGCACCCGGAGATGGTCGCGCCCGAGTTGCCGAGGACGCTCTTGTTGGAGGCCACGCGGAGCATGCCGGAGCAGGAGATCGTCCCGGAGACCCGGATCACCGCGGCGCTGCCGGACGACAGCGCGCTGGTCAGCGCCGAGGCGCTGGTGACGGTGATCGGCGGGGTCGTACCGCCGCCGGTCGTACCGCCGCCCTGGGTGGCCCAGCCGACCAGCGGCGTGTCGGCCGCGGCGGGCGCGCTGGCGGCCGCGGTCAGCCCGGCGGCCGCGGCGGCCAGGCCGGTGACGATGGTGAGGACGCGTCGTGTTGTTCGCATGGGTGTGCTCCTACTGCGCTGTTGTCTGTAGGTGGAATCCCGGCGAGCTCGCTGCCTGCCGTCCACGTATGTGAACGGCTGGCATGGGAGTGAACGACAGTGAATCTAGGAAAGCGCTTTCCCCTCGTCAATGGGACCCGGCCCACCCTCCGCGCCGGGATCGGCGTCGTCCCCGGTCAGCGCCTAACAGAGCAAAGTTCCGTCAGTGAAACTTTCATGTCGAACCCGTTCGGGCCCGCGGGCGGGGTGGGCGTGGGGGCCGGCGTCGTGATCGCCCCCGCTGCGGGCGGGCCCTCCCTCCAAAGAAGGCGGGCATTTCATCAAAGGCATTCTTCTGATTTCCGGACTTGTGACGCTTCTTTTTGGCCATCCAAATCTGCATGGCCTTCCGTGGCCCGGCCCCGTGGGGCTCCGCTGAATGGTTCCGTCTGCCGCGGCCATTCCTCCGGCCCGGCCAGCGGTTTTACATGGCGTCCTGACCGGAAGATCAGGATCGCCTTCGGCTAGGGGTTCATAGGGGTTGTCGGTCTAATGGCTCAATTGGAATCTTTGGTATGTCCTGACAGAAAAATCAGTTCATAAGAAAGGTTTTCGGTCATGTTCATTGAAGAGCTTGATATAGAAGGCGTCTTCATGGTCGAGCCCAAAATCTTCCCCGACCTGCGGGGGGTTTTCCTCGAACCGTTCAGCCAGCCGGCTTTCCGCAAGGCGGTGGGGCATCCGCTCTGGGTGGCCCAGGTGAACTGCTCGTGGTCTCACCGCGGCACCATCCGCGGCCTGCACGTCGTGGGGTTGCCCGGCCAGGCCCGGTACTTCAACTGCGCGCACGGGACCATGCTCTGCGTCGTCCTGGACACGAGGATTGGCTCGCCCACCTTCGGCAAGCACCTCGCGGTCGAGGTGACCGCGGAGAGCAGGCGCGCCCTCTACGTCGCGGAGGGCCTCGCCGCCGGCTTCCTGGCGCTGTCGGAGCACGTGACGGTCTGGTATCTCTGCTCAAGCCTGTACTCGCCGACCACGACCGTCTCGATCGACCCGCTGGATCCCGACCTGAACATCCCCTGGCCGAGGGATCACGAGTTCATTCTGTCGGACATGGACAGGAACGCTCCATCCCTGCGGGAGGCCGAGGAGCGCGGGCTGCTTCCGTTCTACCGCGACTGCCAGGCCCGTTATGCGGAACTCGACGCGATGGCCGACATCTATCCGTGAGTCAAGTGGACGCCTGCCGTCGAAGCTTAGACCCACTAGTAAACTTGACTGCGCCCCGCATAGGGGTATGCGCAGAGTAGCGGCAATGGCGCAAAGTGCATCGGAGTGGTGGCCGGGTAAGCCTTTTTTCTCTCTTGGTAAAGGCGCGGCCACCGAGCGTTTTTATCGTTCATAATTAATTCACAGTCCGGCCTGGCCGCTTAAGTCTGGTAGGGGTCATTCCTGGCTTGCAACGCCGATTGGCAGAGGGACTTAAGGCGCACGCGCTGCCCCGGAAAATGGCCTAGTGTAGCTCGGTGACCACACAGATGATCATTGTTAACGGCGGGTCGAGTTCGGGGAAGTCGGGGATCATACGGTGCCTGCAGGAAGTGCTGCCGGATCCGTGGCTGGCGTTCGGGGTTGATTCGTTCATCGCGGCGATGCCCTTGAAGATGCACGCGTCGGACGGCGGGATCCAGTTCGCGGAAGATGGCGGGGTGAGTGTCGGGGCGGACTACATGGCGCTGGACGCTGCCTGGCGGCAGGGCATCGTGGCGATGGCCCGCGCCGGCGCGAAGATCATCATTGATGAGATCTTTCTCGGCGGGGCGGGCTCCCAGCGGCGGTGGCAGCAGAGTCTTGGCGACCTGGACGTGTTGTGGGTCGGGGTCAGGTGTGACGGCGAGGTCGCCGCGGGGCGGGAGATCGCGCGGGGTGACCGGGTCCAGGGCATGGCCGTGTCCCAGGCGGCCGTAGTCCACGAAGGGGTGGCCTACGACCTGGAGGTGGACACGACCCATACCGAGTCCCTGGTGTGCGCGCGGGCCATCGCCGCCCGCCTCACCTGATCGCCCGGCTACTTCCGCCGCTGAAGTCCGGGCGTCGCCGCCTCGCGCGGCTGCCGTGTGGCGGCTCCGCGCGGCTGCCCCGCCACGGTCTCGCGCGGCTGCCGTGTGGTGGCTTCGCGCACCTGCCGCGTCGCGGTCTCGCGCGGCTGTCGCGTCGCGGTCTTGCGTCCCTGTCCTGTCGCGGCTTCGCGCGGCTGTCGGGTGGCGGCGGCCTTGCGGGTCTGGGCGGCGTCGCGGTGGTCCTGCTCGCTGGTCTGGTGGGCCGATCGCGCGTTCCGGTGGGCGGGCCCCTCGGCGCGGCGGGCCGGGGCCGCGATGGACGGCACCAGGCGCCGGTTGCGTACCAGCCAGCTCGCCCGCTCCACGTCAGGCGTCAGATACCGGTCGTCGCCCAGCGGCGCGACATAGCGCCGCAACTCGGCCAGCAGAGCCTGGGTGGCGGTGCCGAGCGGCAGCGGTGCCATTTTCTGCGCGATGAGGTCCACGCCCTGGGCCGCCATCAGATACTGCACGGCCAGCACGACCTCAAGCCGGTCGAGGTTCTCGTGCAGGTGCCTGACCGAGGCCATCGCCATCGTGTTGTGGTCCTCCTGGCCGTCCTTGACCGGCCGGGACAGCGTGCCCGCGGGGGTGGCCCTGACCTGCATCTCGGGGACCAGCGCGGCGGCCACCGTCTGCACCTGCACCATCCCGGAGTTCAGGCCGACCTCCCCGCCGGCCAGGTTCGCCGGCAGGCCGTAGCTCCACCTGGGCGACAACAGCCGCCCGGACAACTCCTGTGACAGCACGCCGACGTCGGTGATCTCGGCGTTCAGGTTGTCGGCTAGGTGGCCCATGACGGAGCCGTCCCAGTTGCCGCCCATGACGAACTCGTACCCGGTGCCCCGGTCGCGCCTGAAGACGAGCGGGTTGGAGGTGGAGGCGTTGGCCTCGCGCACCAGGGTCCGGCGGGCGTCGGCCAGCTGGTGCCGGAGTCCGGCCAGGATGTGCGGGGCCGCCCGTACCGACACCGCGTCCTGCACGCGCGGCGAGTAGTTCGCCGGGTCGAGCCGCCTGCGGCCCTCGTCCGTCATCCAGCGCGAGCCCGCCACCATCGCGCGCAGCCGCGCGGCCACCACGTTCTCCTCGGGAATGCGGCGCTCCCGGTGGGTACGGGCGTCCAGCGAGCCCCGCTCGGCCCTGATCGCCTCCATGAACAGGGCCAGGGCGCCCTCCGCCTGATCGGCCAGCGTGGTGGCCCGGTGCAGGGCGTGCAGCAGGGAGGCGGCCAGCACGGTACTGCCGCTGATGATCGGCAGCGCCTCCCCGGCCTGCAGGGTGAAGTCCCTGGTGAGCCCTGCCCTCGGCAGCATCTCCGACGCGGGACCCTGCTGGCCCCGGTAACGTACCGGCGCGTTCTCGCCGATCGCCGCCAGGCCGGCGGCCGCCTGCGGTTGCAGATCGCCGGTGCCCAGCGAGCCGATCTGCGGCATCAGTGGCACGACCCCGGCGTTGACCAGGTCGAGCAGCCGCTGCGGCACCTCGGGCCTGACGCCGACCCTGCCTCTGGCCATCTGGTTCGCCTTGAGGACCAGGGCGAGTTTGACCACGTTGTCGGGCAGCGGCTCGCCGACGCCCGCGGCGTGTGAGCGCAGGACGTTGCGCTGGAACTGCTCGGCCTGCTCAAGGGTGAGCGGGCGGTCCTTGAGCGGCCCGAGCGCCTGGTTCCAGCCGTAGACGCGCTGGCCGTCCAGGGCCGCCAGCGCTCCCGCGCGGCTCCTGGCCATGGCCGTGTTCGCGCCCGGCGCGATCCTGGCCGAGACGGGACGGCCGTCGAGGATCGCGAAGGCGTCGGAGAGCGAGAACGAGTCGCCGTCCAGCACCAGGTTCACAGGGGCGGCAGGGGCGGCGGCGGGTCGTGCTGATGTGGGCGGGGCGGGCTTGGTGGCCGCCCGCGACGCCGCTGCCTGGCCCGGTCCGGCCGCCGCCTGCCCGGGTACGCACAGGACGGCGAGCAGTCCCAGGCCAGTGCCGATCCGTCGTAGTTCGCTCATCTTGCCCGTCCCCCGGCCATGGTGAAGATCAATGCCGATTTCGTTATAACGAGGGCGGTGAGCGGAATCGGCGATGTTCGGGGACCGCGCACGAATTGCTGACCCGATCTCGACCGGTTCCAGGCCAAGCGCCCTCAGCCGCCGAGGCAGGTCCAGGACAAGCGCCCTCAGCCGCTGCGGCAGGTCCAGGACAAGCGTCGTCAGCCGCCGCGGCAGGTTCCGGGGCCGCGTGCCGTCAGCCGGTGCGGCGGAAGGCTCCAGGGCGGCGTCGTCAGCCGCCGCGGCGGTAGGTCAGCCGTCGCAGGGCCGTCTCCGCGGGCCCGCGCCCGCCCGCGCGGGACAACAGGGCGGCGAGCACCACGGTCCCGAGCCAGGTGAGCACGGCGATGCCGGACGCGGCAGCGTCGCCGAGCCGGGGTCCGAGACCGCCCAGGTAGGGGGTGAAGATCGCGACGAACACCACGGACTGGAGCAGGTAACACGTCAGCGACCACTGCCCGCACGCGACCAGCCCCCGCACCACCGCACCCGGCCGCCGCCTGCCGCCCTCCCACCCGGCCACGACCAGCCCGACCAGCGCCGCGTACCCCAGGCCACCGGCGATGCCCGAGGCGCTGTGCACGGCGTACGCTGGTACGGAGATCGCGTACGAGGGAGTCCAGATCTGCGTGTCGATCAGCGTCAGCGGCACCCCGCCGATGACCGAGATCGCCGTGCCCACGCCGGCGATCCGCGCGAGCGTCGCCCGGTGCGCCCCCGGCTCCTCCAGCATGCGGCGGCGGGCCGCCCAGAAGCCGAGCATGAGCGCCGGCACGACGCTCACCAGGAAGTACGTGGGCGTCATGCCGGACCAGCCGATGATCCGCATCACCGCGGCCTCGACCGGGTCGGCCATGGCGGCGGGCGTGTCGCTCTTGCCCGCGGTCACGGTGAGCACCCCGAGCAGCGCGACCACGACGACGTGCAGCACGACCCCGATCCCGGCCGCCCACATCAGGGCCCGGTCGCTGCGCCTGATGAACCCGATGAAGATGAGCCCGACCAGCCCGTACGCGCCGAGGATGTCACCGAAGAACAGCAGCAGCGCGTGACAGAAGCCGAAGGCCAGCAGCCACAGGCTCCGGCGGCGCAGCACGCCGCGCACCTGAGTCCAGCTCCTGCCGCTCGCGAGTTGCCGGTTGGCGAGCTGGACCAGGCCGTAGCCGAACAGCGCGGCGAACATCGGCAGCGCGCGCCCGTCCACCAGCAGGATCTGCACGCCGGCCACGAGCCGGTCGAGTACGCCGCCGTCCAGGGTGTAGCTCCGGAAGCCGGTGGGGTGCCCCGACAGGTACATGTGCGCGTGCGCGACCGCGATGAGCAGCAGCATGAAGCCGCGGGCGAGGTCGGGGGCGAGGGCCCGCTGCGCGACCGGCACGGCCTGCCGGGCAGGGGGCGGGCCGGAAATGGGCGCGGAAATGGACATGACTATCCCCAGTGATTAGATACGGGAGTGTAGCTTATGCTCGCTCGCTAAGATACACCGTTGTTGCTTAAAAGGGGAGCGCGTGATGAGTGAAGGCGGCGGGCGGACCCGGCGGCGTGGCGAGGAGCTGGTCAACGCCATCCACGCCGCGGTGCTGGAGGAGGTGCTGGAGGTCGGCGTCGGGCGGCTGAGCATGGAGGGCATCGGCAGGCGGGCGGCGACCCCCCGTACGACGTTGTACCGCCGCTGGCCCGACCCCATCGCGGTGCTCCTGGACGCGCTCTACCACGCGCACCCGGTGGAGGAGCCGACGCCGGGCTCCGACGACCTGCGCGGCGACCTGATCCGGGCGCTGCGGCTCATGGTCGGGTGGATGCTCAGCCCGGCGGGCCAGGCGGTCGCGGCCATCGTCACCGACCCGAAGGGCTCCGCGCTGGTCTCCGAGGCCCTGTACGAGAAGGTCTTCAACGCCCGCGGCGGCACGTTCACCGGCACGGTGCTGCGGCACTACGCCGAGTGCGGCCTCTTCCCGGCAGAGCGGCTCACGTGGGTCGTGCTCGACCTGGGCGAGGCGCTCATCTCCAAGCGGGTGATCGACATCGGCGGCCCGCCCACCGACGCCGAGCTGGCGGCCATCGTCGACCAGGCGATCCTGCCGGCGATTGGGCTGCGCGAGAGGTGACGGCCGCGCGGGAGTCTTCCGCCGCAGGGCGCTCGCGTTTGTTACCGAAATTGTGCGGGGTGGTTTGTCCAGAGGAAAGCTCCGTTACCGGTACGGTCGTCTCTTATGGAGATCTGGATCAATCCCGCGTGCTCGAAGTGCCACTCCGCCTTGTCCGTCCTGGATGCCGAGGCGGCTGAGTACACCGTGCGCCACTACCTGGAGGATCCACCCAACGAGCCCGAACTGCGCGAGGTCCTGGGCAGGCTCGGCCTCGAACCGTGGGACATCGCGCGGACCGGCGAGGCGCGGGCGGCCGAGCTCGGCCTGGCGGACTGGCCGCGTGACATGTCCTCCCGCGACCGGTGGATCAGGACTCTGGCGCAGAACCCGATCCTGATCCAGCGGCCGATCATCACGGCCGACGACGGTTCCGCGGTGATCGCGCGCTCCGAGGACGCTGTGCGTTCCGTGTTGTGACTCGGCGCAGTGGCTCTGCGTTATTAGTATTGGTTTCATGCGATTTAGGCGCGTACGTACTCATCGGATTGTCTCCTGGGACGAGGTCCTGCAACACGTCGCGGCCGAGAACCCGGCGTGCGTGATCTTCGACGTCGAACCCCTGGTGAGTTACTGGCGCAACGGCTCCGCCGATCTGGAGACGGGCGTCGCGCGCGTCGTGGATGAGATGTCGAAGCTGGCCTGCATCCGCATGGTGGCCTTCGCCACCAACTCCAGCCGCCGTCCCGCCGCCGCGCTCATCCGGGAAGGGCTGGACATCCGCTATGTCTCCGACGCCGGCAAGCCGTTCAAGTCGCGCGAATATCGCGGCTTCCCGAAGCCGGGCATGGTGATCGGCGACCAGATGGCCACGGACGGGATGCTGGCCTGGCGC
The DNA here is from genome assembly GCF_040655495.1 of Nonomuraea sp. NPDC050404. NCBI lineage: Bacteria > Bacillati > Actinomycetota > Actinomycetes > Streptosporangiales > Streptosporangiaceae > Nonomuraea > Nonomuraea sp. NPDC050404. The sequence goes on from NZ_JBFAKB010000004.1 coordinate 607,828, forward strand.
CTGGGCTACACCTTCCTGCACTACCGCCCGGAGCGCGCCACCGTTCCCCGTGGGCCCCGCGCGATGAACTACGTCGGCCGCCCTCTGCGCCACCTCTTCGCGGCCGTCATCTATCCCGACCCGTCCGCCGCGCCGCCCCCGTTCCGTGAGGGCGAGTCCGGCCGGGGATAGCGCCCGCACAGCAGGAAGGCCGCGGCCCCGCGGGCGAAGCGGGGGCGCGGCCTTCCTGGTCGGGGTCAGGCCGTGGGCACGGCCTGCTGCTTGGGGCTCTCCGGTTCCGGCAGGTCGAGGCTGTCGCGGAGCTGGGTCGGCTTGAGGAAGGCCGCGGCGATCAGGCCCACGACGGCGATGCCCGCCGAGATGAGGAAGATGTGGCCGGTGGCGTCGCCGTACGCGGCCCTGACGATCTCCCTGATGGGCTCGGGCATCGCGGCGAGGTTCAGGCTGCCGCCGGCCGCGGCGGCGTCGCCGGTGACCGGGATGCCCGCCTTGGCCAGGCCCTCGGCGATGCTGGCCGAGACCTGGTTGGCCAGCACCGCGCCGAGCACGGAGACGCCGACGGTGCCGCCGAGCGAGCGGAAGAAGGTGATCGCGCCGCTGGCGGCGCCGATCTCGCGCAGCGGGACGGTGTTCTGGATGACCAGGACGAGGTTCTGCATGGACATGCCGACGCCGATGCCCACGGCCAGCATGTACGCCGACACCAGGACCAGCGAGGTCTCATGGTCGATGGTGGCCAGGCCGCCGAAGCCCGCTAGCAGGACGATCAGGCCGGTGACGATGTAGGGCTTGGTGCGGCCGCTGTTGGAGATCATCCTGCCGCTGATCGTGGAGGACAGCAGGACGCCCACCATCATGGGGATGGTCAGCAGCCCGGCGGCGGTGGGACCGTACCCGCGGCCGATCTGGAAGTACTGGCCGAGGAAGACCGCGCCGCCGAACATGGCCATGCCGACCGCGAGGCTGGCCAGGATGGCCAGGGCGGGCGTACGGCGGCTGATGACGTGCAGCGGCACGACCGGCTCCTTGACCCGGGACTCGACCCAGGTGGCCACGGCGAGCAGCAGCAGGCCGCCGCCGGCCATGGCCGCGGTCTGCCAGGACAGCCAGTCGAAGGAGTTGCCCACGAAGGTGACCCACAGGAGCAGGACGCTGACGCCGGCGGCGATGAGGCCGGCGCCCCAGTAGTCGATGCTCACGTCGGCGCGGCGCACGGTCGGCAGGTTCAGGGTCCTGGCCAGCAGCGCGAAGGCCGCGATGGTGAAGGGCACGGCGATGAAGAAGCACCAGCGCCAGCCGAGCCACTCGGTGTCGGCGATCAGGCCGCCGAGCAGCGGGCCGCCGACCGTGGCCACGGCCATGACGGCGCCGAGGTAGCCGTTGTAGCGGCCGCGCTCCTTGGGCGTGATCATGGCGGCGATGACGACCTGTACGAGGATCTGCAACGCGCCCATGCCCAGGCCCTGGATGGCGCGGAAGGCGATGAGCTGGCCCGTGTTCTGGGCGAAGCCGCAGGCCAGCGAGCTGACCATGAAGATCACGATGGAGATCTGGAGCAGCAGCTTCTTGTTGAACAGGTCGGCGAGCTTGCCCCAGATGGGGGTCGAGGCGGTCGCGGCCAGCAGTGACGCGGTGACGACCCAGGTGTACTGCGACTGGCTGCCCTCCAGCGCCCCGATGATCTGCGGCAGCGCCACCGAGACGATGGTGCCGCTGATCATGGCGACGAACAGGGCCAGCAGCAGGCCGCTGAGGGCTTCGAGGATCTGGCGGTGGGTCATCGGCTCCGCCGCGGACGGCGCTGCCGGCTGTGCCTTCACGCGCAACTCTCCGATCTAGGAATAAATGGATGCAACTCGGACACCTTACATGCTCATTGGGCAACTTTGCGCATTGAGCATTTATTCCCATTGGGTAAGCTTGTCGCATCATGAGCAACACAGCAGGTCTGCGGGAGCGCAAGAAGGCCGAGACCCGTCAGTCGGTGCACGAGGCCGCGCTGCGCCTCACCATGGAGCACGGGCTGGACCACGTGACCGTCGAGGCCATCGCCGACGCCGCCAACATCTCCAGGCGGACGTTCTCCAACTACTTCGACGGCAAGGAGGACGCGCTGCTGTACGGCGACGAGCAGCGCCTGGACAGCCTGGCCCAGCGCGTACGCGAGCAGCCGGCCGACCGGACCGCCTGGCAGGCGCTGCGCGAGGCGCTGGAGAGCCTCTACGTGGGCGGCGGCGGCCCCGACCGGGAATGGCATTTGCGCGCCCGCCTGGCCATGCGCCACCCCACCCTGCTGGCCAGGCAGATGGCCGGCCGGGTCCGGCTGGAGCGCGAGCTGAGCGGCGCGGTGGCCGGGCGGGCGGGCGACGTGGAGCCCGAACTGGTCACGGCAGCGTTCCTGGCCGCCCTGCGCGTCGGCACGCAGTGGTGGTGCGCCGAGCACGAGACGCGCAGCCTGTACGAGCTAACGATCCTGGCCCTCGACCAGGTGGCCTGCCCGTTCTCCTGACCAGGCCCGCTCCTGACCAGGCCCGCTCCTGACCAGGCCCGCCTTCCTGACCAGGCCCGCTCCCGCCGCCCGTGATGATCACTGTCTGGTCCCGCAGGGACGTCTCTGTCGTCATGCGGCGAAGCTGAGGGCTGACCCCGGGGTCAAGGTCAAGCCCGGTCGCCGTGCGCGCGGGCCCGCCACAGCAGGTACACGAAGTACGGCGTGCCGATCAGCGCCGTCACCAGGCCCGCCGGCACCTGCGCCGGGGCGATGACGGTACGCCCGAGCGTGTCGGCCAGGCTGACCAGCAGCGCCCCGAGCAGCGCGGCCACCGGCAGCACCCTGGAGTGCCGGGCGCCGACCAGCGCGCGGGCGGCGTGCGGGGCCACCAGGCCGACGAAGCCGATGACTCCGACCGCCGAGACCGCCGTGGAGGCCAGGAGCACGGCTCCGGCGAGCGCGCCCAGCCGTACCGGCTCCAGGGGGACGCCCAGGATGCGCGGCGTGTCCTCGTCCAGGGACAGCAGGTCCAGGTCGCGGCGCAGCCAGGCCAGCAGGGGCACGACGATCAGCAGCGCGAGCGCGACGGGGATGAGCTGGGCCGGGACGCGGCCGTACGTGGAGCCGGACAACCACGTCAGGGCCTTGGCGGTGTTCCACGGGTCGGACAGCACGATGATCAGGATGATGATGGACGTGCACGCGGACTGCACGCCGAGCCCGATCAGCACCAGCCGGTCGGAGCTCAGCCCGCCGCGCCAGGCCAGCCCGTACACCAGCGCGAACGCCGCCAGCGCGGTCGCTCCCGCCACCGCGGACATGGTCCAGATGCCGGCCGTCGGCACCAGGCTGAGCAGCGCGATCGCGCCGACGCCCGCGCCGGAGGTGACGCCCAGCACGCCGGGCTCGGCCAGCGGGTTGCGGCACACGGCCTGCACGGCCGCGCCCGCCACCGCCAGCGCCGCGCCGGCCAGCACCGCGGCGAACACGCGCGGCCAGCGCTGGTCGAGCACGAAGGTCAGCGCCCGCCCGCTGCGGCCCTGCAGCCAGTTGAACACGTCGCCGGTCAGCAGCCACCGGTCCCCGCCCAGCATGCCCACCAGAACCGCCCCCGCGAGCAGCGCCGCGCAGAGGGCGATCATGACCAGGAAGGCGGTGCGCGAGCGGGTCGCGCCCGTGCGCACGGCGGGCGGCCGGCGGGTCGGGCCCGCGTCGCGGTAGCGGCGGGCCAGCCACACCATCACCCCCGCGCCCAGCACGGTGGTCACCACACCCGGCGGCACCTCCACCCCCGCCTGCGCGCCCAGCACGGCCCGCAGCACGATGTCGGCGCCCAGCACGACCAGCACGCCGGCCAGCCCCGACAGGGGCAGCATCGTACGGTGCCGGTGCAGCCCCGGGATGGAGCTGGGCAGCAGCCGCACGACCACCGGCGCGCACAACCCGACGAAGCCGATCGGCCCCGCGATCGTCACCGCGCCGGCCGACAGCAGCACCGCCAGCAGGGTGAGCCACAGGCGCAGCCGCCGCACGTTCACCCCGAGCACGGTGGCGCTGTCGTCGCCCAGACCCAGGATGTCCAGCCGGGGGCCGGCCAGCACCGCCGCGCCCAGCGCCAGCGCGATCACCGGGCCGAGCTGGGTGACGGCGTTCAGGTCACTCTGGACGAGCGAGCCGCTGCCCCAGGCGAACAGCCCGGTGGTCTCCTGCTGAAAGAGGATCATGACCAGGTTCGTCAGCGACTGCAGCGCCAGCATGGTCGCGGAGCCGGCCAGGATCAGCCGGGTCGTGCCGGAGCGCCCGCCCGCCGACAGCGCCAGCACCAGCGCGGCGGCGGCCAGGCCGCCGATCAGGGCCAGCCCGCCCGACAGCGCCACCGGCAGCGTCAGCCCGAACGCCGCGGCGGAGGCGACCGCCAGGTACGCGCCCGAGCTGACGGCCAGCGTGTCCGGCGAGGCCATCGCGTTGCGGGCGACCGCCTGCAGCAGCGCGCCCGCCACGCCCAGCGCCACACCGACGCAGACGCCGGCCAGCAGCCGGGGCAGCCGGGAGGCCAGCAGCACGCGCGCGGCCTCCTCGGCGTTGCCGGAGTCGCCGCCGAACGGCAGCGCCAGCAGGTCGAACGCGCCGATCGACGAGGTGCCCTGCGTCACGTGCACGGCGGCCACGACGATGGTGGCGGCCAGCGTGAGAAGGAAGACCCCGGCGGTGCCCAGCCGCCGCAGCGGCGTCTCGGGCGGTGCCGGGGTCAGGACATCCGTGCTCAAGCGGTGTACGCCTTGACCAGCACGTCGGCGAACTGCCGGCACGAGAGCGGCCCGCCGAAGGTCCAGATGCCGTTCGGCAGCTTGGTGACCTGCTTCTGCTCCACGAACGGCAGCGACTTCCAGATGGCGTTGTCCTGGAGGCCGTCGGTGAAGACGTCCTCGCCGTCGGAGGCGTTGTAGAAGAAGCGGGTGTCCTTGTCCTTGAGCACGGACAGGCCCTCGACGTCGGTGGTGCCCAGGCCCCACGCCTCATCGACCTTGCCCGTCCAGGCGTTCTTCAGCCCGAGCAGCCCGGCCACGTCGGAGACCAGCGAGCCCTTGCCGAACAGGCGGACCGAGATCGTGCTGCCCTGCTTCCACCCGTCGGCCATGATGAACGGCTTGCCGGCGCCGCCGGCGGCGGCGATCTTCTGCTTGGCGTCGGCCATCGCCGCGTCGAAGTCGGCCAGCTGCTTGGTGGCCACGTCGGTCTTGCCGACCGCGGTGGCGATCATGTTGAGGTCGTCGCGCATGCGCTTGAGGTTGTCGGTGGCGTCGCTGCCCTTGGCCACGATCACCGGCACGAACTTCTCCAGCTGCGCGATCAGCGCGGAGTCGTCGGACTCCATGAGGACCAGATCGGGCTGCAGGGCGCTGATGGAGTCCACGCTGGGCTCCTGCCGGGTGCCGACGTCCTTGACCGAGGCGTCGAGCGTGACGGCGGTGTCCCAGGTGGCGAACCCCTTCACGTCGGCCGCGCCCACCGGCATCACGCCGAGCCCGGCCAGCATCTCGGTCTCGCCCCACTCCAGGCTGACGACCCGGGTGGCGGGGCGGTCCAGCTTGACCTCCTTGCCGCGGCTGTCGGTCACGGTCACGGCGGCGGCGGTGGCGGACGCCGTTCCGGCGGAAGGGGCCTGCTCGGGTACGGGCGCCTCGGTCGTGCCGCAAGCGGCGAGTACGACGATGGCGGCGAACGCCGTCAAGGGGGCCGTCAGGGCACTGCGCATGGTGGTTCCTGTCATGGTTGTTACGGGGACGGTGATGTTCTGGCGGCCGGTCACGTCACCGCGGGGACGGTGGTGTTGTGGCGGCCGATCGGCCGGGTGGTCACGGTGCCCGTCCTGGGGTCCTGGCTGACCTCGATGCGGATGCCGTAGGTGTCGCTGAGCAGGTCCTCGGTGAGCACCTGCGCGGGCGGGCCGTCGGCGCGGACCCGGCCGTGGTGCAGCAGCACGACGTGGTCGGCGATCTCGGCGGCCTGGTTGAGGTCGTGCAGGACGACGCCGATCGCCACGCCGTGCTCGTCGGCCAGGTCGCGGATGAGCTCCAGCAGCTCCACCTGGTAACGCAGGTCGAGGAAGGTGGTGGGCTCGTCGAGCAGCAGCACGCCGGTGTCCTGGGCCAGGCAGGTGGCCAGCCAGACGCGCTGCAGCTCGCCGCCGGACAGCTCGTCCACCGGCCGCTCCGCCATCGCCGCCACGCCGGTCAGCTCCATCGCCCTGGTCACGGCGGCGGCGCCCCCGGGGTCCGCGGCCCGCCAACGCCGCCTGTAGGGGTGGCGGCCGTACCCGACGACGTCGCGCACCTGCACGCCGCCGGGCGTGGGGCGGCTCTGCGACAGCAGGGTCACCCGGCGGGCGAAGTCGCGCGCCGGCAGGGCCAGCGCGTCGGCGCCGCCGGCCAGCGTCACGGCGCCGCTGTCGGGGCGGTGCAGCCTGGCCAGCGCCCGCAGCAGGGTCGACTTGCCGCTGCCGTTGGGGCCCACCAGCGCGGTCACGTGGCCAGGCCGCAGGGTGATGCGGCCGTCCTCGACCACGGTGGTGCCGTGGTAGCTGAGGGAGAGCTCCGTGCCGCGGAGCGAAATCTCCTCGGTCATGCGCCCAAGGTTAGGCTAGCCTTGCCTCATGTGCCATCCCGGGTCTCCCTAACGACTGTCATCGGCCCCCGTCAGAGGGTTGGACGGCTCAGGGCGGGGACCAGCCGAGATCGCCGAAGGCCCGCTCCGCCCAGCCCCGCACCATGGGCAGGTCGTCGAGGTGCGCCTCGTCGAGCAGGGACTCCTTGAGCTGATCGAGTACGCGGGCGCGGAACTCGGGTGACAGCCGGTCACGGTCGGCCGCGAGCTGACGCAGGAAACGGGCAAGATAGGCGTCCCCCGCGACGGCGTGGCCGCCCGGCCGGCTGTTCACGATGACCCGCAGGCATTCCCCGTAGGCCCGTTCCAGGTCGTCGCCGCCGTACGGATGACTGGAGGCCAGCCACACCCGCGTCAGGGCGTTGGTGACCGAGACCGTCCGCTCGGCGCTCAGCACGCCGAAGGCCGTGGTGGCCTCGATGTCGTCGGCGCCCTCCATGTCGTCGTAGTCGAGCTCGGCCACCAGCGGCGCGAGCGCGTGCCAGGCGATGTCCTCGGCGAAGTCGCAGTTGAAGTAGCTCTCCCGCAGCAGGTGGTGACTGCGGTGCAGGCGCCAGCCGTGCCGCTCCCGCCAGGGATGCCCCGGCGGCAGGCGGAACATCCAGTAGGCGTCCAGCTCGGGCGGCGTCCAGGAGGGCTCCTCGCCCCAGCCGATCCTGACCTCGCGATCGCCTTCGTACCAGACCCGCCGGAGCGACAGCAGGGCGGAGAGGTTGCCCCAGCCCTCGGCGGTGAACTGCGAACGCCACAGGAAGGCGTGCCTGCGCCACTGGGCCGCGGGGGCGGGCGTCCCCGGGAACAACTCCCGCCCGTTGACCGGCCCGCCCACCATGACGATCAGCAGGAGCAGGTTCGCCGAGTAGGCGGCGTGCCCGGCGGGAGCGCCGATCCTGGCGGGCCGGTAGGCGGACCGGACGACGCGACCCGGGGGATAGAGCGCGCCGTGGAAGGCGGTGAGCAGCAGGCCGCGCAGCAGGCGGCGCCGGTCGTCGGACAGTTGCCCGGTCAGCGGGCGCAGGAACTCGATGACCTGGCCGCCTGTGGTCAGCGGGGCGAAGGACAGCAGAGTACGCATGAAGCCGTCGTCCACGGCGCGCTCGGCGGCCATCAGCTCACGCTGGATCTGCCGGGCGACGAGGAACTCGCCGAAGGAGGAGTGCAGGAACTGGCACGTGGTGACCGTGGCGTCCCTGCGCAATGCCTGGGTCTGGTGAATGAAGAAGAACCTGCCGACGACCCGTTGCGCCGGGGTCGGCGCGGTCTGGGAGCCGCCCTTTCTGCGCTCGCCGGCCGGGCCGCCGGTCAGCGCGCTCAGGTCGGCCGAGAGCTCCTCGTCGGTGACCCACTGGCGGCCCCGGTTGAACATGGCGAACGCCGCGACGGACAGCCGCAGCAACTCGTGCTCGACGGCCTCCTCCAGCGGCTCGCCCGCCAGCTCAGGACGGGTCTTGTGGATCTCGCGTTCCACGAAGCGCCGCAGGATGCGGTCGTACAGGTCGGCGCGGTTCAGCTCGCCCTCGTAACGCTGCAGCGCGTTGTCGGGCGCGTCGTAGAGCGCCAGCATCAGCAGGAGGAGCGGCTGCGCCGCGAGCTCCGGCTGCCGCAGCGCCGCCTCCGCGGCCAGCGGGCGCACGCCGCGCCGGGTGAGCTGGTCCAGGTTGTGCTCGTTCCAGATGGCCAGCCACCGTTCGACCTGCCGATGGGTGAACGGCTCCAGCCGCATGGCGACGGCGCCGGCGCGCGGGATGCGGGCCCGGTCGACGACCGCGATGCGGATGGTGATCAGCACCGCGACCGGGCGGCCCTGGTCGGCCTCGCGCTCCTGGAAGCGTACGACCCGCTCCAGGTAGTCGCTCTGCCCGATGCCGGACGCCTGCAGCAACTCGTCGAAGCCGTCGATCAGAATGACGGGCAGCGCGCCGCCGGCCGTGCCCGCCACGTCGGGCCAGGACAGGCTCGCCCCGGTCGCCGCCCTGATCGCGTACTCGATCTGGGACTGCAGGTCGGTGTCGGCCGGGACGTCGCGCAGCGCCACCCGCACGGTCAGGAAGTCGGAGGCGGGCAGGCGGGCGGCCAGCACCTGGGTGAGCACGGACTTGCCCGAGCCGGGCTGGCCCAGCACGATCAGCGGGGAGCGGGTGGCGGCGATCGAGGTCAGGTGGCCGATCAGGAATTCCTGGAGGTCGTCGCGGACGGGATGGCCGTCCCACCACTGCTCCTGGTCGATGCCGGAGGACTCGACGGCCTCGGCGGCGCGGAAGCAGGGCGTGACGTACGCGCTGGCCAGCGACGGGATCGTCAGCCCCTCCGGCAGATCCCCTGTCGTCACGATGGGCCGGTCGAGCACGCTGCGGTAGCGCCTGGCCAGCGCCTCGCGGCGGGCATCGACGGGAACGGTCCCGGCGGCGATCTCCTCCAGCGCCAGGCCCAGCCCCTCCATGCCGGCCTGCAGCGCCACCAGCCGCCGGTGCGTGGCGACGTGGTCGAGCCGGTTCGCCCAGAAGGCCACCTCGGGGAAGTCGGCGGCCAGGCGCCGCAGGTGCTCCTCGTAGCGGCGCAGCGCGTGCTCCGGCACCTCCAGCGTCAGCTTGCGAACGACCTCGCCGGGATCGGCCAGGTCCGCCCAGGCGGTGGAGTCGCGCAGGTAGACGAGGAGCCGTTCGCCCAGGGCGGCGTAGAACGCCGGTAACGCGCCGGGCAGGGGACCGGCGGACTCGCCGGGGATGTCGCTGTCGTGCAGCACGGAGGCCAGCGCGTCCAGGCGCTTGGAGGCGGGCGGCCGGCCGGTCGCCAGCTCCACCTGCGCCGGCCTGTCGAGCAGCGGCCCGGCGACCGGCAGCGCCGCCGCGCCGACGGCCTCGAAGAAGCCGGTCAGGACGATGACCTTGTGCGCGGCGGTGAGCCGCTGCGTCCTGTCGAAGCGGCTCAGGCCGCGCATGCGGTCGGCCAGTCCGGTGATCAGTTCCTGGCTGAGCTGGACCAGTTCGCCCTTGACGTCGAAGAGGCTGAGGGCGAACTCGCCGCCCCCGCCCGTGGCGCTGATCAGCACGCCGCCGGTCAGCTTGTCCAGGGCGGCGATCAGCCCGCTGCGCGAACCGCCCAGCAGCTTGACCGCGTCGGAGTAGGAGAGTCTTTTCGGCACGGGTGCCTCCTCGACCGCTGACGCTGTCCATGCTGAACGATGCGTGCGGCGGCGTACAGCGGGTGCGGCCTCTTGACAGGGGGTTCTGTATCGATAAAGTAGCTTCGCTTTATCGATAAATGCGCCCCTAAGGCAAGGTGTTCAGAGATGAGCGAAAACGTGCTGCCCGCCGTCATCAACCTCGACGTCAAAGGCCCGGTGATCAGCCGGCACCTGTACGGCCACTTCGCCGAGCACCTGGGCCGGTGCATCTACGGCGGGTTCTACGTGGGCGAGGACAGCGACCTGCCGAACGCCGGCGGCATCCGGCTGGACGTGGTGGAGGCGCTGCGGGCGCTGAACATCCCGAACCTGCGCTGGCCGGGCGGCTGCTTCGCCGACGAATACCACTGGATGGACGGCATCGGTCCCAAGGTCGAGCGGCCCGTGATGGTCAACACGCACTGGGGCAACGTCGAGGAGAACAACCACTTCGGCACGCACGAGTTCATGGCGCTGTGCGAGCTGCTGGGGGCGGAGCCGTACATTTCCGGGAATGTCGGGTCTGGCACGGTGCGCGAGATGAGCGACTGGGTGGAGTACCTGACCCGTGAGGGCGACTCGCCGATGGTGCGGCTGCGCAAGGCCAACGGGCGCGAGGAGCCGTGGCGGATCCCGTACTGGGGGCTCGGGAACGAGGCGTGGGGCTGCGGCGGCAGCATGAGCGCCGAGCAGTACGCCGCCGAGGCGCGCAGGTTCGGCACCTACTGCCGCAACCACGGCGACAACAAGCTCTACCGGATCGCGGCCGGGGCGAACGCCGGCGACTACGCCTGGACCGAGACGCTCATGAAGCAGTTCGGCGAACTGGGCTGCGCCTACCGGCCCACCGGCTTCATGCAGGCGCTGTCGTTCCACTACTACACGGTCCCCGGCACCTGGCAGGACAAGGGCGACGCCACGGTGTTCACCACCGACGAGTACTACCGCACGATGGTGAAGGCCGCCCACGTGGACGAGCTGATCACCGGCCACTCCAACGTGATGGACTGCTACGACCCGGAAAAGACCGTGGGCCTGGTGCTGGACGAGTGGGGCACCTGGTGGAACGTCGAGCCGGGCACCAACCCGGGCTTCCTCTACCAGCAGAACACGCTCAGGGACGCGCTGGTCGCCAGCGTGCACTTCGACGTCTTCCACCGGCACGCCGACCGCCTGGTGATGGCCAACATCGCGCAGACGGTGAACGTGCTGCAGGCCATGATCCTCACCGACCCCTCCTCGGGCGCGCTCGTTCTCACGCCCACCTACCACGTGTTCGAGATGAACAAGGGTCACCAGGACGCCGCCTCCCTGCGCGTGGACCTGCTCGGCGATGTGCCCACCCGCGAGGTCGGGAGCGACACCCTCGCGACCGTCTCGTTGTCGGCCAGCCGCAAGGACGGCCGGGTGCTCATCTCCCTGTCCAACCTGGACACCGACCGGCCGGCCGACGTCGAGCTGGACCTGCGTGGCGGCGCGCTCACCGGCGTCCGCTCGCGCATCCTGACCGCGGGCGAGCCGCAGGAGCACAACAGCCCCGAAACGCCCGCCGCGGTCGCGCCGCGCGCTCACGAGCAGGTCACGGCCACGGCCTCCGGACTCCGCGTGCACCTGCCCGCCCACTCCTTCGTCACCGTCGAGGCGGACCTGGCATGACCGCGCCCGAGTGATCCGCGATAAGCTCACCGCCATCGGTGGCCTGCGCGGACGGCCTCGGCCGGGTGCGGCGCACGCGGAGTCCGCGCAGGTGAGCGGCGGGCGCGGGTCCGCGCAGGTGAGCGGCGGCCACGTGGGTCCGCGCAGGTGAGCAGAACGTGGGGCACGGCATGGTGACCATGACAGACGTCGCCCGGCTGGCCGGGGTGTCGAAGATGACCGTCTCCAACGTGGTCAACAACCGCCCCGGCGTCAGCGAGCCGGTGCGCCGCCGCGTGCTGGAGGCCATCCGCCAGTCGGGCTACCGCGTCAACGTCTCCGCCCGCACCCTCAAGTCCGGGCGGACCGGCGTCATCGGCCTGGCCGTGCCCGACATCGACAGCCCGTACTTCGGCCACCTCGCCGTCCACGTGATCGACGAGGCCCGGCGGCGGGGCTTCCACGTCGTCGTCGAGCAGACCGGCGCGGCGGCGGCCGGCGAGGCCGGCGCCATCGCCCACTCCCGCACCCTGCACTTCGACGGGCTGATCCTCAGCGCGGTCGAACTCGACCGCCTGGAAGGGCCCGCCGACGCCGACTACCCCATCGTGATGCTCGGCGAGCAGGACTTCGGCGGGCGCTTCGACCACGTCGCCATGCCCAACGAGGACGGCACCGCCGCCGCCGTCGCGCACCTGGCCGACCGGGGATGCCGCCGCATCGCGATCGTCACCGGCGGCGCCCTGGAGGGCGTGAACGTGGTGACCCGCCGTTACCGGGGCTATCGCGCCGCGCTCGCCGAACGCGGCCTCGACCTCGATCCGCCGCTGCTGTTCGTCCTCGACGGGATGAGCATGGAGGCCGGCCGCGCCGTCGCGCACCGCCTGGCCGACTCCGGGCAGGAGATCGACGGCGTGGTCGCGGTGACCGACACCGTCGCACTCGGCATCCTGCGGGGGCTGGCCGACCGTGGTCTGCGGGTGCCCGACGACGTGCGTCTCGTCGGTTTCGACGACATCCCGGAGGCGGCGTACGCCGTGCCCTCGCTGTCCACCGTGGCGCCTGACCACCGCTGGATGGCCGCCAAGGCGGTGGAGCTGGTGGTGGAGCGCGTGCTCGCCCCCCAGCGCCCGACCGGCCAGTACGTCGCCCCCTTCCGGCTCATGATCCGCGAGTCCACCCGCTGATCGCCGGCGTGTGCCCGGGAGCACCGCCGTAGCGCGTATTTGTGCGCGGACCGACCGGTGTCCGAGCGGGTTTACTTCCGGAGGTTCATCAACGGGGTGGACCAGACATCATGACAACGGGGGAACCCATATGTTCGCATCACGCATGCTCCGCCACGCCGCCACCGCCATCGGTGTGGCCGGGATCGGCGCCGCGCTCGCCTTACCGGCGCAGGCCGCCGCGCCCGTCTACAAGGAGCTCGAGTACCGGGGCAACAGCGCCAAGCTGGTCATGTCGGCGTTCGGGAACGTCAACGGCGCGAGCGTGGCGCTGCAGCCCGACACCAACAGCAAGTTCGGCCAGTGGGCGCAGACGGCCACCTTCTCCTCGGGCGGCGGGCAGGCGGCCTTCATCTACACGCTGCGGGCCAGCCTGGAGAGCGGGGGTTCCGCGTTGTGCCTGACCGCCAAGAACACCGTCGAGGTGGTGGTGGCGGTGTGCGACAACACCGACGGCCAGAAGTGGTTCCACCCGACCGCCGTCTCCGGGCCCGGTGGCACCCTGCCGACCAAGAACGTCGCGACGCTCCGGCATCTCGGGCAGAGCGGCTCGTCGCAGGCGACGCTGTCGCTGTTCCAGCAGATCGGCCCGCACTTCTGGGCCAAGCGCACCGCCTGACCCGCCTTCTGGGACCGGCTCACGCGTGTCAGACTGCGGGCATGACCCACACCCACGATGAGGATCCGGCGTGTGAGGTGGCCCACAGCGAGGCGCCCGCCCGGCAAGCCGGGCGGACGCTGGTCGCCGTCTTCGACTCGCCGGTGGCCGACTGCCTGCTGAGGTTCGGCGCCGAGCTCGGCTTCCGTACGATCCTGTACGAGCCCGACCCCGCCCGGCGTCCGGCGGGAAGCGGGACGGGGTTCAGGCTGGAGGCCGAGCTGGGCGGCTACCTGGACGGGACGGCCGACGTGGTGCTCACCGACCACCACCGCGACGAGATCGGCCCGATACTCCGCGACGTGCTCAAGTATCCCGTCCGGTGGGTCGGGATCATGGGCAGCGCCCGGCACACCGCGCCGCACGTGCGGGCGCTGACCGACCTCGGCGTGCCGGGGGAGGAGATCGACCGGGTGCACCGGCCGATCGGGCTGAACATCGGCTCGCAGACCCCGCCGGAGATCGCCGTCGCCACGCTGGCCGGCCTGATCGCCGACCGCAACGCCCGCCCCGGCGGCTTCACCTTCTGACCGCCCCCCGCCCAGCCGCACCATCCAGCCGCACTATCCGCACTATCCGCACCGTACGGCCGCACTTTCCGGGCCGTACGGTGTCATCTTCCGGCCGGACGCGCGTCACTTCCGCAGCAGCGGAAGGCGGCGCACCCCCGTCATGGTCGGCGTGGTGATGAACTCCACGGGCTCATCGGGATCGGTGCGGAGCTGGTCGAACCGGTCGAGCAGGATGTTCAGCGCCACCCGCCCCTCCAGCCTGGCCAGCGGCGCGCCCAGGCAGAAGTGGATGCCGCGGCCGAAACCGAGATGCGGGTTCGGGTCGCGCCCCGGGTCGAAGGAGTCGGGGTCGGGGAACTGCCGGGGGTCCCTGTTGGCCGCTGCCAGCCAGCACATGACCATCTGGTCGGCCGGGATCGTCACCCCGCCCAGCTCGACGTCGCGCGTCGTGGCCCGGCCGAGGGCGGCGAACGGAGTCATGAGCCGCAGTGACTCCTCGATGACGTCCGGGATCGTGCCGCGGTCGGCGCGCGCCCTGTCCTGCTGCCCGGGGTAGGCGTCCAGGCACAACACCGTGCTGCCGAGCAGCATCGTGGTGGTGATGTGCCCGGCCAGCAGGAGGATCATGGCGAAGTTGACCACCTGGTCGGCGGGCAGCCGTTCGCCGTCCACCTGGGCCTCGACCAGCCTGGTGAGCAGGTCGGCGCGGGGTTGCCGCCGGCGCTGCTCGGCGTGCTCGCCGAGATAGCCGGCCATCTGCCGCCACGCCTTCATCGAGGGCTCGGTCTGGGCCTTGCGCTCCTCGGCGGTGTACTTGACGGAGATCTTGGCATCACGCTGGAACAGCGCGTCGGCCCACTCCTTGAACAGGGCGCGGTCGCTGCTGGGCACCCCCAGCAGTTCGGCGATGACGATCACGGGCAGCGGGTAGGCCAGGTCGCGCACCAGCTCGAACCCTTCGCGCTCGCGCGCCGCGTCGAGCAGTTCGCCGGTCAGCTCGGCGATCCGCGGCTCCAGGTCCGCGACCACCTTGCGGGTGAAGGCGCTGCTGACGAGCTTGCGCAGCTTGCCGTGCTCCGGCGGGTCGATCTGGGTGATGAACCCGTCCAGGGACGGGGTCTCGCCGTCCGGCAACATCGACTTGGGGACGACGCGCATGGTGTCGGAGGAGAACGTGGACGGATCGCCGAGCACCTCGTGCAGCTCGGGGTATCCGTAGATGTTCCACATTCCGGCTTCCTCACTGAACTCGACCGGCGGGCCGGATCGCGGCCCGTGCAGCCAGAAGTGTTGTGCGGGAACGTTGTACCGCTCGACGATGTAGGACATCGCCTTCTCCTTGGGTTGAGGATCCCTCTTCTTTGTCGCTCTCGAATGATCGAGACGTACGTCAGGACGATCTCTTGCGGTATTCCTCCCAGCGGTGCAGCATCTCGTCCGCGTCATGGAGGATGAAGGCGAAGAACTCCCTGGTCTCCGCGACCTGGGCCCGCTGGGTGGTCCGTGCCTCGTCCACGACCGACAGCCCGAAGTCCAGCGTGTCCAGGCTGAGCTGCATGGCCTTGAGCTGGACCTTGATGGCGTAGGCCCAGCCGCCGCCGACCAGCCGGTAGTGGTGGCCGCGGGCCGACGTGGGCACCCGCTCGATCATCCCGGCCGTCTCCAGTTGCCTGGAGACCGTGCTGACCGCGGTCTTGCTCACGCCGAGCGCCGTCGCCAGGTCGGTGAGCGACTGGTGCGGCGGGTCGCAGATCATGAGCCAGCCCCACAGCCGGCCCATCGTCCGCGTCGTGCCCAGGCGCTCCATGACCAGGCCCATCCGGTCGACGAACTCGCTCTCCGAAGGATTCATCCGCGCCAACTTCGCAATGAACGTCAAGTACGTACTTTACGAACTGTACGCCCGTGCCCTCCGGCCTGTGAAGCGGGATACGGCGATCCATACGGGTCTTGACGCGGAAAATACGCGCTCGGTCAGTCGGCGCCGAGCCGGACGAAGGTGGCGTTGCCTGCGGCGGCGCGCGCGCCCAGGACGTGCCCGTCGCACATCCGCGTGACCGTCCCCGCCCGGTCGATCACCTTCCACGTCGCCGTCTCGTCGCACGGCCGGCGCAACCGGTCATGCGCCCACGTACGCTGGCACACCCGGCACGTGGAGATGCCCGCGCTGGAGTTGAGAGTGTTGCCGTGCTCGGGGCACACGCCCCACGGCAGGCCGCACGGCTGCTCCTGCAACCTGGCCAGGTCGGCGGCGGCGAGTTGCAGATCCTCCGCGCCCCGGGCCAGCCACCCCGCGGCCTGCCGCGCCGCCACGAGGGGATCGGGTTCGGCGGATCCGTTCTGGACGGTGCCACAGAGCGCCCAGAGCTCGGCGGTGAGCGCCTCGGCGCGGGTGGCGAGGGCACGCAACTGCTCGGGAGTGACGGTCATGCCGGCTTCCCTCTCACGCGGGCCGCGGTCGCGCGGCCGGGAACTGGTCGCTGATGTGGACCCTACGTCGTCCCGGGCGTGACTGTGCTGCGGCAGGTGCGACTGTGCTGCGGCAGGTGCGACGGCCGATCAGGGTTCGCGCGAGCACGGCTGGACGGCCAGCCGGAATCCGACGCCGCGTACGGTCTCGATGAAGTCGGGCAGGCCGAGTTTCCTGCGCAGGCCCGCCACGTGCACGCCGAGCGTCCGGGTGTCTCCGGCCCCGTCGTGCCCCCAGACCTCGGCCATGATGTGCTCGCGCGTGAAGGTGCGTCCCGGCTCGCTGGCCAGGAGAATGAGCAGGTCGAACTCCTTGCGGGTGAGCGCGACCCCCCGGTCGGCCACCGCCACCCGCCGGCCGTGCGGGTCGAGCCGCACGGGGCCGAGCACATATTTCTCGCGCGGCCAGCGGGCCCGCCGCACCACGGCCTCCATGCGCGCGGTCAACTCCCGCAGCCGGTACGGCTTCACGACGTAGTCATCGGCCCCCATCCTCAGTCCGAGAACCCGGTCGAATTCGTTGTCGCGGCCACTGACCACAATGATCGGCACGCCGGACACGGCGCGGATCAGCCGGCACACCTCCACCCCGTCGATATCGGGCAGGCCGAGATCCAGGAGTACGACATCCACCGAGGCGAAGAGCCGCAGAGCCGAGCGGCCGCTCGCGGCGGTGATCGTCTCGAAACCCCGCTCCGCGAAACCCCGGACCAGCTCCATGCTCGTCGTGACGTCATCCTCAACGATCAGGACACGCATGTATCCCCCGTCTCGGGGCCGCCCCCGTCGTGAGCCACGAACCTCCCGGCGTCCGGGTGTCGCGTGCCTCGGGTGCCCCTGCGCTGCTCGCCCCTGTGGACAGAGAAAAGCGGCCCAGCCGTAATACGCCTGGGCCGCGAGCCTGAGCCGGGGGACTAGGGGATCTTGTACTCCTGGGCCTTGCCGCAGTAGCTGGTCCCGATGGGCGCGTTGGTGTGCCGGCACACCTGCACGACCACCCGGGTTATCGTCCGCACGCCCGTGGAGTCGGACAGCTTGAAGGCGAACTTGACCTGCTCGTCGTTCGCCTTGGCGGTCTCGGTGGCCACGAGCCCGGTGTCGTCGTAGCCGTCGAAGGTGGCGGTGGTGTACTTGTTGTCGGGGAAGCAGACGGTCGGGACGCCCTCGTCGGACACTAAGCCCTCGACGAGGACGGTCGGGCGGATGACCGGTCCGGCGTAGCGTTCGAGGCTACCCTCCGTGAAACCGCGGCGGCATGAGTCGCCCGAGTCCGCGGCGAAGCTCACCGCCGTCTGGGCGGCGGCCAGGGCAGGTGGGGCGGCCAGCAGGCCGGTGGCGAGTACGGCACTCATCGTCAAGCCGGTGAGCAGACGCACGATATGACCCTCCGTTGGGTGAGGAGATCCGGCCACCCATCGTGAACCGTTTTCGCCCGCCTGCCTATGCCCGCCGTTACACCAATGCCCACTGATGAAGCAGTGCCTGCTGGTACGCCAACGCCCGTTGTCGCACCGATGCCCGCTGTCGCACTGCCGCCCGCCGTCACATTCCGAACGGGCCTCCGTCGGCGAAGGCGTGCTTGGCGAAGCGTTCGCCCATGCGGAGGTGGGTAACGGCGTCCGGGTGGAGGTCGTCGGGCAGCGGCAGTTCGGCCGCGTCCTGCTCGCCGTACAGGTCGAGGCCGTCGAGGTAGTGCAGGTTGGGGTCGTCGGCCGCCCGCTGACGCACGATGCGGGACAGTTCCTCGCGGATCACGGTGAGCGTCAGCTTTCCCGCGGCGCGCTCGGCGGGGTCGCCGGTGGCGCGGAACCGCAGCTCGCCGGCCTGCATGGCCTCGAAGTCGAAGGTCAACGGGCCCGGCGTGTCCTCGTGGATGGGGCAGTGGATGGCGGAGACGACCAGCAGCGGCGTGGCAGGGTGGCCGTCGCGGATGGTGTCGAGGAAGCCGTGCACCGCGGGGCCGAACGCGCGCAGGCGCATCAGGTCGGCGTTGACGACGTTGATGCCGATCTTGAGGCTGATCAGGTCGGCGGGGGTGTCCCGCATGGCGCGGGCGGTGAACGGGTCGAGCAGGGCGCTGCCGCCCAGGCCGAGGTTGATCAGCTCCACCGAGCCGAGTGCCGCGGCGTGCGCGGGCCAGATGCCGGTGGGGTGCACGGCGTTGGAGCCGTGGCTGATCGAGCTGCCGTGGTGCAGCCACACCCTGCGCCCCCGATCCGGTACGGGCTCGGCGGGCGCGTCGGTGCGCAGGGCCACGAGTTCGGTGGTCTCGTTGTGCGGGAGCCAGATCTCGACGTCCTTGACGCGGTCGGGCAGACCGGTGAAGCGGAGGGTGCCGGCCGGTCCGGGAGTGAACTCGGCGCCGCCGGTGACCAGGTCGATGGTCACGGTGTTGCCGCCGGTCGCGGTGGCCTGGGCGGTCAGGTCGCCGTCGATGAGCAGGTCGTACACGCCCTCGGGGCGGGGCGGTGCGCTCGGGTAGAGGCGCCTGGTGGGCAGCGTGTCCAGCTCTACGGCGGTGGCCCGGGTGCGGAAGGCCAGCCGTACGCCGGAGGGCTGGGACTCGACCATCGACAGTTGCGGGTCGGTCCACTGGGCGCGGGCCTTGGCGGGCAGGCGGTGCGGCAGCAGGCCGCGCTCGGTGCGCTCCAGGTCGAGGGCGCCGCGCAGCAGGTCCGTGGTGATGGGCGTGGTGATCCAGTCGGTGTGCATGGTGCTCTTTCGTCGATCGGAGAGGGCGGAAGTGGCGGCGCACGGTCCCCGCTTCTGTCAGGAGAGGCCAGCCCGTTAGGGGAGGCCAGCCCGTTAGGAGGGGGGCGGGCCGTCACGAGGGGGCGGCTCGTCAGGAGGTGGGGGAGGGCCAGTTGCGGAGCAGGGCGTCCAGGGCGTCCAGGGCGCGTTCCCAGGTCTCCTGGGTGTCGGGGGCGCTGTGGCTGAACCCGCCGCCCAGCTCCAGACTCACGTAGCCATGGAAGACGCTGCCCAGCAGTCGTACCGCGTGGGTCTGGTCAGGTTCCGTCAGGTCGTAGCCGCGCAGGATCGCCCGGGTCAGCTGGGCGTGCCTGACGCCGGCGACGGCGACGGCGGTCTTCGTGTCGAGCCTGAACTGGGTCGCGGCGTAGCGGCCCGGATGTTCGCGGGCGTAGTCGCGGTAGACGTTGGCGAGGGCGGTCAGGGCGTCCTTGCCGGCCCGGCCCGCCACCGCGTCGGAGGCACGGTCGGCCAGCTCCTCCAGGGCCAGCAGGGTGATCCTGGTCTTGAGCTCGTGGGAGTTCTTCAGGTGCGAGTACAGGCTCGCCACCTTGACGTCGAACCGCCTGGCGAGCGCCGACACGGTCACCTGATCGAAGCCGACCTCGTCGGCCAGCTCCGCCCCCGCCCTGGTGAGGCGTTCCGCACTCAGCCCCGCACGTGCCATGACTCTCCTCCAAATTGCCTTAACCGGACGGTAGTTTGCCTAAAGCCTTTAGGCAAATCGGCGCGACATGAAGGAAGAGGGCGGCTGGAAGCGTATTCGAGCCACCAGCCCCATGACGTGCATTCCTTGACTTGAGTCTCAGCTCGTGGTCATATCCCAACTATGTAAACGGTTAAACTCTCGCGAGTTTCCGTCAGGTGACGTCCCCCCAACCCCCCCATGGCCTCTGGAGGTCAGAATGCGCGTCACACACCGATGGAGAACTGTGCTCATCGCCACCGCGCTGCTCCTCGGCACCGTCCCGGCAGTCCCGGCGCAGGCCGCGGCCGGCCCCCGAATGATGGAGAACCTCGGCCGCGGAGTCGTGGCCGTCCGCACCGGCAGCACCAGCGTCCTGGTGTCCTGGCGGCTGCTGGGCCTGGATCCGGACGGCATCGGTTTCAACGTCTACCGTTCCACGGCCGGCGGCGCGGCCGTCAAGCTCAACGCCGACCTGCTGACCGGCGGCACCAACTTCGTGGACTCCACGGCCGACCTCACGCGGCGCAACAGCTACTACGTCCGGCCGGTGATCGACGGGGTCTGGCAGCCGGTGAGCGCCTCCTTCGAGCTGACCGCGAACCACGCCGTCGAGCCCGTGGTACGCATCCCGCTGCGGGCGGGCGGCGCGATCAAGTTCGCCTGGGTCGGCGACCTGGACGGCGACGGCGCCTACGACTACGTCGTGGACCGCCAGACCTCCCCGCAGACCATCGAGGCCTACCGAAGTGACGGCAC
The DNA here is from genome assembly GCF_040655495.1 of Nonomuraea sp. NPDC050404. Taxonomy (NCBI): domain Bacteria; kingdom Bacillati; phylum Actinomycetota; class Actinomycetes; order Streptosporangiales; family Streptosporangiaceae; genus Nonomuraea; species Nonomuraea sp. NPDC050404. The sequence continues at coordinate 628,341 of NZ_JBFAKB010000004.1, forward strand.
GTTCCTGTGGTCGGTCAACATGGGCCCGAACAGTACGAACCAGGACAACATCGAGGGCGGCTCGGCCACCATCGACGTCGGCCACAACGACGGCGTCACCGTCGCGGACCTCGACAGCGACGGCCGGGCCGAGGTCGCCGTGCGGGTGGCCAACGGCGTCACCTTCGGCAACGGCAGCCGGCACACCGAGAGCGACAACGTGCGCCAGTCCATCGCCATCCTGGACGGCCGGACGGGTGCCCCCCGGGCCACCGCGCCGGTGCCGACCGACTATCTGTCCGACGGGCCGATGTACGCCCGTTTCGGCGTCGGCTCGCTCGACGGCAGCACGCCGAGCCTGGTCGCGTACCTGAAGAACCGGGTCGGCAACGGTGGCTTCAACCTCATGTACACCGCCTGGAAGTTCACCGGCAGCGCCCTGACCAGGCAGTGGAAGTTCCTGCGCGGAAACCAGGATCTCCCGGACGGGCACAACACCCGCATCATCGACGTGGACCAGGACGGCAAGGACGAGATCGCCGAGATCGGCTTCGTGCTCAACGGCGACGGCACCCTGCGCTACAGCCTGGCCGACGAGGGCGTCGTGCACGGCGACCGCTTCCACATCGCGGACCTGGACCCCAGCAGGGCGGGCCTGGAGGGGTACGGCGTGCAGCAGGACAACGCCAGCGGCCTGCGCGAGTACTACTACGGCGCCGCGAACGGCAACATGCTCTGGCAGCACGTCGAGAGCGGCGTCGGCGACGTCGGCCGGGGCATGGCCGGCGACATCGACCCGCGTTTCCCCGGCATGGAGGTCTGGTCGTTCTCCGGCCTGTACAACGCGCGCAGCAACCAGCTCACCGAGCCGAACACCTCGCTGCGCCCCTGGCCCCACCTCGGCCTGTGGTGGGACGGCGACCTGACCATGGAACTGCTCAACGACGGCAAGTTCGAGAAGTGGAACCCGGCCGACCCCCGGCCGACCAACAACCTGCCGCGCCTGCTCAACATCTCCAGCTATGGCGCGGTCAACGCGCACGGCGTCAACCCCGCCCTGGTCGGCGACATCCTCGGCGACTGGCGTGAGGAGGTCGTCTACACCAACTCCGCCCGCAACGAGCTGATCGTCTTCACCACCGGCCTGCCGACCACGACCAGGCTGTACACCCTCGCCCACAACCCCGCCTACCGCAACGCGATGACCCTCAAGGGCTACCTGCAGTCGCACCACGTCGACTACTTCCTCGGCTCCGGCATGACGAAGCCGCCCCGGCCGAACATCGCCTACGCCGGCGCTTGAGCCGGGTCGTAGTAAGCGGTTACAGCGCCGCCGGACCCCCTGGGCGGGGATCCGGCGGCGCGCGGTCTCAACGGCGGGTGATCACCAGTCGCAGTAGCCGTTGCGGGCCGACCAGACGTCGAAGCCGAAGTCATGAACGACTTCTCCTGGGCTCACTTCACGACGCTCGCCGGCGAAGCCGCGCGAGGAGTAGAAGCACCAGTGGTCGGGAGTGTTGTTCGCCGCCTTGATGACGGGCGGCACGATGACGGCCTCATCGCGGGAGATCATCCTGAGCCGTCCGTCCGCGTCCAGGGCACACACCCCGACGATCCGGGGGCAGGCCCAGTTGGCGGGGGCCTTGGCGGCGGGCTTGGGGGCGGTTGCCTCGGGGGCGGCGGGCTTGGGGGCAGTTGACTCGGGGGCGGCGGCCTTGGGAGCGGCGGGCTCGGGGGCGGCGGAGGCGGGCATGGCCAGCCCGGCGGTGGCCGTCGCCACGGCGAGCACGACGGCGGCTCGGCGGAGGAGGGTTCTCATGGGTCACTCCTTGCTGTTCGGGTAACGCCTGCAAAGGCAGACACCTCACCTAACAGCACTGCGTAGCCGATCTACAACGCAGAGTGACATAACCCTGTCGCCGCCGCCACCGCCATCATGGTTAGATGGGCGAACAGCCGCTGACGGGCGGCAACAGGGCGGCGGAAGTGGTGCGGGTCGGCGACACCGTACGCCGCTCCCGTGACGAAGGCGCCGACCTCGCCGCCCGGGTGCTGACCTTCCTGGAGTCGGTCGGCTACCCGTACGCCCCGCGCCACCTGGGCATCGACGAACGCGGCCGGGACATCCTGACCTACATCCCCGGCGTCACCACCGACCATCCCGGCCAGCGCGCGCCCGGGGCCTACGCGATCGGCGGGCGGATGTTGCGTGCCCTGCACGAGGTGACCAGCGGCCACGCTCTGGCGGCCGGTCAGGAGTGCGTCGTGCACGGCGATCCGGGACCCTTCAACACCATCTTCCGCGACGGCCTGCCCGTCGCCTTCATCGACTGGTCCTCCTGCGGGCCGGGGGCGGGGCTCGGCGATCTGGCGTACCTGGCCTGGACGTGGTGCATCCAGGCGCAGGGCGGGGTGCCGATCGAGGAGCAGGCCCTGCACCTGCGTGAACTGTGTGACGGGTACGGGGCCGCTGTCGGTCCGGAGGAACTCCTGGACGCCGTGGTGGGCAGGCAGAGCGGGCTCGCCGAAGCGGAGCGGGCCGTCATCGGGGACGCGCGGTTCACCGACGCCCGCCGTCGCCACGCCGAGGCGGCCATCGATTGGGCCACCGGCGACCGGCGGCTCGTCCTCCGGCATCGGGAGCTCCTGCTGACCGCCCTGCGCGGGCGCCGGAGATCGCCGTGATCCACCAAGTCGGAGATCGCCGTGGTCCACCGGGTCGGAGATCGCCGTGATGCACCGGGTCGGAGATCGCCTTGATCCGCCGGGCCTGCCGAAACGAAGGAGTCCCAGGGGCCGATCGCCGCCGCAGCCGTCCAGATCATCGCTTACTGTGCAAATCGGGGGGACGGGCTGCGGGACAATGTCCGGGGCCGGTGCGTTGTAGGGGCATGGCCAACGGGGGAACACGGAGGATGACGTCGGGTATGAGCGCTCAGACGCAGGAACGACTCGGACCGTACCGGGTGCTGCGGAAGATCGGCGAGGGCGGCATGGGCGTCGCCCACCTCGGGCTCGACCCGGCGGGCCGCGAAGTCGCGATCAAGGTGCTGCACCCGCACGTGGCCGCCGACCTCAAGGCGCGCGACCGGTTGATGCGCGAGGTCGAGACCATGCGCATGGTACGCAGCCGGTACGTGGCCGAGGTGCTCGACGCCGAGCTGGCGGGCAGCAAGCCGTACGTGGTGACCCGGTTCGCCCCGGGCCGCACGCTTGAGGACACCGTGCTGACCGGCGGCCCGCTCGGGCCCGACGAGGTGATCAGGCTCGCCCGGGGGTTGTGCCAGGCGCTGGTGGACATCCACGCGGCCGGCGTGATCCACCGGGACCTCAAGCCGTCCAACGTCATGGTCGTCAACGGCGAGCCGCTGGTCATCGACTTCGGCATCGCCCACCTGGTGAACGCCTCCAGGCTGACCCAGACCGGGATGTTCGTCGGCACGCCCGGCTACCTCGCGCCGGAGATCATCCGCAACTCGCAGATCACCCAGGCGGCCGACGTGCACTCACTGGCCTCGACGGTGTTCTTCGCCGCCACGGGGCTGCCGCCGTTCGGCACGGGGACGTTCGAGGCGGTCTGCTTCAACACCATGGAAGGGCGGGCGCAGATCGACAAGGCGCCCGCCTGGCTGCAGGGCTGGCTGACCCGGGCGCTGCAGGTCGATCCCGCCGCCCGGCCCGACGCGCGGGAGCTGCTGCGGATGGCCGGGGCGCTCGATCCCACGGCCCGTACGGTCGAGCCCGAGCGGGGCCGCCCCCGTACGATGATGCTGGACACCGTCTCCCACCTGCTTCCGCCGGTCGAGTACGGCCGGGGACACCAGGAGGAGCGGCACGCGCCCGCCCCCGACCCGACCGTCGTGGCCGGGCAGCCCGAGGAGCACCGTCCGGCCCCGGCTCCCAAGGAGCCCTTCGACCTGCGGCGGTTCGTGCGCAGCAGTGGGTTCGTCGGGACGCTCATGGTCGTGACGCTGATCGCGCTGACCATCGCCATGCCGGTCCGCGCCGGTCTGGCGGCGGCGGCGATCTCCCTGGCGTTGCACGCGGGCGAGCACTTCTTCGGCGAGTCCCGGTGGTCGCCGTCCAAGGCGGCGCTCGTCGCGGCGGGCAATCTGTTCGGGTCGCTGGCGGTCGGTTTCATCGCCGCGGGACTGCTGCAGTCGGCCGTCCGGTTGAGCGGCACCCACGCGGAGGCATTGGCGGCGGGCGTGTTCACGCTGGGCCTGTTCGTGCTGCCCGGCGCGGCGCCGGCACGGCGGATCGCCTCGCGCATGCTCGCCCGCGCCCTGCCCGGCCACCGCGGGCTGGTCGTGTCGGCGGCCGTGATGGGGCCGATCACGCTGATCGCGGTACTGGTGGCCCTGGGGCTCACGCTGTAAGAGCCTGCTGACAAAGGGATTTGGTGTCCGGGCTCGGGTCTGAAGAGTGCCGGGGTGTGGTCATGATTGGGCTGTTGACCGGTGAACAGGAG